>NZ_CP151973.1:0-902500 GCF_038593205.1 Bacillus sp. FSL W8-1141 | reverse complement strand
GGATTGGCTAAACCTTGCGGTCTCGCAGCCCTTTGTTCTGTCCATTGTAGCACGTGTGTAGCCCAGGTCATAAGGGGCATGATGATTTGACGTCATCCCCACCTTCCTCCGGTTTGTCACCGGCAGTCACCTTAGAGTGCCCAACTGAATGCTGGCAACTAAGATCAAGGGTTGCGCTCGTTGCGGGACTTAACCCAACATCTCACGACACGAGCTGACGACAACCATGCACCACCTGTCACTCTGTCCCCGAAGGGAAAGCCCTATCTCTAGGGTTGTCAGAGGATGTCAAGACCTGGTAAGGTTCTTCGCGTTGCTTCGAATTAAACCACATGCTCCACCGCTTGTGCGGGCCCCCGTCAATTCCTTTGAGTTTCAGTCTTGCGACCGTACTCCCCAGGCGGAGTGCTTAATGCGTTAGCTGCAGCACTAAGGGGCGGAAACCCCCTAACACTTAGCACTCATCGTTTACGGCGTGGACTACCAGGGTATCTAATCCTGTTCGCTCCCCACGCTTTCGCTCCTCAGCGTCAGTTACAGACCAGAGAGTCGCCTTCGCCACTGGTGTTCCTCCACATCTCTACGCATTTCACCGCTACACGTGGAATTCCACTCTCCTCTTCTGCACTCAAGTTTCCCAGTTTCCAATGACCCTCCCCGGTTGAGCCGGGGGCTTTCACATCAGACTTAAGAAACCGCCTGCGAGCCCTTTACGCCCAATAATTCCGGACAACGCTTGCCACCTACGTATTACCGCGGCTGCTGGCACGTAGTTAGCCGTGGCTTTCTGGTTAGGTACCGTCAAGGTGCAAGCAGTTACTCTTGCACTTGTTCTTCCCTAACAACAGAGCTTTACGATCCGAAAACCTTCATCACTCACGCGGCGTTGCTCCGTCAGACTTTCGTCCATTGCGGAAGATTCCCTACTGCTGCCTCCCGTAGGAGTCTGGGCCGTGTCTCAGTCCCAGTGTGGCCGATCACCCTCTCAGGTCGGCTACGCATCGTCGCCTTGGTGAGCCGTTACCTCACCAACTAGCTAATGCGCCGCGGGTCCATCTGTAAGTGACAGCCGAAACCGTCTTTCATCCTTGAACCATGCGGTTCAAGGAACTATCCGGTATTAGCTCCGGTTTCCCGGAGTTATCCCAGTCTTACAGGCAGGTTACCCACGTGTTACTCACCCGTCCGCCGCTAACATCCGGGAGCAAGCTCCCTTCTGTCCGCTCGACTTGCATGTATTAGGCACGCCGCCAGCGTTCGTCCTGAGCCAGGATCAAACTCTCCGAAAAAGTACAAAACCGAAGTTTTGTTTTTCGTCAGCGTTTGACTGACTACCTATGATGTATCATAGGATTTTTTTTATAAAAACTCGAATTAACAGGTACGTTTTGTCTTGTTTAGTTTTCAAAGATCATCTTCGTTATCGCTCAGAAGCGACTTTCTCAATATAACATTTGAGCACCGTGTGCGTCAAGTGTTTTTCTGAATTTCTTTTTGTCAGCTTTTCTTTAAAAGCAACTCAGTTGCTCATTAGCGACGTTTAATAATATACCATCATAATATTCATACGTCAATATCTTTTTTAACAAAATATCCTCGATGATAGATTTTTTGCCCCTTCGTCTCAATTGGCTCTACTAGCACAATTCCTTTTTCCACAAAGAAATCAATCATCACACTAAGATCAGGTGTGAAATGTTTGAGATCAGGATGTGCAAGAAGCTCGCCAAACAGCCAAATATCCTGCTGTTCCATGACATGACGCAAATGAGCCGCACCAATTTCTGCTTTTGAATGAATCAAGAAATCATTCGCTAGGAATAAAAGTTCTAACCGTTTATGAAGACTTTCGTGGCTTTCAATCAACTCTGAATAAAGTTTATATACTTCCGGTTCCATATGACGTACTTGGTTCCAAACGGTCACTTCTGGGTGGAAGCCTTTATCAATCACTTCAATACGCGCAAGATGATGCAGGGCATGCACAATGGAATTATATGCATCGAGGAATTGATTTGATTCAAAAAATGCTTTTCCTTCTATATATCTGCGAATGAGCTTGCCATATTCTAAACCAATTTTGAGCTTACGGTTAGAAAACGGGAATGTACTCAGTTCATCAATCAAGTTGAAAATATATTCATTTCGATCAAACAGGACTTTTCCGTTTAAAATCCAATCAATAATCCGCCTGTTGGTACCTAAGGTAATCCATTCCTTCAACTGATCATCTGTGACAACATTTAAAGAAGCTGTCTGGTGATCGGATTCATAGTGCTTAATAAATAACGGTTCTTCCGCATCCTTTACGATGACTAGAAGCGCTGCATCAAAGTTATCCGTCTCAGAAGATACTTTATGCCTTCTTTCTACTATAATCACAGCTAATGTATCTGGATGACTTGCTCTCTCTTGATAAATAGGACGGAGAAGATTTTCCATAGTGATTCCTCCAATACTCGGGTGTAAGGTTCTTCTCTAATGCTATGTATTTCTCCTCATAGAATCAAAATTCCTTCAATACATGAAAAAAGATCGTTGAATCATTATAAGCAATTTATTCACAAAACTCTATAACTAATTCAAACAGAAAGGTAAAATGTGCTATATTGGAGATAAGGGGGACTAGGGATGGCGAAATACTCCAGTAAGATTAATAAAATCAGAACATTTGCACTTAGTTTGGTTTTTGTTGGTTTTTTGATCATGTATATCGGTGTGTTCTTCAAGGAATCGGTCTGGCTGTCGACCTTCTTTATGCTACTCGGCGTGTTATCGATTGGATTGAGTACAGCCGTTTACTTTTGGATCGGTATGCTTTCTACGAAGGCAGTCCGTGTCGTATGTCCAGGCTGTGAGAAGGAAACAAAAGTGCTTGGGCGGGTGGACATGTGCATGCATTGCAGAGAGCCACTTACACTCGATCCAGCATTAGAAGGAAAAGAGTTTGATGAATCCTACAATCGAAAAAAGTCATAAAAATAAGCTGACCATTCAACTGGTCAGCTTTTTCATTAATGATTTTCTTTTTTTGCACATTCTTGACAAGTGCCATAGATCTCCAAGCGATGATGACTTACTGTAAAACCTGTCACATGGGATGCAAGCTGTTCTACTTCATCAAGGCCAGGATAGTGAAAGTCAACAATCTTTCCGCAGTTTTCACAAATCGCATGGTAATGGTCAGATGTCGCAAAATCAAATCGGCTTGAGGAATCCCCATACGTTAATTCTTTTACTAATCCAGATTCCCGGAAGACTCGTAAATTGTTGTAAACCGTTGCTACACTCATATTAGGAAATTTCCCTTCAAGTGCCTTATATATATCGTCCGCGGTTGGGTGTGTCATAGAATTTACGAGAAACTCCAAGATGGCATGGCGCTGCGGAGTAATTCGAACACCGGTTTCTTTTAGAGCGTCTAAAGCATCTTTTAGTTCGTGAGCAGCCATTTCATCATGCACCTCTCTTTTCAAAAATATTCTTATATTATAATCTTTATAAATAGTGTACCCCCAGAGCCGAAACTTTGTCAATTACAATCCTCTTTTTTACCTATTCTTCTATACAAAAAAGACCGGCACGACTGCCGATCTCATCTCGTCAACATATTAAGCGTGAGCTTTCAGTTCCTCAAGCGCTTCTTCCACATGATCTTTCACCTTTACTTTACGCCACTCTTTCACAAGCTTTCCTTCTTTATTAATAAGAAACGTTGAGCGTTCAATTCCCATGTATTCCTTACCAAAGTTCTTTTTCAGCTTCCACACATCGAAAGCTTCAGACAATTTTTGTTCGTCATCTACAAGAAGCAGGAAAGGTAAGTCATGTTTTTCTTTAAACTTTTGGTGCTTGTCTTGACCGTCTGGGCTTACGCCGATAATCACAGCATCTAATTCCGCAAAGCTTTGATGGCGGTCACGAAAATCACAGGCTTCCGTTGTGCAGCCCGGCGTCATATCTTTTGGATAAAAATAAAGGACAATGTGTTTCCCTTTAAAATCAGAGAGCTTTACTTTCTCTCCATTATCACCAAGTAATTCAATATCAGGTACTTGCTGCCCCACTTCGATTGTCATGATACAATCCCTCCAACCTATTTTTTCATTAGCCTATCCAATTTCGAGAAGATATTCAACTAAGGACGCTTGCATCGGCATGTTAAAATAATGATAGACGACGTGATACGTTGAGATAGGAGGCTATTTATGAAATTCACCGAATCAGAAAAATTACATCAAGAGGCGCTGGAGCATATTGTTGGAGGGGTTAACAGCCCATCTCGTTCATATAAAGCAGTGGGCGGCGGGTCACCTGTTGCAATGGAAAAAGGCGAAGGCGCTTATTTTTGGGATGTTGACGGAAACCGTTATATCGACTATTTAGCAGCATACGGCCCAATTATTACGGGACATGCTCATCCTCATATTACAAAAGCCATCACGAAAGCAGCCGAGACGGGTGTCCTTTACGGAACACCAACGAAGCATGAAGTCACTTTTGCTAAGATGCTGAAGGAAGCGATGCCTGCTTTGGACAAAGTTCGTTTTGTCAATTCAGGTACAGAAGCTGTGATGACGACAATCCGTGTCGCTCGCGCTTATACAGGCAGAACAAAGATCATTAAGTTTGCCGGATGTTACCACGGCCATTCTGATCTTGTGCTAGTTGCGGCCGGCTCTGGACCTTCCACTTTAGGAACACCAGATTCAGCGGGCGTGCCTAAAAGTATTGCCAATGAAGTCATTACCGTTCCATTCAACGATATAGACAGCTACAAAGAAGCATTAGACCGCTGGGGTGATGAAGTAGCAGCTGTTCTTGTTGAGCCAATTGTCGGGAACTTTGGTATCGTAGAGCCTAAAGACGGTTTCCTGCAGCAGGTTAATGACCTGACTCATGAAAAAGGGGCTCTAGTCATCTATGATGAAGTCATTACAGCTTTCCGCTTTATGTATGGTGGTGCACAGGACTTGCTTCAAGTAAAACCTGACCTCACTGCATTAGGTAAAATTATCGGCGGCGGTCTTCCAATCGGCGCTTACGGCGGCAAAAAAGAAATTATGGAGCAAGTCGCCCCGCTTGGACCAGCCTACCAAGCTGGTACGATGGCAGGTAATCCCGCCTCTATCCTTTCTGGTATTGCATGCTTGGAAGTGTTAAAAGAAGACGGGGTCTACGAACGTCTTGATCAGCTCGGGGCCATGTTAGAAGAGGGAATTTTAGCCCACGCAAAAAAACATCAAGTAGATATTACAGTGAATCGTTTAAAAGGTGCTCTCACCATTTATTTTACAAAGGAAACGATTGTGAACTACGAGCAGGCTGAAAATACGGATGGTGAAATGTTCGCCCGTTTCTTTAAATTCATGCTCGCACAAGGTATTAACCTCGCGCCTTCTAAATATGAAGCATGGTTCTTAACCATTGCACATACTGAAAATGATATTTCTGAAACGCTCAAAGCAGTAGATCATGCGTTTGAACAACTGAAACAATCATAATGAGGAGAAAAACAGACGTAAATTCATGCGTCTGTTTTTTTATTTACCAGCTCTTGATTGTCAAAAGCAAGTGAATCTGTTACATTTTTTCTCAATACCTTCTTTTGATGTTTTCATGAACTTTCAAAAATCACTTGAATATTTCGGAAGACCGCTGTATATTACTTAGTTGTTTCATCAAAATATTTATGATATATGACAAGTGGTCATCTATTATCGAAAAGAAAGGAATGCAGGGACAAAACCAATGAAACTTGGAGCCCGTATTTTAAAAACTGGTATTGCCATTGTACTCGCGCTTTACCTGGCAACATGGCTTGGGTTGCCGACACCCGTCTTCGCGGGAATTGCAGCTGTATTTGCTATCCAGCCATCTATTTATCGATCATTTTTAACGATTGTTGATCAAGTGCAAGCCAATATTATTGGAGCAGCACTTGCCATTACGTTCGGTCTGCTTTTTGGCACAGGACCAGTCATCATCGGCTTAACTGCCGTCATGGTCATTGCGATTAATTTAAAGCTGAAGATTGAACACACGATTCCGATTGCACTCGTAACCGTCATCGCGATTTTAGAAAGTGCAGGGGATCATTTCCTTTCCTTTGCCTTAATTCGAACAGCAACTGTGGTGTTAGGCGTACTTTCTTCATTTTTAGTGAATTTGATTTTCCTGCCGCCAAAGTATGAAACAAAGCTTGTTCATCACATTATGGAAAATACGGAGGAGATTTTAAAATGGATCCGTCTGAGCTCCAGACAGTCTACTGATCATTCCACTTTAAAGGATGACATCGATCAAATAAAAGAACGTATGATCAAATTAGATCACATTTACTTGTTATACAAAGAAGAACGAAGCTATTTAAAGAAAACAACTTATGTCAAATCTAGAAAGCTTGTTTTATTCAGACAGGCAATCATGACGTCTAATCGAGCGCTGTACTTGCTGAAAAAGCTTCATAAGTTAGAAAATGAAATTCATTTGATGCCAGAGCATTTCAGAGAGAGCTTAACAGATGAGATTGATTATTTGCTTTATTGGCATGAACGTACCTTGATGAAGTTTGTTGGAAAAATGAAACTGCAGGACGATGATTTTCAGAATGAATGCTCTCTTCGTCTTGAAGCATTAACGAAATCATTTATTCAGCATCAACAAAATCAAGAAAACGACTTGCTGGATTACAATATGCTGAATGTGATGTCGAGTATTATTGAATACCGTGATGAATTGGAGCATCTAGATACTTTGATTACAAGCTTCCAAACGTATCACCCAAAAGATAGTGAGATTGAGACAGAAGAAAAAGAAGCTTAAATACAAAAGCCCGATTCTAAGAATCGGGCTTACATTTTTGACAAAGGGCTAAAATGATCTTTATTTAGCCCTTTGTCTTCTTTTCAGCGTAGTTGAAAACCCTTGAAATCAAGGAAGGACGAGTACTGGAGCGGAGCGAATGCCATATTCGTGAGCACCAGCACGCAGGACTGACAAAGAATGCGGGGTTTGTCTACACGCTGTGACCGATTCTTGGAATCGGTCTTATTTTATTTTCTTCATTTTAGGATCAAGGGTGTCTCTTAATCCATCTCCCATCAAGTTAAAACCAAGAACCGTCAGCATGATCGCAATCCCCGGGAAAAATAAAGTCCATGGCGCTTGTACGAGATAAGGTCTCGCATCTGCAAGCATTTTCCCCCACTCTGGACTTGGCGCTTGTGCACCTAATCCTAAAAATCCTAAAGCCGCCGCTTCAATAATGGCTGTACCAATCGCAAGCGTCGCTTGAACGATGACCGGCACCATACTATTTGGCAGAATGTGACGAAGAACGATGCGGCGGTGTGACATCCCGACTGCCTTTGCTGCTAAAACATATTCTTCTTGCTTAATGCTCAGCACCTTTGAACGAACCAGCCGGCCAAATGTGGGGACGTTAATAATCGCTATGGCAATAAGGGCATTTTGTAAGGAAGGTCCTAAGATGGAAACAATCGCAATCGCTAATAGAATGCTAGGAAAAGCGAGTAAAATATCAAATAGTCTTGAGATGACAGCATCCAATAATCTACCGCCGTAACCTGCCATCAATCCAAGCAATGTCCCTAAAATAACCGACCCGAGAACGGAGAAGAAACCCACCCATAATGAAATTCGAGCTCCATGCACCACTCTAGAAAATATGTCTCTCCCGAAATCATCCGTACCAAACCAATGCGCAGCTGAAGGGGCACTAAATCGTTCGCCTAGTGACTGCTCGTTGATTCCATAAGGAGCAATGAGCGGTGCAAAGATTGCTAGGATCAGAAATAAAAAGACAATCACAGTGCCAATGACCGCCAGCTTGTGCTGAAAGAACAGTTTCATCGATTCAAGAATCAGTGATTGAGAGCGTTCTTCCTTTTGTTTAGGTGCTTGAAGCTCTTTTTGCGCTTCCATGTCGTCACTCTCCCTTCTCTAGTATTTAATCCTCGGATCAATGACTGCATACAAGATATCAACAATGAAATTGATCAGCACAAATATGAGCGCAACAACAAGAATGCCAGTTTGAATAACAGGATAATCACGATAGCTAATTGCATCGTAAATATACCGCCCAATTCCCGGCCAAGCAAAGATCGTTTCTGTTAAAATGGCTCCGCCTAGCAAGAGACCTGTTTGAAGACCAATAATCGTTAAAATCGGAATGAGCGCATTTTTCAGCCCATGCTGATAAATGATGAAAAATGAACGTACCCCTTTTGCTTTTGCTGTTCGAATAAAATCTGAATGAAGGACTTCCAACATACTTGCCCTCGTAATCCTTGCAATAATCGCAGCAGGAATCGTTGCGAGAGCGGTACTTGGTAAAATTAAATGCTTGATGCTGTCAAAGAATTGATCAAATCGCCCTTGCAAAAGCGTGTCCAGCGTATGAATATAGGTGATCGACTCTACCGGATTTCTTACGTTTTCTCGTCCTGTAGTCGGCAAAATACCTAATTCAATCGAGAATAGCCACTGTCCCATTAAGCCTAACCAGAAAATCGGCATGGACACCCCAATGAGCGCAATAAACATGGCCACATAATCAAAGAAAGAATGTTTAAACCACGCACTAATGATTCCGGCATTCACACCGACAATAATCGCCAGCAACATAGCGAAGAAAGTCAATTCTAATGTAGCGAATAAGTAAGGCTTCATTTCCTGGGCAATAGCCGCTCCTGTTCGTATGGAAGTCCCTAGATCACCTTTTAAAAGCCCCAGCATGTAGTGACCATATTGTACGTACCACGGCTGATCTAAACCAAGCTGAATCGTCAATTGCTCTACTGCTTCTTTCGTTGCCCGCTGTCCTAAGATGACCTGCGCCGGATTTCCAGGGATAAACCGAATAATAGAAAATACAACTAAGGTCATTCCGATCAGTACTGGAATGAGCATTCCTGCTCGCTTCATACAATAAGCAAACAAACAGCTTTCACCGCCTTTTCATTGTTTGGATAAGGGAGATCGAACGATCTCCCTTATTTGCTTATTCGAAATATACGTCAGTCAATGCTTCGGAACCAGTCGGATGTGGCTGGTAGCCTTTTAAATCTTTAGATGCGGCAAGCATTGGAATTGAATGGACTAATGGAATCCAAGGTGCTTCATCATGAATGATTTCTTGAGCTTCTTGATATAATTCATTTCGCTTCTTTTGATCCGTATCGGTCTGCGCTTCAATGAGGATGTCATGCATTTTATCGTTTTGGAAGAATGTATAGTTGTTACCGCCAATACTGTCTTTATCTAATAATGTATAGATGAAATTATCAGGATCGCCATTGTCCCCTGTCCATCCTAATAAGAACACATCTGCTTCGCCTTTACTTGCTTTATCTAAATAAGTCGCCCAATCATATGTGACGATTTCGGCTTTGACACCAACTTTTTCAAAGTTTGACTGAATGACTTCAGCTACCTTCATCCCGTCTGGCATATATGGACGCGGCACAGGCATTGCCCAAAGCTTGATGCGAAAACCGTCAGGGAAGCCTGCCTCTTTCAATAGTTCTTTTGCTTTTTCCGGATCATATGGATATGGCTCAATCTCGTCATTGTAGCCTTCTAATGACGGAGGAAGTGGATTTTTTGCTGGTTCAGCAAGCCCTCCATAAAACGACTCGATGATTGATTCTTTATCAACTGCATAATTGAGTGCCTGACGAACCAACTTGTTATCAAGCGGCTTTCTAGTCACTGTCAGCCCGATATAACCTACGTTCATGGATGGTCTTTCAATCAGCTGGAGCGCTTTGTCTGTTTTAATGCCATCTAAATCGGACGGATTGACGCCATCCATCAAGTCGATTTCGCCTGTTTTAAGCGCATTTAAACGAGCAGAGTTTTCAGGAATAGAGCGGAAGATGATTTGTTTCAGTTTTGGTTTATCTTTTTGCCAGTAATCTTCGTTCTTTTCTAAGACAATACGGTCGTTCTGCTTCCATTCTTTAAACTTAAATGGTCCTGTGCCAACTGGGTTTTCTCTAAATGAATCACCGCTTTTTTCAACTGCTGCAGGACTAGCGATACCAAATGGTGACATGGCGATGTTTTTCAGAAATGTTGCCTGTGGGCGTTTGAGTTGAAATTCAATTTCATGCTCTCCTTTGACGATGATGTCTTTAATGACATGCCCTTTATCTTTTTTATAGCCGCCAAACATGCCGTAGTAAGGAAATTTTTCGGCATCTCCATTCATCCAGCGGTCAAAGTTGAATTTCACTGCTTCTGCATTAAAGTCTGTGCCATCGTGAAATTTCACACCTTCTCTTAAGTAGAACGTGTACGATTTTCCGTCCTTCGCAACATCCCATTCTGTTGCGAGGCCCGGATGGATGGTCGTGTCTTTTTCACCGTAATTCAAAAGCTTTTCAAACATATTCTCTGTGACCTTGAAGGTTTCGCCTTCTGTTGTAGTAATCGGATCAAGTGACGTAGAGTCCCCTCCTCTGCCAAATACGAGAGTGTCTTTTGTGGCTTTTTCTTCTGATGTTGATGAAGATGAACAGCCCCCTAAAAATAACGCAAGTGCCAGCACAAAAATGAAACTACTGAATAACCATGTCTTCTTCATTGTGTTCCTCCTTTTGATATAAATAGCACGCAGCTGCATGACCTGTTTCCTCCTCATACAAAGGCGGAACAGCTTGCAAGCATTGCGCCCACCTTTTTGGACATCTTTTATAGAAAGGACAGCCATCTTCTGACACCAGGGTGGATTCTTCCGCTGACACATCCTGCGTTTCCAGCACGTGATCCATATGTGGAATGGATTTCAGAAGAAGCGATGTATAAGGATGAAGCGGATTGTGAAATACGTCCTCCGCAGGACCCATTTCTACAATACGGCCAGCGTACATCACTGCAATTCGGTCGCTCATATACTTGACAACGCCTAGATCGTGAGAAATAAACAAGTACGTCAGAGAAAGCGTCTTTTGCAATTCGAGCATTAAATTCAATATTTGTGCTTGAACCGATACATCTAAAGCGGAAACTGGCTCATCGGCAATCACAAGACTTGGATGAGTAATGAGCGCCCTAGCAATTCCAATACGCTGCCTCTGACCGCCGCTGAATTGGTGCGCATAACGGTCTCCATAGGATGGGTCAAACCCAACAATGTGCAGCATCTCTTTTACCCGCTTTTGTCTTTCTGCTTTTGTTCCATGTTTATGAACAATGAGCGGTTCTTCTAAAATGTCTTTGATTTTCATTCGTGGATTTAAGGAAGCGTATGGATCTTGGAAAATCATTTGAATGTCTTTTCTGAAGGAACGCATGTCTCGTTCTTTCAGAAGCGTCACTTCTTTTCCTTTCATTTGGATTGAGCCAGAAGTCGGTTCGATTAATCTCATTAAGCTTTTGCCAAGGGTTGATTTCCCGCAGCCAGATTCGCCCACAATGCCGAGCGTCTCTCCTTCTTTCACGTGAAAGGACACTTGATTTAAAGCCAAAGTCGTCTGTTTGTGTTTAGAAAAAAATGCCGATGTGTCATAACGCTTCGTCAGTTGATTCACTTGCAACAGTGGGTGATTCAGTGTCTTCTCCTCCTTCCATTAGAAAACATGCGACGCGGTGATTGTGTGAAATGGATTGTAAAGATGGGTCTTTTTCAAGACATTGCGTCATTTGATATGGACAGCGTGGTGCAAATTGACAGCCGGACCGAATAGCTCCTGGCTTAGGTACATGACCCGCAATAGACATGAGTTTTTCTTTTTTCTCTTTAAATGATGGAACAGAGGCGAAAAGACCTTTCGTGTAGGGGTGCAGAGGTTTTTGGAAAATACGGTCAACGGTTCCTTCTTCTACGATTCGACCGGCATACATAATCATGACACGCTGGCATATTTGCCGCACGACGCCTAAATCATGAGTAATAAATAAAATAGCGGTGTTCATCTCTTCATTTAACTTTTTGAGCAAACGAAGAATTTGTGCTTGGATGGTGACATCAAGTGCAGTCGTTGGTTCATCTGCAATCATGAGCTTTGGGTGACATAGCATCGCCATCGCAATCATTACACGCTGACGCATGCCGCCCGATAGTTCATGTGGATATTTTTTGAGTAATGACGCTGCTTGTTTCAGGCCTACCGTTTGAAGCAAATCTACCGCCTTTACTTTTGCTTCTTTTTGGCTGATAGTCTGATGTGTGAAAAGGGCTTCTGTCATTTGCTTGCCGATGGTCATGAGTGGATTGAGAGAAGTCATGGGTTCCTGGAAAATCATTGAGATGTCATTCCCTCTGACCTCTCGCCATTGTTTCTCCGACAGTGACAGCAGGTTTTGACCTTCAAATTGTATGTGACCTGTTGTTTCTGTTTGGTGATTCAGCCCCATTAAAGACATCGATGTGATGCTTTTCCCGCAGCCAGATTCGCCCACAATACCTAAGGTTTCTCCTTTTTGAATAGAGAATGAGATGTCATGAACGATCGGCACTCTCTGCTTTTTTTGCTGAAAAGCAATAGACAGCTGTTTGACATCTAGCAATACTTTTTGTTCTTTCACATCTTCACCACCCCGTCATACTTTTTAAAATTGTATTGAGACAAGCTGGGAAATATGTCATGTTTTTGACAAGCATAAAAAGCCTATCCGCTAGAATCGGATAGGCTTCTACTAATTTAATGTTTGAATGGTAAATAGATGGCGATAGTGGCTGTCTCGGTTCATTAATTCCTCATGTGTTCCTTTTTCCACAATCTCGCCTTGTTCCATGACCACAATGAGGTCCGCATGTGTAATCGTTGATAAACGGTGCGCAACAATAAAAGTTGTGCGATCTTTTGCCAGCTTTTGCATCGCTTCTTGAATGTAATGTTCACTTTCTAAATCAAGTGCAGACGTCGCTTCGTCTAAAATAAGCAGCGGTGGATTTTTAAGAAATACCCTCGCAATTGAAATTCGTTGTTTTTGACCGCCTGATAGCTTTACGCCACGTTCTCCTACCTTTGTGTCATATCCTTCAGGAAGAGACATGATGAACTCATGGGCATTAGCCGCTTTGGCCGCCGACACAATTTTCTCAAAGGATGCTTCTGGGTCTCCCACAGCGATATTTTCTTTAATGGTGTCACTGAATAAGAATGTATCTTGGAGCACCATCCCGACTTGATTCCGCAGGCTTCTTGCCTTGTACTCTTTAATATCAATGCCGTCAATTTCGAGTGATCCGCTTGTGACATCATAAAATCTTGGAATTAAGCTGACGAGTGTCGACTTCCCTCCGCCGCTCATTCCTACAAGCGCAACGGTTTGACCTTTTTCTACTTTCAAGGAGATATTGTGTAAAATCTCTTCCTGTGTATGTTCGTAACGGAACGACACATCTTTAAATTCTACCTCTCCTTTTAAGTGATTGGCTTCTTTTGCATTCGGCTTGTCTGTTACTTCATACGGTTCATCAATAAACTCAAAAATACGATCCATTGATGCTACTGACTGAGTTAAAGTCGTCGATGAGTTAATGAGACGGCGAATCGGGTTGTACATCCGGTCAATGTAGCCAACAAAGGCAATCATTGTCCCAATTGAAAGCGACCCGTTAATGACGGTATAGCCAGCAAAAGCAATGATGAGCAGCGGCGCAATGTCTGTGATCGTATTGACGACAGCGAATGTTTTGGCATTCCAATTCGTATGATTGATCGCTTTGTTTAAGAAATTTTTATTTTCATCGTGAAAATTCTCTTGTTCGTATTCTTCAATCGCAAAGCTGCGAATGACAGGCATTCCTTGTACTCGCTCATGCAGGTGCCCTTGTACCTCAGCCAGTGCCTGCGACCGCTCTTTTGTCAGCTTGCGAAGCCGTCCGTAAAAATACTTCACTGCTAACGCATACAGCGGAAAAATAATGACAGACACAATGGTGAGTTTAAGATCCAGTGTACACATAATGGCTATCACAATCAGGACGGTCATCAAATCAAGCCAAATGTTCATAAGCCCTGTGATGACAAATTCCTTTGTTTGCTCCACATCGTTGATGACCCTTGAAATAATTTCCCCTGTTCTCGTGTTGGCGTAATAACGAAGGCTCAACTTTTGAATGTGCGAGAACAGTTTTTCCCGAATATCAAATAATACTTTACTGCCTGTCCACTGCGCATAGTATTGTCTGTAGTACTCAACAGGCGGTCTCATCACTAAAAATAATACAAGCATGATTCCCATAATAATAAAGAGAGTGGATGTTTTTTCTTCAGCCGATCCAGAGCCTTGAATCACATCATCAATGACATACTTTAAAAGCAGAGGCAATGTTAAGGGGATCGAGAACTTAATCATTCCGATCACCATTGTCAATGCAATCTGTTTTTTATACGGTGTTACAAAAGCCATGTAACGTTTTATGACCCCCATGTAAATCTCCTTCCCAATCTATCAGTGCCTCTTATCCGTACGCAATCAAAAACCTGTTGGCTTTGAAAAGCCAAACAGGTTTTAGCTGCTGTTACTTATTTTGTATAACGCAAAAAACGTTCATACCACATATCCACAAATTCTGGAGCAAACGGTCCCTTCCGCTGGTGAATCCAATGCAGTAATGTATTTAGATGCTCTCGTAAGATACTATCGATTTCTTTTGGATAATTCATCTGCCTCTTATGATCTGCATATTCATCCTCATCCAAAATATTATACGTCATGTCCGGAAAGACTTTGACATCTAAGTCGTAATCAATATACTTAATCGCCTCTTCATCTGTCGCAAAAGGAGAGCTGATGTTGCAGTAATAATACACCCCATCATCTCGAAGCATCCCAATGACATTAAACCATTGTTTTGCATGAAAATAGCAAATAGCCGGTTCTCTTGTCATCCATGTTCGGCCATCGGATTCAGTCACCATTGTTCGATCGTTTGCACCAATGATACACAATTCCGTTGCTTTCAGAATGGTGGTTTCATTCCAAATCCTGTGGATCAAGCCATTATGTTTATAGCTTTGAATTTGGATGGTTTCTCCTTCCTTGGGATAGCCCATATTTTCTCCCCTACTTTCTATAACAAACAAACCTAACAGTCCAAAGACCTAATTTCCCAACTAAACATGTCTCTATTATATTATACCGTTACATCATTAAAAAATGAAATGAAAAAGCCATTCAACCCAATTGAACGGCACACTCTTTTACATCACGGTTGAGCTCTTCTCCATTTGTTTATACGAATTGATGACTTGTTCAGTCTGTTTTGTAAATAGTGTTTGGACTTTTTGCAGTTCTTCTCGTTTCTGTTTGATTTGATCATGAAGCTTATGCCGCTCTTCCTTTTTTTCACCTTGCAGCAATCGTTTTTCTGTCTCTAAGTACAGATCAAGTTCTCCTTGTACATCGAGCAGCTGATCCATAAGCTGCATTTGTTCTTTGACAAGCTGGTCGAAATCAGACATCTAACTCCTCCCTTTCATTCGTATCGACTTTTTGTATCTATACCATTTCTTGAAAGAAGGAAGAAGTCCTTTGACTGTTTATGTAGAGGTTTTACAGGTTTTGTCGGATGGTGGGGAGAGGCAAAAAGAAAAGCACTTCATTCGTAGATGAAGTGCTTCCCTTTGTTTCAGTGATTAGCTGTTTTGTTGTTTGTTTTGCTCAGCTTTTTGGTTGTATTTTTTTACGTGCTGTGCGTCAGTCTCGCTAGCAAATTCAGTGCCATATTGACCGCCTTGTGCAGCAGCTTGGTTTTGTTTTTTCACTTGTTGTGCGTTTGTTTTGTTTTGTTGTTTATCCATCATTATCACCTCCACGCACATTAATTTGTGCAGAAGGTGTACATCTTATTCATGATTTTTTTTAAACAAGCAAAGAACGTCCGCCATCGACGATAATCGTCTGTCCTCTAATCATATCTGCTTTGCCTGATACAAGGAATTCTACACTGTCGACCATGTCTTTAATTTCCACCATACGGCCTGCTGGTGTATTTTTCTTAGCGTCTTCTAATAACTCTTCACGATTTGGGAAGTGCTTGAGTGCATCTGTATCGATGGCGCCGCCTGATACGGCATTTACGACGATATTTTTTTGTGACAGCTCAACGGAGAGGTAGCGTGTCAAAGCTTCTAGTGCTGCTTTAGATACACCGACCACCGTGTAGTTTTCAAGGTAGCGGATAGAGCCTAGTGAGCTAATGCTGACGATATGTCCGCCGCCGTTTTTCTCCATTAATTTGGCTGCTTCTTGTCCGCAAAATAACAAGGCTTTCGCATTGATATTCATGGTCCAGTCCCAATGATTTTCTTCAAGATCCATGATTGGACGCTGAACGCCAGATGCCGCATTGTTCACAAATACGTCTAAACGGCCAAACGTTTCGTCAATTTGCTGGAACATGTCTTTGATTTTCTCTGGCTGACCAACGTTGGCTTTGACAACTAATGTTTTAACACCCATCGCTTCAATTTCTTCAGCTGTTTCAAGTGCTGCTTTTTTGCTTCTTGCATAGTTAATGACAATGTCATATCCTTTTTCAGCCAGGCGAAGGGCTACTTCTTTCCCAACACCTCTACTGCTGCCTGTAATTAGTGCACATTTACGCTTGTTCATTATGGTTCATCTCCTGATTTGAATAGTTTTCGTCCATTCGCTTCACACTAATAGGAAAGTTCCTATTAGGAGGTTACATTCATGTATGTCGGACGCGATTTAAGCCAGCTTGGCATGATGTCAAAGGATCAATGGAAAGATACTGAGCTTGCTTTTTTTCATCATGCTTTCCAACAAATTTTACCTTATTTAAACGAAGAAGGGCAATCTAAGTATCGAGAAATCATTTCTGAAATTGAAAACCGCGGGGGTCTGCACCGAAATGAAGCCGATTATACCCATGGTACAACGGTTAAATATGACTAGGCTGTTCAAGTGCCATCTTCCATATTTTTTGATGTGAGACTGGCAAAGCATATGCCTCAAATTCTTCTGTTGTGACTTTTTTCAGCATCGTGTCATCAGATACAGAGGTCACACGTCCAAAGAAAACAGAAATATTCCAGATGAGGTGGGTAAATACATGTTGAATGGTGCCTTCTAAATCACCAAGTTCTGCTTGTACACCCGCTTCCTCTTTTAAGAAATCAATCAGCTGCTCTTTTTCCGTTTTTCTTCCCTTCATTGTTTCCATGTTTGGGAACTCCCATAAATTCGCAAGCAGACCTGTACTTGGACGCTTATGAATATAGAGATGGCCTGCATCGTCAAATAACACCGCTGCTGCCATTGATTTCGCAGTCGGCTTTTTCTTTTTACTTTTCACCGGCAGCTCATGCTGAACGCCTTCCTCAAGTGCCGAGCAATGCATGTTTACAGGACAAATGAGGCATGCAGGAGAGGTTGGGGTGCAAATAAGTGCACCTAGCTCCATTAGCCCTTGATTGAATTCTGACGGCTTTTCCCGGGAAATGAGCTGATCAACCGCAAATTCGAAAATGTTTCTCGTTTTTGGTTTTGCAATATCATCCCATATGGACAAGATACGGGAAATGACCCTCATCACGTTGCCGTCTACCGCAGGGTATGGCTTGTTATAGGCGATACTCAGCACTGCGCCGCTCGTATACGGGCCTACACCTTTCAGTTTTGAAAATTGTTCTTTCGTATCAGGGACAACGCCCCCGTAGGATTCATAGACTTCTTTCACAGCTGCCTGTAAATTACGCACTCGTGAGTAGTAGCCAAGACCTTCCCATGCTTTCATGACCTTTTCTTCATCAGCTAAAGCAAGATCTTTCACCGTCGGGAATTGCTCCATAAACCGATTGAAGTACGGAATGACCGTATCCACTCTCGTTTGCTGGAGCATCACTTCTGATACCCAGACGCGATATGGATCTTGATTTTCACGCCATGGAAGTGTACGTTGTTCTTTTTCATACCAATCGATTAAATCATGCTGAAAGCCCGCAATATCTTTGCGGTCCAGCTTTTCTTGAATGTCTTTCATATCTATACTCCTTCTCATTGGACCGAGGGCTAACGTTCTGAAAAGAACCTTATTTGTTGTATACTGTTTGTAGATACGTTAACATGTTACATTAAATCGAGATAAAGCAAAAGTGATTTTGCACATAGTCTTGATTGGAGACGTATACTTTGTATGATTGTTCCTAAGCATGACAACTAGGAGGTAATCAATTGGATACTGGTACTCATGTAGTAATGGGCATTTCTCTTGGGGGACTTGCGCTTTTAGATCCAGCCGTCAGCGCAGATCCACACATGGCACACGCCGTGATGATCGCGACCATCGCCGGCTCCCAAGCACCAGACATTGATACTGTGCTAAAACTAAAAAATAATGCAGTTTATATAAGAAATCACCGGGGATTTACTCATTCCATTCCGGCTGTACTGTTTTGGTCATTGCTAATTCCGGCTGTGATTTTCCCATTTGTGCCGGGGGCGAATTTACTTCACCTCTGGCTATGGACACTATTAGCCGTTGTGCTTCATGTGTTTGTCGATATTTTCAATGCATACGGCACACAGGCCATTCGCCCATTTTCAAAGAAATGGGTAGCGCTTGGGATCATTAATACGTTTGATCCGTTTATCTTTTTTACACACCTTGTCGCCATTGTCGTTTGGGCGATTGGCGGTCATCCCGGCTATACGTTCATTACGCTGTATGCCGTGATTTTCTGTTACTATATCGTCAGGGTCATCATGCAGCTTCAGATTAAACGTCAGCTGCGTGCACGATTCGATGAGATTGAAGACATTATTATTTCGCCTACAATGAAGTTCAGACAATGGCGCATTGCTGTGAAATGTAAATCCTCTTTCCATGTTGGACGCAGTATGAATGGTGAGATCATCATTTTAGACACCTTTAACCGTGTGCCGGTCCCTGATACTGAGATTATGAAAATTGCCAAACAGGATGAAAACATTTCAGCCTTTCTCTCCTTCTCCCCTGTCTACCGGTGGGAAGTAGATAAATACAAGGATCATTATGAGGTACGGTTCATTGATTTGCGCTACCGCAGCAAAGGTCACTATCCTTTTGTTGCGATCTGCCATATCGACATGGACCACCAAATCAAAAATTCCTATACCGGCTGGATTTTCAGTGAAGAAAAACTGCAAAAAAAATTAAGACTCGGCTCTGTGTGAGCGAGTCTTTTTTTGTGCTTACATCTTCGTCATATATTCCACAATAAACTCCCAAAAGCCAGGTCCTTCTTGGTAAATCAGCCGGTCTATTTTTTCGATGAGTTTGATGTAGAGTTCTTGTTCGAGGTCTTCTCTTTCTTGATATGCCGTGTTTTGTAGTTTCTTTTTGATCATGGGTGTGAAGGTTTCAATGAGTTCTTCCATTTCTCCATTGGTCATTTTGTCTTCTTGCACGGACATCTCCCCCTGTTTCTTCTTTTAGTTTGTTGAGCGCTTTTTTGTGGATGTTTGAGATGTTTTGTCTCGTTTCACCTAGCCGGTCGGCTATTTCTTTCATTGTTTGACCTTCAACATAAATATGGGTTAAAACCATTTTTTGTTTGTCTGTGAGCTGCTGATAGGCCTTGTACAATCTTGGGTCTTGCAGGTGCTCCCCTAAGTCTTGCTGGTTAAAGAGCACAGCTTCATACGTATCTGTTTGAACAGGGTCTTTCACTTCTTGCGTATCAGGATGATCGAGTATGAGCGGAAAACGTTGCTGCTTTTTTTTCACTCGTTTGTCAAAGTCGACTGAAAAGATGCGGATCATTGTGGAAATATACTTGATGATGCGGATTTTTTGATAAAACTGCTTGAACTCGGAATCTAGTTTTTTCGCATTTTCTTCGTTTGGCTCTTCCATGACTTGCCGGAGCAACTGCTGGTTTTTAGGATTGCTTAAAAACTGCTGAATGAGCGGGTGGTCAACGATTTCCTTCCATTTTGCTTTCAATAACAGCCGATAATCCATGTGCATCCTCCCCTTTGTTCTCTCTACTTGCATTAAGTGGACAAAAGTTAAAAA
Source organism: Bacillus sp. FSL W8-1141 (assembly GCF_038593205.1). Classification (NCBI taxonomy): domain Bacteria; kingdom Bacillati; phylum Bacillota; class Bacilli; order Caryophanales; family Bacillaceae; genus Bacillus; species Bacillus sp. FSL W8-1141. Next base: position 882,492 of record NZ_CP151973.1, on the reverse strand, counting down.
AAGTAAACTTTGTGAAACGGGTCTAATGGTTCATTTTCTCCCCCTTTGATTTCCTATTTCTTCTTTCATACCACTTATAGAGAAGACGAGCATCCGCTGGGAGGTGAGACAAATGGAGACCTTTTTTTCGGAGGAATGGCTGAAGCAGCTCGGTCAGGCTGGCTTTCCTGCCATTTTGACAGTTTACTTGCTGACACGTTTTGAACGAAAGTTTGATGAATTAAGCAAACTCATCCAACGATTGGTCGCTGTTCAAAAAAATGATGAATCAGATTGACATCTTCTTGATTCGTTTCACCTTATGAAAACGAGGGCGAAATGAAAGGCCTTTTGTCACCTCACACAATACGATGTTGAAAGGGGATTTTATCATGAGTGAAAAGCAAAATGGTGTACCGCAGCCGATTCGAGGAGAAAAAGGAGCAACGGTCAAAATTCCACGTAATCTCGAGCGAGACAGGCAAAACCCAGATATGCTCACGCCACCAGAAACCGATCATGGAACGGTTCCCAACATGAAATATTCTTTTTCTGATACGCACAACCGTTTAGAAAAAGGCGGCTATGCCCGCGAGGTAACGGTTCGTGAACTGCCAATTTCTAAAAGTCTTGCCTCTGTGAACATGCGGCTAAAACCTGGTGCAATTCGCGAGCTGCACTGGCACAAGGAAGCGGAATGGGCGTACATGATTTATGGGGAAGCCCGAATTACATCGGTTGATGCAGAGGGGCGCAATTTTACAGAGGATGTGACTGAGGGAGATTTATGGTACTTCCCTTCAGGCTTGCCGCATTCTATTCAAGCACTTGAACCGGGAGCTGAATTCTTGCTTGTGTTTGATGATGGTTCCTTCTCTGAAAATAGTACGTTCCAAGTGACTGATTGGCTTGCCCATACGCCAGAGGAAGTTGTGCTCCAAAACTTTGGAATGACAAAGGAGCAATTTGAAAAACTGCCAGAGAAAGAGAAGTATATTTTCCAAAAAGGAATTCCTGGTTCCCTTGAATGTGACAAGGTGCAAACAGAGCAAGGTGAAGTCCCGAATTCCTTTAAATATGAGCTATTAAAACAAGAGCCAATTACGTCAAGCGGTGGACAAGTGTGGATTGCGGACTCTACCAATTTCAAAGCGTCTAAAACGATTGCATCCGCTCTTGTGAAAGTTGATCCAGGTGCCATTCGTGAGCTGCACTGGCACCCAAATACGGATGAATGGCAATATTTCATTTCTGGAAAGGCACGAATGACGGTCTTTGCTTCTGATGGACATGCGAGAACCTTCAACTATCAGGCGGGAGACGTTGGCTATGTGCCATTTGCGATGGGGCATTATGTAGAAAATACAGGCGACGAACCGCTCTATTTCTTAGAAATCTTTAAGAGCGATCATTATGCAGACATTTCACTCAATCAGTGGCTTGCGGTCACACCGAAACAGCTTGTTTTGGATCATTTAGATCAAGGCGAAGAATTCTTAAAACTGCTTGATACAGAAAAACACCCTGTCATCGCTGCACCTAAAAAAGAGGATTAATTCCACCTTCCTGCAAAAAGGCTGTCCTTTTTGCAGGTATCTTCATGTAAAGGAGTGTTGTTTACCCATGCAACAATCTGTTCACGCTTTATGGCAAGGGCTGAAATGGCTCATGGCGCTATCAGCTGTCTGTTACATATTTTTGTTGTTTTGTGTGCTGTTCTTTCATTTGACCGGTGCTTTTTATCAATCGATTTTATCGTTGATTCTGTTTATGGGCATCTATGTTGTACTTGGGATCTCTTTTGAACATCTGGAACACGTGCTCATGCGGTTTGTTCGTAAGTGTCGGTCCAAAAAACGATCCATCGTTTTCTATGCCGTTTTATTTCACCTTTTGTTTATTTGGGGTGCTGTCTATGTATCAGACGAATTGGTTGACGGCATTTTGCTGACTACTTCTGAAGAAATTCTCTTTGCGCTAAGTCTTTGGCTATTTCATTTTTTGTTTGATTATGCGACGTTTCCATTTGAGAAAGAAGCTTCATGACTCTACTCTCTTTCTGACGAGAGTGCTTCTTTGATTTGCTTCATATGATGGGTATCGTGTTCGATCAGTCCTTGGAAATAACTTAATAACGTCAGCTTGGTTTGACCAATAAAAAAAGGTTCATTCCAGCGAGATGGTTCAATTTTCTTCATTTCTTGAAGTAATTCTGTTCTGACAGCAATAAATCGAACGATCGTCTCGCTTTTCTTTTCCTTTCTCGCTCTTTCAGCTGACTGCTGATTCATTTTGTGCACATCAGGAGCTTGAGGTAATGGCCGATCGTTCCAAAATTCCTTTAGTCGAGCCTTTAAAATAAATTCATCCCATGGAACGAAATGGGCGATGATTTCAGCGGTGCTCCATTTTCCATCAGCGATCGCTCTGCGCCATTCTTTGTCTGTTAATTCCGTTAGTGACTGTACCCATTCAATGGAGTGTTCAAAATGAGCAATAGTGGACTCTTTGTTTAACGTCAAATGGTCTCCCCCATTCACATGCTTTTATGTAGATTTTATCAATGATGAGAAAAAACACCACTTATGATGTAAAGTGGTGTTTCTTGTGTTTTCTCCGTGCATATAAAATCGCAACGATCAAACTGACGAGTGAAATCAATGCGAGAATTCTGATATAAGGCGGATAGTAGGTTAGCACGATCTCGTTTTTGCCTTTTTCTATTGGAAAACCGATAAACGCATAATTGGCTTGTTCAATATCGGTTTGATGGCCGTTCACCGTGAGCTCCCAGCCTTTTTCATATGGAACAGGCAGAATCATATAATCATCGCCGCGCTTGTTCTCATAAGAAATCGTAAAGCGGTTATTTTTAAGTTTCACCTGCTGGCTGCCATCATCCTGTTTTTCTTTTTCATATGCCCGCGCAAGGGTGCGGTAAGGCTCATGATACAGCTTTAATTGACTCAGCTCATACTTCCCTTTTGGAACTCGTATGGAAAGGATTTTTTCCGCAGGGACTCGGATCGTCACGTCATTAACGCCTGTTTTGTAGATAGACGTATTGCTTTTGCGTGATGTGACATAGTCATCCACAGATAACTGAAACCCTTCGTTACGGTCGGTCCGCTTCACATAAAAGCTCACATACACATCCCCCACGCGAGCGATATCATCTGGAAGGGTGATATTCAGCCCGCCCGTTTTCCCGTATACATCAAGCACGCCATTTTCGTATACCGCTTGTTCAGTATGAATGTTTGTATCCTTTATTCGATCAGGCGATTGGTCGATTTCAGCATTTCCTTTTTTGTTTAAGATCACACCTTGCAACATCGCATGTTCTTTATCAAGTGCTGATGCATGCTCTAGTGACTTTTCTGAATAGACGGTACTCGTTGTTCTTGCAAATGGGAGCGGACGTGTATTTTCATACACTTCATAATGTTCGCTTTCCAATATGGGCTTAAAATAAACCGGCGGTGAGAAAGACATCGATTTGTCTCTCATATAATACTTCCCGTAGGTCAGACTGTATAAATTCGCCCTGTCCCCCATTGTTGCATACCGGCTGACACTTTCCCGTCCCATATCAATTTGCAGGTCATTCCAGTAGAAATGGAGCAGATGCTGATTCAATATACTTGAATACGCACTCATGCCTTGAAAGCCTTCAAATAACGGGGTGTTGTTGCGCACGCCGTTCATCCAATCAATCCGGGCAAGCGGATCTTCTTTTGAGCGGCTTTGAATCTGCTGAATGAGCTTCATTTGCTCATGTCCAGCATACGCCTCACTATTCAGATACGTATCTGATACGCTCTTAATATTGCTTCTTTCAAATAAGTAGCCCTGCTGATACACGCCTGCTGTCAGTAAGCTCACAACGATGAGCACAGCTGAAAAGAGACGAAGGTGCAGACGTTTCCCCGCATGTATCGAGAGGAAGAACAAGCTGATCACAAGCAGTCCTATTCCGGTAAATACAACAACATCCATATTTCCCTTTGCTCGTTCTGAAAGGGCGACTGCGAGAAGGAATACAATCCAAGCGCCTAAAACCGCACGTTTTTTCCACTTCCACTCCATTTGCGAGAAATGCTTGATGGTGATGGCTACAACTGCTCCGACTGTAAAAGCAAGAATGTATTCAAATCTGTACTGCGGTGCAGAAAAACCATTAAACACGCTCGCCATCTTTGGACTGTAGTGAAAAATGATCAGCAGAACACTGATCGATGTGAACATGAAAAACCATCTGTTCCGGTATAGCGGAACGAGAAACAGACAAATCAGAAAGATGACCGGCAATAAATACACCCTGCTTGTAAACAGCAGATGATCATGCAGCTCAAACCAAGGAATTGCCTGTTCATACGGCGGTCTTACATTATTGAGAAAGCCGTAAACAGACGGGATAAAAAAGGCAGCACTGATCCCAAACGATAACAACGTAGAGATCGCAAGTGTCCAGAACACCTTCCAGCCTCGCTCCTCGCTTTGAAGCTTAATCATATATCTGAAGACGAGATAAATGGCTAAAAAGATAAAGTGAATGTAAGCAAAGTAAAAATTGTTGATCAGCATGAGACTGCAAGCCGCAATAAACCATGCCGGCTTGCCTGTTTTAAAAATCCGTTCAACCCCGAGCACAAGCAGCGGAAGCCACATCATGCTGTCGGTGAAAAACTCCCAAAACGTTTGATGCCGAAAGTACACAATAGACAGTCCGTAAATACCGGCACCTGTCAGCGCCCCCAGCCTATGTTGCACAATCGAAAGAAGCACACGATATGCGATGAACAGAATGACTGTCAGCTTGATCACACTCAGCCAAATAACAGCATTTGCCCAAAAGTGAATGTCTGTTGACTGTACAAGGTGAAGCACATTTAACAGCCAGACAACAGCGACTGTGACCATAAAGACCATCGACGTTGTAAAATAATAACCTAATTGCGTATATGTACCGCCGCCTAGACCAAATTGATAGGAATAAAAGAAGTTTCCTTTGACGTATTCGTCATACAGCAGCTTTTTAAACGGGAGCATTTGCGAAATGCCATCCCCATCTCCCGTCATATATCGGCCTTGCGTATATTCATATAAGAAAAAGGAGTGGCCTAATAAAGCAAGAATGAGGCACATTCCAATGAGTATCCATCTACGTTTCATCATCTAAATCCTTTCTCCAAAAGATCCACTGTTCATTGAAACAAAACAACCCAGCAAGCGATTCGTGCTTGCCGGTTATTTGACTCCACGTTATTTAAATAACTGCGTTAACACTCGGTCTTGTTCTTTTGAGCTTGTCTCTTGTTCCATGACATTTGATTCTTGAATTAAGTAATGCGGCCTCTTTTTCGTTTCATAGTAAATCCGGCCAATGTATTCTCCGATCACACCTAGACTCAAGAGCTGGACACCACCGAGGAAAAGCACAGCTGAGATTAAAGTGAAATAACCCGGTACCATGATGCCCGTTCTGACGATTTGAATAAAGGTCGCCACGATGTAAATCAAAGAGAGAAATAAGATCAAAATACCCGTATAAAAACAAATACGCAGCGGGCGGTTGTTAAAGGAAATGACACCATCAATCCCGTAGTTAAATAATTTCTTCAGTGACCATTTTGTATCACCGTGCTGTCTTTCCACATTTTCATAATAGATGACCTTTTCTTCAAAGCCAATCCAGCAAAAAAGGCCTTTTGAAAAACGATTTCCCTCTTTTAGCTGAAGCAATGCGTCGATCGCTTGACGGGAAATTAAGCGGAAATCTCCTACCCCATCACGCAAGTCCACTTCGACCACCTTGTTCATCACTTTATAATACATCGATGATAGGTAAGAACGAAGCTTGCTGTCCCCTTTACGGTTTCGTTTGGCAATGACTTGATGATAACCTTCTTCGTAGCCTCTAACAAAATCCTGAATCAAATACGTTGGGTGCTGCAGGTCGGCGTCCATAATGATCGCAGCTTCTCCTTTTGCATGCTCAAGACCTGCTAAAATTGCAGCTTCTTTCCCAAAGTTACGAGAAAAGGAAATGTATTTGACTTTTGCACTTTTGAGAGAGAGCTCTCTCATGTATTGAAGCGTATTGTCTTTGCTTCCATCATTCACAAAGATGATTTCAAAGTCATAATGAAAATCGCGAAACTCTTCCTCGAGTGCCTCAAAGATTCGTCTGATGTTTTCACCTTCATTGTAAGAAGGAATTATAACAGAGAGCAGTTCCCGTTCCATATCGCACCTTCTCTTCACTTTTTTCACATAGTCTGTTATGTTCATTATTCCTTTTTTGTCAGAAAACGAAACCCTTTTTTATTATCCATAAATTTCATGTATCCTTAATCGTTACATTATATCAGAGTTTTATTTCCAGTGATTTTCACCAACATGAATTTAATGTAATTTTAAGTTTATCCATTGTAAAAAGCCTGTAATTTTGATCACAGACTGGGTATTGTTTCATAAAATTGTTTGGTCAATTATATATTTTCCTGTTTATTGAAAAAATGAGTGGAAGTGAAAAGGGCAACCCTTTTAATGCAGCAGCCCTTTGTCGTTTTGTTGCAGATGCTCATTTGCCTTCGATTGTTTATTTTGAAATAAATGCAGCTGAGCGCCGTAGCTTTCGATCCATTCTCGGACAATCCGTTCAGTCGTTTCTTGTCCTTTATACTTGCGGCCAGCCTTTGCATAGGTTGTTTCAAAATCACTCCAAAGGAGCTCTACCCATGTACGTGCTTCTTCATATGTGAGCATATTGTTTTTTTCCATTAGTTGTTCGGTTAATCGCTCAAAATATTGTTCCATACTGGTTCCTCCTTCATCTAGCAGAAAGTGCCTTTTTAAAAAAATCTCTTTTTTCATATACTACCCTTACGTCTTCAAAAGACGCAAATGATTTGTATTGTTTGGAGGGAATCAGTATGCGTAATAAAGCAAAGGGCTTTCCAAATCAAGTGAATCACAAGTTTGAAGGCGAACCAGGGGCCACAGATGCTTATGCGTCTAAAAGGCCGAACGGTGAGACGAATACACGTCCACAGGAACGTATGAGGGCATCAGGGAAACGCTAATTTTTCCAAAGGGAGTGCTTGAGATATGAGTTCAAATGGGAAATCGTATATGGAAGACTTTGTTCAATTAAGAACAACCGCTTACCCTCAACCATGGGCGAATGCTAAACATTCTGCCTCTCAGGTCAACGGAGAAACGCAGCAAACGCAGCACGACATCGTACTTCAGAACAACGTCCGTAAACAACGTTCGAAGTAAAGAAAAGGACTGATCTCTAGGGATCAGTCCTTTTGCGTAAGCATTGAAATCGGCAGGGCATCTTCTTTATTTGGCGCTGATACTCTGTAGCCCCAAGCAAAAACACCATTTAAATACTCCACATAAAACTGCTCGTCTGTATCTTTGATGTGATAAGTCGTTTTGGTTTGAATAGCAGCTGGATCTAATAAATAGGCTTTCGCCATGTCAATTTTCCGCTCCAACACGGCATATTCATTCACAATGCCTAGCTGCTCAGCCTTTCTTGCTTTTTCAGAAAGAGCGGCAATCTCCTGCTTTAATTCGTATTCTGTCATTTCACTATAGCGTTTTTCCATCTGTCATTCCCCTTTGTCTAAAACATGATCAATTGTATCAAGATCAAATCCTTTTCGGTAAAGGAATTGCTTCACTTTCATTTTTTTCTCAAATGATCCGTCATAACCTACCTTGCGTTTTGCCTTCTCAAGCATATAGTGAAGGGCTTCTTCTTCCTTTTCCTCTTCTTGTCCATCATAGGCTTCTTGAAGGGCTTTATCAATGATATCAAATGAAAATCCTTTTCGCTGAAGCTGCAATTTGATACGCTGTTCAATTTCTTTTGCGGACCGGTTTTTCTCTTTCTTAACCAGCTTTAGCACTTGTTTCACTGCTTCCTCTAGCTGCAAATCATTCGGATATTGCGATAGTGCTTGTTCGATGGTGTCATCGTCTATGCCTTTCAGCTTTAACTCTTTTTTTAGCACTGACGGGCCTTTGCTATTCGTTTTTCGGTGGGTGCTTACATACGCTTCTGCAAATTCAAGATCATTTACATACTTATAATGTTTTAATTTGTGTATAATTTCACTAATAGCAGGTGCTGGTATGTCTTTTTTCGTCAAATAATCGGTGACTTCTTTCACTGATCTCATCCGATACGATAAATAATCGACGGCCTGCTGAAATCCTTTTTTTACTGCATCACCGAATTGAATCTCTATGATATCGGCTTCGTCCAGCTCTTTTCCCTTTTTCAAATCATGCTGGACGAGCACATCTAGATCAACGCTAAAAGCGTACTTTTCATCAAGAAAGATGTTCACGCGTTCTGTATTGTTTTTCTGAGCAGAGATTTTCGTAATATAGGGCATCCTGTGATCACTCCTTTTTTCAAACAGTCAGGATGTTTCTTCTGATTCAAAATCGTGAAAGATATAGGTATGTATATGAGAGGAGAAGATGTCAATTGAATATCGCCATTACCGGAGGAACCGGGTTTATCGGCCAGCATGTCACAAAGGTGCTCGCAGCTGAAGGACATCATCTATATATTCTAACAAGAAATCCAAAGGAATCCGAACAAAATCATTTACATTACGTGCAGTGGCTGACAGATGGTGCTAAACCTGAACATGAATTGCCTGCGATTGATGTATGGATTAACCTTGCTGGAAAATCCATTTTCACACGCTGGACGGACAAAGCAAAAAAAGGCATTCTCTCCAGCCGTATTCAATCCACACAAGAAGTGAGACGCATTATAGAAGCGCAGGAATCGAAACCATCTGTGCTCATTCAAGCAAGTGCTGTCGGTATCTACGGCACTTCCAAGACAGAAGACTTTACGGAGGAGGCCCCTCCAGCCGATACAGATTTTTTAAGTCATACATCTAAACTTTGGGAAGCTGAAGGGCAAAAAATTGAGGCGCTAGGTATTCGCACGGTTTATACACGCTTTGGGGTAGTGCTAGGAGAAAAAGGCACACTTCCTCTTATGACCTTGCCATACAAGCTGTTTGCCGGTGGAACGATTGGCTCTGGCTCGCAATGGGTATCTTGGGTTCACGTGGAGGATGTAGCACATCTCATTGCGTATGCCATTCAACATGAACACATATCAGGTCCACTCAATGTCACATCTCCAAATCCTGTTCAAATGAAGCAGCTGGGGCAAACTATTGCATCTACCCTACATCGCCCTCACTGGCTGAAGGTGCCGTCCTTTGTCATCAAAACCGCACTTGGCGACATGTCATTGCTTGTATTAGAAGGCCAACGTGCTCTGCCGAAAAAGGCACTGCTGTCTTCTTATGAATTTTTACACCCTGAGCTAAAAGAAGCGATTTTGCATTCAGAGGAATAAACTTTGTCAAAAACACCCATCCTATTAAAAATGAGATGAGGGGGCAATTTTGATGAAGAAAAAAGAACACCAGCCGACTTCAAAACTGAAGAAAACCCAGGAAGTTCTGTATCAGCAGGAATTCAAAAAAGCGGAAAGAGCAGCAGAAAAAAGAAACAAATAAAACGGATATTCCTCTTTTACAAGCACATAACTAAAGTGATCTTGTAAAGGAGGGAAAAGCTTTGAAAAAAGACCAACACAAAAAATCCAACCACCAGCTTGCGGCACAAGAGACGGATGGCGAATATGTTGAATTTTCCAAAGAACTTGCAGATCCGAATGACGTAAAAGCGATGGCACGTATGAAAGCAGCCGATCAGCGTGCCAAAAAACAATAAGTAAAAAAAACAGACCCTAACAAAAGGTCTGTTTTTATTTGATTTCAGTTAGCAGGCTTGATGCCTTCTGACGTGACTTTTCCTCAGGTACCTCTTCTGGATAACCGATGTGAAGAATCGCGGCAAAGCGTTCGTTTTCCTTTAATCCCATATCCTGTTGAAACCCTTTGTCGTATAAGATACGGCCGCTCTTCCATACCATACCGATTCCTTGATCCCAAGCCAGCAGCTGGAAGTTTTGAATGAGCGCACTCACAGCGGCAAAATCATCATTTCTCACAACTGGATTTTCGTCTTCTTTTAGAACAACAAGTAAAAGTGCTGGTACTTTAGAAAAATAATCTCTGTACTGATTGATCTTTTCCTCTTTTGCATCTGGATTGTTGCGTTTAAAGAAAGCAATAAACCGCTCAACAAATACCTCTTTTGCTTCATCCGTCACTGCATATAAAAAACGCCAAGGTTCCGTGATTTTATGATTGGGTGCATAGACTGCGTCCTCTAATAATGGCTGAAGCTGCTCAATGCTCACCGGCGTTTCCTTGAATTTTCGAATCGATCGTCTATATCTGACAGCGTCTCGAACCGTTAACGCTTCTGTTTGTTGTTTTGTTTCTGGCATATATGTCATCCTTTCAATCAACCTTAATTGAAATTGATTCTCATTCACATTATAAACATGATCATGTGTTGTTTGCAAATAAGACCTCACCTCTCTGCTAAAAAGTTGTTTGACTTTTTCAAGTAATGTTACAATCATATTACGTTTTAAACAAATTTTGAGAAAAAAGCCAAGATGATGAAATGGTTTCAGGTATTTCCACTTTTTTAAATGTGGCTATTTTTTCAAAAAGCTTTCAACCCATGATTGGAAGGGAGGCTTCTGAATGGAATGAAAATCAATATTGGGCAAATCATCAAACTCTATCGTTATAAACAAAATATGACCCAATCGGAGTTGGCAGAAGGAATTTGTTCTGTCTCTCATTTAAGTAAAATTGAAAATGGCTCAAAAGAGGCCAATCAAGATACGATCAATCTTTTGCTTGAACGGCTTGGAATTAGTCAAGAAACGCTGTCGCAAAAGGCGCGTCATCTGTTGTCATTACTCGATGAGTTTCAGATGAACATGTATTTCTATGCGCTCGATCAAGCAGAGCAAAATGCAGAAATGATCATTCATCACGAGGAACAGTTCTTTTCGCTAGATTTAGGGATTCAGTATCATTTGTCCTTATTTCAATTTTATTTATTAACAGAAAAACAGCAGCTTGCCTTAAAAACGCACCGCGTGCTTAAAAAGTTTGAAAAAACCTTTATTGACACAGAAAAAGAAACGTTTGAATATCTAGATGGCATCCACCAGATTAAAATCGGTCAACTCGAAGAAGGATTGAAAAGACTTGAAAGCTGCTTTTCTTACGCTTCTGTTGAACAGAGCGACCTGTATTATCACTATGCAAAAGCACTTGGAGCCATGGGGCATCTCGGTGATGCGCTTGAGGCCACACATCAAGCAATGGATTTGTATAGACAAAAAAATAATTTCAAGCGGGTCATTCATTGTACACTCATTCATGGGGTCATCTCATTGGAATTAAAGGCCTTTCAAACAGCTAAAAGATATTTAAAAGAAGTGATTTTACACACATCGCTTCACCCTGATGCTTATATTAAGATGACAGCTTATTTTTATTACGGGGTTCTCTTAAAACGCCAAGGCGATTTCTCATCCGCTGTGCCTTATTTACTAGATTCACTCAATTATTTTAATCAAGAACAGATAGAAGATCGTTACTGTGAAACGCTCTATGAAATCGCGACATTGTATGCGGAATATGATCGCAAAAAGGCGCTTCCATACATACACGAGCTGCTCAAACAGCCTCGTATTCAACCAAACTGTTTATATATGATTAAAATTTATAAATTGATGATTGAAGAGAATCCTCATGATTTGAAAACTTATTTAGTAGAAGCAGCGATTCCTTACTTTGAACACAATCAGCTCCACAATGAGTACTTGTTTGCTCTTAGAACCTTGCTTTCCTATGCGGCTTCTGAGCTTGATAAGCGTGCATATATGTCTTACACAACGAAGCTGCTTGATCACTTAGCATCATATATCCCGTATTATAAAAAAGCATGACCTTCTGCCGATCGAAGGTCATGCTTTTTCTATGATTAGATGGTCTTTTGTTGATCTGTATCGGGACGGGTGACTTGTTCGACAGAATGAATGTACCGTTTTCTCGCAAAATAATCGTAAGCATGCTGCCCAAAGCCAAGCCAAATGCTGAGTACAATGAATGGGACCGTTCCCCATAATGCAGGGATGTGACAAGCCATTCTCAGCCACGTATAAATCCCTGAGTTTTTTTGATTTTTCGCTAAGGAAATAGACACGATTCGTTTCTCTGCCTTCTCTTCACTAATTTTATTCAGTCTCAGCAGCTGTGAGTGTCTAAATGATTCAAAGTGAATTCGATTTTTCCAATCGAGTGATTTCAACAGGTCAATTGCTTTTGCACATGAAGGACTTTGTCCGTCATAAAACACAAGCAGTCTGAGTGATTTGATGGAACGCTGTTCTCTTTTCTTTGATTCAGCGAGCTTCTTTTTTTCTTGATCGAGATAGATGATTTTTTTCATAAATTGATCGCCAGCCCTTTTCCTTCAATTATTTTTTTAGTTCGTTCAAAGGAGATTACAACTAGATTACTATAGTTGCTGGGCCTCTTGTATTGGGAAAAAGCCATCCGACGTGCGTTATATGAGCCTTTAGATAAGGGCAAAATAGCTGATTTCATGGCATATATGAGGTTTTTCAACTAAAAGTGGTTGGGAAAATCGTGATGCTTTGCGGTTTTCTGCGGTATTTGATAGAATTCTGCGGTTTTTCTACATCTTTATGCGGTGTTTTGTAGGTAAAACGCAAAAACAAGATAAAAAAAGACTACTTCCCATTGCGGCGAAGTAGTCTTTTGGTTTATATTTTTGCCAAAACTTCTACTATTTCTTTCTCAATATCTTTCCATAAGTAACGATCTGTCGTATAGTGATGTGCGGCTTCTTTCGCAAACACTTTAAATGCTTCCTCAAAATCGGGTGCATCTTTATCCGGCTTTTTCTCGTCGACAAAGCGCTGAGCTTCTGCTGAGCGAGGTCCCCATTTCCCCACTTCTTTCCCTTCCTGATCAATGATGACGATAATCGGAATCGATCTTGCGGTCCCGTTCGTTAAATACTGATCCATCAGGTCTAGGTGCTCGTCCCGAATGAAATAGCGCGCATCAATCAGTGCTTCATTTGCAATACGCATGAAAATAGGTACATTAACCATCGCATCACCGCACCAATCTGCCGTGATCACAAGCGCTCTGAGCTTTTTCTTTTGAAGTTTTTGAAGCAGCTCTTTTTCCTTTTGATGAATTGCGTACTGGTTGTACACCGTGAGTAAGTTTTCACGGTTTTTCTCCATGTTGTGTACATATGTACGTTCAGCTAATCCCTTTGTAAACCATTCATTTAGTGTCATGTGAACATCCCCCTTACCCTTCAACTTTACCACTTTTGCTATTCTTTTGTCTAAAAAACCTTCACCTAGTGAAAGGTAAAGGTTCTTTGGACTTATGGACGCCGTTTTCGATTTGGGTCCATTCCTATCAGTTTAGTGACGAGCACCATTGTGACAGGCAGTGATGTATTCTTTTTATACGCTAAATATTTTCCGCGCCATTCTGGTTTATATTTCTGTTTAAACGACCGTAAGCCGCTGAAACTATACATATATCTGACGTTATTGAAGATGACACTCGCCAAACGTTCTGTCAGAAAAGACTGGTGGAACGTGCCTACATTCGATAATGGCGCCATTCCCATGTTAAAGGATGTGTAGCCTTTTTCTTTCGCCCATTGAAAAAGGTGGATAAAGAGTGCATCCATCATCCCGTTCGGTGCATCATGCATATGACGCATGAGGTCGATGGATATCTCTCCTTTTTGATACATCGGCATTAAGGACACAAAAGATATGATCTGCCCTTGTTCATCCTTTAAAATCGCAATCGGTGCTTTTTGAATGTATTCTTCATGGAAATAGCCTAATGAAAATCCTTTTTCTTTTTTCTTGCCCAGCCAGCTGTCAGAGATTTGTTTTAAGGTTGAGATCAATTCCTCTGAAAAGGGCGGCTCCAGCATTTCAAACGTATAGCCTTCTCGTTCAAATTTATTTGCGACAGCCCGTAAGTTTGATTTTTTCTTTCCTGACAAAGAGAACGTTTCTAAATCGACCATGGCTTCTTCCCCAAGCTTAAAGAAGTGAAAACCTAGGTCATGATAAAGCGCCATTCCTTCACGTTCTACTTGATAAAAAGCGACACGATAGCCTGCTTTTTCTGTCTGCTCCAAAAATTCTTCCAGTACAAGCGGATAAGAGGCTCTACGCCCAGAAGGATCTCCAAGCACAATTACGCAACGGCCAATCCGGCCAAACTGAAGCATCGCCTCTCCATCACTTGAGAAAAACAGTTTTTTGTCTCCCAAAAAACCTAGATGACTAAGAGCATTTCCTCCCTTTTCTTCGAGAAAAGTTTTTAATTTTTCTTCATCGGCTTCTTCGCCGATTGGAACTGCTTTTTTATTAAAAATCAATTTGCTAATGAAAAAGAAAAGAGGAACGCCAATTAAAGCAATCATACTGGTCATCGTGATATGCCGTTCATTATGAACCAAATAGTCCTTGCTTAGGAAATGACCAATTTTCATCCAAATGAAGTTCCCAATGACATTATAGTTAAACAACACGAGTAAATATCCGGCGGCGGCGGCCACAAACTGATTCAAAGAATAAGGGGCCTGCTGCTTCACAAATTGATTTCGAAGCGAGAAAAATACCACCATGATGACCGGCAATATAAAGATCAAACTCAGGTTAAACCCTTTTAGTAAAGTAAACACAAAGCCGCCTGCTAGGGCAATCATTGTCAATAGATAAGACCGTTTCGTTCTTTTATACACTTCAATGGACAAAATCATTAAAATGATCCCGAACATTAAAGAAAGACCATTAAATCCTGATAACAAAAAGCGTGGAATGGTTGTAATCACACCTAAACGATCAACAGGAAGCACAACGGAAGCCATAATGAGCAAACCGCTTCCAAACGTTAAAATGGACAAAGATCCGTACAATAAACGGATGAGCAGAGCACGGTGCAACACAATTAAGACGTTTGTTGTTTCAATAGCAGGCGCCATTCTCGGATTGCCTTCAAGACGCCTGAGTGTTGTTCCAGTTAAATCGTATGCCGCTAGACAAAGTCCAAGAATAAACGGGAAAATGGAGTAAACGAAGCGGTACAATACAAGCGCTGTCAGCACCATCTCTTTATCAAACCCAATGTATTGCATACTGAGTAAAAAGATCAGATCAAACGAACCAAATCCGCCCGGAACCATACTGATTAAACCGCCGATTGACGCAATCGCAAAGACGCCTAATACAATACGGACATCAACGTTCATCCCCATAGAGACAACAGCCATGTACATGACAAGACCAGCTGCCAGCCACTCTAAAAACGATGCACCAATATAAGCATAGATCGGGTGCTTCAGTCCGTTTTCACCGCTCTCAATCGAGCTTTTTCGAATGGACGCCATGATGATGTAAATGGGCACAATACAAGCAAAAATAATGACAAATGCCCATAACCACGGCTCCTGACTAATAATACTTTCAACTGGCAGGACCCTAACTAAAATCAAATCACTGAAAATAGATAAGCCTAGCAGAACAGAGGATGTTAAAAGGGCAATGCCTTTCAGCAGTTTTTTCGTATCTGTTATGTATTCCTTGTATAGAAGCGTTCTAAGCCCTGCTCCTGATAAACCACCGAAACCAAGCACACTATTAAAGGAGTTGGCGATCCAAGAAATTCGGATCGTTTTCCAGCCGCTGATAGGCATATTAAGGCTTTTTCTTAAAATAAAATCATATAAGGACATGGATAAAACAGCGACAAGTCCAAGAAAGACAAGAATAAACAAGTCCATTCGATTCAAGCTGTCAATAATATAAAACGTCTTTTTAATGGAAAGGCCGCTCAGCTCCTGCTTGGCGACAAAAATTAAGACAAGGATGATCACGATCGGAAAGAGCATTTTTAAGATCGTCATACCCGTTTTTTTGTTCCACATGTTTTTCCCAACTTTCTAAGTTGCTTCATTAATTTCAACTGACCATTATTATACAACAAATACCACTTAATTCATGCAGTTTAACATTCAAAAGCTTCATGATACTTTCAATTAGAAGTAAAAATCAGTAATATAAAGAAAAGAGCCGCTTAAAGGAAGTGAACAAGCGTGGAATATAATATTCATGACACCACCGTACTAAAAGAGGAAATCCTATCTCCTGAGGAAAAAAAGACATGGGTGCTGTATATGAAAGTGCTCACTGCTGCAGGACTTGGAGATGTTTCTGAATGGATGAAGCTGGATATGAGTATGCCTCAAATGAAGGTGCTCATGCTGCTCAATAACCATGGCTCTCTTAAGGTGTCCGAAATTGCTGAAAAAATGGGGGCTTCTTTGTCCAATATGACAGGGCTGCTTGATCGGTTAGAACAATCGAACTTTGTGGAACGAAAGCATTCTGAGCGTGACCGTCGAATTATTGTCGTAGAATTGACAGAGGAAGCGAAAAATATTTTCAGAAGTATTTATCAAAAAGGGCATGAAAAAATTAAAAATTCCCTGCAACGGCTCAATGATGAAGAAAAAGAAAAAGTCAATGAAGGTCTAGCTATTTTAGAAAAAGCACTTCGTCCTGAACGTGGCTAAAAAAGGAAAAAAGACGGTCACTTGAGGTCCGTCTTTTTTAATTCTTCTTTTCCTTGTTTATCTGGGGTGAAAAGATATTGACGAATGACTTCCCGGTCATCCCACAGGAGATAACCTAAACCGATAATGAGAAAAATGATGCTGATCCACGTACCGCCTGGGAGTATATCTTCCAGCTCCTCGATCGTTCTTACTGTGCTTACATTTCCACCATAGCGAATCTCAAACAAAACGTATTTCGCTATATAAAACAATGCCGCCGTGCAGATAAACATAGCGCCGACAATTCTTCTACTAGACATGTGTTGACTCCTTTACTTCCACTGATTTCTTTTGATTAATTCCGTGATATGGGTGAGATGATGCTGTGAATGCCAGACGTACATTCCTGTTGCATCATATAAGGACACCGTTTGTTGATCGGCTGGATGGTAATATGCAGCGTTGAAATCTTCCTCTGTCATCTCGCGAAGTAATGTGACCCACCTGCGATGCAGACTGCTGATTAACGGCAGTGATAGACTGATAGGCGCCTTGCTGTCAGGAAGTGAAGCAAATGCTTCTTGATCATATGGACGTATGTGCGGTGTTTCTTCTGTCAGCGCAAGTTTAAATCGCAAGTAGGCGTTCAGATGGCTGTCCGCTACGTGGTGAATGAGCTGACGAACGGTCCATCCTCCTGGCCGATATGGGGTATCCAGCTGATCATTTGTCAATGGGACAACTGCCTCTTCATACTTTTGAGGAATGAGTGCCAGCTCATCAATCCATGCCTCCAGCTGCTTTTTCGTTTGTTGGTCCACCGGTTCATATAAGCCAATCGGATATTGTAATGATGTCATCTGCTGCCCCTCCTTAAAATCCTTCTAGAACAAATTTACCTATCATCTTCCCTTGCTCAAGTGTTTGATGTGCCTGCTTCAAATTGGCGGCATTGATGGGGCTGAGCACCTTTGTTAATGTATGTTTTAACTTCTTCTCTTCAAATAATGTACTCGCTTCTTTTAAAAGCTCATGCTGCTTCATCATATCCGAGGTTTTGTACATCGGCCGTGTGAACATGAATTCCCATACAAATGCAGCACTTTTATTTTTGAGTAATTGAATGTCTAAATGGTGCTGATTTTCAACAATGGTACAGATCGTCCCTTGAGGTTTAATCGCTTCTGCCATCCCTTTGAAATGGCCATCTGTATCATTTAAGCATAAAATGTAATCCACTTCGCCAATCCCTTTTTCCTGAAGCTGCGCTAAGAGCGGCTGGTGATGGTCAATGATATGATCAGCCCCTAATGAGAGACACCATTCATTTGTTTCAGGTCTTGATGCAGTGGCGATTACAGTCGCCTTTGCTAATTTGGCGAGTTGAATGGCGATGGAGCCCACTCCGCCTGCACCACCGATGATCAGCAAGGTCGAACTTTCTGCATTCCGCTTCATATGCATTCGGTCGAATAGCGCTTCATATGCCGTAATTGTTGTAAGAGGCATGGCAGCTGCTTCGGCAAAAGAGAGATTTGCAGGCTTTTTCGCCACAATTCTCTCATCCACAAGCTGGTATTCACTATTTGAGCCTTGTCGCGTGATATCTCCTGCGTAATAGACATGGTCACCCGGCTGAAACAACGTACACGCTTCGCCCACTTCCACCACCGTACCGCTTGCATCGTAGCCAAGAATTTTCAATTCATCTTCTTTCTGATTCTTCGGTGACCTCACCTTTGTATCCACTGGATTCACCGACACAGCCTCTACTTTCACCAAAATATCCCTGCCAGCTGCTTTGGGCTTTGCCACCTCCTGATCGATCAAGCTTTGTTCATGCTCAATTGGCAAATACTCAAATAATCCAACTGCTTTCACTCGCTCGCACTCCCTTTCTCCATGCTTCTTTTCCACATTTTATCATACATTTTTGATGCTGATGGATCAGTCAGCAAGCGATTGCACATTTAGGATTTCTTCAAAGCCCTTCGTTCCCTCACGATGTAAGAAGGAC
Source organism: Bacillus sp. FSL W8-1141 (assembly GCF_038593205.1). Taxonomy (NCBI): domain Bacteria; kingdom Bacillati; phylum Bacillota; class Bacilli; order Caryophanales; family Bacillaceae; genus Bacillus; species Bacillus sp. FSL W8-1141. The sequence continues at coordinate 863,873 of NZ_CP151973.1, read as the reverse complement.
GAGCCTTTTGTAAAGAGAGGACATAGGTGAACCAGCCGCTCGATTTAAAAAAGTACTGAACATAATAAAACTGAATGTGCTGCAAGAAAACGACGATGAACAGAAAAATTGTGAATAATAGCGTCACAATGTCTCCCTGCATCCATCCACTGATCAATAACATCACAAAAACGAGCATCATGAGCTGTTCGAGCCTCTGCATGATCTGGACAACGAGATGTCCTCGTTTGGTTAGGTCACCTGATTGACGCTTTCGAATGTTTCTTGATTTATAAAACCATACGATACTTGTCACTAGATGATGAATGATAAAAAGAGCGATCATGACCATAAGTAAAGGAGTTGATTTAAAAAGGTCTTTTATAATGAATGGGATCACCAAAAAATAAAATGCGGTAAATGCGTGTCTAGCTGATAAGAGAAATAGTTGTTTTTCTATGTATCGCTGCATGTGTCTCACCTCTATTGTAGTACGTCTCATTTGTCATAAGGTTCCTTCTGCCTATCAAAAAAGGATGCCCTGAAAAAGGCATCCTTCATGAATCAAGCTTAAAATGCAGCACTCAGTACGACAGGGCCTTGCGGAAGCTTGTTATCCTTTTTTGGTTCAAGGGTGACAGCCACAGTATCCCATGATTCGTTTGCTTCTTTTTCAGATAATGCATAGGTGACGGTGCCCTCCCCTTTGCTATCTGTTTTAAAGGCACCGGCCGGAACAGGCTGATCTCCTTTAATGAGCCATACTTGATAAACGGCCGATGAATCAAGCTGGTCTTTTAATCCGTCGGCACTCACTACAAGCTCTTTTTTGCCGTGATGCTCAATCACTGAAAAAGCACCCGTTGTTTTTGCCGATTCGGCAGATGCCAGTGATTTTGTCGCAACAACTTTGACAGGTTGTTCTGCTTGATCTGTTCCATTTGTTAAGAAATACACGTTCCCAGCTGCAGAAATGAGAAGTAGTGCGGCAACGAGAGGCAACAGCCATTGATTTTTCTTCTTCATTGGCGGTTTCGTCTCATTTGCATCACGAACTATTTTGAAATCTTGAGGCGGGTTCGATTTTGCAGCGATTGTTGTCTCTCGTATCTCTTCTTCAAATACTCTTGATAAAATGCGGTCTTTCATCCCTGCCGGAGGCGTTTCGTCCTCTGCTAGAAACGGAATATCAGACATGAGCGATGTCAGTTCTTCAAGCTCTTCTTTGCAAGCCGAGCAATGTTTGATGTGTTCTTCAAATTGCGTCTTTTCTTCTCCTTGTAAATGCCCGTTAAAGTAATCAATGACTTGATGTTTACACTGAGTCATGCCTCTTCCTCCTTTCCTCCGCGAGACAGTTTCGTTCGTAAATGCTTCAATGACAATCGAACTCTTCCCTTCACCGTTCCAATAGGGATGCCTAGTTTTTCCGCAATGCTCTTTTGTGTCATTCCTTTAAAATAGACATCTTCGATGATGGTTTGCTGTTCTTTCGACAATGTTGATACTGCTTCACGTATGATTTGTTTTTCTTCGTTCCATTCTACTTCTTTTGACACATCTTCTTGATGATCTGCCAAGTATTCAATATGCTCATCTTCAAGAGCTGTTTCATTTCGGTGTTTCCTTAATAGATCGATTGCCGTGTTTCGTGACATCATAAATAACCATGAGGAAAATTTCCCTTTATCTGTATTGTATTCTCCTATGCCGCGCCAAAGCTTGATAAAGACTTCTTGAAGCACTTCCTCCGCCAGCTCACGGTTTCCAGTCATTTTATAAATAAACGAATATAACACACGTTCATAGCGATCGTACAATAATTCAAGCGAGGGCTTATGTCGATCATGTTTGATCTTGTGATACAGCTCAAAATCCTTCAGTGTGTCCATGGTCATCTCCTTCCTTTTTCATGAGAAAGAGCATTATGCATTCATCATGAAATCTTCACGTATGGCTCATCTCTCAAATTGCTGAGATAAGCCTCCTTTGTACTTTACTCTTTTTTCAAGGAGAAAAAAAGAGCGCTGAAAAAGGAAATGTGTTCCTCATGAGAATGTACTTACTCAACGGATGGATTGACCATTTGGATCACTCGCCTCAAGGAAAGTCAAGAATCCATGTGTTTCATTCACTGTTCAGTTGATTTTAGCAAACTCTCGTCAGGCTCTCAATTTATATCAGGTAGAACGCATCCTTTCATCATGTCATAATAGAACGAAACTGGAGAACTGGAGTGTCCGAAAATGATTGTAACGATTGTTCTTTTTTTATTAGCTGGTCTGGCTGAAATAGGTGGCGGTTATCTTGTCTGGCTGTGGCTGCGTGAAGCAAAACCCGTCAGCTACGGAATCGCAGGTAGCCTCATCTTGGTCGCTTACGGCGTCATCCCTACATTCCAGCAGTTCCCGACCTTTGGGCGGGTTTATGCGGCCTATGGCGGTGTTTTTGTCGTTCTCGCTGTGTTTTGGGGCTGGTGGGTCGATCGCAAAACCCCTGATTTCTATGACTGGATGGGTGCTTTGATCTGTTTAGCTGGTGTCAGTGTGATGTTATTTGCCCCCCGCAGTTAATGGTCGGATGATGATCACACGCTAAAAAGCCGGCAATATGCCGGCTTCAGATTGTTGACAAAGGGCTAAAATGAACTTTATTTTAGCCCTTTGTCTTCTTTTCAGCGTGATAGAAAACCTTTGCAGCCCTAGGAAGGACGAGCATTGGCGCGGAGCGAATTTGACATTCGTGAGCACCGAAGCGCAGGACTGACACCGAATGCGAGGGTTTGTCTACACGCCGAGCCGGCAATATGCCGGCTTTTCCTCTCTTACATTCTAAATTGTGTTTCATACAAACGCCGGTACATCCCGTCCATTTCCAGCAGGTCTTCATGCCTGCCTTGCTCCTTGATGCCCTCTTTTGTTAAAACCACAATCCGATCAGCATGCTGGATGGTCGCTAGGCGATGCGCAATAATAAACGTGGTTCGTCCTTCAGATAGTTCTTCAAGTGAGCCCTGAATAAAGGATTCTGTCTCCGTATCCAGAGAAGATGTGGCTTCATCTAAAATAAAAATTGGCGGATTTTTAAGGAAAATACGTGCAATAGAGATACGCTGTTTTTGTCCGCCAGATAACATCATTCCGCGTTCACCGATGATCGTATCAAGCCCATTTGGCAAGCTATTTACAAGATCCTTCAGTTGGGCTTTCTCCACTGCCTGCCACACTTCTTCATCAGATGCATCGAGTTTTCCGTATAAAATGTTTTCTCGAATGGTCCCATGGAATAAATAAATATCTTGCTGGACGACACCAATTTGTCTCCGCAGCGAAGGCAGTGTCATCTTTCTTGTCTCTATGCCATCAATTGTAATGGTACCCTCCTGCCATTCGTAAAAACGTGGCAGCAAACTGCAAAGCGTCGATTTCCCAGCACCAGAGGGACCTACGACCGCAATGGTCTCTCCTTGTTTCACCTCAAGATTGATGTCATGAAGAACCGGTTTGTCTGATTCATATTGAAAAGACACATGCTCAAAAACGATATCCCCATTTAACTGATCAACTTCAATGGCATCATCCGCATCCTTTTCATCTGGTGATTGATCGATGAGTGATGCAAATCGTTTAAAGCCCGCTGCACCTTTTGGATACATTTCAATGACTGCATTGATTTGTTGGATGGGTCCTAAGAAGATGCCTGTTAAAAGTACAAATGACACAAATTCCCCATACGTCATATTTTTTTGCAGCACAAACCATGCGCCGCATACAAGGCCAAACACTGTCACACTCTTAATAAGAAAATGACTGACAGCGGTATGCACAGCCATCATTTGATATGTGGTTAGCTTTGTCTTTCTAAATTGCTCGTTATGTTCAATAAATCGGTCCATTTCATGTGATTCATTTCCGAATGCTTTCACAACCCGTATGCCACTAATATTGTTTTCCACACGTGAATGGAATTGACCAATACTCGAGAACATTTTATCAAAAGCAGCAGACATTTTTTTCGTAAAGTAGACGGATAATCCGATCAAGAATGGAACGACAATAAATGTGAGAACTGCCAGCTGCCAATTAATCGACAGCATCAAGCCAAAGGCACCCGTGAGTGTCATGATCGCGATAAATAAATCCTCCGGGCCATGATGCGCAATTTCACCAATATCCATTAAATCATTTGTCATACGGGACACGAGTTTTCCCGTTTTCTTTTTGTCAAAGAAGCGAAAGGACATTCTTTGCACATGAGAAAATAGCTGATTCCTCATATCCGTTTCTATATTAATGCCTAATTTGTGCCCAAAATAGGTCACGACATAATGCATCGTAGAACTGATCACGTATAAAACGAGGAGCAGAATGCCCCAAAACCAAATGGCATCCCAATCACCATTTGGCAGCAAATCGTCCATCACTTTACTGATGGCAAGGGGAAAGGATAATTCGAGTAAGGCTGCCAGTACCGCACAGGAAAAATCTAATATAAACAGCCCCATATATGGTTTGTAGTATGAGAAGAAACGCTTTAACAATTGACAGACCTCCTACCGATCAGACATTTCTGTCAATATGTCAGCAAACTCTTCCGCTTGATTTGCTACTGCAATCGGATCGTAAGGCCAGAAGAACTCTGTATCCATTTGATAGGTCTGCTCTTTTTTGACAGATTCTAGACTCTTCCAAATAGAATTGTTTTTATCAAATGTTCCGCCGTTGCTTTCATCAATGAAAATGTAATCTCCTGCATATTCAGGAAGGGTTTCATAAGAAATGACTTCATACCCTGTCTTACTTTTTAAAATCGTATCTCTGACCTGTTTTGGTGGGTTTACTTGTAATTGCTGATATAATGCCTGCCCGCCTCGATAAATTCCGTTACCATATACATAGACATCATTTTTAAAAGCGCCCATGATCGAGACCGTTTCATTCTCTTTTAAAGCAGACTTCACTTTTTTCCTAGCAGCCTCGATTCGTTGATCGAAGGCGGTGAGGAATGCTTTTCCTTCCTCTTCTTTATTTAAAATTTTTGCCAGCGTCGTCAATTCTTCATGTGCATCTTTGAAAGAACCGTAAGGATACACGATGGTAGGCGCTATTTTTTTGTACACATCATAGACTTTTTCATCCTGTACTGCTGTGATAATCAGATCAGGCTTTAAGCTAAGTGCTTTTTCAGCTGAACGCTCGTCACTGATGTCCTCTATTCCTTTTATCTTGTCCTTTAAGTGTACGTTCTTTAAATCCTGCGTGGTCGATCCAACAGGCTGAACGTCAAGTGCAATCACACTCCCTAAATATCCATCTACGAGAATTCGTTTAGGTTCAGCTGGAATCTCTATCTTTCCTTTCACTGTTTCAACCGTTTTCGTTTCTTGCTTTGATTCTGCTGTTTTGGCTTGTTCTTTATTGCCACAAGCCGTCAATATCATTAGAAGAATGACAGCACATATCCAATACGTCTTTTTCATCTCCATATTCCTCCTTCATTTTCGCCACTACAAATGAGAATAGTTATCAATTACTAGTCTCATGTATTCTATCAACCTCACCTGTCGTGGTCTATGGAGGATTCTCGCAACTTACATATGGACAATTGTTGGATAGGCTGGCTGTGTCAATTGAGAGACAAACCGGTCCATCAAAAGAAGTGCACGCTCTCCTTCATCAAATCGAAACTCCTCCAGTTTTACTGGATAAAAGGTACCATTTTTCACAGCCGATAATTGACGAAGAACATCACTTTCTTCCATTCGCTTGTCCATTTGCTTATACCACCCATATTGGTCAGAGACAATAAAAAACATATGATCCGCCTCGTATTCTCCAAGTCTCTCTAAAGGAATGACTGTATGTTGATTAGGAAGAAGAACTTCTTCTAAAATGGCTTTTGGAGGTTTTAAGCCAAGCGTTTCGTAAAGATAGAAGGCCCCTCTTGCCTCATAGGACCACATATACACTTTGTCATGTCCTCTCATTTCATAGATTGCAACGGTCTCGCCTTTTTCTCTAAAGGAAGACAGGGTGTTTCTTGCCTGTTGACTATGCTGTTCAAATCGCTTCACCCAATCGTTTGCCTCATTTTCTCTTCCTAAAAGGCGTCCTATAGACAGTACCTCTGGTACAGCATGATGACCGGCGTATGGCAGAACAAGAACTGGTGCGATTTGCTCCAACCGCTTGATCAATGCAGGTTTTGAATAATAATAGTTAGGGACGATGATGACATCTAATTGAAGTGATTTAAAGACGTCATCAGGCGTATGTTCATTTATGACGAGCGAACCGGCCAGTTGTTCTTTCAGTATATCTGAATGGAGATAGGTTTCTTCGTCAATACAAACAGGCTCAATGCCTATTGCAACCAATGACCCGACAAATTGAAAAGCAGCAATACGCTCTGGTCTTCGGTTCATTCGAAACTGACTGGGCGTTCTTCCTGTTTTTTGACGGAACTTCCTGCTGAAATATAAACTGTCTGCATACCCGACTTGCCGTGCTATGATTTGAATTTGATCGTCTGTTTGTAAAAGACGTTTTTTGGCTTCGTCTATTCGAATTTGTGCAATGTATTCTGTCACACTCATCCCCATACTTTGTTTGAAAAAGGTAGAAAAGTAACTCTCATGAAACCCCATCTTATGAGCTAAGTCTTTTCTTGTTAGTTTTTGATCATAATGCTCAGCCATATACTGCAAGATCATGTTAATCGAATAATGCACTTTTTCGTTGTATGGCTTGGATTGTTTGCGGAAAATGAACATGATTTCTTCCAGCCATTTCGCCTGTTCTTGTATGATTTGGCTCGTCTGTATTTGTTTGATGTAAGAAAAAAGGACGGCAGAGCCTTTCACCACTTCCCCGTTATCAGGGAGATTATCGTGATTCACCTTATAGACCAATTCATTTTGTGCATCTTGTGCCAGAGTGAATTGGTCAAATGTGACAGTATAGATCACCACTTGCTCGCTCGATAAAGATTGAACCATGACATCTATTCCTGAGCGGATCAACACACTGTCTTTGGCGTTTAGCTCATATCGAATTCCTTCCATGTCAAGTCTTACCGCACCGTCCGTAGTCAAGAACATCAGTGAAGATGTTTGCCATGAGTCCGTTTGTTTCACAGAAAGAGATCGTTTACTGCTTTCTTTCATGCGAAGAATTGTATGAGTATAGGCGGTCATTTCCTCTTTCTCCTTCCATATAAAAAAGTGCTAAAATAAACCATTTTAGCACTTCAATGTCTGACTGAATGGTGATTATCGCGCTCCAGCCGTTTGTAATTCTTTGTTTTTCTCTTTAAAGCGTTCATTATGTGAAGACACGTACGCTACTTTTTCTGCTTCTGGTTCGATGTATAGCTTTGCGCTATTGAGTGCATTGACTCCATCAACAAACGTACCGGCAATTAAACGCACTTTACTTTTATGTGTGCATAAGTCGCCAACTGCATAGACACCAGGTAAATTGGTTTCCATCTTTTCATTGACCTCGATGAGTCCCCACTCACCTTGCTTGAGTCCCCATTCTGATAGAACACTTAAATCACCTTTCATGCCATGGTTGACGATGACAGCATCGGTTTCGATTCGTTCGATGTCGCCTGTTTCTAAGTGCTGAATGGTGACGGCTTCAATTTTGTCACCTTGACCATGAAGCTCTGTGAGTTCATGCGGTGTGAGAATGCGAGCACTAGATGCTTTCATGTTGGCGACGTTTTTTTCATGTCCGCCAAACATATCACGACGATGCACAACGGTCACACTTTCAGCAATTGGAACGAGGGCATTTGCCCAATCAACAGCTGAATCTCCACCTCCAGAGATGACCACCCGCTTCCCTGCAAACGTCTTTAGCTCCTGCACGGTGTAATAAAGGTTTGTTACTTCATAACGGTCTGCATGCTCGATTTCAAGTTTTCGCTGAACTGGAATTCCGTGACCCATGGCTAAGATGAGGGTCTTTGTCAAATGACGATCGCCATTTTCAGCCGTCAGCAGGATATGACCATTCTCATCCCGCTCGAATTGCGTGATTTTTTGATTCAACGCAATCTCTGGTTCAAATGTTTTCGCCTGCGTTTCTAGCTGCTGAATCAGCTGTTCACCTCTTGTTGGCGGCAAACCGCCCACATCCCAAATAACTTTTTCAGGATATAGGAGGATTTTTCCGCCAAGGCTTTCGTTATACTCCAGTACCTTCGTCTTTAAATCCCGCATCCCACTATAAAAGGCGGTGTACATTCCTGCTGGACCGCCGCCAATAATGGTGACGTCAAACAATTCAAGCTGATCTGTCATTTGAGTCCCTCCGTTTTTTCATTGAATGATCTATTTATCGTTGATATTGATTCTCATTATCATATGTATCTATTGTAGTCTACTCTGGTGAAGGGAATCAATAGCTTTCTGCAAAAAAAGAACAGGACGAGCGCTTTCTCGTCCTGTCATCCATCACACAATCGTTAATCCAAGGTCCTTTAATTCCAGCGAAACAAGTCTTGCAATCGCATCTGCTCCTTCTTTTGTAAAGTGCGTGCGATCCTCTATGCCTGTTGACAGCATAAAGTAAGAAGTCGTTTTCTCTATGCCGGAAATTTGATAAAACTGAAGGCTTGCCGTATTTAAATCTACAAGAAGGACTTCTTCTTCATCAGCTAGTTCTTTCATCGCGGCACAGTAATCAGGGAAATCATTGATATATTCTCCGTCTTTTTCATGAAAGCGGCCGACTGGCGTTAATAAAAGCGGTGTAGCTCCTTTCGCTCTTGCTCCGTGAATATATTGAGACAAATAGCTTTTATACGTTGTGAAAGGATCTGTATGCCGTTCGGGCTTCTCCGTTGAAGCATCATTGTGCCCCATTTGTGTAAACAGCCAGTCCCCTGGCTGAATGTCAGCCAATATTTTATCAAGCCGTCCTTCTTCAATGAATGTTTTTGAGCTTCTTCCACCGATTGCGCGGTTGTCGACGCTCACACCCTGTGCTGTGTAGCGATGTAAAAACTCTCCCCACCCTCCTTGAACAGGACGATCTGGGTAAGATGAAACGGTTGAATCACCAGCTAAATAGATGGTTGTCATGTTCATACGCCCCCTTTTTCATATAGCCACTCTAATAAGCGATGCGGACATCCAAGTGGCTGCTGAAAAGATATGAAACAATCAGCATCGCTACTTCATTCATTCTCTTTTTAATGATCAAAACCCTGCTTACCGGTAGATGTGAATACGTTAAATATGCGGCGGAAGTTCTACTTTTGTCTCAACGGCTTGCTTTAACGCCTGAAGCATATAGCCAATTCCTTTATATGGAGCCAGCGGATAAATCGCTGTCTGATGAGGAAGTAATAAAGGATCGATCACCTTTCGATATTTCTTTCCACCTAGTATCACTAATTCATCATATGCAGTGAGATGTTTTTCATGAAATTGCTGACTTAGTGCTTCTCTTGTTATCTGATCAGTATGCGGTGTACCAAAAGCCACATCATAATTTTCATGAATAATATCATCTGCCTTTAAGAATCCATGCTTCGCTGAAATGATTAGGTAGTCTGAAAAGAACGTTCGGGCATAGCTTTTCGTACGCTGATGCAGCGGACTTAAATAAACGAGGTTCGCCGGCTGGCTCCCTGCCTCTGGATGGACGTCCCATATTTTCTTCGCCCCACATGGAATGATACAAACTCGCTTCACTTGATTTTCTCCTTCCTTCGTTGATACATCCGATACAACATACAACCTAGCGCTGTGCCAAGTGTATTTAAGAGAATATCATCAATATCGCTGCTTCTTGTAATCATACCAGATTGCGAGAATATCCATTGAAGCACTTCAATTATTGTTGACAAGAAAAAGCCAGCAAAAATTGCCTTTTGCAAGCGCAAGGTTCGGAATGCTTGATAAAGAAAAAAACCAAGTGGCACAAATAACAAAATGTTCCCTGCCAAATTTAAAAAAACAAGATTGGGATAGCCATGATGATAGGCATGGAGATTTTGATAAATGGACTGCAAAGGCATGAGGTTGACACTCACCTGATCCTTTGGTGCGGAAAAACGATTAGGAAAGACCGTCAAATATAATAAAACATTTGTATACATAAACAGACAGGCAAGAACGATTTCAGTTCGTAAATAGATAAATCGTTTTTGTTTTTTCGCCTGTCTGTATCTCATATGTAAATAGAGCGGGACGAGCAAGAGAAAATAAGTCATGGAAAACATCGCACTGAATGTCATACGGAGAGCTGCCCCTTTCTCACATCATGCTTGACCATATTTACAGCTTATTCAGGCTTGCCCGCATCTATTCATCACTTATTCTCCTATTCAATGACGAGAAACCCATATTGACAAATCGTCATTTTTCCGCTAAACTGACTGACATTCAGTCATTTTAAGGTCGGTGATCCTGTGTCAAAACGAGAAAAAATTATGCTTGCTGCGATTGATGCCTTTAAAGAGAAGGGAATTGAAAAGACGACCATATCGGATATTGTGAAAACAGCAGGAGTAGCGCAAGGAACTTTTTATTTATATTTTCCTTCAAAGCTGTCTGTCATGCCTGCCATCGCTGAACATCTGATCGCACAGATGGTGCCTGCGATCGAAAAGGAATTAACTCAGCATGCAGATGTCCTCGATCAAGCAGATGCGCTTGTTGAATTCATTTTCGCTTTTACAAGGCAATACCGTGATGTCCTTGCCCTCACCTACTCAGGCTTAGCTGCCACCGAGCATTTAAAGGAATGGGAAGATATTTATGAGCCGATTTACAAATGGGTCGCTGCTTTTTTAGAAAAAGCTAAGCGGGACAAAAGAGTCCGTGCGAATCTGAACTGTCAATATGCAGCCAAATTCATTATCGGTTTACTTGAATCATCAGCTGAGCAAATGTACTTATTTACAGAAACAGATACAGAAGAGGTTCTGATTCAAAAGCAAGAGGTCAAGCAATTCCTTCTTTACGCACTCGGCATAGAGACACCTTAACTTAGTACAGCACTTGCTGTACGCTCTTTTTTGGCTTCAAAATGACGAATCGTCAGTTTTCAGTTTTAGGAGGAAATACGATGAAAAAAAGTTGGATGTATGTTGCACTCACATGTTTATTTGAATTACTTTGGGTGTTTGGTTTAAATAGAGCTGATGCTGTGTGGGAGTGGGCGATCATTATCTGCCTGATCCCGGTTGATTTTTATTTTTTAATGAAAGCCTGCGAGAAGCTGCCGACAGGGACCGTGTACGCCGTGTTTGCCGGAGTTGGAACGATTGGTACATCTTTGATGGATTATGCGCTGTTCGGCGGTTCGTTTTCATTAGAAAAGCTTTTATTTATGGGCATTTTAATTCTCGGAATTATTGGACTGAAAGTGTCTGATGGAGATGCACATGAGCAGAAAGGAGAAGCGGTATAAATGGGCTGGTTTTTTGTACTGTTAGCCTCTGCCTGCGAAATTGGCGGAACCATTGGTCTCAATATGTTCAGTAAGAAAAAGCAACTCACGACAGGCATTATATTTGTCGGCGGATTTGCCTTATCCTTTTTGTTTTTGTACGCCTCGTTCTCTTCCGTTCAAGTCTCCGTTGCCTATACGGTTTGGATTGGACTTGGAACAGCGGGTTCTGTCTTGTTTAATATGATTCTATTTAAAGAGCCGAAAAACATGATTCGTATCCTCAGCTTGCTGCTGATTGTGATTGGCGTCGTTGGGCTGAAGTTGTTTGCGTAATAGAAAAAGCAATGGAATAGATTATCCATTGCTTTTTAAGTTAATTTTTATACTTTTCTTGGTACGCTTTAAATTGTTCTTCGTATTTTTGCAACTTTTTCCCATCGACTTTTGAATTTAATTTCGGTTTCCGCTTTCCAATTACCATTACATCTTTATCTACAATAGGACTTGATAAAAAGATGTATGGTGCAAAACGATCACACTTCGTATTTGGAAGGGTTACGGATAATCTAGCATATTCTTCTGTCGGGAATTGGTTTGAAATGTCAAGCTCCTTGAGCCCCTCTAATGCCGATATTGGTTCTAAAGACTCATCCTTCACTTTTATATTTGATAAGCACAGATATTTTAAATTCTTAAGGTATCTTAAAGGTTGTAGAGTATTTAAATTTAATGTATTCCAAATCCCACCTGACAATTGCAACCATTCTAAACCAGTGTTTTTTTGCAAAGGGGCTATGTCATTCAACTTTGAAAAATCTGTTAAGGATAAAGATTTTAAAAAAGTGTTTTTTGATAGATCCCATAAACTTTGTGCCTTTGTATTCCATTCAAGTGCCAATACCTCAACATCTTGAAGAGAACTGATGATTGATAAATCTTCTACTCTCAGTTCACGCATATATAGCATTTGGGGATTAACTAAGCTCAAGATCGTATTGAATTCCTTTTGGCTCACTTTGTAAATCCACAATTTCGTGAGGTTAGAAAAAGAGTTCAACCTTTCAATATTTTTTGTTTTTCCTGTGATTAACAACTCGGTGGCATTTTCATCTACATCGGCTAAATCATGAACAACTTCTGGTTGGGCATCATGACGAAAAATATAATCAGGGTCTTCTTTGAGCATTCTTTTACCTCCACACCTACGAATGATGGATATCTAAATGAATTTTATCAGAAGTTTGGAGTCAAAACATAATTCTTTCCGATATTTCTGCCGAAGAAATAGGGGAAGGGATAAAAACTAGATGATCTTCTTTGGTCCGTTTAACCACAATCCGCCGATGATTACGTCTATTTTCAATCCATTTTATAAAATCTTTATCATCTAAAATATGGAGCAACAACATATCAACGACTTCGCTTTCACTATACTCCATATATTCTGCACAGGTCTTGACGATAGCTCGTACTCTTTCATATAAACAAATAAAAGAACTCCAATTCATATACGAATTAGAGTCCTCATTATATGACTAATACAACTTTCCCACCTTAAAACCGCACCCGTTAATCAAAGACCTTCCTTTTTTATTTCTTGTTTAATGTGGATCATGCTGCTCAAGCAAGAGATCCATTGTGTAAATCGATTCGCCTTTTTCATCCAATAAAAAGTACACAATCAAAGGCTCTCCAAAGGACTCTGTCTGCTGCGTGAACAAAACACAGGTGAATTTTTCAATACCTATCGGAATCTTTCTTCTTAATAAAGGATGAAGAATAGGCGAAGTCCGAATTGTATCTATATCCACATCCCAACGTTCGTTTTTTAAAGTGGGATAATGCTCTACTAACAGTTGGTGTAACATGTCGGTCGTGAACGCTGCTTTTCCAGCATACCCATCATCTATTATGTTGGTGTTATACATCCGACGGTTGCTTATCCTTTGAAGCATTGATTCGTATTCCTTTTAAGACAAATCGTTTCTGGCCATCAAGAGTACAAGTGATTAATGTCAGTTCATTTTTCCCGCGATCCTTTAGTACATTCACATCCGTCGGTTCAATCGTAGCTGAGCTGACAATTTTGTATTCGTATGTTTCTGCTTGATGATGTAAGACGACTTTTTCTCCTTTAGGCACCTCTGGCAGCTGCCGGAAAAGCCGGTCGCCTCTATACCCTCTATGGCCTGCAATCGTGAAATTTCCTTCACCTGGCATTTGATGAGATTTGATTTGAGTCAGTGCAATACCTAAATTTTCTTTTGTTGTAACAGGAAGCACTTTTTCGTTTAAATCAATTGACGGGATCTCAAGCTCCATCGTATCTCGCAGGTCTTCTTCTGACACTGTTAAATGTGGAATAGAAGAAAGGGCATCACTGTCATTTTCTTCAATCATTTTCAATGCCTGTTCCATGGCTGCTGTCTCCTGAGAAGTTCGCCACTCATATAGAAAAGGAACGGAGATGAGCATTAGTCCCGCGACCACCAAAAAGCTGCCTAATAAGGTTCTTTTTTTCATCAATATACTCGTTCCTTCCTTTTACTGAATGGTTCTTCTTCTGACAACAAGAAGAACAGTTCCAGACACTACTAGTAAAATCCCTGCATACATCAAATAACGTAGCCATTCTTCCCCAGTCTTTGGCAATTCACCGTTTGAGTCATGAGGCGGATGTTGATCCCCTTGATCTGAAGCTGGAGGATTTGTGTGATCCTCTTCATTCTTCATTGGAGCATTTTTTACAATCAATGTCTTGATCTCCACTTCGCCCATTTGAATTGTAAAAGCGAGTGGTTTTTTTAACGCTACATAACCATTTGGAGCTTTCGTCTCTGTAAGTGTATATTCACCAGGTTTAAGCCCTTTGACAATGGCTTCTCCGTCTTTTCCTGTTGTCACAGATTTTATCGTTTTCCCAGCTTTTGTACGAATGTCAAAGGCTGCACCTTTTAAGGTTCTATCTGTCTGCTGGTCTACCTTTATGATACGCAGACTTCCTAAAATCAATTGATTCTTCGCTGTTAATTGAAGAGGCTTCTGCTGATTTTTCTCAATCGTAAACCGGATCGGCTGATCATCTAATTCATAGCCGTGAGGCGCTTTCGTTTCAACGAATTGATATTCTCCCGGTTTTAGATCGTTGATGTGAAGCTTTCCTTTTTGATCCGTTACAAGTGATTTCTTCAACGTTTTCCCGTCTTTACTCTGAAGAGCAAACTCTGCGTTTTCCAGCGTGTGTCCTTCAGCATCCACTTTGGTCAGTTCCACTGCTCCCGGCGTCAGTTTGTTGATCATTTCTACTTTTGCTGGTTTGTCTTGCCCTAATCGAATCGTAAATGAGACAGGTGTCTGATCCAATTCATAGCCGGCAATGCTTGCTGTTTCGACAAATTGGTAGGTTCCTGGCTTCAGTTGATCGACTGTCAGTTGACCGTTTTTGTCTGTCTTTAAGTCTTTCTTCACACGCTGACCGTGCGCATCAATCAGGTCAAAGATCACGCCAGCGAGCAATTGACCATCCTCCCCTTTTTTCTCAAGCTTCACAGCACTTGTCGTCCGGATATTTTCTTTTGTCACTTTCACCAGTTGATTTGGATTGAAATCAATCTTGAAGTCTACTGGTTCTGCATCAAGTTGATGTCCAAAAGGAGCCTTTGTTTCAACCAATTGGTAAGCGCCTGGTTTCAAATCGTTGACAGTGATGATGCCTTTTTCGTTGGTTGTTAAACCTGACATCAATTCTTTACCATCGTCATTGAAAAGTGTAAATTCTGCGCCTTTCAATCTTTCTTTTTCTTCCCCTATTTTTGTGAGTTCTACAGAGCCTTTCTTGAGCTGATTGATGGCTTCCACTTGAATCAATTCTTTTTGACCTAATTCAACTTCAAAGACAAGTGGTTTCGTACTCAATTCATAGCCTTCAAGACTCTTTCTTTCAACAAATTGATAGGTTCCAGGTTTTAGACCTGTGAAGGTAATCTTTCCATCCTGATTGGTTGTAATCCCTTCTCCTCCTGCCACTATCTTTCCTTTGGCATCAGATAGATCAAAGACAACCCCATCTAATGATTTCCCATCTTCACCTTTTTTGTGTAACAACACTCCGCCAGTTGTGCGGCTATTTTCTTTTGTCACACTGACCAGCTTCTCAGGGTTAAATGGCATAGCAAAAGTGACAGGTATTTCGTCAAGCTCATGACCGAATGGCGCCTTCGTTTCAACAAACTGATAGGTTCCAGGTTTCAGATCGTTTACGATGATCTTCCCGTTCTCATCTGTGACGAGACCTGTTTTTATCTCTTTTCCATTTGCATCTACTAGCTTGAATTCTGCTCCTTCAAGCACATCATTCTTTTCACCGAGTTTCGTGAGCTGGACAGCTCCAGTTTTGAGATCATTGATCACTTTGATCTCTGCCGGTTTTTTTTGTGCGATTTCGATGGTAAACGGATAAGGTTTATTTTTCTTTTGGTAACCATCAATACTCTCTGTCTCCACAAGCTGATATTTGCCCGGTTTGAGGTTGTCGACCAAAAGCTTTCCATCTTCATCTGTTATCAAATCTTTACGTACCACTTTGTCATTTTGATCCGTGATTTCAAAGCGAACACCTTGAAGCTTCTTGCCATCTTCTCCTTCTTTCAACACTTCTAATGCACTTGTTTCATAGAGGTTCTTTTGTGAAATGATAACTGGTTCTTTTGGATCGAGTGGTACTTCAAATGTGATCGGTGTTTCATCTAATACATAACCATCGGGTGCTTTCGTTTCAATGAGTTGATACGTACCCGGTCTTAGTTCGTTGATCCTGATCTTGCCATTTTCTCCTGTGACAAGCGAACCATTTAGCTCATGTCCATCTTGATCTAAGAGCTTGAACTGTGCACCTTCTAGTCTCTCTCCGCCTTCACCTATTTTGCTCAATTCTGCAGAGCCTTTGATGATGTCATTTACTGCGGTGACAACCGTTGTTTCTGTTTGATTTTCTTTAATGGTGAACGGCCATTTTTGCTGATTTAATTGATAGCCTTTCGGTGCGTTTGTCTCAACAAAGTAATAAGAACCTGGCTCAAGATGTTTGAAAAGGATTTCTCCTTTTTCATCCGTTTTCAAATGGGTTTGAACGGTATCTCCAGATTCATTTTTCAGTTCAAATTCTGCATTTTCTAATGCCGCACCCGTTTCTTTATCTTTTTTCGTGAGCTTGACATGCTGACGGATTTCTTGGTTTTGCACCGTCATGCTATTTCCTGTTTTCGCTTGATCTCCTGATTCGTAAGGCTGATCAATCGTGACATTGATCGGTTCCTTCGTTTTCAAATAACCATCAGGTGCTTTCTCTTCTGTCACGATATAGTCACCATACAGAAGACGATCAAATCGAAGAGCTCCTTCTTCATCTGTTGTCTTTGTTCCAATGACGATACCGCTCGCAGCATCTGTCAGAGAAAAGGTTGCTCCTTTTAGCGCTTTTCCACTACTCGCATCTACCTTATGAATGGTTAAAGCGCCAATCGCTCCTGTGCCATCTCCCATGCCAGCGGTACGTTTGACCACAATTGAGGCTTCGGATTCCTTTTTGATTTCTTTTACATTTTCACCTCTAAACGTTACTTCGTTTTGAAGTGTACTTCCCACCTTATCTAAAATGAGAGATTGGTATTCTAAAATATAGGGTCTCGTGATTTCTTCTTTAAATTTGATTTGAAAAGAATCTGGATCGAATTCAAGGTCTAGTTCATAATCCTTCCCTTTTTCCAGTTCTTCCTTTTTGGTCACTTGCCCCTTTTCATCTATTGTTGTCGAATACAGATGAAATGAGTTTTCTATTATGGCTTGGTTACTGCTCGGATGGTCTATAATCGTCGCATCTTGGACTGTTGATTGACCAAAGTTGATATTCAGTTTCCAATCAATGACTTTCCCTTGTTGATTTCCTGATTTGCTCGTGTATTTCCCTCCATTTGGAATGGACACCACAGCATTCACATCTGATTCTTTCGTCTTTCCATCATAAAGGGTCGCTTTATTTTCGTAGGTTTTCTGTACTAAATCCATTCCTTCAACACTTGTTTGATACGTGATTTTGTATGGGGAGTCAATGGCATGTTTGAAAATGACTTCGAAGCCTGATTCTCCCTTTTCATTTTCAAGGAATTTGATGTCATAATGTTCTTTCGCTAATACTTCTTTTTCTTCCGCACCATTTTCCCCGCCTTGTAAATCAAGCGAGTAGACGATAATTGAATCTTTAAGCAAACGCTGATTTCCTTGAATGAAATCCTCGATTTTTGCCTCTTCTAGATGTTTCAAATTATAGTTCACACCAATATTCCATGTGATCTCTTTTTTCTTTGCATCATATGTTCCGTTCTTGAATCCATTTGACTGCGTGTATGTGTCAGGCGTAAAGACAGATTGATTTTCCTTCGTCAAATCCTTGCCATCTTCATTTATCCATTCAAGTTTTACATGGTTACGCAGGTTCTTTTGATCTTTATCTGCTCTTTTTTCATAATCAAAAGACGTTGTATATGTGATGGTATGTTCTGTCTTGATTTCTTTCGTAAATTGAATATCAAATCCATTTGCATGTTCAACGATTTGATAATCTGTGCCTTCTTCAAGCACTGTATTACCTGTCGTCACTTTTAAACTATCTTTTTGCAGCGTCAATCCTTCGTTTGTGAACGTATCTTTTAATATCACGTTGTTCATGGTTTGTTGATCTTTGTTAAAGGTGATATGCCATGGAATGGTTTTGTTCTTGTAATTCGGTGTTCCGTGGTTTTTCGTTAGGATTTGCTGATCAATTCTTTGCTTCGCTTGTTTGCTCTCTTTGCCAGCTGTCACAGTATTGATAATCTCTTCAGCTTCGAAAATTCGATCAGTTGCTTTTGTTTGATATGTGATGAGATAAGCCGATTGAATTTCTTGATTGAATTGCAAGGTAAACCCGTTTTGTTCATCCTTTTTTTGAGGTTGAACCACGTAATTTTCAAATGCTTTTGTTCCTGCTTCGTTGCCGTTCTGATCAATTGTGACTTCTTTGACTTGAATTGAGTCAGATATTAGCGCCTGTGTACCGTTAAAGAAGTCTTCTATCAAAGCATCCTTTTGAGCTAGCTTTTTTTCGTTATAGTTATACCGAATTTCCCAAGTAATCGTTTGTGTGACTGGATCGTAGTGGGCGGCTTTTTTATTTAAAGGGCTGCCTCTTGTCACATTTACTGTTCCTTCTGCTGAACTAATCACTTTATCAGCAGAGACAAGGGACGCTTTATTACGAAACGCAGACTGATCTTGATTCGTAATGTCCGTTTCATACATTAAACGGTAAGCGAGATGCACGTCATCTTTAAATTCAATCGTGAAATCTTGACCATCTGCTGTTTGGCCGATTGTGTAGTGGTTTTCGTCAAGCAGCTGTCCAAGCGATGTTTCACCATTTAGCTTTGTATCTACACGATAAAGCTTGATTGAATCTTTTTTTAACGCTTGACCTTCTTGAATCGGATCTAACAGTTTCGCTTGTTTCACATCATCTAAGTCCATGTTAAAATCGACTGTCCATTGAATGACTTCAGCATTGTAAGATCGATTGGGTTCTCCCTTTTTAGAGACGTTTGGACCATTTGGAATGTATTGAATCGGGATCGATATTGTATCTTTGCCTTCAATCGGGGTAATCACCACTTCTTTTTCTTCAGTGATCACTGTTTTTTTATCTAATTGTGTCCATACTTGAAGTGTTCCTTGGATATTTGAATATTGTTTAATAAAA
Source organism: Bacillus sp. FSL W8-1141 (assembly GCF_038593205.1). Classification (NCBI taxonomy): domain Bacteria; kingdom Bacillati; phylum Bacillota; class Bacilli; order Caryophanales; family Bacillaceae; genus Bacillus; species Bacillus sp. FSL W8-1141. Next base: position 844,691 of record NZ_CP151973.1, on the reverse strand, counting down.
TCTGTGAACTCGATGGAGGCATTTCCGCTTTCATCTACAGAAAAATAACCGATGGTCGATTGATTAAATTTCATCTCGAGACGATCGATTTTTTCATAAATGACTAATTCCTCTGGAACCTTGAAATGGAATTCATCGCCGCCATTATAGTTATGACCATTCGGGATGGCCCACTTATAGTTAATGGAAATCAGTGAGTTGATATCAGGCCTTTCTACTGAATTTCCTTCTTGATCTTCAAATATCAATTGCGCATCAGTGAGAAGATTTTCTTGGATCGTCATTTGTTTTGAGACACTTTGCAATCCTACACGATTAGACACGTTCACTTTGTTTTTTAGTAACTCATCTTCATCGCTTTGTGTCTTTTGAACAGTTTCTTGATTGTTAGCAACTTTGTCTTTTTCCGATGAGGTTGAATTATCTTTTGAAAGGTTTTCTTCACGCTCGTTTTGCTTTGTTTTCTCTTTTTTCTCAGCTATACTGGTGACGTCAATATCTATAGATCCTTCTAAATTCGGATCAAGCTCAATATCCTCATTGAATGTGACCGTCACTTCATTTTGTTTCGAAACGGTATACTCACCAACAGGTATGTCATCGACAGTAATGAGTTCTTTCTGCTCCTTCTCTACCTGAATGACTGAAGGAAGAGAGAGAATATACGGATATTGCTTTTTGAGATCAATTCCTTTAATAGACCAATGCACAATGGCCTTTCTAACTTGCTGATCTTCTATGCTTGATAACTTGTTTCCTTCGCTATCAGCAAACTCAATATTCCCATAAATATTCTCTTGAATGTCTTTAGCTTGTGCCTCTGCTAAAGGCAAGATTCCTAATATACTAGACTGTATGACTAACACGGTCATCAGTGCCACCGACAATATTCTTTTCAATACATCCACCCTTTTCTACAATTATTTTTCAACAACGATTAAAAAATCATTTGTATACTGTCTGATCAATCACTCCGCTTCTGATCAAATTTTTCTAAAAATTGCACCTTAAGACCCAATGAATAAAATGAGTTGATGAATCATGAGTTTGAAAGGTCATCATGAGTAGTAGATATAGTAGCTGGATAGGGGTCTATAGCAATGGGGAATAGTGAGAGGGAACATGAAAAGAAGACATGTGAATTTTTCTATTTATACTGGAACGAACAACAAATGATTAGTACATGCATATATAAGCATGTATTCACATATAGAACGTTCATATAAAACAAGCATGACTCATATGGTATGTATGGTGAGATAGTTCAGCATCATATAGATCGCATTCCTTCTACTCCCTTCCATATGGTAATCAAAAAGCCGATGCTTTTTATTCTTACATTTACCGTTTAAGCAGCAAAAAAATAAACAAAATGATCCATTTTTATAGGATTCATGGCATACTTATCACCTTTTAAAAGAAAAATATGGAGAATCAGCGAATAACATTTGTTTTCGTCTAATTTTTTTCTCTTTTATCGTCAAAAGTGAAGACAAAACGATTTAGGCAAAACATTACAATCATTTCATGCCTATTTTGAGCTCAAATGTTCTTCATCTGAACTTCATAATATATAGAGGCAAGTCAAAGGAAGGAGTTAGTTGTTTGATGGAGCTCATTGATAATAAATCAAAGAGATGGATAAACATTTTAAAATTGCTTGTATCCAAAAATAAGTGGTGGAGCCTTCAAGAGATATCGAATGAACATATCGGCTCGATTCGTGCGATTCAAAGCGATTTAGAACAAATGAAATCGTTCCAAACAGAGAATGGAGAGCCGTTAATCCACATAAAGCCAAGACAAGGCATTTCCATTTGTTATACCGAGACGATTCGAGTGGACTACTATATTAAAGAAATTTTAAAAGATACGATTGAAATCCGATTGATTGACGGCATTTTTTTCGAAGAAAACAGATCTTTCTATGAATGGATGGACACGCTTAATATCAGTAGATCCACACTGTATAACACGATTCATAAAATCAACTCGATCCTTACATCCTATGACATCGAGTTACGCCCAGATAGTATGCAGTTTCATGGGAATGAGAAGGAGATTCGTCAATTCTTTGTTGAATTTTTGTTTGAAGTGTATGGAAGCCGCCTTTGGCCATTTGATGATATTCAAAAACAAGACGCAGTTCATTTATTACAAGAACTATTTCAGGTGCTCGAAGTCAATGTACCAGATGTCGCGATAGATAAATACTGCCTGTGGCTCGGCGTTTCCATTCACCGAATGCGAAAAGGTTTTACAATCAGCCGTAAATATACATACTCAATGAATGAAGAAAAACAAACCTCTACGGCTAAAGGAATCTATGATCAAATTAGAAGATGGGAAGAGCACATCTGCCGAATGGCCAAAGACGTATTTGATGTGACGCTGGATCATCATGAATTTGTCTTTTTGCTATTGATCGAACCAGCTATTGGACACTTTAAATCAATTGAAACTGTCGAAGAAAAATTGACGTTCTTTCAGTCGCATACACCACGCCTCTATGATGCCATTCATTCATTTATCACCCAGTTGGAGTCGATTTTTCATCAAGAAATAGCGAATCGTAAGGTGATGACACTCGTTCTTCTCCAATATTATGTGTATTCCAATGAAATTACCGTGAGAGATGGATTCCTTTTCAAAAAGAAATCGAGCTATTTATCAGAGGTGAAAAAACAGTTTCCCTACTTCTATTCGAGGATTAGTCATATCATCCAAGAGTTAAAAACAGACGATATCCTTGCTTCTTTTGTGAAAAATGAACGGGAATTGATTCGTATCATTACATCTTCCTGGAGAGGGCTTGTTCATTTGGAGATGGAACGGAGAAACGTGCTGAACATTTTTGTTACTTCAACATTAGGTTATTATCATAGTTTGTTTATTGCTGATTTAATTAAATTAAGCGTGCCTCCTCTCATTCACATTTTCACAAGTCCAGAAAATTCGTTAAATGATGTCACGATGGATCAACTTGGGGTTGATATGATTGTGACCGATACTGAGCTTCCTCTTCAATTCGGTCGATCTACGCTGCTGATCAGCTCTTTTCCAACAAAAAAAGAATTGGACAACTTACACCGAAGATTGGTTGATATGACAAACTAATGTTCATCATAAAAAAAAGCTGCTGAGACATTCTCAAGCAGCTTTTTGGTTCTGTATTAATGAAGCACGATTTGTTCATTCATCAAATCAATGGCGTAAAGCGATTGCCCATATTCATCTAATAGAAGGTATACTTTGAGCGGGGCAGTGGTTTGATCTGTTTGCTGCGTGAATAGGACACAAGTGAATTTTTCAATCCCTTCTGGCAGCTTGCTTTTCAGAAAAGGATGAAGAATAGGAGAGATTCGAAGGGTATCAACATCTTTCAGCCAAAGCTCATCTTGTAACGCAGGATAATGGTCAACCAAAAACTGACGAAACACTTCCAATGTACTCAAGGTAGATATCCTCACTTTCTTCTAACTTGGCTTCAAACTCACCTAAAAACAAACGGAACCAACTCATCATATGATCTCGGTACACGTATTTTCGCATACGGCTTGAGACATGATCACTCACTTTTGAGACATGAACTGTAGATCGACTGTACTGTCACGAATGTTCAATATGTATAACGTTTCCTATGTCATCTCATTGACTCCACCACGAATTCAAACAATGGACCTATGATCATATTCTTACCTGTTTTCTTTCGTGATGAAACGACAACTTCCTGCTACAATATTCCATTTTTCTGCAAAAAAGAGGGAGTTGGGACAAAAAAAGAACAGCTCCTCACTGTTCTTTTGGAAATTATGAAAGGTCTGTCAAAGAGAACACTTCGCCGCTCACTGCATCAACGCCATCATGACAATCGAGCTTGCCGCATAAAACATATTGTTTTTGCACATCGTCATAGACATAGATGGGTGTAAGTTCGAGGCGTTCTCTCAATGTTTCAAAGGCTTCTTTCTGAGTTATGGTGATTTCACTAGCTGTTTGAGATGGATTGAGTATCCCACATACTTGAAACATCTCTTTTTTATCTATGTAATGAATGGCTTCAAAAGTGTTGGCATCAATGAAGACCTTGATTTTATCCATAAATCCACAGCCTTCTTGCTCATTCGTTTTTAATATCGCATGGATGTATCCATGATCACGTTGGAGTGTTTTTAGAACCCACTTCCCTGTATCGTTTGAATATTTTTGCGCCAAAAAGGTTCGAACCGCTTTGATACACTCATCCTGGTCTTCTTTTGATATCGGGAGGGAATCTGGTGACGGTTCCAATGAGAAAGCTTGTTCAGCTGAAATGTTCTCATGAATGTCCATTTCCTTTTTTTCAAAGGCATTGTTTATCGGTTCATTCCACTCAATGACTTCATTCATGTGTATACAATGCGTTTCTTCACGCCCAACCTCAAACGGAAGAGTTCCCGTTCCATCGTTCTTCACATAGATTTCTTCTAAAGCATAAATAGAACGGATTTGATTGTGCTCGAAGGAAGGCCATTGAAACATCTGTACTTGCTGCTTGGCTAAGTTCTTCACCTGATCAAGGGAAAGCACATATTTCTCATCTTTCAGTAATGTTTTGGCTAAAAATGGACCGTGGTGTGTAAAGTACATGAGCTGTCCATGTTCATTCCATTTCACTTCGATTCTTCCTGAAGGTGCTACTTTCACACCATCTATTGCTTCTTCGAAAGAAAGTTCCCCTTTCTCCTTCTGATGCATATGAAAATGCTCTCCATAGATCAATCCTGTTTCTTGTTCGATCCATTGAATGACATGAGCTGGATAAGGTCTCTTAAACGTGACACCATGCTGCGCATAGGTTTTGTCCATAACAAAAATAACCGACTCGGTCTGTCCTGTATTCAAGTTCACTTCAATGACAGCTGTGCCGTCTGGGTTTAGATCATCGTCCTCGGGTTCCGTTTCATGAGAGGGAAACCATTCCATATTCAATGTATACACCGTTTCATTGAACATATTGACGTAGCGATGAAAACTGTGTCTTTTTAGATAGTAAAGATCTAAGCCAAATTTCGCCTTTGTCTGATCGATCAGTTTTTGAATGTTTGCATTCATTTGTTTCACCTCTAAATGATGATATTTTATGGAAGAACAAAAATAACGATAAAGATAAAAATAACGATTGCCATAAAAAATCCTAAAGCGATTGCCATTATATTTGACTCTTTTGTGTAGCCTGTTAATTCACCTACAGTCGATCGGTCGATTTTTCTAAAACGAAAAAGCATGCTTATATTTAAAATGGCTAGAACCATCAAAAACAAGAAAATGATCAATGCAGGATCGACGTCACTGAATGCATTATCCACATTTTGTAAAGTGAATGATTGAATAAACATAATGACACTCAATATGATTTTCCACACATGATCTAACCGTTTTTCCTTTTCCCACTCTTTCCCTAATTTCTCTTTTTCATAAATAGCTACCTGCTCTAAAATAGGTATGAAAGACTTTGTTGTTCCTTTTCTAATAAAGCCTAAAATGCCTTGAATAAGCATTAGAATTCCTAAACAAAAAAGGAAATGTGTCAGTTTGATTTTAACAATTTGAATCAACATAAAAAAAATGATGATCATAAGTCCGACAAATAAATTAGAGATAGCGATTTGTTTTGTCCTCATCTTTTTTAGTGCAGCTTGTTCCATGTGATAAACTCCTCCTCGTTTCAAATTTTTCTGATAAACGCTCTATCCTTATTACGATTTTAACGAAAAAATGTTTCAATATTTTCCCTTTCAATTGTCAATTCGGCTTTTTCACAAATGAAAAGACGCCCACATTCAATGGACGTCTTATCCTTCTTCATGAAATCAGCACATCATATTTGAGCTGTTCTGTCTTTTATTTGCTGGGCCGCCAAGTGTTTAAAGTCATCAATAGACAGCAGCTTTGACATTTTTTCTCCATGTTGTCTGATGTTCAGTGTTTTTTCTTGCATTTCTGTATCTCCAATGACAGCGATATAAGGAATTTTTTGCATTTGTGCTTCTCTCATTTTATAGCCGAGTTTTTCATCCCGTTCATCGATTGTGACTCTAATTCCGATATTTCTTAATTGCTGCTGCACCTCTATGCAGTAATCAAGGTGAACGCTTGAGACAGGTATGATTTGTACTTGGATTGGTGCGAGCCATAACGGGAAGACGCCGGCAAAATGTTCAATGAGAATACCAAGGAACCGGTCAAGTGAACCAAAAATCGCACTATGAATGACAACTGGCCGCACCTTTTCATTTTTCTCGTTGATATATGTTAAATCAAATTTCTCTGGCATTTGAAAATCCAGCTGAATTGTGGCGCACTGGTGGCTCCGCTTTAATGCATCTTGAATATGAAAGTCGATCTTCGGACCATAAAATGCCCCATCTCCTTCATTTAAGTAGTAGTCAATCTTTAACTGATCAAGCACATTTTTTAGCACTTTTTCGGATATATCCCAAATAGCGTCATCCCCTAATGCTTTTTCTGGGCGAGTGGATAGTTCGACTGAATACTCAAAACCAAATGTCCGATACACATGATCAACTAATTGAAAAATCCGTTTGATTTCAGCTTCGATTTGATCTTCTCTTAAAAAAATATGGGCATCATCTTGGCAAAATGTTCTGACCCTGAACAATCCATTTAATGCTCCGCTAAATTCATGACGATGCACTTGACCAAATTCAGACATTCTAATTGGAAGGTCTCTATAGGAATATAAGTTATTTTTGAACATGAGCATATGCCCTGGACAGTTCATCGGTTTTAAAGCAAAACTTGTATCGTCTACTTCTGAGAAATACATATTCTCATGATAATGATCCCAATGGCCTGACTTTTCCCAAAGTTCTTGGTTCATCATAAATGGAGTACTTACTTCTTCATATTGCGCTTGACCTCTCACTTCTCTAGAAAAGGCCATTAATTCATTTCTGACAATCTGACCTTTTGGTAAATAAAACGGCATGCCTGGCGCTTCTTCTGAAAACATAAAGAGGGATAACTGTTTCCCTAATTTCCGGTGATCACGTTTATTTGCTTCTTCCATGAAATGAAGATAATCAGCTAGATGATTTGGATGCTGAAATGCTACACCATACACTCGCTGCAAGACATCCTGATTGCTATCTCCCCGCCAATATGCCCCTGCCACACGCATTAGTTTAAATGCCTTTAAATACCCTGTAGAAGGCAAATGAGGTCCACGGCACAAATCTATAAATTCTCCTTGCTGATAAATCGTGATGGCTTCTTGTCGAGGGAGACTTTTTAAAATATCCAGTTTATATGGATCATGTGCAAACATCACTTCAGCTTCTTTGTAAGAGACCTCCATTCTTTGAATAAGGTGATTCTCGTTTATGATGTTTTTCATCTCTTTTTCAATCATTGCCAAATCCTCTACGCTTAACGTTTGATTCAGCTTCATATCATAGTAAAATCCATTCTCAATGACAGGTCCGATCCCCAGTGTCACATTGTCATATAACCTTTTCACAGCTTGGGCTAATACATGTGCAGCTGTATGACGTAACACTTCCAGCCCTTCTTTTGAATCAAGTGTTAGAATCGAAACCCCCGCATCGTTGTTTAACGGATAACTTAAGTCCACTGTCTGATCATTGATCTTTCCCGCTACTGCTTTTTTTCTTAAACTTGGGCTAATATGGGAGGCAACCTCTGCGACTGTCGTACCTGCGGAGAACTCCTTGATCTTTCCATCTGGAAATTGAATTTTTACCATTTTTTCTCTCATCACTGACACACCTTTCTCTTTTTTGAAATAAAAAAACACACCCATCCCTCATAGAGGGACGAATGTGTAATCCGTGGTTCCACCCAAATTCCCATAACGCGTATTCGCTTTATGGCTCTGGCGCCGTAACGTGGCGTAGACGGTATTGGATACTGCAATGTTCCCCAATACAGCTCAAAGGTGGTAAGATAGCTTTTCTGCGTTAGGAAGATTTCACCGTGACTTCCCTCTCTGTGAACCGATAAAAGCTGCTCATGTCCTTTTCAAAGCAATCATGCTATAAAAGTAAACAAAAAAACACACCCATCCCTCATAAAGGGACGAATGTGTGATCCGTGGTTCCACCCAAATTCCCATAATGCGTATTCGCTTTATGGCTCTGGCGCCGTAACGTGGCGTAGACGGTATTGGATACTGTAATTTCCCCAATACAGCTCAAAGGTGGTAAGACAACTTTTCTGCGTTAGGAAGATTTCACCGTGACTTCCCTCTCTGTGAACCGATAAAAGCTGCTCATGTCCTTTTCTTCGCTTTTGATTTCTCCATATATTACATGATGATGGGGAATGATGTAAAGATTTATTTTGTACAGTGCTATTGAATTTTATTCTTTAAATGACATTTTGAGTGACTGTACTTAGGCTATAATCAATTTGTATTAAATACTCAATTAGTATCCTAATTTGGATAGTAATCTTAAGCCAGCCATAATTCCCTTAGATTTCTCAATCCTGATAATACGTGTATAGCTGTGAAATTTCTATATCAATTCCACCTTTAAGAAGTCTCTCTCTCCTACTGTGAAATAGCTTATCTAATATTTCTTTCTTGTCCTCAAATCGCCCATAATGGATTTTCTTATGACAGACTAAACAAATTGAAACAATATTAGCATGGATGTCTAAACTGTGATCAAATTGATCCTGATATTGCATTGGTATCAAGTGGTGAGCCTCTACATAATTCTCTCCATTAAACTTAGAAATAAAGTGTTTATGCTGATTATCAAACTCACATAAATAATGTGCATCAGCTACAGCCCCAACTGCATAATTAGGATTTCTACTCCATACCTTTCTATTTTTCACTAACCTATGTTTAGGCTTATCATTTGGTTTATCCTCAATATCAGCTCTGCTGACATCAGCAGGATTTCCTATTAGGTACTTTTCAAACTGCTGCTCCTCTTTGAACAGCTCTGCCTGTAACTCAGAATCATAATAATACTCAATGTATTTTTTTAAATGCTTTAAAGCTACACTATACATCCTGTGTCCTTTTTCATTTTTCTTTTTAAACTCAGAATTACTAAGAATTTCATCAATAAAGGCAGCATCAGTTAAATTAAATAAATTAATACTCTGTAATCCATAGTCTTCTAATTCGGAGGATATTGTGCCGATCGCTTTAGAGTATCTTCCAATAGAGTATGGTTTTATATTTGCATAAGTTCTCAACCATTCAGCAAAAGTATCTTGATTCATCAATGGTACTACTCACTCTCTCTGTATATTGTTTTCTTTATAGATAGATATTATTTCTAGTTTTAGTCAGAAGAATTAATATGCTCTATTGAATTATGTATTACAAAAGCAATATTTGACTCAAACAAAACGAAATTTATACCATTCTGAAGAATAGTACTTCTGAATAATAAACCTGCAAATCTCTAAGAATTTCTCCTGTATCATTTAGATAAGAATCTCTCAAAAAAGGAAATTCAGTTCATGTTCATTTTCACAAATTCCCCTTCACAATCGTTCTCTTGGCTTTTTTAACAATCCTGCTAGTCGCTTTTGTATCAGAATCCTTTGACCACTGTTCACATAGGTTTCTTACCCAATTCGGCTGTGCTTTACTAGCGTCATTCAGCCAGTTTCCTACAGAATCTTGAACATATGTTGATGGATCAGATTTGAGGTGATCTAGAATAGGCAGTGCCCTCTCTGGTTCCTGTTTTAATAACTCAATATGCTTTGTCCATACACCTCTTGGACGGATCGACTCTACAGAGAACCGGCGAATATTTTCATCCTCGCTTTTTGCCCATTCTGTTAAATATTCTATACTTTGATCGAGCTGATGACTTAGATTTTCTCTCACTGACATCCAAGCAATTTCGCGAACACCAAAATGGTGGTCAGCTGCAAATGGCTGAATGTACGCTAGTTTCTCTTCCAAAGAGGATGAATGCTGCTTGTTCATATAAGCCGCCCAGCAGCGAACGCTATCAGATATGTGGCGACTGCATGCCTGTATGACTTCCACTCGTTTTTCCTCATTTTCTTCCTGCAGCACTTTATCTAACAAATGACCTATGAGACAAATTGCTTTCATGCCTGACTCAGATTTTTGTTTGGCAACTTCAGATGAAACATAGTCCAAATGATCGTCTAAGCCAAGGGACGGCAGGACATGCTGTATTAGCGTCATATGATTGACCGCTAGCCATTCAGTTAAATTTACACTCTCTATCTCCCCTTGATTCAAAAGGGGCAAGACGTCATGAGGAATGTCACTTCCCTTTCGAGCGCCTTTCCGATTGATGATCTCCTCACTTATTGGCATTATGTATCTCTCCTGTCTAGCAGTACTTTTTCGGCATTCATTTTTAGAGTAATTTGTTATTAACCCTTAAAAACCTTTGGATATTTACTCCTATTGTAGCAAATAAACTCCCTCAACTGGTGCATTCTTCAAATCAAAAAAAGGAACTACCCGAGATAAGTAGTTCCCACAATAAAAAACTGAATAAGTTACCTTCCTTGCTCGATCACCTTCAAACTCTTATGTTGAGAAAACCAGTCAAACACCACCATGAGAATGGTCATGAGTAACGCAAGGAAAACCGTACCAGCGCTGAGCCAGCTTAGGTTCAATACAGAGGTTCCGTTTAACACAATCCCCCCTAAACCCGACCCTAAAGCAAATCCGAATTGAATAAATGATGTATTAACACTTAATGCGATATCAGGAGATTTCGGAACAAGGGTTACTAGATATAGCTGCTGAGCTGGTGATGTACTCCATGTTGCGATCATCCATATCATGATAACAGCCACCATGATCACGAGATTCCCTGTGACAAATGCTAGTAGCATGAGCATCATGATTTGCAAGATGATGCCAGAAAAAATCGTGAAGATGGGTCCTTTTTTATCTGCTGCCATCCCTCCAAGGCTTGACCCTAAAAAGCTACATATTCCCGCTAGTAACAAAATGCCACTGATTTCTGTGATGTTAAGGTTTGCTGATGCTTGCAGGAAGGGCGTTAAATAGGTAAATAACGTGGAATATCCCCCTACATAGAATAACGTGACTGCCACTGCAAGTAATATACGCTTGTCTTTTAAAATCGATAATTGCATACGAAGCGTCACCGGTTCTTGTTCTTTCATAGAAGGGATCCGCCTATACACCACAATCAGCGGTATAAGCGTGATCACTCCAATGGCTGCGAATAATGCTTTCCATCCGATCATATTGCTTAGAAATGTCCCGATTGGAACGCCTAAAACCAAGGAGCTGCTTAATCCCATTAAAATGATGCCAATCGCTGTTCCTCTTTTTTCCCGTTCTACAAGACGAGTTGCAACCGCCATCGCCACTACAATCGCCGTTCCCCCACTGATTCCTTGTAAAACTCTTGTGATCATGACCATTTCAAACGAATGGCTGATACTTGTGATGAAGTTACTTAAAATAAAAATGATCAGCGTCCATGTTAATATTTTTCTGCGGTCCATATTGATGGTTAGTGCGATGACAATCGGTGCACCGATTGCGGCCGAAAGTGCTAAAGATGTGACCAATAAGCCAGCAGTAGACGTTGTGACATGTAAATCATGTGCGACCATTTGAATAATGCCAGTAATGATGTATTCGATCGTTCCGATTAAAAAAGCTGCTAAAGCAAGTAAATAGACAACGGTTTTATTTTGCATCGTGACGTTTCTCCTTTGGGCCATGTTTACGATTTGATTTCATTCTTAATAGGAATTTGAATTTCAATGAGCCTGCCTTCTTCATTTTCTGACAATGGGTAATAGATTTCTCGGCCCGGCTGATCATCTTTCACGCGGTATCCGTTATGTTCGATCCATGTCGCCAAGTCAACACAAGCTGTTTGTGCAGATGGAGAATGGGAATGAAATAAGAGTGTTGCCATGGTGTCTTCTGCAGGTAACGTGCGAATTGTCATTCCCTGAGGAAGAGAGCACCTTAACGATTTGACGGAATACCCCACCTCAAATTCGAACTCACTTTCTTTCTCCAGTGATTCTCTCCATAACACCACTTGTGGTCCCGAGATCGATTCTTGTTGATGTTTATGTAATAAATGATGAAACATTTGAAAGAATGAAGGGATTTCTTCAACAGTTCCGTTGGATTGAAAAGACATGATGCGTTTGCTTTCAACAGATTTGATGATGACCTCCTGTTCTTTTTCAACACACCCCTCTCGTTTGATGAGGTGCATTCGCTCCTTAATACGGGCTAATTTCTGTTGTTCTCTCTCGATCAATTGCTGAATCTCACTCTCTTTCAAGAGAAACATGCCCTGAATTTGCTCTACGGAAATATCTTCACGAAGAAGCTGCCCCATTTGTTTTAACGTAAAGCCTAATTCCTTATAAAGAAAAATTCGATTGACCTCAAGTAACTGCTCAGCTGAGTAATAACGGTATCCCGAATCTTGATCGATCTGCTGAGGCTTTAATAAATCAATTTGGTCATAATATCTTAAGGTTTTGACAGGCACTTTACTTAACATAGAAAAATCGCCGATCTTGAACATCCTGCATCTCCTCCGTTTTGTTGATCTGATCACAGTATAAACCTTTCAGTTAAGGGGAAGGTCAACATGAAGTTGATTAAATTTTTCAAAAGCACAAAAAAACCTAGATTTCTCTAACATCTAGGTTTTGCTCATTATCCTACTATTTTTTCTAACAATCCCATCTCTTCAACAATCTTTATATCATCCATAAATTGTTGCAAACTTACTTTATGTTCTTTCTTTTGTAAATCTGTTGAATAACCTAAACATAGATTAAAAATACAATCTAACCTTTGTCCGACTCCACTATAAAAATAATTCGTCAATATTCCATTATTTTCACTTGCAAGAACCACAACTGTAGCGATCTCTAATACATATTCTATATCTTCTATAGAAATCGTTCGATCCTTTTTCTTAGCAGTCATGAATTCATGACTATGAATAGAACGAATCCTACCTTCAAGTAAATTGAGTATAGACCTTTTATAGATGACATACACACTGTGAATATGATGTTTATCAGGACAATAGGGATCTTGTAAAATGAATTTTATACGTTCATCTTCTTTTTCCATTTTTATTGCATCAAAATCATATAATAAAATATGATCAATTTCTTCTATTTTCATAGGAGGAAACATGTGGGCTACATCTGTTTTGTTTTTCATTTGATCACCCCGAAAACTAGTCTCTCTTACTCCAAACGTTCCAATCTTTCAAGCCACTTGACAATAGTTCCTTTTGTAAAGACATCGAGTATGACACCATCGCAAAATCGTTCAGCTCTCAGAACCCCCATGATGAGAGCCAGTACACACTGCGCATTTACATTTGAGATGTCCACATTCTCCATATCGTTCGTTCCACCCTCAATGCCATTTTCTTTGAGGATCTCACTGTAGCGGGTAAGCTCCATTTCTTGATGTTGTTCTGCAAAGGTATAGACATCCTCGATAAAACGACGGACCGTTTCGGAATAATTCACAAAGGGCATCTGAATCGGGTGTTCTGCTGTTCCATCATTTTCTTTATCTATGACCCATTCACCAATATCATCGCCTTGAAGCATTGGGATATAGTTTGTTAAGATGTTAAATTGACTCAATCTCATCCTCCACCTTTCCATGAATTAAAAATTCTTTGATCGCTCTCTCTCAATAAGTTAATAAAAAAGTCCGTGATGATCGTACAAACTAGAAGCCAGTATTCAAGTCACGAACCATTTTTATTCATTTCACTTTTTACACTCGTACCATCGATACAACTGTCTCCACATGCACGGTATTAATCATCTTGCTCGTCAACGTTTATGTGTCATATTAAATAATAAGCTGATACCAGCTGTGAATAAAGCGTCAAGGAATTTATAAGACGATTCCCAAATAAAAAAACACCTCTGTCACATCGTTGCGAAGAGGTTATGTTCACTATTTTGTCTTTATACTTCTTAGAAAGGCACTTCTGTTCTCTGTGGCATTTGTCAGCATCTTCGCATTTTCATTGAGTCTTTGTATCAATGCATCCTTAGCTTTTCCTTCAAATGAAGAGAGTAAAGCAACATACACTTCAGCTACAACCTGTTGTGCTGAAGAAAAGTCTGACGCATGTTTTGTGTCTTCTTTTAGATTCTGACAATGCGTTTTTAAACTTGAACCTACAATTTTTTTTAATTCCTCATTCTGTTGTAATCGTCTGTAAAACTCATCTGCATCCATATTAACTCCATATGGCAATTGAAATCCTCCTTACAACCGTAACCATCTTGCTAATTCATTATCCTTATCTTTTAAATCCTCCGCCATTTTCACAATAAACTCACTAATATCCTCTAAATCTCTAATCAAATAATGTAGAGAAGCCTCAGTTTGATACTGTTCTTCTGAGTCATAAAATGCTGCTCCATCTTTCACAAAAGGGGCGTGAAACAATATAGCTTTTTCAACGTCACTTGGATCTAAATCATTGAATTCTCCTAACCTCTTTCCGCAAATAGATTTCACGTCATAAATCATTTTGCTGTGATCGTGAGGGAATTGTTCAATTGCTTGTTTTTTTGTTTTTAAGTCTTCGATAGCTGCCTGTAATCGACGAGCTAATTCTTTTGCATATTTGGCATCCACTTTGATGGTTTGTCCATTCATACCTGAATAAGATGAGAACGATTCGATATTCTGGTTATAAACACCTTTGCTTCCATCCACACTTTTGATATGACCATTCTTATCAAAAGTAAAGTTCGACTCATTTAAACTATGAGTATCCGGATCTTTTGCGAATGCTTGGCCATAGAAGGAAGTAATCAAATTTCCTAAAACCCCAGGAACACCAAACGGAGACACAAACCGATCTATACGCTCTCTTCGTGATTGACTAGGATCTTTCGTATAAATTGTCGTTCCATTGTGCCTGTCATATTCCAACAACCAACCTGCCCCCACCATATCATCAGGATTAATGATGGCTTTATGATACAAATCAAATTCGCCGTTTCTGATTTTCTTCTGAGTTTCTTCATCATGCAGTTTAACAATGGAAGGGTTGTTAAAGGCTACACTGTAAACATGATTGTTTACACCAGCGTATTCTGCATCTGCCCCTCCAAGTGAGTGACCCGTTGTTGAAATCACTGTATTAGTGCCAGCATACTTTTTCACTTCATTGGCGACGAGCTTATCACCTTGATCAAATTGAGATGTCTTAGTGACAATTTTGTATTCTCCACTTTTCAACAACATGGCTTGTTCCATACTACCGTTATACTTGGTAATCGCTTTAGAGTTTTCAGGTGCCTCTTTTTTCATGATGTATTTGACTTTCTTTTTCGGGTCTTGACCCATTACCACGTTGCCGCCATCTGCACTTATCACGTCAGCTTTGATTTGTTCTTGATTTGTTCCTTGAAAACCTACGACAACATTCTCAGGTTCTTTTGGTTTAACCCATTTACCTTCTTTTTTCTTGGCTTGGACAAATACGTAAACATCTAGGCCTGTGTCTGGGTCTTTTTTGATTTTGTCTACATAAAAAGCTTTTTTTGAATCATTTACAAGTGGTGTCTTATTCTCATAGGCTTTTCTCATTTTCTTTTCACTATATGTATTTTGGCTCAGAGAAAAATAATCTTTATCTGTTAAATTAGGTATGTCCGTCTTTGTATTCATGTACAATGCCCCTTCTCTCATGTAAAATCTAAGATAGAAAGGATGGTTTTATGAAAAAATACATAATTATCCTTATAACTTTGGTTATTATAACACTTGGAGGGATATTTATGAAGGAACAACACGACAAAAAAACAGCTGCCCAAGAAGCTAAAAAAGAAGAATTGTATTCCTTGGCTAAGAAAAGAATGACTGACTTTATTAAAACAAACTATAATGATATTAAACGAATTGATTATACTGATGATTATGAGATAAACCCAATGGGCGGTATTGAAATTAATGGTTATCTCAATGAAAATAAGAAAAAAGAAATATGGGGAATCTATGATAAGGGCAATGACGAAGTCATATCTTTCACTGTAGATGCTAAAGAAAAACCCGAGTGCGAAGATAAAGTATGCGAGTATTAAAAAGAGGATAAATCATCGAATAAACAAAAACGTCCCCTTGGAATTTCAAGGGGACTATTTGTTTACTTCAAGAAGGCTTCGAGCTGCGCCTTTTTCTTTGGTTTTGGACCATATATACCATCTGCGATAACACCATGCATATATTCATATAAAACTTCCATTGATAAAACATGACTGGTGATATTTATGCTCACTTAAAAAAAATTTGGTGATTACTTCATATTAGAAGGTTAAATGATCATAATGGCCTTTCGCGGTTCTTTGCCCACTATTATTTAAGGACTAAAGACACCACACACTCCACATGCGCCGTATGCGGAAACATATCCACTGGCTGCATGTATTCGATCTTGTAGTCTTTTGACATGTATTCGAGGTCTTTTGCTAGTGTAGATGGGTTGCAAGAGACGTAGACAAAGCGTTTTGGTTTGACTTGTTTAACCGTGTCTAGGAAAGTGCGTTCGCAGCCTGTTCTTGGCGGGTCGACGACGATAACATCGGGACGGAAGCCTTCTTTGACCCATTTTGGCAGCCAGTGTTCGGCTGTGCCTGTCACATAAGTTGCGTTTTTCATGCCGTGTTTTTTGGCATTTTTCTTCGCGTCATCAATTGATTCTTTGATGACATCCATACCTCTTACTTCTTTTGCTCCATCTGAGAGCCACATTCCAATGGTTCCAACGCCGCAATACGCATCGACTACCTTTTCTTTGCCAGTCAGTTTGGCCGCTTTTTTCGCTTCGTCGTAAAGCTTTAATGTCTGCTTCGGATTCAATTGGAAGAAAGCCCGTGCACTCAATTCAAAGGAGACGTCTCCTAAAAATTCTTGGATGACCATGTTGCCAGCTAGGTGCGATGTTTTATGCCCAAAGATGACTGACGTTTTTTCGCCATTAATATTGTGCATAATAGACGTCACTTCTGGCAGACGTTTTTGAATGGCTTCGGCGATTTCTTTTTTCTTTGGAAACTCAGGCTTTGATGTGACAAGGACGACTTGTACTTCACCTGTTTCAAAGCCGACACGCACAACAATCGAGCGCACGTCGCCTTTTCTTGTCCGCTCGTTGTAGACAGATACGCCGAATTTCTCTAAAATTTTGCGGACGACGCCTGTTGTTTTGTTCGTTTTCGGATGCTGGACGATACATTCCTTGATCGGAACAAGTTTATGAGAATTCAGCCCATAAAGCCCTGCGATGATGTCGCCGCTATGTGATCTTCCGACTTGGAACTGACTTTTATTCCGGTAGTGCCACGGATCTTCCATACCGATTGTTGGTCTAATATCGATCTTTTCAACCGACAGCTTTGTATGACGCTCCATTGATTGAATGACAATATCGCGTTTTTCCTTTAATTGCTGCTCGTATGCCAAATGCTGAAGCTGACAGCCTCCGCACTCTTCGTATACTGGGCACGGCGGTTTCACTCGATGTTCTGAGCGCTTGCGGACTTTCCTCACCGTACCTTCTGCATATTTCGCTTGGACATTCGTTGCTTCAACTACTACTTCCTCACCTGGAAGTGCACCTGGGACAAAGACTACTTGCTTTTTAAAATAACCGACCCCTTCCCCATTAATGCCAAGGCGTTTAATGGTAAGCGGGAACTGCTGCCCCTTTTGCAGAAGGGCTCCTTGCTGTTTTTCTTTCACGTTTATTCTCTCCGTTCTATTTAAACCTTTATCGGTTGTCCTCATTTTATTCCATCTGAATAGTATATCACGACTTGGACGAAGAGCGAAAATGCCTTTCAATTATTTATCTGTCTCTATACTTCTCCATAAATAAAGGGAGGCGTAACTTAAATACGGTGCCCACTCCTTGCTTAAAACTGCCATCTCTTCTTTTGTTGGCTTTTCTGGCAGGTCAAAGTGACGTTTGATCGCATTTTGAACCCCGATATCTGCCATTGGAAAGAGATTTGGTCTTCCAAGTCCATTCATGAGGACATTTTGAACCGTCCAAGGTCCAATCCCTCTAATCGGAAGCAGACGTTCTTCAATTTCAATATCCGTTAAGTCGTGTAATTCTTCTAAATTTAGAGAGCCGCTCACTATTCGCTTTGAGACACCAATCACATATTCCGCTTTTCGCTGACTGAATTGCAGTTTTCTCAAATCGTCGGTTTCAAGTGATGCAATGGTTTTCGGTAAAGGGTCAAACCAGACGCCGTCGATTTGCTCACCATACGTATGAACAAACCGTTTCGTCAACTCATAAGCAAAGGCAAGATTGAGCTGCTGATGAATGATGCATTTCATCAAGCAATGATATAGATGGAAATCCAGCATAAGCGGCGTTCCGATATGACGTTCAAAAATGGGCGCAAGATTTGTTTGAGCAAAATGGGCATGCACGGCGTGTAATTGATGCTCCATGCCAAATATCCGCTTCACCTCAGAAAGGATCGCTTCCTCCGGCCCGTTAGCCTGTATCCGGAACGAAGGCGCTTCTTTTGTTCCTGTCGCTTGAACGACTGCAACGTACGGTTTATGATTCAGCCTCATCGGTACTTTGATTTCTCTTTTATCCAGATCGACCGCCTTTAATGGATCGCTCGACAAACGTCTCAGCACTTGATCGAAGTGATAGGGCGGTTCAACCAATAGGTGTTTTTCCCACATGTTTTTCCTCTTCCTTTCTGCCAACACACGCAGATGTGATTGTTTCACTTTGCATGAATGATTCTCTATATTGAATACTTTTAAATATAAAGAGTACAAGAATTTATCAGTTATATCTTCCTTATTTATGGTCATTCTCCTTTTGGATAGATGAAAATTTTTAGTCGAATTCAGCTAAAATTCGACAGCAATCTTCAACATTTTAGGATCATTTTCCTTAAATTAGAAATAGAACCTATGGGTGATATCTTCTATTTCAAAAATATTTGTATAATTATGACATATCAAGGAGGTGAACAAAGGAATTAGCGGATTAGGCAATCATTTGTTTCATCTTGCAGGAACATATTTACCTCATTGATAACCGGCTTCACCTAGTTTCACGTTTTACTAAAAGAAGACCCAAAATTTAAAAACAAAGGAGATCCGACCAATGAAAAAAACAATTCTTTCTGTTGCCCTTGCCACTGCTGTTTCTTCGACACTACCAGTATTCGCTGACGCTGCTGAGCAAAAAACTGCTCCAGTTTCAACAACTATTCAGCAAACTGTGTTAAACAAAGCTGCTGAAGGTAAAGCTTCAACAAATGCGACAAATGTTAACATTAACTTTGACGTACTTGGAATTGCCAATGCATTAATTAATGCTGCAAATGCTAACACGAACCGTGAAGGCTTTGTCAAAGGATTAATGGAGTCTGCTTTCTATGCTGCTGGCGCAAAATACAATGTCATGGTCTTTAACTTAAGCCAAGGCTATGAGACTCGTTTCAACGGTGTTAAAACGTTTGCTACTGTTAAATACGGAAGCATTACGTACGGAGTTTGGGTATTTGAAAATGGATCTTTCACAAACAAAGGTGATGGCGGTTATATCAACTGGGCATTTAGAGGTTGGTTCGACCGTAACGGTGGTTTCGTCAACTTCCGTCGTCCTTAATTCTCGCTTTATCCATCAATCATACACGCACATTGGACCGATCTCAGCGATGAGATCGGCTTTTTTATGGTGAAAACGTATAAGTTCACCGCCGGTGCTTCATGATATAATGCAAGTCTGGAGGGGTGCACATGCTGAAAAAACTTGCAGTGACAAAAAACGGCGACTTGATTGAACATGCAACATTGCAGCAGCTTTCAAGCCCCGATATTGCCTGGTATTGGATTGATTTTTATGCGCCAACGGAAAAGGAAGCAGCACTGTTAAAGGAATTTTTTCAGTTCCATCCGCTTGCGATTGAAGACTGCTTCCATTATTTACAGCGGCCGAAGCTTGATTTTTATGAAGGGTATTTATTTTTCGTCCTTCATGCCCTCAATCAAAAAACACTTCGATCTGAAGAAGTCGACCTGTTTGTTGGAGAAAACTATATCGTTACTTTTCATTTGAAGGAAGCACCCTACATTGATCGAGTCATTCGAAAGCTCAAAGGGTCTGATAAAGCACGAAAGAGCGGTCCAGAGCATATGGCTTATATGCTGATTGACCAGCTCGTCGATGATTATTTTCCTATTATTTATCAAATTGAGGACAGGCTCAATGAAATCGAGGATGAAGAAGGGCATAAAACGTATGGTACATTAATGAACGAAGTATTCGGTATTCGATCCGATTTGCTCAAACTACGCAGAACCATTATCCCGATGAGGGACCTCTTATATCGAATTGTGAACACGAATATGATGAAAAGCGATGCAAACCGGCAAGCATATTTTAATGATATTTATGATCATCTATTGAAACTAACAGAAATCGTTGAGTCAAACCGTGATATGACAGCCGATTTACGAGACAGCTATCAAACACTAAATTCCAATCGAATGAATGCCATCATGATGACACTGACCATTGTCTCGACGATTTTTATTCCACTGACCTTTATTGTTGGGGTGTATGGTATGAACTTTGATAACATGCCTGAATTACACTGGAAATATGGCTATTTTGGCGTACTGATTTTCATGGGTTTGCTTGTCTCAGGGATGCTTTTGTGGTTTAAACATAAAGGATGGTTTAGGATTTTTAAATAGTTTTTTGAGAGAAGTGCTTGAAAGGGAGATACTATGGAAAACTGGATTCCACTGACAGACAAAGAACTAAAGTACGCATGGAAAACATTTGATCAAAAGTTTAAATTTAAACCAAGCATCTCTCGCTTTCCCGGTTTTCAAGCACCATCTCCTTACATCACATATGATATCTCTGCTTATTTCGAGGACCCTTCTCTCCTCAGTGCGGATGAAGACCTTGAAATGAAGGCACTGCTGTCTTTTCAGGAGAATATCACCGGAACCGACGAATATATGCAGGTACTTGATTGGCAGCACGCATGCTATTGGATCACACCATACGGCTCATTTGAAAAAGATGAATTTGGAGAATGGAGAGTTCCTGTGCTCCCAAATGGGGATTACTATTTCTTTTTAT
Source organism: Bacillus sp. FSL W8-1141 (assembly GCF_038593205.1). Classification (NCBI taxonomy): domain Bacteria; kingdom Bacillati; phylum Bacillota; class Bacilli; order Caryophanales; family Bacillaceae; genus Bacillus; species Bacillus sp. FSL W8-1141. The sequence goes on along the minus strand of NZ_CP151973.1, from coordinate 823,497 downwards.
CAAAAGAGATGACCTGGGGTTTACTAGGACATCCTTGGGAGCAAAGCATCACGATTTTCGGTGAGGGCTTGATTGACTCCTTTACTCGTCATCGTCCCCTTTTGTTCCAGCGTAAAATAAGAGAAGGATAAGTCAAAAAGCTTGCAGATGTCTGCAAGCCTCAGATTGTTGACAAAGGGCTAAAATGAACTTGATTTTAGCCCTTTGTCTTCGTTTCAGCGTGATAAAAAACCTTTGCAGTCTAGGAAGGACGAGTACTGGCGCGGAGCGAATTTCACATTCGTGAGCACCAGCACGCAGGACTGCGGGCGAATGCGAGGGTTTGGCTACACGCTGAAGCTTGCAGTGTCTGCAAGCTTTTTCTATAGCTGAGGGAGATGCCATACTTTTTCAAGCATGAGATCGTCTAAGCTTTTAAAGGTATATCCTTGTTTTTTTAAAGCAGTAATGGCATCATCAAGTGCCTCGGCATTGTCCCTTGAGACGGTATGAAGTAAGTAAATGGCACCCGGATGCGCCTGTTTCATCATTTGATTGTACGCATACTGTTTTCCTTTTTGATGGTGGATGTGCCAATCTACAAACGCTACTGACCAGAAAACGGTTTGGTAGCCAAGCTGTTTCGTTTCCTTTAGTACCCTTTCACTGAACACTCCGCGCGGTGGACGAAGGTAGAGGTTATCTTGTTTTCCTGTGATTTTGTATACCGCTTCATTGACACGATCCAGCTCTTCTTTGATTTCTTTCGTGCTCTTTGTTGTTAAATCTGGATGGTGATAGGAATGGTTGCCAATAATATGACCTTCCTCTGCCATACGTTTGACGAGCTTAGGCTGGTCCTTTACGAAGTGCCCAGTCACAAAAAAGGTGCCGGGTACTTGATGTTTTTTCAGCACGTCCAAGATTTTGGGTGTGTACCCATTTTCATAGCCATTGTCGAATGTAAAATAAATCTCTTTCTTTTTCGTATTTCCTAAATAGAAAGCATCATATTTCTTTAAGAGTGTCGTCAGTTCCTTGCCGGCATCTGCTGGCTTGTGCTCTTTGCTTTTAGCAAATCCCCAATGAATCGGCTGATTAGACACGGCTTCTAAGTTTGAAAAAGGCATCGATACAAAAAGCGCACATAGACAGATCAGTATGCATTTTTTCATTTACGTCACTTCCCGGTTTTTCTTCTATTGTGCAGAATATACCGGGTACTCATACACTTTTTGACCTGCCAATTTAAAGAAAAAAGCTCGCATCAGCGCGAGCTATTCTTCCTTCCAATCGGTTTTAAACCGTTCATATTTCGCTTCTAGGTCGTCGATCATCTGGATGAGTCTGTCTATATCCTCAACGTCTGTGGATTCAGGATCTAATGAATCAATCACATTCATAAACATATCTAATCGGTTCTTTAAATAATCAACCTGCTGCTCTTTGCTGTCTGCTGCCTTGCCCATAGATACACTCCCTTTAGCATTTGTTTATAGCTTATCTTTTTTTCCTTTGTAAATCAATTGTGTCCCCTCTTGCGTATAACGGTGATGGGGCTTAAAATTAACTGTTGGCGGGTCTATGTTTGCCCGAATGAAAAGGAGATAGATACCATGAACCAAAAAACAGCACTTCGTCCGATTACACCTGCATTCGACCCTTGGGAAGCCTATCTCGATGTGCAGGATTACGGAGAAATGAAGCTGACAAATATTGAATTGACGACAACGACGTTGTGTAACATGAGATGTGAGCACTGTGCGGTTGGCTATACTTTGCAGCCAAAAGATCCGAATGCACTGCCACTCGATTTACTGCTTCGCCGTTTAGATGAAGTACCGCTCTTGCGTTCCCTTAGCATCACAGGCGGAGAGCCGATGCTGTCTCTGAAATCTGTACGAGAATATGTCGTTCCTTTATTAAAGTATGCCCATGAACGCGGCGTCCGTACCCAAATTAATTCGAATTTAACACTTGATTTGGCTCGATATGAAGAGATTATTCCATACTTGGATGTCCTACACATTTCACATAACTGGGGAACAGTCGAAGAGTTTGCTACGGTTGGTTTTGCAATGATGGACCGAAAGCCAACCTTTGAGCAGCGCGAGAAATTGTTTAACCGCATGATTGAGAATAGTCAAGCACTTGTGAAAGCGGGTGTAACCGTATCTGCTGAAACGATGCTGAATAAGCGTACGCTTCCTTATATTGAACACATCCATCGTCAAATCGTGGACGAGATGAAATGCCAGCGCCATGAAGTTCATCCGATGTATCCAAGTGATTTTGCCAGCGCCCTTGAATCATTGTCGCTTCCGCAAATGCGGGATGCGATTCATCAGCTGCTCGATGTTCGTGATGAGAACACATGGATGCTGTTTGGCACATTGCCATTTTATTCATGCAGCACAGATGAAGAAGACCAGCGCCTCTTGACTCGATTGCGTCAAGCGAAAAATGTGACAGTACGAAATGACCCTGATGGTCGTTCACGATTGAATGTGAATATTTTTGATGGGAATATTATTGTGACAGACTTTGGCGATACACCGCCATTAGGAAATATTGAAACCGATACGTTGCAATCAGCTTATACACGCTGGATGAACACAAAATTGGCAAAAGAACTGAATTGTCATTGCCCAAGTGTGCAATGCCTTGGTCCGAATGTTCTTGTGAAAAACAGTTATTATCAAGATGTTGATTTTACTTCTCGTACAGCCAGGGGGTAACCGATAGATGGACGAAACATTTCTGACAGTGGTCAAGAACAAATACATTGAAATTCTCCTTGTTGGCCTCATTCTTTGGCTTGCCGTCTTTATGATCAACAAAGCGCTTCAGATTTTCTTTAAACGAACTGAATTCATTGAAGATAAAAAGAAAAAAACGATTGAGAGCTTGGTCAAATCGGTTTCAAAGTATACAGCTTCCATATGTTTTGTCTTATATGTGATTTCTCTATTTTTTCATGACTTTGGGAAGATTCTTGCGGGGGCTGGTGTCGCTGGAATTGTCATTGGTTTTGGCGCTCAGACCTTGATTCGTGATATTTTAGCCGGCATTTTCCTCATTTATGAAAGGCAAATTCATAAAGGTGACTATGTGACGGTCAATAATCTTTTTAACGGAACCATTGAAGAAATTGGTCTCCGGTCTTTGCAAATTAGAGAATGGAGCGGCAAGCTGTTAACCATTTCAAACGGAGACATTCGTCAAATCCAAAACTACAATATGCACTACATGCGTATCACAGAGTCAGTCTTGATCAGCGCAAACCAAAATCCCGACATTGCTTTCAAGGCGCTAGAAACAGCATGTGATCAGTTAAATCAAATGCATCATGATTTACTGAAAAAAGATGAATTCCAAAACGCCATTGAACCTTTTCAGGTTCATGGCATTATGGGGCTCAATAAATTGAATCGCGGAATTGAGATCACCGTAAAAGGAATGGTTGAGGATGAAAAATACTTCGAAGCCGCCCTCGCTGTGCGAAAAGAAATGATCACACAACTTCATCAGCATGATGTGAAATTGCTTGAGGATCTCGTCTATCCACAGCCTGCAAAATAACCTCATTTTTGATGGGGGTTATTTTTGTTAATTAGTTAATTATCATGCATGTAGTTCACATGATCATTCGGTGTGATGAGCTGACTAGACCGCATGAGAAAAATAAGACGCTTGAACAACTTGGACATATCAGCTAAGGAATTCTTTTCTTTTCAGCCCTCTTACTTCTATCCTCTTGACTGATTCATGTATAATAGAAAGCAGATTGATTTCATGCAGCATGGGGACCCTCATACTGTGTATTTACTAATTGAAAGAGAGTGAATAAGATGGGTCGTAAATGGAACAACATTAAAGAAAAGAAAGCATCAAAGGATGCCAATACAAGTCGTATTTACGCAAAATTCGGGCGTGAAATCTATGTGGCTGCCAAGCAAGGTGAGCCAAATCCAGAATCAAACCAAGCACTTCGTTTTGTCCTAGAACGTGCAAAAACATATAGTGTCCCAAAACACATTGTGGACCGTGCGATTGAAAAAGCAAAAGGCGGCGCAGAAGAGAACTTCGATGAGCTGCGTTACGAAGGATTTGGTCCAAACGGATCTATGGTGATCGTTGATGCCCTGACCAATAACGTCAACCGCACAGCGTCTGATGTTCGTGCAGCATTTGGGAAAAACGGCGGAAATATGGGCGTCAGTGGATCTGTTGCTTACATGTTTGACCAAACAGCGGTGATCGGTGTCGAGGGGAAAAGTGAAGAAGAAACGCTTGAACTTTTAATGGAAGCAGACATTGATGTACGTGACATTATGGAAGAAGATGATACGGTGATCGTCTACGCTGAACCAGATCAATTCCATCAAGTTCAAGAAGCGTTCAAACAGGCAGGCGTAGAAGAATTTACTGTCGCTGAAATCACAATGCTGCCTCAAAACGAAGTGACATTAGATGATGAATCGAAAGCACAATTCGAGAAACTAATCGATGTATTAGAAGAGCTTGAAGACGTGCAGCAAGTTTATCATAATGTGGATTTAGGGGAATAATCAGCTAAGCCATCGTAGTTGTTGGATTCATTCAACTTCTACGTTGGCTTTTTTATTGTCTAGGTAAGGTTTACGTTCTACTCAAGACCATGTAATATGAAGAAAGAATCGTTTCCACAAATAACCAAGGAGCTGAGTTTCATTTTTAAAACATGGTGGTTTTCGTATTATGGCTTTATGATCCTCCCTCTTATTGGCCTATGCTTAATTTTCAACAATTTGACGATATTCACTAAAGTCTTTCTCTTTCTTTTCTTTGTATGGTTATTATATAACGCCTTTGATTTTTACATTCATGAAATGAAAAAGAAAAAAGATAGGACATCTTAATCAAAAAACAGTCATCTCCCCTTGGTAAGAGGAGATGACTGTTTTTAATTCATCCCTTGAAACCCAAACGTCAGGTGATCCTGCACAGGAATCCAAGCGCCGATTCCTTGCGAGGTCACGTTTTTCACGACGAGTTTGCGTTTATTTCCTTTGAGCACAAGATACACTTCTCCGTAAGTAACCTTTCCTTTTTCGTTAATCGCTGGAGCGTATGCATGCAGGGTTGCTGCTTTTTTCGGAGATACGTGGTAGGACTGATCTCGCTTTGTTCCTGCACCAATCACTGTGTCGAAGGCGAGCGGAAGTTTTGTTTTTTGGATGGCTTTTTGCATCATCAACGTTTTCACATCTTCTGGGTTTGGTACTTTTGCTGTGAGCCCTCCACTTACTTTTACTTGTTGCTTTTGCACATATTTGCCGATGGCTGTTTTGTTTCCGCCTCTATTATCAATGTGATTCGTGTTCACTTTTTTGTATTCCCAATTGGCGACGGTTTCGTTTGAATCATAGCTGAGTGCCCATCTTCCAAGAAAAATCGTTGCCCTGTAGCCAACTGCTAGCGGTGTACCTGAGATACTGGATTCATTCAGCATTTTAATTAAATGTGTATTTTCAATTGGTACACTTGTTGTTTTAAATAATTCGGCCGTCAGCTCGCTCGGCTGGAGCAGCGGTTGATCCTGTGATGCATTTGGATACGTATTTTCCTTTGAGATACTGGCGACAGACGATGGCACCTTAAACGGCTTTGCTGCCTCGGCTGGAAAGCTGTATAGAAAACTTAAGGATAAGAGAACAACAAACATGATGCGGGGCATCTTTTTCATATCATCACTCTTTCTCATTCATTTTTCCATAGTATTTTCCCGAAAGACGTCCCTTATCCACAAAAGATTATAAAAGGAAAAATCCAATCGCCATAATGAAATAGGCAGCGAGCAATGTAGCACCTTCAAACCAGTTCGTATCCCCATCATTTGAGAGGATGACCGTTAGTAATACAGAGGATGCCATGGCAATGAGCTCTGGTAATGAGAAGATCAGTGGCATTTGCTTTTCAAAAAACAGAGAGCTGATCACAAGGATCGGTGCGACCATCATGGCGACTTGAAGCGTGGAACCGAAAGCAATTTCCACTGCGACATCCATTTTGTTTTTATACGCCATAATCACAGCAGATGCGTGTTCTGCTGCATTACCGACAATCGCAACAATGATGACCCCGATAAACAGCTCACTCCAGCCAAACTGTTCTCCGACTGTGTCAAATGTATGGACGAGCCGCTCTGAAATATACGCCACAGCAATTGTCGCAAGGAGTAAAATCGCCGTGGCAAACTTCCCCGACCACTCTGGTGTTTCTTTTTCCGTCGCTGCTTCCCCTTCCGTAATTTCCTGCTTGGCAACATAAACACCTCTGTGGCTGACCAGTTTGAAATAGAGTGCTGCGACATAAAGCAAAATCATCACAATGCTAATGCCGATACTTAAAACAAATTGACGATCTTCTGCCATCCCTATGGAAAAGACTTCTGGAATGACAAATGCCACAATAATCGCAAACATAAGGAGCCCAGAGTTATGCCTTGCATCGTGGACATTGAACTCTTGTCGTTTAAATTTCAATCCGCCAACGAAAAAAGACAGTCCAGCCACGAGCAGTAAATTGCCGATCACTGAGCCAGTGAGTGAAGCAAGGACAATAGCGGTGAGTCCTTGTTTTAATGCAAAAAATGAAATGATTAATTCCACTGCATTTCCAAAAGTAGCGTTTAATAACCCACCAATTCTTGGTCCCGCTATAATGGCAAGACTCTCTGTCGCTCTTCCCATAAAACTTGCAAGACCGATGATGGCGATACAATAGACGGCAAACATGACAGCCTGAGGGAAATGAAGAAAACTACCAATTACAGATAATGGAACACCGATCGCGACAATCACAAGAAACAAACGATTCATACAGCCAATCTCCTTTACATCATATCTGACTGTTATTCTTTCGTGAGTGCCGGCATCATATACATTTAGATTCGTTCGTGTGAAAGGGTGATATCAATCGTTCCTTTCACGGATTGCACCATGGAGCAATGCTTCAACGCAAGTTTCATTACTTTTTCCAGCTGTTCATCAGAGGTGCTGATGCTTTCAAAGATCATATGTAAATGAATATGAGTAATTTTGTTTACAGTTCCTTCTCTTGTCGTTTCAGGCGTAATGGTCAGCCCTTGATAGGATATTCGTTTTTTCCGGCATACATGAATGACCATTTCTCCAAAACAGCCCGCAATAGCCGAGGTGAACAATTGATACGGCCTGTATCCCGCTTCTTCATTTCCTGAAATATGTAGCTGCCTTTGATCAGCATTAGCGACCCACCGATCATTTTCGTATATCAGCTTCATTCCTTTTCCACCTTTCTATTGAAACCCCTATGGTTCCATTGTACGATGAAAGCATGAACTTGTAAGGAGCTTCTTATGTCGAGAATTCATTTTATGATTTTAATTTTACTTGTATCCGTATCTGGTTTTTCGCAGGGAGCGTTACTGCCAGTTATTTCGATTATTTTCGAACATGCCGGCACTTCCCCGACGTTAAACGGACTGCATGCCACCGGCTTATATCTCGGCGTGCTGCTTGCGTCTCCTTTTATGGAAGCGCCGCTGCGCCGCTTCGGATTTAAACCATTGATCGTCATTGGGGGCGCTGCTGTCTTTTTAAGTTTATTTAGTTTTGTCTTTATTGAATCTTATGTCGTCTGGTTCTTCTTGCGGCTGATGATCGGCATCGGTGATCATATGCTTCATTTCTCCACACAGACGTGGGTAACCTATGCCTCTTCATCTAGAAATCGCGGGCGAAATATTTCATTGTATGGGTTATCCTTTGGACTCGGTTTTGCCGCTGGCCCTTTTTTAACACCACTCATTGAAATCAATCCATCCTTGCCGTTTATTGTGTCTGGTGCAGTTAGTTTGTGTATTTGGCTGCTTGTGTTTGTTTTAAAAAATACATATCCTGATACAGGTGAAATGCAGACGTCAGAGCAGACAAATAGTTTGAAGCGCTTCAAGAAGGCGTTTCAATTTGGCTGGGTAGCGTTTATGATGCCGTTTTGCTATGGCTTTTTAGAAACGACGCTCAATAGTAACTTCCCTGTGTATGCGCTGAGAAGCGGGGTGACGATAGATGCTGTTGCGTTTATTTTACCTGCGTTTGCGATTGGGAGTATTGTTTTTCAGCTTCCTCTCGGGATGCTGAGTGACCGTTTCGGCAGACGACGCATGATTTTAGTTGTGACACTCGTCGGTTCATTCTTTTTCCTTTTAGCAGGGATTTTCATTCAGTCCGTTTTGGCTGTTGCGATCTGTTTCTTTATCGCAGGTATGGCTGTAGGTTCGACCTTCTCACTTGGCATCAGTTATATGACAGACTTATTGCCAAAGCATCTGCTGCCTGCTGGGAATTTGATGTGCGGGATGGCGTTTAGTGCAGGAAGTATTCTCGGTCCGGTTCTTGGCGGATTCTTTGTGCAGACGTTCGAGGGCATGAATTTACTTTACCTTGTCAGCATTGTGATTTTATTTGTGTTTTGTTGTGTTCGATTTGGGAAGACGCTGGCAGTGGTTGAAAGTAACTAAATGGAGGATCTATTTTGTTTACATTTAACATTTCAGATGACTTAAAATTGGCGTGTTTACAAGTAGCCGATGCAGAGGCATTATTTGCACTTATCCAGCAGAATAAAGATCACTTGGGAGAGTGGCTACCATGGGTGAATCACTGTCATCGCATAGAAGATGTTCAATCATTTATTCAATCTGCCCGCGCTGCCTATGCTGAAAAAAAAGATATAGAAGCGGGTATCGTATTAAACGGTCAATTAATTGGGGTATTCCGTATGACGTTTCAGCATCGGATAGGCAATATTGGCTATTGGATTGGTGAAGATGCGCAAGGGCAAGGTATTGTGACCAAAACAGTGAAATGTATGACAGATGCCTTTGCTCCTGAAGTCGATGAATTTGAAATCTTTTGTCCTGTTGGGCATGTCAGAAGTGAACGTGTTGCGATGAAAGCATGCTTTCAGCTCGATCCAAACTATCAGCCAAAGCCTGAAGCAACTTTTCTCCTGAAACGTTATATACGAAATTGAATCATAAAAAACTCCCCTGCACCTATGCAGAGGAGTTTTTTCATCTAGTGATACCCATTTTGCCCATTCGCACTTCCACTTGTTTTGTGCTTTGGCTGATGGCCTTTGTTTTGTTTTGTGTTGCTTCCGCCTTTTTTCGATTGTTTAGACATTCGTTATTCCCCCATCCGTCAAGATTGAACATGTTCGTTCTCCTTTAGGATGCCCGGATTTCTTCACACCTTGCCTGGTACGATTTTACGCTTATGTAAAAGCGCATTGAGCTCGCCGCCGAGGATGATCATAATGCCGGTTAAATAAAACCAGATCATTAATATAATGATTCCCCCAATGCTTCCGTACATCGCACTATAGTTAGCAAATTCGCCTACATAAAATGAGAACAGCATGCTGACGAGAATCCAGCCAACAGATGCGAATATGGCACCCGGCAGCACAAATTTCAATTTCAGCCTAATGTTAGGGGCAAAATAATATAGGGATGTAAAAACAATCAGTAAAATCAGTGGACTAATAATCCATCTCATGGCTGTCCAAATGGTGAGAAACGCATCTGACTGCCCTACTAATTTGGCAACGAATAAGCCAAGCTCTTTTCCAAAGACAGGCAGCATCAAGGCAAAAATAATCGTAAGCACCATCGCAATGGTTAAGATAATCGATGTTAAACGTACGAGAATGAAGGAACGATTTTCCTCAACTTCGTAAGCGTGGTTAAATGCTCTGACAACCGCATTAATACCGTTGGATGCAGACCAGAGTGCCGCAATAATCCCGAATGACAACAATCCACCGTTACGGTTATTCAGCGTCTCTTCGGCAATGGATTCAATCATCGAAAGCGCTCCCTCTGGCGCATAACCAGAAATGACGCTTAGAACATCCTTTGATGTCAGCGGCAAATAACCAACAAGCGTCAGCACGAAGATGAGAAACGGAAATAATGAAAGCAAAAAGAAATACGCAAGTTCAGCTGATTTTGCCGGTCCTTCATGCAGCAAAAAGCGTCCAATTAACGCTTTAACAAAACCCATACGTCTCATCTCCAATGATCAATCTTTCTGTTTCTTTTGAAAGTGATCCTTTGTTTCTTCAATAATCTCTAATACCTTTGGTGTTGTTTCCTTTAACTGATTCACCTGTTCATTCAGAAAAGACAAATCATCTGAGACTGTTCTCATCAATTGCTTCGTTTCTTCCATTTTTTCCTTCACGCAAGCAGACATCTTGCCAGGCTCCAGGCGGTATTCATCCAGCTTTTGCTGGCAGTCATTCCATTTTTCTTTCAGTGCAGTTCTTGTTGGACGATGAAATAATGTCAGCAATATGCCGCAGGCTGCGCCTATAACAGCTCCCCGAAGCACGATTTGTTTGTTCTCTTCCATCTCATCTGATCTCCTTTCAGTTAAAGGTGTTTCTCTTTTTTTACATACGTCAAAAAACGATCAATTCCTGTTTCAATTAAATCATGTACTTCCTCAAAGTTCCCAGTGTAATAAGGATCTGGCACATCGTCTCGATCGTCGTCTTCTACAAAGTCAAGAAGACGGCCAATAAAGTGATGTTTTCCATAGCCGGCTAAACTGCGGAGGGCGCCTACATTTTCAGCATCCATCGCAATGATATAGTCGTATGTGGTGATATCCTTATCCATGATTTGTCTTGCCGTCATTCCTTCATAGCTGATGCCCTTTTCATCAAGCAGCTTTCGTGTTCCTTCATGCGGAGGACTGCCTTGATGCCAGCCGCCAATGCCTGCTGAATCAATCACAAAGTGTTCACTCAGCCCTTCGTCTTCGACTCGTTTTCTAAACATCGCCTCTGCCATCGGTGACCTGCAAATATTGCCGAGGCACACAAATAATACATGAATCATCCTTCATTCTCCTCCTATCTTTTCCCTAAGAATCCCTTTGGAAAACCTTTTCTCTATCATATCAAGCCCTTTTTCTTTTGGAAACTTTGCAAGAAAAACTCCCATCGCCATTGACAAAATACACAAAAAAAGGAGAAACTTTAGGAGAATTACACAAACAAAGGGGGACATTAGATGGGAATCATTGAGCAATTTGTCACGACGATGAACAATTTTTTGTGGGGGCCTCCCCTATTAATTTTAATTGTTGGTACTGGAATCTACCTCACCTTTCGGATCCTCTTCATTCAAATTAGATTACTTCCTTATTCTTTAAAGCTCGCTTTTTCAAAACAAGACAAAACATCAGAGGGAGATATCTCCCATTTCCAAGCATTAATGACGGCTCTTGCTGCAACTGTCGGTACTGGGAATATCGTCGGTGTTGCCTCAGCTGTCATTGCAGGTGGTCCTGGTGCAGTATTTTGGATGTGGTTTGCTGCATTTTTCGGGATGGCCACCAAGTTTGCAGAAGCTGTTCTGGCTGTAAAATACAGGGTCAAAAACGAAAAAGGCGAAATGTCTGGCGGACCTATGTATTATTTAGAGCATGGCTTAAAACAGAAATGGCTAGGGGTGCTATTTGCTGTTTTCGGTGCCAGTGCTGCCTTTGGGATCGGCAACCTGGTACAGTCTAATTCCATCTCAGGCGTCATGAATTCTACTTTTCAAATTCCAACATGGGTAACAGGTATCATCATTACTGCCTTTACGGCACTCGTGATTTTAGGCGGAATTAAAAGTATCGGCCGAGTGACATCTATTTTTGTACCAGTCATGGCTTTATTTTACGTCATTTGCGGGCTCATCATTCTTGTCATGAATGCTGATCTTGTTCCTGGTGCAGTCAGTCTTATTTTCTCAGATGCCTTTACAGGTCAAGCCGTAGCAGGTGGTGCAATTGGAACTGTCATTCGCTGGGGTGTCGCACGAGGAGTCTTTTCCAATGAAGCTGGTCTTGGATCAGCACCAATTGCTGCTGCAGCTGCGAAAACGGATATGCCTGCCCGTCAAGCTCTCGTCTCTATGACGCAAGTGTTTATTGACACCATCATTGTTTGTTCTATCACTGGCATTACGATTGTCATGGCAGATATGTATTTAACAGAAAAAAGTGATGCGCTGACTTCGTTATCCTTTGCTCACTTCCTCGGTCCAGCTGGCTCAACCATCGTGGCAATCGGGCTGCTCCTGTTTGCCTATTCAACCATCATTGGCTGGTCCTATTATGGAGAGAAATGCTTTACATATTTGGCGAAGGATTCGTACGTCATGTATTATCGTATCGTGTTTGTGATAGCTGTCTTTTTCGGTGCCGTGTTTAAGAATGACTTCGTCTGGGGCGTAGCAGATATGCTCAATGGACTGATGGCCATTCCAAACTTAATTGGCCTCATCGGTTTATCAGGTGTTGTGGTGTTTGAATCCAAACGAATCATTGATAAGATCAAAGAGGAGAAAAAGGAAAAAAACATTTCAGTGTCGTCATAATAGCCCTTTTATTCTTTTGCTTTTCTGTTAAAATAGACATATTATTCGACACATGCAGGAAAGGACGTGCCGCCCTTGTCACAGCAAAAAGCGGCTGAAGTCAATCAGCTGATTGAAGACATTTCGCAAAAGCTCAATATGCTGAATATTGGAGTCATCAAAGCCGAAGACTTCAGTCCAGATAAGTATGAAGATATTGAATTTCTTCACCAAATGGTGATGAAAAAATCTTCATTCAGCCCAAGTGAAATGCAAGCCATTGCAAGCGAGCTGAAAAGCTTAAGAAAATAATCGTGCACCTGATACTGAATTGCGGTTGACGCCGCTTTCTTACATCCATGCACAGAAAAAGCCAGCACCTCGCAAGGTGCTGGCTTTGTTTATCCTGTCAAAACTACTTATTTTGCGAGCAGTTTTAATGATTCACGGTTAAATGCTGGAATGTCATCAGGTGTACGGCTTGTGACAAGCTGATCCTGACAAACGACGACTTCTTCATCTTTGAATTTGGCGCCTGCGTTTTCCATATCTACTTGAATGGATGTATAGCCGGTCGCGCCTCTTCCTTCCAGCGTCTTCGCTGTAATAAGCAATTGCGGTCCATGACAGATCGCAAATACTGGTTTTTTCTCGTCCATAAAGGCTTTTGTGAATTGCACGTAGCGATCATCCGCACGCAGAATGTCTGGTGAGAAGCCGCCAGGAATCAGAAGTGCATCGAAGTCTTCTGGTTTCACGTTATCGATAGACGCATCGACTCTTACTTCTGCCTCTCCTTGCTTTCCTTTCACTGTTTTTCCTTTTTCGTTTTCAATTACTGTGATCTCATGGCCTGCGTCTTTAAAGGCTTTTGCAGGCTCGGTGAATTCAACATCCTCAAAGTAATCTGTTAAGACAACTGCAATTTTCTTACCCATGTAGAAACCCTCCTGCTTGATTATCGTTTACACTACACACTATACCCCCACCAATTGAAATCAAACATCCTATCCCTATGAGAAAACCCCCTTTCATAAAAATAAGCATTTAGACTCATTCACATTCCCTTAACAAGGTAATTCGTATGATTTATGTTATCTTTACAATAATCTGCAAAAAATAACTACAAAAGTTAACGAAACATTTCTACAATAGGTATTGTGGTCAAAAAAATTAGAAAGGCGGAGATCAGGTGAAGAAGCAAGCACATAGGTCTAAACGAAGGAAAAACCTGTCTATTCTGCTCACTTCCATTATGTTGATTAGTCTCATTCTCCCAGCAGTACCTACTCATGCAGAAACAGAAAGCGGCAGCGCCGTAAAGGTCAGTATCTTAGCCACAACGGATGTTCATGCGAACATGATGAATTACGATTACTACAGCGACAAAGAAACAAATGAATTCGGTTTGGCAAAAACAGCCGAGCTGATTGACAAGCACCGTTCACAAAATCCCAATACACTCCTTGTTGATAACGGAGACCTGATTCAAGGAACCCCTCTTGGAGAATACGTTTATAAAAATGAAAAAGACAGCATCATCAATCAAACAAAGGTTCACCCCATTATTCATACACTCAACAAATTAAAATATGATGCAGGTACACTCGGCAATCATGAATTTAACTACGGTTTATCTTTTCTTGACGGTACCATTGCGGGCGCCAACTTCCCGATTGTCAATGCGAACGTCAAAAAGTTAAACGGAGAACACCGATTTACTCCTTATGTCATTCAGGATAAAACCTTTAAAGATGCAAACGGAGCCTCCCAAACTGTGAAAGTCGGTTACATAGGATTCGTACCACCACAAATTATGACGTGGGATAAGAAACATTTAGATGGACAAGTTCAAGTGCAAGATATTGTGGAGTCTGCCAATGAAACCATTCCAGAAATGAAAGCAAAAGGCGCAGATGTCATCGTCGCTCTTGCTCATACAGGAATTGAAAAAACAGCTTCACCTAAAGGATCAGAAAATATGATCTTTGACCTTGCCACGAAAACAAAAGGCATTGATGCGATTGTGTCTGGCCACCAGCATGGCACATTCCCAAGCGCTGAATATAGCGGCGTTGACAAATTTGATGTCGCAAAGGGAACCATTAATGGCATTCCTGTCGTCATGTCAAAAAACTGGGGAAGCTACCTCGGGGTCATTGATTTAACGCTAGAACCAGACGGCAGCAACTGGAAAGTCACAGATGGAACAGGCAAAATCGAATCCGTTGCCGGGGTGACATCTCAAAACAGTACAGTGAAAAATGCCATTCAAACAACTCACCAAAACACCCTAGATTACGTCAGAAAGCCAGTTGGAAAAACAGAAGCAGACATTAACAGCTTTTTCGCTCAAGTGATGGATGACCCTTCTATTCAAATCGTGACAGATGCCCAGAAATGGTATGCACAAGAAAAAATGAAAGATACTTCGTACAAAAACTTGCCGATTCTCTCTGCGGGTGCGCCATTTAAAGCCGGCGGACGCAACGGTGTGAACTATTATACAAATATCGCAAAAGGTGATTTAGCGATTAAAAACATCGGCGATCTCTATCTTTACGATAACACCGTACAGATTGTAAAACTAAAAGGCAGTGAAGTAAAAGACTGGCTTGAAATGTCTGCAGGTCAGTTTAACCAAATCAAACCAAATACTTCAAATGAACAGCCTATTTTAAACGAAGAATACCGCTCATATAATTTTGATGTGATTGATGGTGTGACGTACCAAGTAGATGTCACACAGCCTGCTAAATACAGCACAACGGGCACACTTGTTAACGCTAGTGCGAACCGCATCAAAAACTTGTCTTACAATGGAAAACCCGTTTCTGACAATCAAGAATTTTTAGTCGTGACAAACAACTACCGTGCATCTGGCGGCGGAGGCTTCCCGCACCTCACACAAGATAAAGTCGTGCTTGCCTCAGCAGATGAGAACCGCCAAGTGCTGATGGATTATATTATTGAACAAAAAACCATTAACCCAAGCGCAGATCAAAACTGGTCCATTGCACCAGTAAAAGGCGCAACCGTCACTTTTGAATCTTCTCTTTTAGCCAAACCGTTCGCAGAGAAATCAAGCAGCGTCGACTTTATTCGGAATGCCAGCACAGACGGACTTGGCGTGTACAAGCTAGCGTTTAAAGATGATGGTACAACAGAACCACCTGCAACAGACAATTGGCATTTAACGGTGATGCATACAAACGATACACATGCCCATCTGGATGATGCAGCAAGACGCGCAACCAAGATCAAAGAAGTTCGCGCCCAAAGCGAAAACAATATTTTATTAGACGCTGGAGATGTCTTCTCTGGTGATCTCTATTTCACAAAATGGCAAGGACTTGCCGATCTGAAACTGATGAACTTAATGAAATACGATGCCATGACGTTTGGGAATCATGAATTTGACAAAGGTCCATCTGTCCTTCGTCAATTCCTGACAGGTGACGCATCCAGTGTAGATGCTAAAAACCGTCATCAGTTTGAAAAACCGAACTTCCCGATCGTGTCATCAAACGTGAATGTCTCTAAGGAAAAACAGTTAAGCGATTTAGTGAAAAAACCAGCAACATTTAAAGCTGGTGAGAAAAAAGAAGCTGGCATTTACCCTTACATTCTGCTTGATGTAAATGGTGAAAAGGTCGCTGTATTCGGTCTAACCACTGAAGACACAGCCATTACATCCAGCAGTGGTCCCAACATTCAATTTCAAGATGCATACAAAAAAGCAAAAGAAACAGTCAAAACCATTCAAACTGAAGAAAAAATCAATAAAATTATTGCGCTCACACATATCGGCTATAACCGTGATCTAGAACTGGCTCAAAAAGTAGATGGCATTGATCTCATCATTGGTGGTCACACCCACACCCTTGTTGAAAAATTAAAGGTCATCAATAAAAAAGAACCAACGATTGTTGCACAAGTAAAAGACTACGGGCAATTTTTAGGAAAAGTAGACGTGGCCTTTGACAAAAAAGGCGTCGTACAGCCAAAAGAATCTACTTTTGACCTCATCACGATTGACGACTCTGTGAAAGAAGATGCGGACGCAAAAGCGATTCTTGATCAGTACAAGGCAGATATCCAAGATTTAAAAACCGAAAAAGTCGGGACGTCAGATGTCTTCTTAGATGGACAGCGTGAACACGTCCGTGCAAAGGAAACGAACCTTGGAAACTTTATTGCAGATGGCATGTTAAAGAAAGCACAAGAATCTGCTGGTGCTGACCTTGCCATTACAAACGGTGGCGGTATTCGAGGTAGCATTGAAAAAGGAGATATCACATTAGGGGATATTTTAACCGTGATGCCTTTTGGAAACACACTATATGTCGCAGATTTAAAAGGCAGTCAAATTAAAAAAGCGCTTGAACAAGGTCTTTCAGGCATTGAAGAAGGCGGAGGCGCATTCCCTCATGTAGCCGGTATTGAATATACGTTTACACTGAGTAAACCAGCTGGCAGCAGACTGATTGATGTCAAATTGAAAGATCAAAAGGGCAATCTGACTGACATTGATGATCAGAAAACATACCGCGTGGCGACTAACGCATTCGTCGGCACAGGCGGTGATGGCTACAGCGTCTTTACAGAAGCGTCTCATGGTGAAGACTTAGGCTATGTTGACTATGAAATCTTCAAAGAACAAATTGAACAGGCAGACGGTCATATCTCTCCAGTCATCGACCATCGAGTGAAAGAAGTATTCCTTCCTCGCTTGAAAGGAAAAGGCGCCTATGACATTCAAGATGATGAGAAATTCCAAACGTATGTGCAGCATACGAACAAAGCATTGCTCTATTTAGACAAAGCAACCGAAGCGAAAAAGGTTCAATTGTCTCTATCAAAAGGGCAAATAGCTGAACTGAAGAAACGAGAGCAAGATCCAAACGTCACCATCTATCATGACAAAGTCGGTCTAGCATTACCGCTCTCCAATTTGTCAGAGCAACAAACAGATATATCAATGGCAAAAACAAATAAAGTGAAAAACGCATTAACCGACACATACGATTTCCAAATCAAACAAGATCAGAAGAATGTCTCTACCTTTAAAGATCCTGTCACACTGTCCTTTACATTAGATGCGCCTGAAAAAGCGAAAAAACCAGGTGTCTATTATGTCGATCGTGAGAAAAACCGTTATACCAAAACAAATAACGGTTCATTCGAAAACGGGATTGTCTCAGGTAAAACGGAGCACTTTAGTGAATACACTGTACTCAATCAAAGTGAAGCTGCTGGAACAGCTCCAGACCAAAATGGCGGAGACGGTGGAACTTCTGCTCCAGGCGGTTCGGATCCAAATCAGGATGGAAGCGGCATGCCAGGGGGCACACTGCCGAATACGGCAACGATGATGTATACAGCGGTATTAATTGGCTTGCTCATGCTCGCCTCAGGCGGTATCCTTTATTACTACCAGCGCAAGCGTACACGAAACAAAGTATCATCTTAATAGAAAAAGGACAGAGCTTCGGCTCTGTCTTTTTTCATGCAATGATTTTGTCTTCCTTTAACTAATTACGACTGAATAGTTTGTTCCATTTGAATAATGATTGGCTCGGAAAATAAAGATACCTTTAGCCCTTTCTCATTTTGTGCAAATGCCTTAACTTTGTATTCCCCATGATTTGTTGTCTTTAAATCATAAAATTTGTCTAGTGAATAGTTTTTTGCATCTATCTTTTTATTGTTTTGATAGACATACCAAGCAACTTTATTATCAGTCTCTGTTTTTGCAATAAATTTACAACTACCATCAACATTGTTCCTTTGAATCTCAATATCCAGACTTGGGTATCCTATATATTCCCTTATTTTCCCCTTTAATATTGGTGGAAATGCCTTTGCTACATCACTATGTTTATCATAATCTCCTAGGTCGAGATTATATTGTAATCCAGCATCATCTAGATCTTTCGTTAAAGGCAGTACATGTTTTTGATAATGCATTTCGCCTTTACCTAAATGTATTAAAATATTTGGCTTGTTGTGAGTTTTGATTATCATATTTTTCATTATCGTGTTTAAAAAAATATGATCTCCCTCTAAGTCATTCCCGGCCATAAATTTTACAACTTCGTTCGTTCTCGTTTGTTTTAGTAAATAGTCACCTAGTAAATATTGCGGAGAAGCAGAAATTATATAATCGAATCCGTATTTTATTCCATAATACATTGCAGCGTATCCACCTTTGCTAGATCCAGCAGATATGACTGTCTTTATGTCATTTTCTTCGATGATTTTCCTGATCAATTTTATTACCGAGCGTTCAATCGAAAAGTCCCTATTTTCACACAAATAATAAGAAGCCCTTGCCCCGAAATCATCTAGTATGAACAATTTATTGCAATCAAACTCTTCTATCGTTCGAACATAGTTATAGCTAGGTGGTGAACCAATTTTTTGGAATGCAGAAAAGACAATGACAAGCGCATCTGTTTCTTTGAAAGATTTTCTAAATACATACTTTACACTCTTTTCACTATCGAAAGTTTTTTCATCCTTAAACATTCATTCACTCTCCACAAAATTTTTCATTATGTTATTTTCTTTTATATTTAGGAGGGACACTACTTCCTCGTTCTTACTTTCAATTTCTTGATCTTCTTTTAATGCACTTTTTTATAAAATAGAATACACAAATTTTTCTTCTATTAGTACATCCTCCCTAAATCCTATATATATATTATCATTTCATTACAAAATAATATACAGAATTCGAGACCCAGCAACCTTTTTTTCTACTAATTTAATAGCAGAAACTCTTTTGCATACTGTCTTCATGTTCTAGATTAATTCATTTTCTGGTATAAGTATCAGACTGGGTAAAATGGTTTCCAAATCGGTGACTTCCGCTGATAACCACATTATCTTTTGATATCATTGGATTTTTATGTATCTTGAATGACTTTCAATATACGAATCAAGATGTCTTCTTAAAAGAAAAGGACAGAGCCGAAGCTCTGTCCTTTTTTGCATCTCACTATCAATCTTGGGATAAATACATCCAATTACGGTCATCAAATTCTTTCACATCATCTGACCCTATATGACGCAGCATTCTATTAAAGAACGTGATATCATCTTCATCATCAACGGCATATAAATCCTTTTGAACATATTCTCTCGTAATGAAATTCGTTAAGTTCGTGTTATTCACAAATTCAGCAAAGTACGATTTCACAAGGGTTAAATCTTCTTCATTTAATGTTTCATCACTGATAATTGAAATATGAAATACATTCAAAATCGCTTGAATGTCTTCTTCATCCATATAACATAATGGCTCTAATTTTCTATCTTCTTCCGCAAACGGTTTTCGCGTGTCTTCAATGATGACATAACATAAAATCCTGTGATCTTTCATCACGCTAAAAATTTCTACATCTCGTAATTTGAGTGGTCTATTCAGTCTGATCATTTGTCCTCCTGAGATGTTGCTCTCGCTATTGTTTAATCCCTTGTTTCCCTACAAACTGAAATAGACAGAGCCTCGGCCCTGTCTACTTCTCTCTTCTAGCAAAATCCACGAATCTGAAACGATCTAGCCGGTGGCGGCTTTCGGTGTATTGGAATAGACTCGTATCCTCCAAGAACACATAATTTTTCACCACCACCACATGATCAAACCCGTTCAAATCGAGATACCTCTCATCTTCTTCAGTACATGGCTCGACCACAAATTCCTTTTGAGCATAACTAATCGAGACCCCAAGTTCTCCTTCAATATACTCGTAGATCGATCCTTCACAAATGTCCTTAGACAAGACCTGCACATGTTTTTGCAAAAAGTAATCTTTGTCTAAAATGACTTCTTCTCCGCTAATATTGCGAGAGCGAATGACTTCCCAAACGTCCTCCTGCCCACTGATTTTCAGCTGAGACTGAATATACTGATCTGGCTTGATTAAATCGAACTCATGAACCGTTGTTACCGTCTTTCGCCCAAGCGTTTGGGAAAGCTCTTTAAAGCTGACAAGACCCGAAACTGGGAACTGCATTTTCTCTCGATTCAGCAATACTGAGCCTTTCCCACGAATTTTTTGGATATAGCCATTTTGCACAAGGATGTTTAATGCCTTTCTCACCGTCTCACGGGATGTGTCATACATGACAGATAGCTCATGTTCTGATGGGAGGATGCCTTTATCCTGCCATTCACCTTGTTCAATTCGTCTTGCGAGCTGATCATAAATCACTCGAAACTTATTCTCTTTCATTTTCCTTCCGCCCCATTTACTAGCGTTTGGTTAAATGATAAACGATTGACTCATATGGGCGCAACGTAAATCCCTTGATATCTGTCGGCACATCCTCATAATTGGACAGCAGGACTTGCCCTTCCATTTCATTGACATCTTTTGCAAGCTCATCTGGAAGTGTAAAGTCCGTCTCGCCTGCATAAAAATGGTTGATCACGAGAATCTTCTCATCTTTGCCTTCTCGGACATATGCAAACACCTTTGGATCATCTGCCAGCAGTAAAGTAAAGCTCCCATAGGTGATTACATCAAGTTCCTTACGAAGCCTGCAAAGGGCTTGATAATGATAAAAAATCGACGTCTCATCTTTTAAGGCAGCTTCTACTGAAATGCCGTTTTGAGCTGGTTCAATCCAAGGCGTACCTTTTGAGAACCCCACATTTTTTTCCGACGTCCATTGCATAGGTGTCCTTGCGTTATCTCTTGATTTAACCTGTAAAATCGCCAAAGCTTCTTCCTTTGTTTTCCCTTTTTCAAGCATGACTTCGTACATATTGAGTGATTCGATATCGCGGTATGACGAAATGTCCTCAAAGCGAGGATTCTTCATCCCAATTTCTTCACCTTGATAAATATAAGGAGTGCCTTGCATCAAATGAATGGTGGTCGCCAGCATCTTCGCTGATTGCTGATGGTACGTGCCATCATCACCGTATCTAGACACGATGCGTGGCTGATCATGGTTGCACCAAAAGAGTGCGTTCCAGCCGCCGCCCTCATGCATTTTCGTCTGCCATTCTGACAGAATTGATTTCAACTCTAGAAAATCAAATGGCGCAATGGCCCACTTTTCACCGTTAGGATAGTCAACTTTTAAATGATGAAAATTAAACGTCATATCCAGCTCCTGCCGATCAGGTCTTGTATACCGAATGCAGTCTGCAATATTCGTTGAAGACATTTCCCCCACGGTCATGCTATCGTATTTCGAAAACACTTCCTGGTTCATTTCATGCAAGAATTCATGAATTCTCGGCCCATCTGTATAGTACATACGCCCGTCACCTTGCACTGATTGCCCGGCATCATCTAAAAAGCGTTGATCCTTTGAAATGTTATTGATGACATCCAGTCTGAATCCATCGATCCCTTTTTCAAACCAAAAGTGCATGATGTCATATACTTTCCTGCGCACTTCATCATGTTCCCAATTGAGGTCTGCCTGGGTAACATCATATAAATGAAGATAATAGTCACCTGTCGCTTCATCTAATTCCCACGCTGGCCCGCCAAACTTTGACTGCCAGTCATTCGGAGGAGAGCCGTCCGCTTTCGGCTCCTTCCAAATATAATAGTCTCGATACGGGTTTTCCTTCGACTCTCGGGAGGCTTGAAACCACTCATGGAAAATCGACGTATGGTTCACGGCTAGATCCATGATGACACGAATCCCTCGTTCATGTGCTTCTTTCAGCATGTGCTCAAAATCGGCCATTGTGCCGTACATGTCATGGATTTTTGTATAATCACTAATATCATAACCGTTGTCATGCTGTGGTGACTCATACATAGGGGTCAGCCAAATACAATCCGCCCCTAGCTCTTTGATATAGTCGAGCTTTTTCGTCACACCATTGATATCACCTGTACCAGAGCCTGTTGTGTCTAAAAAGCTCTTCGGATAGATTTGATAGACCACGGCTTTTTTCCACCACGGTTCGTTTGTTTGTTGATTCAATTTCCTTCACCACCACTAGTTAAGTTCTTGTGATACATCCTTCTTTTTAAGTTTTGCATATAAAAGGGTACCAATGAATGGGACGATCAGCACAATCACCATTCCGATGGCAAATGCACCCCAATATTTCGGAATGATCGAGAAGATTCCTGGAATACCTCCAACGCCGACTGAACTTGCCAGTACCCCTTGTGAGGCAATAAACATACCAGCTATCCCTGAACTGATCAGAGCAAAAATAAACGGGAATCTATAGCGCAAGTTCACCCCAAACATCGCCGGTTCAGTAATACCCAAGTAAGCAGAAATACTTGATGTCAGCGAGAGCCCTTTTTGCTTTTCATCTTTTAAGACAAACATCATCGCAAGTGCCGCTGATCCTTGAGCAATATTAGACAGGGCGAGCATTGGCCATAGGAACGTGCCGTGCAGTTTTGAGTTAATCAGCTGAATATCGACAGCTAGGAACGTATGGTGCATGCCTGTAATGACTAACGCTGCATATAATCCGCCATATAAAAGGCCGCCAAGTGCTGCGAATTGCTGGAATACAGTGACGAGTCCAGATGTTAATACGTTTCCGATCGCAAATGTAACGGGACCAATGACGATAAATGATAAAAATCCAATGAGTAGTAATGTAATTGGTGCAACAACTAACAGCTGAATACTTTCAGGTGTCCTTTTTGTTATAAATAATTCGAGCTTTGCAAGTAAATAGGAGGCAACGAGTATCGGAAGAACCTGTCCTTGGTAACCTACCTTTTGTACTTCAAGTCCAAACAAATTCCATACAGGTATGTCACCTGTCTTTTCCGCCGCTCCATACCCCCACGCATTCAACAGATCTGGATGTACAAGCATCAGTCCGAGGACCATCCCTAAAAGCGGATTACCTCCAAACCGCTTGACAGCCGACCAGCCGATTAATGCTGGCAAAAAGGTAAAGGCAGTACCTGCAATCAAGTTGATCATATTTGCTAAATCCGCCCATGCCGGATACACATCCACAATGGATTTTTGATCAAAGAAAATATCAGGAGCTGTTAAAATATTATTAATCCCCATCAATAAACCGGCTGTCACGATAGCTGGAAGGATTGGAATGAAGATATCTGCAAGCGTTTTCACCGCACGCTGAAGTGGGTTTAATTTCTGATCAGAGGCACGCTTGACGTCCTCTTTTGTCGCTTCGCCGATTCCCGTCTGTTTGACCATTTCGGCATAAACCCGATTCACCACTCCTTGACCAATGACCACTTGGTATTGGCCATTCGCTGAGAAAGATCCCTTCACTTCATCAATTTGTTCTAGTGCTTTCTCATCCACCTTACCTTCATCTTTTAGCACAAAACGAAGTCTTGTCACACAATGTGTGGCTTGATCAATGTTTTCTTTGCCGCCAATGGCTTTCACAATCTGATCTGCCGCTGCCTGATAATCAGCCATGCTATCCCCTCCGAGATCGTTTTTTTATAAGAAAAAAGAATCAAAACTTGTATATACATGTTCACTTCATATTTTATATTTGTATATACATGTAGTCAACAAGAAAATGTAGCGCTTTCATAAAAAAAGCTCCCTCAATGTGCTCAAAGAGGCAGCGTGTCATCATCTTTTTTTATGCTCCGTTAGTTTTTCGTAGACCCTATTCTTATAAAAGGAGGAGGCTGGTCGAGCAAACGTTTGGCGCTTGGATGTGAGTTCATCAAGGCGTTTTTGTTTTTCCTCACATACGAGAGAGAGTTTTTTTCTTTCTTCTCCATCTATACTCGTTTTCAGTAACTCTTTAACCGTCATTAGTTCTTTTTTCAAAGCTGTTTCTTCCCCGGCAAAGCCAGCATTTTTCATGATTCGATAGCCCATCCTCAGTTCTTCAGGTACATGAGCAGCATCATCCTTTGGCAGAGGTTTCCCAAAGCCTGATAGTCCTTCAAAAGCTCCATGGTCCATCGCCTTTTTGATCCGTTCTTCTGACAATCTCTGCGCAAAATCCATGACACGTCTCCTTTCAGATCGTCTGATATTTTGGTTAAGCATAGCAAAAAAGCTGACTCTCTCACAAGAGCCAGCTTTCTCGTTATTTTTTGTCGATTTTAAAAGTAGATACCATTTGTGCCAAGTCCTCTGACATGTCAGAGAGCTGTTCAATCGCACTTGAAATTTGCTGCATGCCAGCACTTTGTTGTTCTGTTGCTGCCGCTACTTCTTGAGAGCTTGCCGCATGTTCTTCTGACACGACCGAAATTTGTTCAATCGATGTAGAAATTGTTTGATAAGCGCGTTCTACCTGCTTAATAGATTGAAGCAAATTGTTCGTTCTGCTTGCAAATTGAGACACTCCATCATAAATACCAGCGAAGTTCTGCGAGGTGCCTTTCATTTGCTCACGGCCTTCTTCCACTGCTTTACTGCTTTCCTCCACGCTTTCAAGGACACGCTGACTATTTTCCTGTGTGCCAATGACTAAGTCTGAGACCGTTTTAGCTGCATCAGCTGACTGTTCAGCTAACTTACGGACTTCATCAGCCACAACAGCAAATCCTTTTCCTTCTTCTCCTACACGTGCGGCTTCAATAGAAGCATTCAGTGCAAGCAGATTCGTTTGCGCTGAAATGTCCGTAATAATGGAGATGACACTTTCAATTTCTGTTGAATGTGATTGCAATTCTTCTGCCGCCTGCTTTGAGCTTGTCATCATGTCGTGTAACATGTTGAGATGTTCAAGCACATGCTGCACCAATTTTTGACCAGATTCTGACTGCTCTTGTACTTCTGATGAAACAGATTTCATTTCATCCACTTCTTTTGTCACGCCTTCGATTTGAGTATCAATTTCCGCAACAGATGTTGTGCAGTCTGTAATGTTTGCGACTGAATCATTGATTCCTTCACTCATATTCGTCATCGCTTCTGACACTTGTTGTGCACTTTGACTAGATTCCGTTGTCACTGTGCGAAGCTGTGAAGACATTTTCGACACTTCACTTGATGAGTTTGAGATCTTTCCAATAAGCTCTTTGATCCGTCCCTGCATTTTCTGGAAGGAAGCCGCTAATTGACCGATCTCATCTTTACTTTGAACTTCTACCATGCCAGTTAAATCACCATCTGCAATTCGATCCGCTGATTCCATTAATGAACGTGCTGGTTTTGCAATTCTTCTTCCCATGAAGAATGAGAAGAGTAATCCACCGATGAGCACAATCGCAGATGCTACTGTGATATAAATTGTCAGCTTTTTCGTTGTTGCTGGAACAACAGACGCATCTAAGTCAATTCCTAAAATCCCCGTGAGTTCACCGCCTGAATCTTTAATCGGTAAAAAGACGGATTTATGAGTCCCATACGAATCAACATAAATGTCACTTTTGACCATTTTATCTTCAGAAAGAGCTTGTTTCATTTCATCTGAAAAGACATAATCTTGATCAAAATCATTGTCTTCCCCTGTTAGTACGATGATTCTTTCTTTGCCGCCCTTATTTGATAACACGTATAAGTTCTCAAGCGTATGATCTTTTTGTAGTTCTGTGAATTTCTTTTTGATCTCCACATAAATAGGATCATCCTTCCCGCTAATGCTAAGGACATTTCCATCAATATTATCGATTTCTTTTTTCGCTGTATCAATATCTGTTGTTAATCGATAATCAAATTGCTTTAATAATTGGGAAGATAAATCCTGGCTAACTAAATAAAATGTTAGAACGAATAATGCAACGGTTGCGAGTAATGTTACGACAACGACTGACATGATTTTGGAGGATATCGTAAGTCCCCCAAACTTCCTTTGTTTCGCCATTTTTTTCTACATCTCCACTCTCAATTTTAATTTAAGCCTCTACACTTTCAAATTGTCCACAAACAGATGCAATCACATCTTTTAAATAAGATACGATATGAGGGATATGCTCCGGTAACGTATAAGGTGAAATCACAAAAAATTTACTCACACTTAGATAGAATTCTTGACCTTCTTTGGCATTGACTTGTAAAAACTTCGTTGTATCGCCAAAGAACATTTCGTCTCTTTTCTCTCCAAGCTTTTCAAAGAGGATTTTGTTCAAATCATTGTTGCGCTCAATTTCCATAGCAGTTGCTTCACCAGACACTTCTTCCTTAAAACGAGGAGAGCCGTCTAGGTAAATTCTAAACAATGTAGCCATTCCGACATTGTCATCATTGACGACTTCTGCTTGTGGAATTTCCTGACGAAGTGCTTCTCTAAATGCAAGGTTCACCTCTAAAAATTGACCGAGCAAGCGCTGGTATCCTTCAATTCCAAACGTTAGCAGTACACTTAGCATGCTGATGGAGCTTCCCATTCTTGAGCATTCCAGTGTATAACCGGTATGGTATTCCCCGTAGCCTCTATGTCCAACGTATGGTGTTTCTTGTTCTTCTAGGTCCAAGCGCTTTAAGTCAGCAGCGTTTTTCACCAAGAATAAACTAGATGTGTACGGTGTTTGTCCGAGCTTTTGAAAGTCAAAGCACATCGTGTCAGCAAGAGAAAGATGCTGGAATTTCGCTTTGATTTCTTTTAGCATACGAAGAACACCGTCTGAGAATTGCAGCGGGTTTTCAGATACATCATACTCATTAAAGAAAGCAAAGAATCCACCAAGCGCCGAATCCGCATGAATATGCGGCACCTTGAGACCATACTCCTCAGCAATGGCTTCTGCCGTTTCACGTACCCCTTTTACATCATCAATTGCAATGGCATCTGTTGTTCCGGTTGTTGCCACAATATAAACGGGAATTCCGCCATTTTGGGCAACACGTTCCATTTGACAACGCAAATCTTCCATATCCATCGAATGATCTTTATTCGTCTTAATTCTGATTAAGTTGTCTGTGCCAAGCCCTGTTGCTTCCATTGACTTAAATAAGCTGTAATGTGCTGCATCAGAACAAAACGCATAAAGATTTTGCGGGACACCTTTTCGTAATGACTCCGGTGCAACTTTCGAAATTGCTAAACGAAGCCCCGAGAAAATAGCCCCTTGACCTCCCCATGTTGTGTAGCCCCCGCTCACATTTGGATCATATCCGATGAGCTTAGACATCATTGAGACCACTCTGACCTCAGCTTCTGCGCCTGCTGGTCCATACACATCCCATAGGTTGTTTCCGTTAACCAGCATAGCCGTCAGCATGCCTAGAATTCCTGGTGTACTTGCCATTGGCAAAATGTTCGTGAAGAAATACTTCGTGTGGTATGGATGATTATGTAAAAGCTTCAGTAATTCTTCATTCACAAGTTCCGCTTGTTGTCCGTTCATCGGAATTTGACTTGTTTCAGTGAGCTTTTTGTAAAAGTCCTCCTCACGATTCTTTTCACCTTTTAGGTGAGCACGGTTCGGATCCTTCAGGTCATCGACCCCTGAAATGATCTGTTCCATTAATTTAATGAGTTCTTTCCGCTCTTCTGCATTTCCGTCCTCACTCGGAAACCAGTTCTGAACGAGGTTCTGTGCTCGTACAGTCATATACTATCAATCCTTTCAATGGAAGATTTCCTGTCACTGTCTATATCGACCCCGTTTCAAAAGTTTATAGTGTCGAACTGTTCGCTTAAGTATATTTAGATAATTTGTTCGCTCGTCAAAACGAATAAAACCCTTACAATACACATCAAAACCATTATGTTTGTGAAACAATAAAATATATTAATATACTTCCATGAAGGAATTATTATCCAGACAATTCAGCTGCTTATTCATTCATTTTTTTTACTTAACCTGCATAAACATTAATAAACACTGGAAATCCGCCTAAATGCACCATTGTAGAAATCAAATTAATTCTTTAGACTTGTGTCTTTTTACCTGTTTTATTGATATAGCAACAGGAAAAATACAGAATTTTCTGTAATTATTAGGATAGATTTCACAAAAAGTTTTTCGGAAATCGAATGTTTTCGATGTCTTCCCAACTCTAGCGCGGACAGGCTGCTTTACCCGCTCACCGGTTATGACTTTTCTATTTGTGCATTTCATGGTATATTCTAATGGTTCGTTTTCTTTCGTTCCGCCTCTTCCGTTTAACGGAGAAAAGGAGTGTTTAAATGAAAACATTTATTCAAAAAAGGGGCCTCGGCTTCTTTGTAATTGCAGCCATCTTGTTATGGCTCAAGACGTATACAGCTTATTTAATCGAATTTAAACTTGGTATATCAAATGTGCTTCAGCATATTTTGCTTTTTGTGAATCCTATTAGCTCCAGCTTGTTCTTTCTTGGCTTTGCTTTATTGTTCAAGAAAAAATGGCAGCCTGCCGCTATCATTGTGATTCACTTTTTCATGTCTTTTTTACTTTACGCAAACATCGTGTACTATCGATTCTTCAATGACTTTATCACGCTGCCTACAGTGATGCAGGCAGGAACGAATGGCGGACAATTAGGTGATAGTGCATTTTCACTCATGCGTTGGACTGATATGTTTTACTTTCTCGATACCATCATCTTGATCGTACTCGCAGTCCGCATGAAAAGACAGCAGCAAACAAGTACAGCGACTGTACCTGTTCAAAAAACAAAATCGTTTAGACTCGTTCTTGTGTCCTCTGTTCTGATTTTTGTTGTCAACTTAATCGCAGCAGAAATTGATCGCCCAGAGCTTTTATCAAGATCGTTCGACCGCAATTATTTAGTCAAATACTTGGGTGCTTATAATTTTACGGTGTTTGATGCCATTCAAAATGTGAAATCAAACAGCCAGCGTGCCCTGGCAAATTCAAGTGACGTAACAGATGTAGAGAATTATCTAAAGGCGAACAGCGCTGATCCTAACCCGGCTTATTACGGGAAAGCGAAAGGCATGAACGTCATTACGATTTCTCTTGAATCACTGCAAAACTTTGTCATTGATTACAAGGTGAATGGAAAAGAGGTCACTCCTTTCCTAAATTCATTAGCCCATGACAACAAAACGTTTTATTTTGATAACTTCTTCCATCAAACAGGACAAGGAAAGACATCTGATGCGGAATTTATGATGGATACGGGGCTTTTCCCATTATCACAAGGCTCTGTGTTTATTAACAAAGCTCAAAACACATATCAGGCGCTTCCTGGCATTTTGAAAAAGGACCAATACACGTCCGCAGAATTCCACGGGAATACGAAAACGTTCTGGAACCGAAATGAAATGTTTAAGTCCTTTGGATATGACAGATTTTACGATTCTGAGTACTACGATATGAATGAACAAGATACGAAGAACTATGGATTGAAAGACAAACCGTTCTTCAAAGAATCCATGCCAATGCTTGAAAATCTGAAACAGCCGTTTTATTCAAAATTCATTACGCTGTCAAACCACTTCCCATTTGGTATGGATGAAGGTGATACTGATTTTGAACCTGGCGACTTCGGAGACTCCGTCGTTGATAACTACTTCCAATCTGCTCATTATTTAGATGAAGCCATTGAACAGTTCTTTAATGACTTGAAGACATCTGGTCTCTATGACAATACCGTCGTCATTATGTACGGTGACCATTACGGCATTTCAGAAAACCATAATGAAGCGATGGAAAAAGTGACTGGCGAAAAAATTGGAGACTATGAAAATGCCCAGCTTATGCGTGTGCCGCTCTTTATCCATGTGCCAGGCGTAAAAGGCGGACAGATTCATAAATACTCTGGTGAAGTCGATGTTGCGCCTACTCTTCTCCACCTGCTCGGAGATGATACGAAGAACTATTTAATGTCTGGTTCTGATATCTTATCGAAGAACTTTAAAGAGCTTGTGCCATTTAGAAATGGAGACTTCGTGTCTAAGGACTACACGAAAGTAGGCAACAACTATTACAGCAACAAAACAGGTGAAAAAATCGAGCCGACTGAAAAGGCATCACAAGAAAACGAAACGGTGAAAAAGATGCTAGAGACATCTGATAAGATTGTCACGGAAGATTTACTCCGTTTCTACAAACCTAAAGGCTTTACACCAATTGAACGCAATGATTATGACTACACAAAGAAAGTACAGGATGAAAAAGATTCCTCTTCCGCCAAAGATGAATCCAGCTCGTCTTCCAAATAACTTTCTCTTTTAAAGCCCCAGCCGATCAAGATCAGCTGGGGCTTTTTACGTTTGATCCACATGGCACCGGGTATAGTTGAAGAAGGAGGGATTGATTAATCATGAAAAAAACAGCAGCTTTTGTCGTGACCGCTTCACTCGCTTCTTCCACCTTATTCGGTTTTAGCCCGGCGATTTCAGCACACACCATGACCCAAACGGAGACAGAACAGTCCATTCCTCAAGGGCCGAAAGCAGCGCTAAACAGCATTTATCAGCTAGCACATCAAGGACAAATGCCATACTATGCAGAAGGACTCAAAATAGGGGTTCAAACAAAAAAAGACGTTCGGCATAAACTAGGGCAGCCTTATCCAGAAACCGGTCAAAGCGGCTTTGATTTGTATCATGCTGAGATGGGCAACCCTGGATTTGCTTTTCACTATGACAAAAAAGGCAAGATTAACGAAATCCGTTATTTTGGAACAAATGTAGAAAAAGAAACGAATATCGGAGGAATGACTCCTTCCCTATTAAAGAAACAGCTTGGATCAGCAGATTCAGTCAGCACCATCCCGCAAACAAAAGAGAAGAAATACGTTTATCAGACCGGTGATTATGAGCTCGAATTTATCGTCGGACATGATCCAGATATCAGTCAGCACGAGCTGACTGTGGTGCATATTAACCTCATCAAAGCCGGTTCCTAAATAAAAAGCATCCTGAATTTTTGCTCAGGATGCTTTTCTTTATTATGATGCCACTTCTAAATGCGGCTTTCTTTTCAGTTTTCGCTTAAGGACTGGACCTGCTACATAATCAAGACCAAATTTTCCGGCATTTCCTTTCGCTGCTATGATAAAGACGGCGATCAGAAGAAGAAGCGGGTTAACAGAGACGGTTCCAGCTAGTAAGAAAGAGACATTCATCACGCTTCCAAAAAAGGCTGCCGTTGTTGTGAACAATCCAACAATTAGTCCTAGACCAACTAAGATTTCTCCCCACATGACCATGACACTGAAGAGTCCGGCATTTGGCAACGCGACATTTTCTAAAAACCAAACATAGAATGGATAAACAAGATGTCCATCTTTCACAACAGGTTCAGCTATGGCAAATTGCAAATATCCTGATGCATCGAATCCGCCTGTTAGTTTTCCAATACCAGATGTCAGCCAAGTCCATCCGATATAAAGTCTTGCTGCCAAAAGGATAACCGCTGCCCATACATTCGTTTGTAAGAATTTTGTAAACATGATGATGCCTCCTTTTAAATTATGTGAAATATTTCACATTTTCTTTATGATCTTATTATACTATGTAAATATCATTTGTGATCCTTTTCACATATATATTCACAAATTGTTCATGAATATCTAGTCGAGGTAAACTTTTCCCTTGCTATTTCCGTCTAAGTTATTTCAGACAGTAAAAAGGGGTTACATTTAGTATGAAAACATTATTTCATTTTGCTTATTTACAGGCTATTTCATGTCTATTCCCCGTCATGATCTTTACAGCGCTTGCCCTATCAAAGATCGTGTCTATTCCTTTTCTTCCTCGATATGATGTTATTCTTCTGCTTTGCCTTATCGCACAGCTCCTCATGCTGATGCTGCGGCTTGAGACACTGACAGAGTTGAAGGTTATTTGTCTCTTTCATGTGATTGGAATAGGCTTAGAAATCTACAAAGTACATATGGGTTCATGGTCCTATCCTGAAGAAGCTTATACGAAAATTTTTGGGGTTCCGCTCTATAGCGGCTTTATGTATGCCAGTGTGGCAAGCTATATTTATCAGGCACTGACTCGGCTTCGCGTGAAGGTGAATGCGTGGCCTCACCCGTTTCTTTCAGTGGGGATCAGTTTATGTATTTATCTCAATTTCTTTACTCATCACTGGATTTATGATCTACGCTGGTGGCTGACCTTACTCCTAGTGGTTGTGTTTCGAAAAACAACCGTGTCCTTTCAGGTCGGTTCATCGACCTTTCGCATGCCGCTTGTTATCTCGTTTTTACTGATTGGCTTTTTTATTTGGGTGGCCGAAAATGTCACGACCTTTTTAGGAGCATGGCAATATCCAAATCAGCAGCATGCTTGGTCTCTCGTCCATCTTGGTAAAATCAGTTCATGGTTTTTACTTGTTGTCATCAGCATTGTACTGGTGATCGAACAGCGAAAACAAAAAAACGTTCAGCCCATTTGATCTGGCTGAACGCTTTTTTTAGTCCCGAGCGACTTCCTTGCGAAGATCATCGGCGACAAATTCGACATTTGTTCCAATGATGATTTGTACGGAAGTTTTTCCTGACGTCAGTACCCCTTTGGCACCTGCTTTTTTCAATGTACCTTCATTTAATAAATTGGTATCTTCTACTGTTAAACGAAGACGGGTTGCACAATGGTCAATTGTGGTGATATTGTCTTTGCCGCCTAGTCCCTCTACGAGCATACTTGCTCCAGCAGTATGTGTATCATCACCTGAGATATCTTCGATGTCATCATCTTCCCTGCCCGGTGTTTTTAGCTTTAACAATTTAATCAGGAAATAGAAAACAACAAAGTAAATCACGCCATAGATGACCCCAACTACAAGTAACAGAATGGGCTTTTGTGCTATTCCAAAACTTAAAACGTAATCAATCGCACCCGCTGAAAAAGCGAAACCGCTATGAATGCCTAAGGTGTTGACAATAAAGAGCGAAAGACCAGTTAATATCGCATGAACACCATATAAAAGTGGAGATAAAAACATAAATGAGAATTCAATTGGTTCTGTGATTCCTGTAATAAATGACGTCAGTGCCATTCCAATCATAAGACCGGCTGTTGCTTTTCGTTTTTCAGGCTTTGCGGTCACAACCATCGCAAGACATGCCGCTGGCAGCCCGAACATCATCACTGGGAAGAAACCAGTCATAAAGACACCTGCACTTGGATCGCCTTTGAAGAACCGTGCTAAATCACCTGTCGCTCCGCTGAATTCACCGAATTGAAACCAAAATAGATTATTCAACACATGGTGAAGTCCTAATGGAATGAGCAAGCGGTTAAAGAAGCCAAACAGCCCGGCACCCGTTGCTCCAAGACTTAAAATCCACTCTCCCAAATCATTGATCACACTTTGAATTGGAGGCCATACATATCCAAAAACGGCTGCTAATAGAATGGTAAAAAGTGCTGTCATAATTGGCACAAGCCGTCTTCCACTAAAGAAACCTAAGTATTCCGGCAGTTTCGTGTCCTTAAATTTATTGTAAACGTAACCTGCCAAAAGTCCGCACAAAATACCACCCAATACCCCCATATTGTTGGTCGAATTGATCGACGTGGTACCAGCTGACAAAATAAAATAAGAGATCGCTCCAGATAACGCCGCTGCCCCGTTACCGTCCTTTGAAATACCAATCGCTACACCCATAGCAAAAATTAAAGCCAAATTCGCAAAAATTGCATTTCCTGCTGCATGAATAAACGGGATGTTGAATACATCTTCACGCCCAATAGCCAAAATGATACCCGCTGCAGGAAGCACAGCGATTGGAAGCATAAATGATTTTCCTAACTTTTGAAAAAACTGAAACACCATCTTATTTCTCCCCCCTTCGTCATCATCATGAACAAATCTCTCATGATGTTCATAAAAAATATATCATATGCACATCTAGTTATCTATACCAATTTGTCCACATCTCACCCGAATCTCAGCCTTTACTCTTTTGGCGTAAAATGTGGTAAGCTATTGAATAGAATGAAGTTATAGAAAGCGGGAATGAACAGTGATTGTCAAACATGATCATGAGTTAGAAGCCTTAAAAAAAGTCGGCCGAATTGTCGCTTTGGCAAGAGAAGAAATGAAAAGCCAAGCGAAACCAGGCATGTCTACAAAAGAATTAGATTTGATTGGGAAAAAAATATTAGAAGAGCATGGAGCCAATTCAGCTCCTGAAAAAGAATATGATTTCCCCGGTACGACTTGCATCAGTGTCAATGATGAAGTCGCACATGGCATTCCAAGTGAAAAAACCATTTTACAAGAGGGCGACCTCATTAATATTGATATCTCAGCAGAGCTTGATGGATATTATTCCGATACTGGGATTTCATTCGTTTTAGGTACAGGAGATGCTCGTCTTGAAGCATTATGCCAGTGTGCAGAGGATGCATTCCTTGAAGGATTAAAGCACGCGAAAGCCGGTAAAAGACAAAATCAAATTGGCCGTGCGGTCTACAATACAGCGAAAGAACAAGGATTTACCGTCATTAAGAACTTGACAGGACACGGTATTGGGAAAAGCCTGCATGAAGCACCTAACCATATTTTGAACTATTATGATCCATTCGATAATGCTTTGTTTAAGAATGGGACAGTCATCGCCTTTGAACCTTTTATTTCAACAAATGCTGAATCGATTTATCAAGCGGATGACGGCTGGACATTTAAAACACCTGATAAGAGCCTGGTCGCACAGATTGAACATACGATTGTGATCACAAAAGACGAACCGATTATTTTAACAAAGCTGTAAGCAAGCAGGTCCCTTCCTTCACTGGAGGGGATTTTTTCATGCCCGTTTCACGAATCTGTCACGACTAAACAAAAATGCCTGTGGTAAAATAGGCAAAGATATGCGAAAGGGGTCTTATTTGATATGTGGTTCATCATCATCGGTGTTATCTTCTTTATTGAAAGTATTATTTTAACGGTTGTAGGTATTAAGAAAAAACAATCCATGATGACCTACCTCGGTATTGTCATCATGATTATGACAGTCGGCATGATCATCGTTACCCTCAACCCGCCAAATTCATAAATGATTATTTCCAGCATATACATGGATCATAGGCAGATAGAATCAGTTTTCATTTCTAAACACCTGCACACTTTTCACGTCCTTTTTTGAGATGTTACAATGCAGGCAGTTTCCATTGAAAGGAGTTTTCTATCATGCATTATGGTAGCAAAGGCTGGTATGTCGAAGAATTAAAGAAGCTTGGTGTGACCAAGCATGAAGGAAGAAAGCTTCAAAGCTTTAAAACTTATTTCCTTGCAAATCTTCTTGAGCAAAAGAAAACGAGCTCTTAAATGTTGAAAAGCCGTACATCCATATCAGATGTACGGCTTTTTTATATGGGCTGAACACGTTTTTCTAAAGACTTCCTGACCACATCTGCTAAGGCATCTACTTCAAGAACTGCTTTCAGCCTGTTTTGATCTACTTGACGGTATTTAACTTCATTGACTTCGTGGACAGTGATGGGATGGGGCGCTTTTTCGACTAACACAAGAGCTTCATCAGGAGAGACCATTCCTTCTTTCAGCACACGCAAATAAAAACCGGTATATCCCGTTTGCTGCACTTCCTTCACAAGCTTCATGTTTCCATGCTTAAGAGAGAGCTTCACACATGGCTGTCTTGGCTGGCTGACCTCAACAATCGCTTCCCCAAACTGAAATACATCTCCAATACGGACTTCTGTCTCTACAAGCTGATGCACGGTCACATTCTCACCGAAGGCTGCCTCCTGTAACGGCACCCCTAAAAATTGCTCAAAATAAGTATAGTGATCATATGGAAAGACGCAAATGGCTTTATCATCACCTCCGTGATGGACCAAATCACCCTGGCCATCTCCATCAAAATTGAGCTTACTCAAATAAACAGGCTCGTGAATACGCTTTTTGTTGATGGCTGTTTTGATTTCTTTACCATTCACATAGGTGGTGATAGGTTGCCCTACTTGAATTCCTTCGATGTCGTACCTTGTCTGCCCCACTCTCGCCATCTCCTTTGATTGTCTGATTGCCTTTTATTTTACATGGTTTGACAGTCAAATCATAGTCGGTACGTGAAGGAACGAGGCAGGTTATGGTACGATGAGAAAAAAGGAGAGATGACATTGGTTCATTATCACGCTATTGTAAAAGGACGAGTGCAAGGAGTCGGTTTTCGATATTTTGTTCAAGGAGAAGCCGTCAATCGAGGGATAAAAGGCTGGGTACGCAACACAGATGAGGGTCACGTGGAGTTAAAAGTAGAAGGAGAGCAGCAGGAGGTTTTTGACTTTTTAGAGACCGTCCGTAAAGGCAGTCCTTTTTCAAAAGTCACACATTTGGACATGGAGCCGCTCACCAAGTTCGCCCATTATCAAGACTTTCGGATTAGAGGATAGTTGATGTGTACCCTTTATTTCACAACAGTAAATGGGTTTGCAACATAATAACCAATCAAGGTTGTACGTGAAGCATCTTTGTAGAGACTCACATGAACATCATAGTTGGCTGATCCACTGTTAGGAAGTAATAAACGAGTAGGTGCTGCGAAAGCGTTTTGTCCAGAGATAGACCCTTCGTGTGTAAAGACTGGTGTCACTGGGAAAGTAAGTTTTCGAATAGCAGCTGTATAATAAAGTGTTTCATTTGTTGTTGCGGTCATGTTGACGTTGACCTGAGGATGAAGCGAAGTATAAGTTGAACGATCGGTTGTCACCTTTAAATCGATGACATTCTGAACTATTGTTCCAGTAGTTGCTTTAGCTCTCTCATCACCTAGCGGTAGAAATCCGTTGAAACTGAATACAGCCAAAAATATGAGCAACGTCATTTTTTTCATCTCTATTCCCCCTTTTTGATTTCACCGCCATTAAACCATCATTTACCAAATCAAACAACATTCAAAAGACTCATTTCATACAAAAAACCTAGCTTTTCGCTAGGCTCTTTCCGTCCCGTGGTAGGGTTTTTCCTGATAAAAATAATTCGGTTTCACGATCGTATTGTCATAGTGACGATGGAAGATATGCGTAGCAGCTGGTGATACTGGCGGAATCAGCCATGTCCAATCACCAGTCAGCTTACGGTCAGCCTTTTCTTCCTGTTTTTCAAATTGTTTGAACTGATGGGCAGCTGTATGATGATCCACAATGGTCACCCCTGCTTCCCGGTAAGAATGAAGAACCGCCACATTCAACTCGACAATGGCTTTGTCCTTCCAAAGTGACGCATTCTTTGTCGTGTCCAGTCCTAAAATAGAAGCAACTTTTTTCAGCATATTGTAGCGGTTTTCGTCAGCTAGATTTCGTGCGCCAATTTCTGTTCCCATATACCATCCATTAAACGGTGCCGCATTGTAATGAATGCCACCAATTTCTAATTTCATATCAGCAATAATCGGAACAGCATACCATTTCAGTCCTAAATCACCGAATCCATCATATTCAGGATGGGTGATCTCTACCTCTTGAACGATCTCTCTCGGAAGATCATACAGAACCGGCGGCTGATCTTTTAGCTGAAACATAAGTGGCAGAAGGTCAAAATGCGTGCCTTCGCCTTTCCAGCCATGCGCTTCACACAACTTGGTTAATTCAAGTGATGCCTCGTCCCCAATGATGCCATATTCCGACTCATATCCCGCATAACGAACGAGTTGATGATTATAAATAACGACTTCCTTCCGTCCCTTATTCTCTGGTGGGAAGATGGTAATGGACGGTTTGATTTTACCCCCATTTGTCGCATACTCAATATGATGAAAGAGTGCCTCTTTCACCTCATCTTCTGTTGTCACGTGCCGGCAGTCATGCACATGCAGTGTTGACCAAAACAAGCGCCCAATGCACCGGTTGCTGTTGCGCCATGCCATTTTTGCCCCGTGAGCTAATTCTTCCTGCGTATGAGTATACATACCGTCAGACTCAATTTCTTTTTTTATTTCATGCAGACGTGCTGCTTTTTCTTCATTTGACTTGCCTAATTCTTCATAGCATACAGAAATAAAAGCTTCTGCTTCATTCCACAACGCTTCTTGGTTACTCAAACATACTCGCCTCACTTTAATACGAATATATCCATTGTAGCGGTTTCTATTGATAAATTCACTTGTTTCAAACCATTTTTTATCATATCGTGCGACGATTGTCCTTAGACAATGGATGAATCAATGACTTCAAGGGTCTTTTGGAGCCAGCGAACATACCCTTTTTCCCTTTCAATTGCTCTTGTCAGCACTAAATAATGCCCGAATTGTGTTGAATGCAGTGATTGGGCAGATGGATCTTCTTCTGTTAAAACGTTCAGTTTCTGTTCAAGCATCTCTACTTTCTTTGTTCGCTCCTGCAGCTGATGTGAGAAGAGACCGGCCGCTTCTTTTTGATCCATAGATGAGATAAAGAACGTTTTTAACATAAATTCATCTTTTGTTGTGTCTGGAATCGGGCCTTTTTTCCTTAACCACTCATGCAGTTCTCTTTTTCCTGCATCAGTGATTTGATAGACCTTCTTCTCTAGCTTCTTTCCTTGTATGTGAATATCAAATTCAATAAAACCCTCTTCTGTTAGCCGCTTTAATTCAGGGTATATTTGACTATGCTTCGCACTCCAAAACTGTCCAAGGGAATCTTCAAAGTGTTTCTTCATATCGTATCCCGTCAGCTCACGCTGATCTAGTAAGCCAAGAATGGCATATTTCAGTACTCTCATGACATGCCTCCAACGCATATTCTTTGACAATAGTATACCATACACCCTAAAATAAACATGTAAATCATGACATGTTTGAAACAACATCATTTTAATTGAAAGAAGGAATAAACATGGATCAATTCGTTGGACTTCATATGATTTATACGTATGAAAATGGCTGGGAATATGAGATTTACATTAAAAATGATCACACCATTGATTACCGCATTCATAGCGGAATGGTTGGAGGCCGCTGGGTTCGTGATCAAGAAGTGAATATTGTGAAACTGACAAAAGGGGTATACAAAGTTTCCTGGACGGAACCGACTGGGACAGACGTGTCTTTAAACTTTATGCCTGAGGAAAAACGCATGCATGGCGTCATTTTCTTCCCAAAATGGGTGCATGAACGTCCAGATATCACCGTTTGCTATCAAAATGACTATATCGACCTCATGAAAGAATCCCGTGAAAAATATGAGACCTATCCGAAGTATGTCGTACCAGAATTCGCAGACATTACGTACATCCACTATGCTGGGGTAAACGATGAAACGATTATCGCAGAAGCGCCGTATGAAGGCATGACCGATGAGATCAGAGCTGGACGAAAATAGAAAAAGCGGCACGCACTGTGCCGCTTCTAGGATGGTTGACAAAGGGCTAAAATGAACTTGATTTTAGTCCTTTTTATTTATACCTAACGTCTTTTGAGATAACAAGAATCGGTAAACTGGTAGTTCATCGCCTACTTTCGATGCAATAAAACCTGATGACATATAGCTGTCTTTTGATTCTGGTTCAAGGGCAAGTGACAACAAATTGGTCTCTGGCTGTGCAGTCACATATACCTTTGTTCCTTTTGGCAGTTGACGTTTCTTTTCAACGAGTCTCGTTTCAAGCTGAATATCTGTTTTGCTTGTTTCCACTCGTTTTGTCACCTGATAGGCTTGAACTGGTACTTTCATGCCAACAGGAAGTGTCACACTTTTTAACCCTAAAGTTCTGAGCTTTCTATCTACCCCTTCATGTCCAGGGAGAATGAGATAAGCTGTTGGCCGTTCTCTTGTCAATACAGGAACCGCATCACTTGCACTATGAAAACGCACTGGGACATTGGTGGTTTGTCCTTTCTCAATATCCACCATTTCAAGTGAATCGTTCACAGGCGCCTTGAAAGCATCTTGAATGACTACTTGATCATCATCGTTTGATTGAAGACCTTTTTTCACAAGTTTCAGCCGCTCCGTCACCATTTGCTGCTTCACCTGCTTAGCATGCTTCACTGTTGTCTCAATGATTTTTTCATGAGTGGTGACTTGTGCTGCCACACGCCGAGTAAAGTCCTCTCTGCCAATTCCAATCCCCCTACTTTCTACAAGAAATGATAAAGCTGGTGAAAGCGCCAGGGCATTTCGGCCAATTCGTGCATCGGTTCCGCCTTCATAAAGGTCGATCTTTCCGTCCTTTCCTCTTGTGTTTGTATAATATAAATCGTTGGAAAATCCTTTATTCGTCAATGTTTCACGTACTCCGTTGACGTACAATTCATTTGACGTGAAACGAATGCTTTCAGGAATGTTCAAATTCTTACCGGATAATATCAGCAAATCGTGATACTTGAGAGCACCTGATGCACCGATATCTTCAAACTGCTTTTGACCGACATCATATTCATGGGCATCAATGACGACCTCGGGCGCATAGCGATTAAATTCTTGATGAAGGGCTGTCAGCTCTGGAGATTCTAGTGTCATGTGGTCACGGTTGCCATCCATTCCGTTTGCAAGCCTGCGGTCAAATGCATAAGAACCATCTGGGTTGATTCTTGGGACAATGATGACGTTGACATGGCTCAGTATGCGCTCTCCTTCATCACCTGCTAGTCGTTTGGCGATGACAAGGGCAGATTCACCGGAGGCTGGTTCATTTCCATGTATTTGTGCTTGAAGCCAGATCGTTGGCTTTTTTGACAGTGGAGAGATGTGACGATCCTTTGTAAAATAGAGGGCTGGAATGGACCTGCCTTCAATGGATGTTCCAATCTGTTTCTGCGTGGCGTAAGGACTTTTACTGACAATGTCACGTAAAAAATCTTGAAGCTCTTCTTGTGTGGTAAATGCTTTTCCTTTTTTCTGAAAAGCAGGGGTATCAAACGTTTCGTCAGGCTCAGGATACAGTTTTTGAACCGAGGCTGGCTGCTCATAGCTTTTTCCATAATAAGGGGTCTCTGCATTCGCTGAAGCTGGGGTCACCATCGACAAACTTCCTGCCATGAGGCATACAGCAGCAAAAAGAATGGTACTTTTCTGTTTGGACATGCTATCCTCTCCCTTCGTTGATTTGCATTATAAAGAAAAAAACAGCAAAAGTGTCAGCATTTTTCAAAAATATATCTTTTGGAGGAATCATGTATGGCTTTATATAGGGCAAATGAATGGAGCTTGCCCTGCAATAGGACCTAAAAAAGAGCGCCTGCATGAGCAGCAGACACTCTTCTCATTACCAGATCGAAATGGCCCCAATGAGAACCGCCATCACTGTCATGGCGACGACTGCAAGAACCGCCCATTTCATGCCAAATTTCTGATGCTGATCTAGTGATACCCCAACGAGTCCAACAAGTAAATGAGTCGATGGAACAAGTGGGCTTAACATGTGAATCGGCTGACCAATGATAGATGCTCTCGCAATCTCAATTTTATCGACACCGTATGCTGCCGCTGTTTCTGATAGGATCGGCAGTACCCCATAAAAGTATGCATCATTCGGCATAAAGAAAGTGAAGATCCCGCTTGTTAGCGCGACAATGACTGGAATAAACCCGCCAAGCTGCTCTGGAATAGCTGAAACAATCGAAATCGCCATTTCATCAACCATTTTCGTCCCAGTTAAGATGCCTGTAAAAACACCTGCCGCAAAAATCATCGAAGCAATCGCCAAAACATTTGTTGAATGAGCCGCAATCCGCTCACGCTGCTGCTCTAAATTCGGATAGTTCACGATAATGGCAACACAGAAGGCAAGAACAAACAGAACCGTTAAGCTTACTTTTCCTGACACAAGCAAGAGAACCAATAGCAAAGTCAGTGTCAGGTTAAACCACCAAAGTTTCGGTCGCTTAATATCATCTTGCAGAGCCGCTGCCATTTCATTGGCATGAATCGGCTGTTCGAGCTCAATAACACCAAGACGTTTTCTTTCAGACTTCCCAAGAAAGTATGCCACCACAATCATGCTCAAAACCCCTGCGCCAATGACTGGAATCATCGGGCCAAATAAAAGTGATGGATCAACGCCAAGTGCACTTGCCGCTCTAGGTGTTGCCCCTCCCCATGGAATCGTATTCATAATCCCCATGCCGACTCCGGCGATACCCGCTAAAATAATCGGACGAATGCCAAGCAGTGTAAATAACGGAAGCATGGCTGTTGTTGTAATCATGTACGTTGTGGTTCCATCACCGTCAAGTGCGACAAGCATCGTCAGGACAGCTGTTCCGACAACAATTTTTAATGGATCGCCTTTGACGATGTTTAAAATTTTTGCCACCATCGGATCAAATAAACCTGCATCAATCATAATCCCGAAGTACAAAATGGCAAACATGATCATGACCGCCGTTGGTGCAACTTGCTGTACACCTTTGACAATCATGTCTGAAATTTCTGTAAAATGAAAACCTGCAATAAGAGCAAATGCAATCGGTGTTAATACCAATGCCGTTAGAACAGACATACGTTTCGTCATAATTAAAACCATAAATACAACCATCATAAGAAATCCTAAGATCGCTAACATTTTGTTCACCCCTTATGTTGTATACGCTTTCATTAAATGTTGGTATCCCATTTCCAACCCTTTCTGTCATGATATCTGACGCCTGAATTGAAGTAAATATTATGAATTTTAATTCTTTTTTGGTCGATAAATGCTTTTTGTTCATTTTGTGCAATTGTTGTTCTTTGTTGCTTCCATGAAAAAAAGCGGTCTCATTTGACCGCTTGTTCTCCTTGTATAAATTGCTCATATCGCCTTAATTGATCTTCCATAAAGACCTTTGCTTCTTTATTGTTCATATAACGGCTTGTCCAGCCTTTTTGTTTTAACTGATTTTTCCATGACTTCGTTTGCGTCATTTTTTGAAGAAGCTGATCCCATGCTCGAATGTCGTGCTGATTCATTTGCTTTGGTCCCATCACACCACGCCAATGAGAGAAAATGAGCGGAATCCCCTGTTCTTTCCAAGTGGGCACGTCTTTGAATCCTTCTAAACGCTGATTCGTTGTGGTCGCAACAAGCTTCAGCCTTTTCTTTTCATAATCATGACGAACCTCTGTAATGGTCGTGGTTGCCGCATCTACCTCATGGTCAATGAGCGCTTGGAATAAATCATCTGCACTATCAAATTTTAAAAACTGAATGCGGTACGGATCAATTCCTGCCATTTCGGCAGCCCGTGCGAATGAGATTTGATCATCATTTCCAAAGTCCGGGGCAAACCCAATTTTTAAGGAATCTGGTTTCTTTTTTAATGCGTGTAATAGCTCTTTTCCATTTGAGAAAGGAGAATCAACTGGCACTGCGACTACCTGCCACTCTTCCGCAAGAATAGCAAGCGGGGTGACATCATTCATGGTCACGTTACTGCTGCCCAGCAAATTACGGCTTAATAATAAGCTTGAATTTAAACTGATATAATTGGCATCTCGCTCCATCATATAGGTCCATCCTTTATCAACCGTTCCACCTCTTTGATAAAGAATATGCACAGGCTCCTTCACCAGCTTTTCTTGTTCTAGTACGGTTTTCATCACTTGAGCTGTTTGGTCAAATCCGCCATCAGGTACACCTGATACCACAATATATAATGGGCTGTGCTCCAGGAAAGAATCTTTTGCTGTTTTTTCATTAAAGGTGAGCGTTGTACAAAGGCAGACCAAAATGAGTAAGAGTATTCCTTTTTTCATTTTTATGACTCCGTTTGTTTTTTGGCGGGATAATATTTCCGTTCTGGTCTACCAATGATTCCATACGCCAGCTCTGCCCGGCATTCTCCCGTTGTCACAAGATACTCTACGTATCGTCTTGCTGTTGTGCGTGATGCGCCCATTTTTTCTCCGAGTTCTTCCGCTGTAATTCCGTTCCTCTCTGCTGCCATGAATGTTTTCACTTTGTCCAAAGTCAATGAATTAATGCCTGTTGGCAAGTCTCGCTCATCCTTTTGCTGCGATTCTTCCTGTATTTGACCAAAAAACAGATCAATCATCGTTTGATTGACTTCATCTTTTGAATTGATTAACTCTCGCTTCTCTTTATATTCGGTTAAAACCTGCGTGAATTTTTGTGCGGTCACTGGTTTGATTAAATAATGAACGACTCCATAATGCAGTGCGTCTCT
The DNA here is from genome assembly GCF_038593205.1 of Bacillus sp. FSL W8-1141. Lineage (NCBI taxonomy): Bacteria > Bacillati > Bacillota > Bacilli > Caryophanales > Bacillaceae > Bacillus > Bacillus sp. FSL W8-1141. The sequence goes on along the minus strand of NZ_CP151973.1, from coordinate 779,210 downwards.
TAACAGCATCGTTTCCGTTGCAGCCGTGATAATGATCACATCCACTTCAGGATGGCGCTCTCTTAACAGCGGCAAAAGGTTCGTGCCGAGCTCATCAGGCATGTAGACATCAAGTAAAATGAGATCCACTTGTTCTTTTTGAAGTGCCTCCCACAGATCCTTTGCACTCTTTGCCTTGCCGGCCACTTGAAAGCCTTGTACCTTTTGTATATAAGATTCATGAATCGCAGCGATTCGAAAATCATCTTCCGCAATGAGTACCTTTATCACAACCTATTCCCCCTTTGTGCCTTTCGGTATGTAAACAGTGAAGATGGCACCGCCTTCTTTTTGGTTCGCAACTTCAATCCAGCCCCCAAGTTCATCTAGCACTTCTTTGACATTGGCAAGTCCATAACCTCGCCCTTCTCCCTTTGATGAATGTCCTCTTGTGAAAAGTTGTGAAATGGCTCCTTCATCTACACCGTCCCCTGAATCAGATACCTCTATGATAATATCAAATCCAATATCTGTGATGAACAAGCTGACTTCTCTTTTTTCTTTATTCAATACAGCCTCAAACGCATTGTCTACGAGATTGCCAATGATGGTAATAAAGTGAGATAAACTTAAATGGGCTGGGAGCGGCTCCAATGAACTATTTTCATCAATGTGAAAATGAACCTTTTTCTCAGATGCCTTTCCTAACTTCCCAAGTAAAATGGCTTGAATCTTCGGAGAGCGAATTTGCTTCATGAGTAAGTCATGCTGGCGATTTTGAAGTGTATACTCTTCTTTAATTAACTCAATGGCTTCATCCACTTGTTTCAACTCAAGCAAGCCTAAAATAGCGTACAGTTTATTCGAAAATTCGTGTGTTTGTGCTCTCAAGTCTTCTGAATATTGACTGACCTCTGTCAATGTATCCAGCAGCTTTGTCAGCTCTGTTTTCTCCCTGAAGCTCACAATTCCTCCAAATACTCGATTGTCCTGCACCACTTTTTTGACATTTAGCACGAAGGTTTTATCATTGACGATTGATTCTATGTTAGGTTCAATCATCTCTACCTTTAGATAGGAAAGAAGATTGGCATTTGGCAACACTTGATCAATATGAAGAGGCAGCGTTGAAGAGACGCGCAGCATCTGTTCAGCTGACGTATTCATCATCGTAATGGCACCTTTACGGTCAAATGCAATGATTCCCTCTTTAATCGCATGCAGCATCGCTTCTCTTTCTCGATATAATGAAGCAATTTCATGCGGTTCAAGACCTAATATATCTTTTCGAATACTCCTTGTTAAAAAAATCGCTCCAAAAACCCCAGGCAAGAGCACAAGAAGGGCAATATAACTTAATTTGAATAGTTGATGAGCTGTGGCTTGGTCGATATCTCTTTTTAAAAATTCGACACTGACTGTCCCAATAATCTCTTCATAACTCCCAGTTTCTTTCATGATCGGAGCACTTCCTCTAACAACGGTTTCACCATCAGAATCACCCGTTGATATGGAAGTTCCTCCAAATAGCAGTGTACTTCTTCCTTCCGACACACTGATGGTTTTCCCTACATCCTCATGATTCGTATGAAAAAGAACCTTTCCTTTTTGATTGGTGATAAAAATGGCATGCGCTCTTACTTGCTCTTTCATTTGCTCAAGCACAGCCTGTTCTTCATTTTGCGAATCTCCCGTGGCCACCGATGTTTTAATAGGCGGCATATAAGATATCGTTCTAGCAGTTTGCACCGCCAGCTGTTCAGCTTGGCTCTGCCTTTCTGATGTCTGCAAAAAACCAAAACAAATGGTCAATAAGGCAATAACAACAAGTAAAAGACCAATAATTAACCCCAAAATTTTTGTTTGTAAAGTGACTTTCCTTTTGCCCATCCTCACCGCCACAACCCCTAATTCAGTAGATTCACCCGAATAGACTCTAAGAAAATCATATCATTTTTTCTCATGAAGTTAAGAGAAAATTCACACAGACAAAAAAAGGATGACTCAGTATTGAGTCATCCCTGTGTGCCTATTACGTGATGGATAAACCAGCACTTGCATAGCCTGCTACAGTATTCACTAAGGAAAGACCAGTAGCTGTTGCCGAGAATACGACAAGCAATCTTGTTTCTGGTGTGACTGGTACATTTAAACCAGTAGCGATACCGTTTGTAATAGCCCCTATCGTTAAAACACCGGTTAACGCTGGAGCCAATGTGACGCTCGCTACTTGAGTGAAGCTGTTATTTGGTGTCGGTGAAGCAAACAGACTAGCAGTTACAGTAATACTCGTGCCAACTAAAGAAAGGGCTGCTGTCGTGCTAAAATAGCCGGCAAATGAAGTAATGGTTCCTGCTCTTGGAACGGAGAATGCCATGTTTAACAATGTTCCTGCTGCTCCGGTTAAATCAATGATTCCTCCTACAATACTGACACCTGTCGCCGAGTTACCGAATCCGACCAAGCTAGATGTTCCAACTAGACCGCCTGCGATTGTGGTTAAAACAGCTGGCGTACCAGATGCAAATGGAATAATCGCACTTGATCCTGTCGCACCTGTGGCGCCTGTTGCACCGGTTGCTCCCGTGGCACCTGTTCCTGTAGCCCCTGTTGCACCCGTATCTCCTGTTACACCTGTGGCGCCTGTGACTCCGGTCGCTCCTGTTGGACCTGTATCTCCGGTGACACCGGTTGCTCCCGTGGCGCCTGTCACACCTGCGGCTGCCAATAACGTATAATCTGGAGACGTATCTGGTGTGCCGGTTGGTGGTGCTGTATTTACGACATAAGTTCCACCTTCATATGTCACCACTTGACCTACTGGATAGGTTGGAGCTGTTGCTGGGTCAAATGCCAAAATACCAGCTAACCCTACTCCGGTTGCTCCGGTATCTCCCGTTGCACCTGTGGCTCCGGTTACTCCAGTCGCTCCCGTATCTCCTGTTGCACCTGTAGCTCCGGTTACTCCGGTCGCTCCCGTATCTCCCGTTACACCTGTGGCTCCGGTTACTCCCGTATCTCCCGTTACACCTGTGGCTCCGGTTACTCCGGTCGCTCCCGTTACACCTGTGGCTCCGGTTACTCCGGTCGCTCCTGTATCACCCGTTGCACCCGTGGCTCCGGTTACTCCGGTCGCTCCTGTATCTCCCGTGGCGCCTGTCACACCTGCGGCTGCCAATAACGTATAATCTGGAGACGTATCTGGTGTGCCAGTTGGTGGCGCTGTATTTACGATATAAGTTCCACCTTCATATGTCACCACTTGACCTACTGGATAGGTTGGAGCTGTTGCTGGGTCAAATGCCAAAATACCAGCTAACCCTACTCCGGTTGCCCCGGTATCTCCCGTTGCTCCTGTGGCTCCGGTTACTCCAGTCGCTCCCGTATCTCCTGTTGCACCTGTGGCTCCGGTTACTCCGGTCGCTCCCGTATCTCCCGTTACACCTGTAGCTCCGGTTACTCCAGTCGCTCCCGTATCTCCTGTTGCACCTGTAGCTCCGGTTACTCCGGTCGCTCCCGTATCTCCTGTGGCTCCTGTGGCTCCGGTTACTCCAGTCGCTCCCGTATCTCCTGTTGCTCCTGTAGCTCCGGTTACTCCGGTCGCTCCCGTATCTCCTGTGGCTCCTGTGGCTCCGGTTACTCCAGTCGCTCCCGTATCTCCTGTTGCTCCTGTGGCTCCGGTTACTCCAGTCGCTCCCGTATCTCCTGTGGCTCCTGTGGCTCCGGTTATTCCAGTCGCTCCCGTATCTCCCGTTGCACCTGTGGCTCCGGTTACTCCGGTCACTCCCGTATCTCCCGTTGCACCTGTGGCTCCGGTTACTCCAGTCGCTCCCGTATCTCCTGTTGCTCCTGTGGCTCCGGTTACTCCAGTCGCTCCCGTATCTCCTGTTGCTCCTGTGGCTCCGGTCGCTCCTGTTCCTGTTGCTCCGGTTGCACCCGTATCTCCTGTGGCTCCTGTGGCTCCGGTTACTCCAGTCGCTCCCGTATCTCCTGTTGCTCCTGTGGCTCCGGTTATTCCAGTCGCTCCCGTATCTCCCGTTGCACCTGTCGCTCCGGTTACTCCGGTCACTCCCGTATCTCCCGTTGCACCTGTGGCTCCGGTTACTCCAGTCGCTCCCGTATCTCCTGTTGCTCCTGTGGCTCCGGTTACTCCAGTCGCTCCCGTATCTCCTGTTGCTCCTGTGGCTCCGGTCGCTCCTGTTCCTGTTGCTCCGGTTGCACCCGTATCTCCTGTGGCTCCGGTCGCTCCGGTAGCACCTGTATCTCCGGTGGCTCCGGTCGCTCCGGTTGCGCCTGTATCTCCAGTAGCGCCGGTCGCTCCTGTTCCTGTTGCTCCCGTTGCGCCCGTATCTCCTGTGGCTCCGGTCGCTCCGGTTGCACCTGTATCTCCGGTGGCTCCTGTCGCTCCTGTTCCTGTTGCTCCCGTTGCGCCCGTATCTCCTGTGGCTCCGGTCGCTCCGGTTGCGCCTGTATCTCCAGTAGCGCCGGTCGCTCCTGTTCCTGTTGCTCCTGTGGCACCCGTATCTCCTGTGGCTCCGGTCGCTCCGGTTGCGCCTGTATCTCCAGTAGCGCCGGTCGCTCCTGTTCCTGTTGCTCCTGTGGCACCCGTCGCTCCGGTGGCTCCGGTCGCTCCAGTTGCACCTGTATCTCCGGTGGCTCCGGTCGCTCCTGTTCCTGTTGCTCCTGTGGCACCCGTCGCTCCGGTGGCTCCGGTCGCTCCAGTTGCACCTGTATCTCCGGTGGCTCCGGTCGCTCCTGTTCCTGTTGCTCCCGTTGCGCCCGTATCTCCTGTTGCTCCGGTCGCTCCGGTTGCGCCTGTATCTCCGGTGGCTCCGGTCGCTCCTGTTCCTGTTGCTCCCGTGGCACCCGTGGCGCCCGTATCTCCCGCAGCTGCTAACAATGTATAATCTGGAGACGTACCTGGCGTACCTGTTGGTGAAGCTGTATTCACCACATACGTACTTCCATCAAATGTCACCACTTGACCTACTGGATAGGATGGGGCATCCGCTGGATCAAATGCTACGATACCAGTTAAGCCTACACCGGTTGCGCCGGTTGCTCCCGTGGCGCCCGTGGCTCCGGCTGGACCCGCTGGGCCTACTGGACCCACTGGACCCGCCGGACCTGCTGGGCCTCTCCTTCCTCTTCCCCCTGGCGGTCCTTGAATGACACACACACAAGGATCTTTTCCGCAGCATGGATTTTTTACTGGTTTCCTTGGTTTGTCTGATTTACCTTTCTTACAACTATCACATTCCCAGCCATCATCCTTATACGCATCATACCAGCTTCCTTTTTGGTAGTGGTCTGTCGAATGAGTTGGGTATATCTTTCCGCATTGCCTACATTTTCTCATAGAATCACCCCCATCCATCGTATTCATCGTGATGGATAAAGGTGTATGTACAATTTTATTTTTATAAAAAAATTTGAAAAGACCTTGCACTCTACGTGCAAGGCCTTTCCTCTTCGTTAAAATGTCATCGTTATTTTTAAATCTTTTCCTACCATACTATATTCAATATCCGCTGGACGGATCGCCTTTTTTAGTTTTTTCACACCTTCTCCTTCAAAAAAAGTAGGTGCATCTTTCCCTCCGATTAATAAAGGTGCCATATAGATAACAGCTTCGTTCACAAGTGATGCTTCTAAAAATGACGCACTCACACTGCCCCCTGCCTCTACAAGCACTGACATCACAGAGCGCTTCTTCAACAGGTGTAACACATCCTGAAGATCTGTCCGGTGTTCTCCGCTTGTGACAAATACTTGATGACCTTTTTGTAGCAACTGTTGATACTTTTGATGATCATAATCTTGTGATGCACAAATTATGGTTTCTGCCCTATGATCTGTTAAGCATTTGGCATGAAGCGGTATCCTTAATGTTGAATCTAAAATGACACGAATGGGCTGATGGTTGAATGAATCCTTTACAATTAAGCCGGCATCATCTTGAATAATCGTTTCCACTCCTGTCAGCACCGCATCTACTTCTTGACGTAAGCGCTGCACTTCTGTTCTCGCTTCTATTCCAGTGATCCATTTGCTTTCTTGATCAGCCGTAGCAATTTTCCCATCTATCGAAATAGCTGATTTTAAAATGACATAAGGAAGGTTTGTTTGCATCAAATGAAAAAAAGGCGCATTTAAACGATCTGCTTCCTGTTTACATATCCCTTGCTCCACTTCAATTCCAGCCTTTTTCAAAAAGGCAATTCCTTTACCTGCAACAACCGGATTCGGATCTTGGGTGGCAATCAACACTTTCTTCACACCGCTGCTAATGATCGCTTCGGTGCAAGGGCCTGTTTTTCCGTGATGTGTACAAGGTTCGAGTGTCACATACATGTCAGCTCCCTTCGCCTTTTCTCCTGCCATTTGCAGCGCATGAATTTCAGCATGAGGCTCGCCCGCCTTCATGTGCGCACCAATCCCAACGATCTCACCGCTCTGAACAATCACTGCACCAACAAGCGGATTGGGTGAGGTTTGTCCTTTCATCGCCTTCGCGTTGGCAATCGCCAGCTTCATATAAAAAACATCGTCTTTCATCTCGGACTCCTTTCTTCTCTCAAGGGAAAGAACTCCTTCAGAAAATGAAGGAGTTCTATTCTCATGTGCTATACTTTCTCAAGCCGTTTCTTTTCAGATCGATCATAGTAAGGCAAGGAATAAAACAGTTTATATGATGCTCGTTGTTTACAAAAACAGCATTTGCGACATTCATATTTATTAATGAGGAGCACATGCGGACAATTGAGTACAGTCAGACCTTTTTTCATATGTTCCTTGCAAACACTTATCATGAGAATCCCCCGCTTACATTCTTTTTCTTAATGAGAGATTACTTCTTTCGGAAATTGTTCAAATAAGCGCAGTACTTCCGTATGTGTGCCATCTTCTCGAATATGATAAATACCACCGTCATATGAGCTTGCATACACATCATTTCCTAGTTGTCTAATGGCACTAATGCCATTCTTAGCAATTCGAATCGGACCTGTATTGACATCTAGCTCTGGATTCCAGACCACAATATACCCCCAATAGTCTCCGCTCACAATATAGCCAGAGTCTGTCACAGTGATGGATTTAATGGAATATTGATGCTCGTTGTGCTGATTTAAAATTCTGCCTGTATGCAAATCAAACAATCGGACGTTTTTATCACGGCTGACAATGGCAATACGATCTCTTTTGCTATCAATAAATACATCATTTAACAGCTCTGTCGCCCCGATATATTCTGCTGTTAAGGACAAACTCTTTTTATCGAGAAGACAGATGGTTCCTTCAACTGCCGCTGTGATGATATGATCTCCTTCTACCTTTAATGCTTTGACCGCGCAATCATGTGCTTTAGAACGGCCGATTTCCTTTAAGTGTTCAGTCGAAATGACATGCACATAACCGCCATAAGTGCCAATATAAAATTGACGATCCTCCTCATGGAAATACACACTATTGACAGGACCTGTGTTGAGATCAAAAGAGACCATTTGCTGCAATGACTCGTGTACAATATGCACCTGACTCGCATGATCGCCCCATGCATAATAGCTTCCATCCCGTGCAACAGCCACTCCATTTGTGAGAACACCTGTTGATTTTGCGATTTCGATTCCATTCTTTCTGAATTTTCCGTCATCTGATGCAGTGATAATATCACCCGCTTCAGTCAACGCAATATCATTAATAGAAGGTGTCGCCAATTCCTGCTCATCAGAGATCACTTTTCCTTCTTGAATTGACCATTCACAATACGTTTTCCCAAAGCTGGCTCCTAAAATGGCTTGCTCGTCTTCTGTCCAAACAAGCGAGCGCTCCCATTGATATTTATGAGGCAGCAACGTATCAATTAAATCACCGGTTTCATAATTCCACAGCTTAATTAGATGGTCATAACCCGCTGTAAGCAAGTAGTTACCGCTCGGAGAAAAATTCACACGTTTCACACCTTGTAAATGAGCTTTGATGATTTTTTTCTCCTGTAATGTAGCGGCATCATAAATGATGACCGTGCCATCGTCTCTACCAAGGGCGAATACTTCTTTTTGATTGCTGCCGCTGATGGTATCCAGCTCATAATCAAACGGGCCAATTTCACCTACAATTTCTCCTGTTTCATAGAGCCATACAAGGACATAGCCATCATCACCAGTTGTATAAGCTTTATCCTCATGAATCCATACAGCTAATACATCCTTGCTATGTCCATGAAATTCTCTTAAAATGGCTCCCGTTTCAATATCCCAAACTAAGCATCTTCTGTCTCTGGACACCGATACAAGAAGCGTATCCTGCTTTGCAAATGCGACAGCTTCCACGTCATCCGCATGACCATATAGCGTACGAATTCTTGTATGTGTGCTAGTATCATATAATTGAATGGTATAGTCTGACGATGCACTCGCTAAATACGTTCCATTTTCCGAAAGGGATAAAGAGTTGATGATATGCTCGTGACTGCCAATGAATGTTCCTTCTCCCGTGGCACGGTCCCATTTATAAATACAGCGGTCATAGCCACCTGTGTAGACAATTTGGTCATGCTGAGTTGATAAAACGGATGTAATCGGTCCTCTATGCATGGTTTTACACTCCCACCTTTATATGTTGTTTTTGACGAGTAACTACACGAAAACCAGTAAATCGAAAAACAGGGTCTGGGTGTTTCCCGTGTCTTCTTGCGACTCTGCATAAATCTCCGCCTCTTGCGAAGGAGCCACCTTTTAAAATGTAGTAATCACTGCCGAGTGTCTCGGTTAAATCATCTACAACCTCAATTCCGCCTTCATATATGTGATACTTGGTGTTGACCCATTCTTCGACATTGCCACCCATATCATATAGTCCAAATAGAGATCTTCCTTTTTCGTAATGACGGACAGGTGTCGTTTTTTCAATATTTGATTCGTGCGTATTACAGTAAGAGGGATCAAACTCATCTCCCCAAGGATATTGATGTCTCGTATTACCCCTGGCAGCATATTCCCATTCTTCCTCAGTAGGGATCGATACCTCATATCCAAGCTTCCCGCTCAGCCACTGACAAAATGAGAAAGCTTCCTCGATGTCCATGCCCCAAGCTGGATGGTCTTTTCCCCCGCCAAGTTCTAGGTTCGTCAAGCTCTCTGGATAAGGCTTTCCTGTCTCGTCGCAATAGCTTTGATACCATTCATTGGTGACGACCGTATCTGAAATGAAAAATTCGCTCATATACGGCTGATAAGATGGAAATTCTTTGTACAGCCATTTTTGAAATTTTTTCTCACGGCCATAGGCTGGATTCAGAAGTTTGTCCTTCCAAAATTCTGATGCCTTTTTCATATCTTCTTCATTACTTCCAATCGTCGCATAGCCGCTTGGGATTTGAATCCAATTGATATCAGGTTTCACGCTTTTCTCCCGCCTTCTTTAAATAAACTCATCTACTGATTAATTAATTTCTTCTCATCGACCATATGCCCTGATGCTGCTTTTGCCTTTAAATACGCCTCATTATAGAGAGAGGCTTCTACCGTATGATCAAACCGTAAAACCGGAAGACCGTAAGCAGCAATGGAATCGACTTTATCTGGATTATTGGTTAAGAGATGCAATGGTTTCCCTTTGTTTAAATAGTGCAAGACAGCCGCTGCTTCCTCGTAATGCCGATCATCATCTCCGCAGCCGATCAACCTGTTCGCCTCAAATGTATCCAGTTTCATTTCCTGTAATTTATACGTGAAGGCTTTGGCCATTAGCCCAATAGAGCGCCCTTCTTGATTGGCCATATACACAAGCATGCCTTTTCCGTAATCGGTGATTTTTTTTAGCGATGATGCAAGCTGTGGACCGCAATCACATTTCAGTGACCCAAACACATCCCCTGTTTGGCAGACACTATGAATTCGCACAAGCGGCGGCACTTCATTTTCAAAGTCGCCAAAAAGGAGACAAGAGGAAAATGTTTGCTGCTCGGTACTCATTTGTACAATAGACTCAACCGTTGGCGTTGTATCAGCTTCTACAGACGCAAAGGCATACCATGTAAACTGCACTTCTTCATGTTCAATAGAGATCGGCAGGTTCACTGGCCCCACGAGCAAATAGTGTTTTTCTTGAAATGTAAAATGATGAATCATTGATTGTAGTTCAGCTACAAACTTGTTCATTTGTCTCCCCCTATTCATCACTGCACCCCATTGAACTCTCTCAGCGCAGTGATGGCGTGATGAATATGTGTATGCACTCCCTTTGCATCCTGAGCACCGGTTCCAGCTAGAATCATGGCTCAGGAGAAATTTCCTGTCATACTGGCTGAATAGATGTGCGATGCCAATCATCCATCAGTACCTTTCATAAAGACTCTTTTTAGACTGTCACTTGTCCAGTACAAAGGAGCAGAAATCGAGCTTCATACGCTGTATTCTCTGTAAGAGAGCAACACCATTGGATGATTCTTGAATGGAAACTGACATGCTCTTTCTCTAAAAGAATATCTCTGCTAGCTTCGAGCTGCTTTCTCCTTTACTAGAAGCTCTGGTCCTTCAAATGCACGTCATCCGGTTGTGCCCTTTGATTGGATGAATAGTCCGTACTTCAATTCAGCTACATTGATTGAAGCATGACACCCGCCTAGGTATGCACCAAGAACCATCACATCAAACATCGCGTTTATCCTCCTTTGCACTAGATTTTGACAGCAATGACATGATGCTGGCTGATCCCAGCCTTCGCTTGTAATGGTGTAATCGAAACGAGCTCAAGTCCTGATGTACAAATCTTTTCTCCAAGCTGAGTATCTGAGAATGAAAAATGGAAGCGTCCATCTTCTCCGATTAAGCCTGTTTTCCACTCTTCTCCCCATACAACAAGGGAAAACACACCACCTTCATGAAGCAGCGAGGAAATCTGCTTTAAGTATCGTTCGTGGTCATCAGGGTGCTGATGGTGAAAGCAGCCATGATCTAAAATCAAATCAAACGTCAGCTCGCGCCCTTGATTCATCGACCAGGACATAAAATCTTGATGATAAAAATGGACAGGAACCTCTTTTCTCTTCTTTAATCCTTGCCATTCCTCATGCTCATAAAGATCAATGCCGGTATATGCCGACAGTCCTTGTAAATGTTCAAGAGCCCTGCCGTTCCCGCAGCCGATATCCAGCACCGAAGCAAGTGCATCCTTTTCTCTGGAACGCCATGCCTTCAGAGACATCACTGCAGCGTCTGTTAATGATGGATCAGTGGACCACATATCTGTTCTTTGCTCATAGTGTTCTTGAAAAGCCATGCGCATTTTCTCTAAATACAACCCGCTGTCTTCATGATACAAAGCCTTTTTCATCACGTGACCTCCTTCAATTCACAATCACCTTTCCTAATAAAGGTGGTTTTCAAGCAAAAAGCCTTATGATAAAATGAAAGATGGATTTTTTAGGAAATCTGTTTTCTGAAAAAGGAGAGAAGCATCCCACATGTCACTCTTCTTTTTCAGCACTCATCTTCACATACAACCACAGCCATTCAACTGTTACAGCGCCTCAGTTTGTTATACATTTTCTTCATATGAATTCACCTCCTTAACATCGTTTAGAAAGCGCTTTCTTTATGATGATCCTCTGAATACCTTGAACAATATCATTGAGAAATAGGCATAGTAGAAAGACGAATCTACCATTCTAAGCTATCTTTCATCTATTCTTTTTTGTCTAATAGATATTTCTTCAGTATCGCTCTGCCTCAGAAGCGCTCTCCCTTAGGTCTTAACGCATCATCATTTACCGAATTGATCCTGAAATCCACCTATCGAAAATTTAACAACTACTTCCATAATGACTTGATTAAGCCAAATATATTGTTTTTAGATTATTTTGTCAACAAATTATTTCCTAAACATTAGAATGATTTTCTAATTGAAAATACAGGTATATTTCGTGGTTTTTTGACCTTAAAACACTTATTTCTACACAAAAATACAACTTAAACCAATAGAACTAAGAAATTTATCTACTAAATTACACAAGATTTTTATTTCATTTTGAAATAAAAATAAAGATATCATAATTATTTCCCGAATGGTTTTTTGTGATATTTTCACTACTTTTTTCATTTTTTTGATGGTATCCTTTGATATTTCTATATTTTCAATTAGACATTTTACTGTTTATCCCAATTTTTCAACCTTTCTTATTATAGTGAAAAAGACAGATGGTAGATTTTAATTATCGCAGCATGAAAAAAAGCCCCTTACAAAAGTAAGAGGCTTTTTACGATGGCGTTTATGCCCAATTTTTCACTTTTTCATGGTCAGTCACAAAGAGAAGAACTTTTCCTTCGTCTAAATGTTCTTCAAATGTCTCAGCTTCTTCTTTTGAGAAACCAATTTCGTGAATCTTATTGCGGAGTTCATCTCCCTTTTTGCTAAAGATGTTTCCAACCGCATGCTTGAGTCCAACTTCTTTTGGACCTATCGTATTGGCATCTGTGTTGCTTGCAATACGCTCAGTTCGATCATCGTCATGGGACAGAACATAAATGTCCTCTCTTGCAACACCGAGTTGTTTTAATTGCTCCACATCTCTTTGAAGTGTTTCATCATTTGAATACTCTCTTACAACAGGTTTCATTTATTATTCCTCCTTTAACGTCTTACGAATCTTTTACCCGTCACTTTTGTCATTAAACCTTCCTCCAGCACATCCATTTTTACTCTGTGAACTTAATGCGTCTATGGACTTATTTTTGACAAAAAGACTGTGAATATGACTAAATTTTCTGAAAAATCGTATTCATTCCTTGTCATTTGTTGTACAATTCTTATACTGGAGGCTAGAAATGGGGTGGAGCTGATGTATTATTTTTCAGCTGAGCAGCAGTTTAATGCATGGGTTGTCAGTGATTTGGTGAAACAGCTTTTTCAAAAATGGAATCCTGAAGAATCAAAAGCAAAGCCGCTTACTTTGTTTGCTGAACAGCACTTTCACATCTGCATCGATTATCTCTTTTCTATTATTATTAACATTGGAGATATCGAGTCAATCGAACAAGATCCACAAGACCTGTTGTCCTCATATTTAAATATCCTTTTTCCTTTTGTGACGCACGATATGATGAAAGCCTCCATGCAAAATGCAAATGAATATTTATTAAAAGAACGTGATGCGGATGAGTATCAACTGTTTGGTTGTCTCCCGCCGCTCCTTTCTGTCTCTCTTCAAAAAAAGTAGTCCCCTTCTTTTAGATGGTGGCTGCTTTTTTGTATGTGCTTGGAAAAGACCGTATGTTTTGAACGAAAAGAAGCATCATGTTAATGTAAATCTAGGTTGCAAGTGAAAGGGAGGATTTGACATGAGTCAACAAAAACAAATTCAATTAGCAAAACGTCCAAAAGGGTTACCTACTAAAGATGTTTTTCATTTTGAAACAGTTGATATACCAACGCCGCAAGATGGCGAAGTCTTGATTCAAACGAAATATGTGTCTGTAGATCCTTACATGAGAGGACGAATGCAAGATACCAAATCCTATACACCTCCGTTTAAACTCAATGAAGTGATCCAGGGTGGAGTGGTCGGAGAAGTCGTCGAGTCCAAATCTCCTCAATTTGAGAAAGGTGATTTTGTACTTGGATTCCTTGGCTGGCAGGAATATTCTACTGCCAAAGCAGAGTCTCTGACAAAAATTGATCCATCCATTGCGCCGTTATCTTATTACTTAGGGATTTTGGGCATGCCAGGACAAACCGCCTATTTTGGACTTCTTGCGATTGGTCAGCCAAAAGAAGGAGAAACTGTTGTCATTTCTGGAGCCGCAGGTGCCGTTGGTTCTGTTGTCGGACAGATTGCTAAAATCAAAGGTGCCCACGTCGTAGGAATTGCCGGATCTGATGATAAGCTGGCTTATTTAAAAGAACTGGGCTTTGATGAAACCATTAATTATAAAACAACAAATGATTTAGATGACGCCATTGCAAAAGCCTGTCCAAACGGTGTCGATGTGTATTTTGACAATGTGGGCGGCGAAATCTCTGATGCTGTGATGAATCATTTGAACCGTTTTGCACGTATTCCAGTCTGCGGCGCCATTTCTTCTTATAACATTAGTGCAAGCGAAGACATTGGCCCTCGTGTGCAAACAAAACTCATTAAAACAAGTGCATTGATGCAGGGCTTCATTGTTGCCAACTACTCTGATCGTTTTGAAGAGGCGGCAAAAGATCTCGCACAATGGGTAAAAGAAGATAAACTGACTTACAAAGAAACCATTATCGAAGGCTTTGACCATATTCCAGATGCATTCCTTGGACTATTCAAAGGGGAAAATGTCGGAAAACAACTTGTCAAAATTTCATAACACAAAAAGGACCCGCCAAACGGCAGGGTCCTTTTTTTATGCTTGCTTGGGCGCAAGGTGCAGCTGACCTTGCTTATAAACAATTTCCTGAAGCGAAAGATTTAGCTTTTTCGCCATTTTTTTAAGCATTGAATGCTCTTGAGGTGTGACTAGGCTGATAACAGCCCCTTCTTTTCCTGCGCGACCGGTTCTGCCTGAACGGTGGATATAGCCTTCTTCGTTTGGCAGGTCGGCATGGATCACGTAAGGCAGATCGTCAATATCGATCCCTCTTGCTGCGATATCTGTTGCAAGAAGAAGCGGGAATTCACGCTGTTCAAAAGCCTTTAAGATGACAGCACGCTCTGCTTTTTTCGCTTCACTGTGAAGCACACCAAGGTCGACATGGTGATACGCTAATTTTTCTGCATAAATGCTCAAATTCGTAATATCTCGCACAAAGACGAGTGCCTGCATGTCCTCAAGCCGTGATAGCTTTTGCAATAATTTCACCTTGTCACGCTGATCACATAACAGGAAATAATGCCCTACCTTCTGCGCTTCTTCTTGGCTTCTGCTAATTCTCAATACCTCTGGTTCAGATGCAATGTCTTTGATCAGTTGAACGGTTTCCTCTTTCAACGTCGCAGAGAAACAAAGGATTTGTCTTTCTTTTAATGTGGATTTAATGATCGCTTGGATCGTTTTCATATGCTCTGGGACAAGAAGCTGGTCTGCCTCGTCTAACACGATCGTTTTCACTTCATGCATTTTCAGTTTCTTGATTTTGATTAACTCTTGTACGCGACCCGGTGTCGCCACCACGATATTCGGGTGTTTTTTTAGCTTTTCCTGCTGCTTCTTGATGTTTGCCCCGCCTATTAAGGAAATAGCTTTGATGTCTGAACCTTGTTTGAACTCTTGCACGACATCAAAAATTTGCATCACAAGCTCTCTTGAAGGTGCCAAGATTAAGACTTGCGGGTGTTTGATACTCACATCAATTTTATTTAAAAGCGGCAGAACATACGCTAGGGTCTTCCCTGTTCCAGTCGGTGATTCTGCGATCACATCGCGTTTTTCCGTAATCCACTCTGCTGTTTGTTCTTGTATCGCTGTTGGCTTCTCAAAGCCAGCCGCTTCAAAGTTCTTTTGAATAAATGGCTTTGCTTCTTTCAAAAATGCCCAATTTTCCGTCATGTTGATCTCCTTTATCCTCATTCAATCTATCCTTAAGTATCTCAAAATCAGCTTTGAAACGCAATTTTTCTTTTGATGCTTTTATCGAGCCGTACAGTTCGATATAATCATGAGAGGCACTAGCCGTTTTGAATCTATTTGAGGTGTAAAAAATGATATTATCTGTTAAAGATTTAAGTCATGGCTTTGGCGACAGAGCCATTTTCCACGAAGTCTCCTTCCGGTTATTAAAAGGCGAGCATGTCGGCTTGATCGGCGCCAACGGTGAAGGAAAGTCAACGTTTATGAATATTATTACTGGCAAGCTTGAGCCAGATGCAGGAAAGGTCGAATGGGCAAAAAATGTCCGTGTCGGCTACCTCGATCAGCATACCGTGCTTGAAAAAGGAAGAACTATTCGTGAAGTCCTTCAAGATGCATTCCATTATTTATTCTCAATGGAAGCCGCAATGAATGACATTTACGAAAAAATGGGTGAAGCAGATCCTGATGAGCTAGAAAAGCTTTTAGAAGAAGTAGGCGTCATTCAGGATGCCCTGACGAACAATGATTTTTATATCATTGATTCCAAGGTAGAGGAAATTGCAAGAGGTCTTGGGTTATCAGATCTCGGGCTCGATCGTGATGTGACAGAGCTGAGCGGCGGACAGCGGACAAAAGTACTGCTTGCAAAATTGCTGTTAGAGAAGCCTGAAATTCTTCTTCTTGACGAGCCGACCAACTATTTAGATGAACAGCATATTGAGTGGCTGAAGCGCTATTTGCAGGAATATGAAAATGCATTTATCCTCATTTCACATGATATCCCGTTCCTAAACAGTGTCATTAACTTGATTTATCATGTCGAAAATCAAGAACTCACGCGATACGTTGGTGATTATGATCAATTTAAACAAGTGTACGAAGTGAAAAAGCAGCAGCTAGAGGCAGCGTATAAAAGGCAGCAGCAAGAAGTGGCTGAATTAAAGGATTTTGTCGCGAGAAACAAAGCACGTGTCAGCACTCGAAATATGGCGATGTCTCGTCAAAAGAAACTCGATAAAATGGACATGATTGAATTAGCAGCGGAAAAACCAAAACCAGAATTCCACTTTAAACCTGCACGCACATCAGGGAAATTGATTTTTGAAACGAAGGATTTAGTCATTGGGTATGAGGAACCGCTCTCTCGTCCATTGAATTTAAAAATGGAACGCGGGCAGAAAATTGCGTTATACGGTGCCAACGGTATCGGAAAAACGACACTGCTCCGAAGTCTTCTTGGAGAAATCTCCCCCATTTCTGGTGAGGTGGAACGCGGAGAATTCCTGCATATAGGCTACTTTGAACAAGAAGTAAAAGAGCAAAACAGCAACACTTGTATCGAAGAGGTGTGGAGCACCTTCCCATCGTACACACAATATGAAGTCAGAGCCGCCCTTGCCAAATGCGGTTTAACGACAAAACATATTGAAAGCCGTGTGTCTGTTTTAAGTGGTGGTGAAAAAGCGAAGGTCCGCCTTTGTAAGCTGATCAATGAAGAAACCAACCTACTTGTTCTCGATGAGCCGACAAACCACTTGGATGTCGATGCCAAAGAAGAATTAAAGCGCGCGTTAAAAGAATATAAAGGCAGCGTCCTATTGATTTCACACGAACCTGAATTTTATCAAGATGTGGCCACTGAAACTTGGAATTGTGAATCATGGACGACCAAAGTATTATAACGACAAAAAAGCCTCATATCTTTTCAAAAGATATGAGGCTTTTTTCTATTAATGACCTGCCTGGATATTCACCAAATGCTTACGGCCAAGAAGCAGGATGACCATTCCTAAGAGAACAACAGCCGCCCCTACATAATAAGGGGTGCTTGCTGTGTAAGTTTCAGCGAGTACTCCCGCAATCCAAGGCGCAATCGCACCACCAATAAATCGTACAGCACTGTATGAAGATGATGCAATTGAACGCTCAACAGGAGCTGATCCCATCACAGCCGTCGTAAGCACCGTATTGATCATGCCGAGGATTCCCCCTGCAATGACAATACCGCAAATGACCACGACCACATGTGATGTCCATATTCCAATGCCGAATAAAATCACAGCAAACGAAGCAAAGAGAACAACAAGAGCTGTTAATGTACCCAATTTGCGATGAATGACCGGCGCTGAGAAGACAGATGTCACAGCCAAAAATAATCCCCATCCAAAAAAGACATAGCCAAGACCATGCTCATCAAGATGAAGCACAAATGGCGAATAAGCTAGAAGAACAAAGAATCCAAAGTTATATAAGAAAGCAGCAGATGCCATCGTTAAAAGCCCCTTATATTTCAAGGCTCCAACAGCTTCAAATAACTTCACCTTTTTCTGCGGCTTTTGCATAGGTGGAAGCATAAAGGTAATGGCTAAAAGAGCAACGAGCATTAACACTGCCACACCAAAGAATGGCCCGCGCCAAGAGATCGTTCCAAGCTCACCGCCAAGGAGCGGCCCAACAGAAATCCCAAGACCTAGTGCAGCCTCGTATAAAATAATGGCCTTCGCACTTCCTCCAACAGACACGCCGACAATGACAGAGAGAGCCGTTGAAATGAATAAGGCATTCCCGATGCCCCATCCCCCTCTAAAGCCGATTAATTCATTAATCGTTGAAGAGGTACCCCCTAAAGCAGAAAAGACAATAATAAAGATGAGCCCTAATAATAACGTCCATTTGGCACCAATACGACTAGAAATAAAACCGGTAAAAAACATCACAAAGCCGGTGACAAGCAAATAGCTCGTAAATAAAAGAGACACCTGACTTGGAGATGCATGTAATTGTGATGCAATGGCAGGCAAAATCGGGTCTACAAGCCCTATGCCCATAAATGAAATCACACAAGCAAAGGCCACCGCCCAGACGGCTTTTGGCTGTCTAAGCAGACTCGTACGCTGTTTCAATACTTCTTCTTCCTTCATTCCATCAGAACCTTTCCTACAGTTGTTTAACAAAATAAAATAAACACGCTGAGGTGTTTATTTTTGTAATTGCTCAATGGCATGAGCCGCTCTTTCTTTCATCATTTCAAGATCCTTTTTAAAGGATTGAATCGTTTCTAGCTTTTTTGTAATCAATTGATGCTGCACAGTCAGCTGCGCATCAATATCTAACAGTTTCTCTAATCGTTCCTTCGGGTCAAGTGACAGCAAGTAGCCTTCTTTATTCAGCTCAAGCTGTTTTCCTATTTCCATAAACGACTGAAGCTCTTGTAAAGAAAAGCCAAGCACTTCTTTGGCCTGCATCACTTTCTCCAGTTCTTCCATGTCATCCTCTGAGTAAAGTCTGACACCGCCCTCTGTCCGCTTTGGTGCTGATAATAAACCAATCTCTTCATAGAAACGAATCGTCCGTTTCGTCAGACCGCTTCTTTTCGCCACTTGATCAATTTTCATCCATTCCATCGCCAGTGCCTCCTGCTCATCAATTCATGTTTTATTATACACCTTTGTTACCTTAACGTAAACGTTAATGTTTGATGACTTGATTTCTATTGTGGTTTGATGCAGAATAAATAGGAACCATTACGTTTTAAAGGAGGTACCCTATGCGTTCATTTCCATCCAAAAAAGAACGACACGCACAATTCGGTTCTGTCCCGCCAAGCGCTAGATCAAAACCTTGTCAAAAAGAGGACATGATAGACATCCAACAAACCGAACAAGACTATTATTTTGATCTGGAACAGGTCGGAATTTGCCGTGTGTCGTACCCTGTACATATTTTGTCTAAAACGGCTCCACAGCACCAAACCTCTTCAGCTAATTTTACGCTGAGTACATATTTGCCAGCTCATCAAAAAGGCATTCATATGAGCCGTCTCACCGAGCAGCTTCACTCCTTTTATGAGAGCGGAAAGCCGGTTGATGTGGATTCCTTAAAAGAATTGACCGCACAGCTTGCCAAGCATATGAATCAGCCATCTGCCTCGATTCAAGTTTCCTTTCCGTGGTACATGGAAAAAAAGAGTCCCATCAGCGGAAAGTCCGGTTTGATGCATGCAGACGTGCAATACGACATCCACTTTCATGAAGAAAACGGATGGATTTGTCATATTGGCTGCACTGCTCAAGTGACAACGCTATGTCCTTGTTCAAAAGAAATCAGTGAATACGGCGCACATAATCAGCGCGGTACTGTATCTATTCAGGTAGAGCTGTTTGAACAAGGTCAACTCCCTGATGACATGAAAGCAGATCTACTGCAGATCATCGAGTCTAATGCGAGTGCGCCCCTTTACCCTGTACTCAAAAGACCAGATGAAAAACACGTGACAGAAGAGGCCTATGAAAATCCACGTTTTGTAGAGGATGTTGCGAGATTAATTGCGGCAGAGTTGTACGAACAAAACTGGATCAAAGGGTTTCAAGTTGAGTGCCGAAATGAAGAATCCATTCACCAGCACGATGCTTATGCCAAATGTTCTTATCAAAAAAAACTGTAGAATGTCTCTACAGTTTTTTTGCCAACCTTTATTTTTCATTACTTTCTAATTCCTCAATTATCAGCGACAGTTCTGTCCAGCGGTCCATTGCTTGTTCTAGTTCTTCAGCGACGGCTTTTTGCTTGTCCATCAGCTCTTGAATTTTCCCAAAATCACTGCCAGCCTCAGCAATGCTGGCTTCGAGCTGCTGGTGTTTGTCCTCTAGTGCTTGTATCCGATCTTCAATCCCATCCCATTCAAGCTGGTCCTTATAGGATAGTTTTTTCCTCTTTTTCGGTGCAGCTTCTACTTGTTTTTCAGCTGGTTTTGTCTCTGTCCGCTTCTGTTCTTTTTCTTGCTCCATGTAATCGCTGTAAGCACCTTGGAAGTGTGAAATACGTCCATTTCCTTCAAACACAAGCAGACGATGGACGACTCGGTCTAAGAAATAACGATCATGCGACACGGTGATGACTACGCCTGGGAACTGCTCCAAATAATCCTCTAAAATGCTGAGCGTCTCTGTATCAAGATCATTCGTCGGCTCATCTAAAAAGAGAACATTCGGCTCTTCCATCAATACCTTCAATAAATACAATCTGCGGCGCTCTCCCCCTGACAGCTTGCGGATAAACGTGCGCTGCATGGATCTAGGGAATAAAAATCTCTCCAACATCTGCTCTGCTGTCACAATGACGCCATCTGCCGTTTTGACAATTTCAGCTGTTTCTTTGATGTAATCAATGATATTCAGCTCTTCATTCATTTCGTTATGGTCCTGCGTGTAATAGCCAATGCGGACTGTTTGTCCAATGGTCAATTGTCCATTTGTCGGTTCGATTTTACCCGCCAGGCAATTAAGTAAAGTCGTTTTGCCCACTCCATTCGGTCCGATAAATCCGATGCGATCACCTGGCACGACTAAATCGCTGAACTGGTCCACAAGGGTTTGACCAGCAAATGTGATGCTGATCTCTTCTGCCTCAATCACTTGTTTTCCAAGCCGGTGAGAACCGATCGCAAAATCAAGCTCTCCCTTTGCATCAGGTCCCTTTTGATCCTTCAGCTCTTCCACTCTGCCGATACGTGCTTTTTGCTTTGTCGTTCGAGCCTTTGCCCCTCTTCTGAGCCATGCAAGCTCACGTCTAAGCAAATTTTGACGTTTCGTTTCTTTTACTTGAGCTTCTGCTTCTCGTTCCGCTCTTTTTTCTAAAAAGACTTCATAATTTCCTTTATATGTGTAAAGCTGCCCCTGATTTAATTCATAAATCCGATTGGCGACGCGGTTTAAGAAATAACGATCATGGGTGACAAGAATGACAGCCCCGCTGTATTGACTCAAATATCCTTCAAGCCATTCAATGGTTGCGTTGTCTAGATGGTTTGTCGGCTCATCTAAAATCAGCAAACCCGCAGGCTGAATTAAATTTTTGGCGATCGCCACACGCTTTTTCTGTCCGCCTGATAACGCATGAACAGATCGGCTCACATCTTTAACGCCAAGCTTTGTCAAAATCGTTTTCGCCGAAAGGTTCGCATCCCATGCGTCGTCCTGATCCATTTTATTTTGCATACGCATAAGCGCTTCTTGTTTTGCCTCGTTTTGTGGATCATGCTCTAAATCAGCCAGCGCCTTTTCATAGGCTTTCATCGTTTGAATCATTGGTGCTGTTCCTGAAAAAATATAGTCGAGAATCGTTTCATCCCCGCTCATTTCAGGATCTTGTTCGAGAAATTCGATATCAAGTGTCCCTGCCTTTGTGATGTCGCCTTCCTCAAATGATTCAAGTCCTGCAATGACTTTTAAAAGCGTTGACTTCCCTGTTCCATTCGGTCCAATTAACCCGATGCGTTCCTTTGGTTCTATATGAAAAGAGATATGGTCAAACAGCGTTTTTTCGCCATAGGTTTTATATAATCCTTCTACATTCAATAAACTCATTTTATCAGCCCTTACATAGATTCTTCCTTTATTTTAAATCAGCCAGTAGCAGAAAACTAGTTTTAAAAAAACCCGCTGCTGAAAAGAATGTTTCCTTTTGATGCTCGATACACTATGAAGAGGTGATCTAAAGATGATAACCATTAGTTTATGTATGATTGTGAAAAATGAAGAGGAGGTTTTGGCTGACTGCCTGTCTTCTGTTCAAGACATTGTAGATGAGATGATCATTGTTGATACAGGATCAACAGATCAAACAAAGGACATTGCTCACTCCTTTTCAGCAAAGGTACTCGACTTTGAATGGGTCCAGCATTTTGCAAAAGCACGCAATTTCGCTTTTTCCCATGCGACAAAAGAGTATATCTTATGGCTGGATGCCGACGATGTCCTACTTGAAGAGGACCAGCAAAAACTGCTTCAGCTCAAACAGACGCTTGATCCCGCAGTAGATGCCGTCTCGATGTTTTACCACGTTGGATTTAGTGAGGACGGTCAGGTGAATTTTAAATATAGAAGAAATCGGCTCGTCAAGCGTGCCTTGAACTTTCAGTGGTATGGGGCCGTTCATGAGTTTCTTCAGGTGTATGGCAACATCTTACCGGCTGATATCGCCGTCACCCATCAAAAGCGTAAGAAAACAACCGCTGGAGAGCCTGGACGCAATCTGCGCATTTATGAAAACATGCTTGCAAAAGGCGAAGAGATGACGCCTCGTGATCTCTTTTACTTCGCCAATGAATTACGAGATAACAAGCAGCATGTGAAGGCGATTCGCTTTTATCACAAATTTTTAGCCACAAAACAATGCTGGATTGAGGATGAAATTCGCACATGCCAAAATTTAGCTGACTGCTATTATGCAGTCGGTTTTGAGGAAGCCGCCTTATCCTCCTTATTGCGATCCTTCTTATATGATCAGCCCCGTCCAGAATTTTGCTGCCGGATTGGGGATCATTTCAAAGCACAAAATAAATACAAAGCGTCCATCTATTGGTATGAGCAGGCACTGAAGGCACCTGAAATCGAAACAGCCTTTACACTGACACAATATAAAACATGGTATCCTCACCTTCAGCTTTGCTATTGTTATTATCAGCTCGGTGATTTGGCTCAAGCCAAAACCCATCATCTTGCATCCTCAGCCCATTACCCAACCCATCCTAGTGTGCTGTACAACGAAAAAATATTTGCTGAACAAACGTAAATCTCCTGTTATCACATCCGCCTGTCACATGACGGCGGATGTCTTTTGATACACATTAGCCTTTTGTGACATTTAACACTTTAGCGATTTAAAGCGTTTTTCAACCAATTGACTAAATTGCCATTTACGCATATACTAACATTCGTCTTACGAAAAGATTTATCCATTAGGAGGTCAACATGAGTTCTTTATTTAGAAAAAAGTCTCTCGACCAGCTCATGCTTGAAAGTCAAACGAAGCGGCTGAGCCGTTCTTTGAATACATTTGATTTAATCTTGCTTGGCATTGGCTGTGTGGTCGGGACTGGCATTTTTGTGATAACGGGGGTTGCGGCTGCGAAAGATGCGGGACCTGCGATTATTATATCTTTTATTTTGGCTGCGATCGCATGCGCCCTTGCTGCTTTTTGCTACGCTGAATTTTCCTCGTCCATTCCAGTGTCAGGAAGTGTCTATACGTATTCTTACGCAACACTTGGAGAATTCCTCGCCTTTTTAATGGGCTGGGATTTAATGCTTGAATATGTTGTTGCGCTCTCTGCTGTGGCAAGCGGATGGTCATCCTATTTTCAATCACTGCTCAGTGGATTTGGTCTGCACATACCGAAGGCTTTATCGGCTGCACCCGGAGCCGCTGATGGGGCCATCTTTAACCTGCCAGGCGCACTCATTATTTTACTCATTACCTTTATTGTCTCAAGAGGCGTAAAAGAGAGCACGAAGCTGAATAACATCATTGTGCTCATCAAAATTGCCATTGTCCTCCTCTTTATCATTTCAGGCTTTGCTTACGTTAAACCTGAAAATTGGACACCTTTTATGCCAATGGGCTTCCATGGCGTGATTGCAGGAGCGGCCACTGTCTTTTTTGCTTACCTTGGATTTGATGCAATCGCTAATGCATCTGAAGAAGTCAAAAACCCACAAAAAGCGATGCCGATCGGAATCATCGGTGCGCTCGGTGTTTGTACGATTTTATACATCGGGGTTTCATTTGTCTTAACAGGCATGGTTCACTACACGAAGCTGAATGTCAGTGACCCTGTCGCTTTTGCTTTACAAGTGGTTGGCCTGAATAGTGTCGCTGGTATTATATCGGCAGGTGCTATTATCGGGATTACGACAGTGTTAATTGCACTTGTCTACGCTCAGGTTCGTTTAACCTTTGCTATGAGCCGAGATGGACTCATGCCGAAAATCTTTTCAAACGTTCATCCAAAATCGAAGACACCGGTTGCCAACACTTGGCTGACAGGCGCTGTTGCGGCATGTATCGTTGGATTCGTCAACTTATCAACACTTGCTAATTTAGTCAGCATCGGTACACTTGCGGCCTTTACGGTGATCTCGATCGCTGTGATCATACTCCGGAAAAAACATCCGAATATGAAAACAGCGTTTAAAGTACCCTTTGTTCCTGTCCTTCCCATCATTAGTGCGGTCATTTGTATGATCTTGGCTGCCACACTGAAATGGGAGACATGGCGAGCCTTCCTCATCTGGGTAGCCATTGGTGTCGTTGTGTACTTCACCTATGCAAGACGCAAAAGCCATCTGAATCAAACACAATAGAAAAGAGACACGGGGTATCCCGGTCTCTTTTTTGTTTAAATCACACTGTTTTTCACTGAATTCGAATCCACCATATCTGGATCGAGTACGCTTGAAATCGGAATGACAAGCGGTGAACAATCTCCATTGTCCTCACCAAAACCCTGGTTCAATTTCATCGAGAGAAAATAATCGATCTGCTGATAAGGTCCTAGCGTCAGTGATGCCCCCCGATCCATTGCATTGATTTTAAAAGCACCGACATTGACGACTGAGGGTGAGAATAACATCACACATCACTTCCTTGGAATAGGTTTAGCTGCTGGCGAAAAAGAGGCAGGTGAGTCCACTTGATCTCGATCATCTACATGGCTCTTTGTTCCGACAAAACCGCTGGCATCTCCAAAATTCTGTCCGTACCCCTGATTTTTTTTATCTGAGTTTTGCCACTCTGCTAACAAATTTTGTCCGACATTCACCGCCGACGCATTTTCAAAGGAATTAATTTTTAACATGAAAATATTAATATTGATATACGGAGTTGGTTGAACCACAGATAAACCTCCTTTTTATAGGTATATGCGAGCACCCATCAAGTATGTTAACAGGAGGTCTTCACATGGACTTCGAAAAAATGAAGCAGTGGATGGACATTGCCCAGCAAATGCATGGAGATGATTTTTGGAAAATGATATTCGATGATGAGCAAAGATCTCCCTTTATGGCAAATGGTCCGTCTCCCTTTACATTCTCGCAGCAAGATCAGCGAGGAACAGATGCATCGTTTCCACCAGTCGACATTGTGGAAACCCCTACTGAATTTCAGTACTTAATTTACCTGCCTGGCTACCGGAAGGAAGATGTTCAGGTGCTGTCATATGGTGAATATTTAGTTGTAAAAGGACAGCGTTTTTCCTTTTTTAACGAACAGGATTTTCGCCAAAAACAAGGGAAGTATGGTCCGTTTGAAAGAAAAATTCGGCTCCCAGATATGATTCTTGGTCAAATGAATGCGGCCTTTAAAGACGGCGTGCTATACATTCGCTTGCAAAAGGATGAAGGAAAAGCAACTGCGATAATCATAGATGACGAATATTGATACTGACTGCGTCTATTAGATCACGATCATCAATCGTTTCAATCGGCAAGATCGTGATCACGTCATCGGCATTTTGTTCACCAAAACCATTGTTTCTTTTGATCGTCGAGCAGTGATTTCGTACGATCGTCGAACCGAATGTCATCGAGGACCCTGTACCAATCGTATTCGTCTTCATATGGGTAATCTGAATGCGTGTAGGCAGCATGCACTTCTCCCCTTTCATGTATCTCTATAAGTATATACCGGGCAGCTTTTCCATAGACTAGAGCAAGGCGAAAGAAAAGGTTGTGGTCCACTTGAAACATTTCATTCAATCACTCTTTAAAAAAACCGAAGCCAGTCCATCTCCATCTGTCGTCGAGCTGGAAAAAAGACTCACCGCTCTTGAGCAGAAAATGTCTGCACCTGCTCCGCCTGTCTCGGAGGATACGCACATTCACATTGAATCACTGCATGTGGACAAAATTGACTACCATTTAGAGTTTGGTGAGCTTTCCATTGATCAGCTTAAAGGCAGACTCAACATTGGGGCCACCTATTACACGCCAAAGGACCCGCACCTCAAAAAGGCAGCTTCAGTACCGAAGCCAAAAGAAACAAAAACACCAAAAGTCTCCATTCGATCAAAGTCTTCATCTCAGCACGACAGGAAGCCAGAAATAAACCGCAAGCACAATCGCTACAATACTGATCACATTTAGCCAAAAGCCAGCCTTGACCATATCAGATATTTTCAGTACGTCCGCACTAAAGACAGCCGCATTTGGCGGTGTGGAAATTGGCAACATAAACGCACATGAGGAAGCTAACGCAGCCGCAGCCATTAAGCCGTACGGCTCCATGCCAATTGCAAGTCCAAGCCCGACTGTAATTGGAATGATCATGTTCGCAACTGCTGTATTAGACATAATTTCGGTCATAAATAAAATAGAAGCCGTTAAAATAATTAGCAGCATGAGGTACGACAGCCCATTTAAATGCTGTAAATTTTCCCCGATCCATCCTGTTAGATTCGTTTCCGCAAATCCTGTAGCGAGCGAAAGCCCGCCTCCAAACAAAAGCAAAAGCCCCCATGGCAACTGCTTCATATCCTGCCATTCTAGTATTCTCTCTCCATTTGTCGCTGGAATGAGAAATAACAGCATCGCCCCAAAGATTGCGATCGACGTATCCGAGACAGGAAGCCCGCCAAACAAAAAGATTTTAAAAATCCATAAAAAAGCCGTCATAAGAAAAATAGCAAAAACCCATTTTTCTTCTTGTTTCATTTTGCCTAAATCCTCTAAACCCTTCCGTATAAACGCCGCTCCCATTTCACCTGTGTGCTCTACCTTGAACTGTATCTTGGTCAAATACAGAAATAAGAGAATGAGCAGAACAGCCGCCACCGGAAAACCAAACAAAAACCATTCAAAAAACATAATTTCTCGATCTAACAGCTTTTTTGACATCGCTGCAAAAACAGCATTTGGCACAGACCCAACGAGTGTCGCCAGTCCGCCAATAGAGGCTGAATAAGCGACTGATAATAGGATGCTTTTACTGAATCGGTCAAGAGATGCACCAGACAAAATATCGTTCGCCTTCACCTCTTTAATCACAGCCAGTGCCACAGGCAGCATCATCAGTGCTGTGGCTGCATTTGAAATCCACATAGATAAAAAGGCCGTTGCCATCATAACCCCTAATACAATGCGGTCACTTCTTGTGCCAATGATGTTTAAAATATGTAAGGCCATTCTTCTATGTAAATTCCATTTTTCAATAGCAATGGCAATCATAAATCCGCCCATGTACATAAAAACAATCGGGTCTCCATAAGCTCTTGATGTTTGCTCCATCGATAGCCCGCCAAGTGTTGGCAAAAGGATGATGGGCAATAAAGAGGTAGCCGGTATAGGCAAAGCTTCTGTGACCCACCATGTCGCAGTCCAAGCCGTAACGCCCAGTACCACTCTTGGTGCATAGGTCAATTCACTTTCTGGAATGAGCAAAAAAATAAGAAAAAAGAAGATCGGTCCAAGAACAAGTCCAGTCAGATTCACTTTTTTATAAACGATCACAATTCCTCCTTCATGAAAACGCTTTTAATTTTTTCTAATTTTTCACATTCGATGATCACATAAAAAATCCTTTAAATCATAAGAAAAAATGAAGAGATCCTTCAGCAGCAACTGTGTCTTGCTTCATATTTCCACTTCATGACTTGGTCTATTTTCATAGGAGAAACTATACAAATCCTACACAGTAACTGTAAACTATAGAGGATCTAATCAAAAATTGAGGTGTTTTCATTGTATACAGATCAACGAAAATCATTTTGGAAACAGAAAAAAGTCATCATTCCCCTTCTTAGCATCATCGCGATTGCTGCTGCTCTCTTTTTCTTAAAAGATACGCTTTTCTCAAAAGAAAAAGAGGCGCTGAAAGCCGCTGAATCCTTTACGAAACATCTGGAGAAAAAAGAATTCACAAAATTGGCAGATGAGGTCACAAGCGGCTCTCTGAAAGCCAATGACTTTTCTAAAAAACAACTTGCCGAAAAATACGATCATATCTTTAGCGGCATCGGTGCGAATGATCTAAACGTCTCAAACGTCAACGTAGAAAAACAGGATAAAAGAAATGGGTATCAATTCACCTATGAAGTCACGATGAAAACGTCACTTGGAAAACTGAACAAACTCTCTTACAAAGGTGTTCTCTCCGAAGAGGATAACGAGTGGAAAGTAGACTGGAAACCAAATCTCATCTTCCCGCAAATGGAAAAGGGTGACACCATCAAAGTGACAACGGATCCTGCGGTACGCGGAAATATTGTAGATCGAAAAGGGCGCACGTTAGCAGAAACAACTGGTGGACACGCACTTGGCATCATCCCTGGAAAGCTCGGGACAGGTACGGAAAAAGAAAGCAACATCAAAAAAATCAGCAGCGCTTTTGATATAGATGAAGAGCTGATTCAAAATCAGTTGAAACAAGCATGGGTCACAGATGACACATTTGTCCCGCTAAAGTCTATGTTAGAGCAAAAGCCGATTCCAAAAGACATAAATGGCGTCACCTATCAAACGAAGGAAATGCGCTACTATCCATATAACGAAGCCGCTGCTCATCTGACAGGCTATGTGGGAAAAGCAAATGCGGATGATATCAAAAGAAATCCAGCTTTAAAGGCGGATCAAATCATCGGCAAAACCGGCCTTGAATTCACATTTGACAAGAACTTAAGAGGACAAGATGGCGGAAGCATCCTCATTATCCATGATGAAACAGGTATTGAAGAAACATTACAAAAAACAGACCGAAAAGACGGAAAAACAGTCAAACTGACCATTGATGCATCTTTACAGAAAAAAGCCTATCAACAGCTGAAAGGTGAAAAAGGGGCTGTCACCATTATGAATCCATCATCAGGTGATTTATTAGCGCTTGTTAGCACCCCTTCTTACGATGTCAATTTAATGACCAACGGGATCACGCCTAAACAATACCAAGCATACAGTGAAAATCCTGATCTCCCATTCCAAGCTCGGTATGCGAGCAGATATGCACCAGGATCTACATTCAAAACCATTACAGCAGCGATTGGACTGGAAACAGGTGTCACAAAACCTAATAAAGTGCGCACCATTCATGGACTGAAATGGCAAAAGGATCAATCATGGGGAAATTATCGCATTACACGGGTTCATGACAAAGAACAAGTCAATATGGTCGATGCCCTCGTGTACTCAGATAATATTTATTTTGGACAGGAAGCCCTTGAAATCGGCAAAGATACTTACGAGAAAAAAGTGAAAACATTTGGGTTTGGTGATGATTTAAACATGCCGTTCACAATGAAACCGGCACAAGTGTCTAACGACGGGATCCAATCAGACATCTTACTTGCCGACTCAGCATATGGCCAAGGAGAATTACTCATGTCTCCAATTGAACAAGTACATGCCTATTCTCCATTTGCAACAGGAGGAAAGCTTGTGTACCCTCGAGTCATTCAGGATGAAAAAACAGCATCACCAAAACAGATCATCAAAGAAGATACAGCAAATACGGTGAAGGATGCACTAACTCAAGTCGTCACCAATTCAAACGGAACCGCTCACTCGTTGCAAATAAAAGGGGCTGATATAGCCGCTAAAACCGGAACAGCGGAACTAAAGAGCAAACAAGGTGCGACAGACGGTACTGAAAATGGATTTTTACTTGCGTTTAATCCTAAAAAAGAAGATTATGTCCTCGTCGGCATGATTGAAGGTGTGAAAAACCGTGGAGGCAGTGGACTTGTCATTCAAAAAATGAAGCCTGTCATCGCTTCTTTCTATAAATAACCCTTTAGAGACACACGCTCCATCAAGCGCATGTGTCTCTTTTTTTCTAAATCATGACAATTTGCTATTGTTTTATAGTTCACCTTATGAATAAAATGAGGAGAATGAAAAAAAGAAAACAAGTTGAATGAAAGGAGGAAGTCTCATTGGCTATTGCTGCTCAAACAAAGAATAAACCTCAAAAAGCGGTCACCGGTTCAACGGTTTATCCTATTTTATTGATTATTGGTATTTGCCATATGCTCAACGACACATTGCAAGCCGTGATTCCTGCCATGTTCCCTATTTTAGAACGCTCAATGGGGCTGACCTTTACTCAATTAGGGCTAATCGCCTTTACATTAAATATGGTCTCCTCTGTCATGCAGCCTGCGATCGGGTGGTACACAGATAAACGGCCGATGCCCTATGCACTGCCTATCGCATTATTTTCAAGTGCTGTCGGCATTCTCGGCCTTGCGTTTGCACCATCATTTGCGACCATCCTACTGTGCGTCGTCTTTATTGGACTCGGCTCTGCGATTTTCCATCCAGAGGGCTCACGGGTTGCCAACATGGCAGCTGGTCCTAGACGGGGTCTTGCTCAATCCATCTATCAAGTCGGTGGAAATACAGGTCAAGCCTTTGCTCCGCTAATCGCTGCATTAATGCTCGTCCCTCTCGGTCAGCCAGGTGTGGCTTGGTTTACGATTGTTGGAATGATTGCTGTCGGTTTCCTTCTTTATATTTCAAGATGGTACGCAGGAAGACTTCAAACCATTCGAGCACAAGCGAAAAAAGCGCCTGCAAAAGCAGCAAGATCTGAACTTCACCGCAAGTCAGCGCTCACAGCACTTGGCATTATCGTCTTTCTTATTTTCGCGCGTTCTTGGTATGGAAATGCGATCTCGAATTTCTATGCGTTTTATGCGATTGAGCAATATGGTTTGACGATTAAAGAATCACAAACTTATATTTTCTTATTTCTTATATTGGGTGCGATTGGGACATTTTTAGGCGGGCCGCTTGCAGACCGCTTCGGCAAGAAAACCGTCATTTTAATTTCTTTATTAGCATCCTTTCCGCTTGCCCTGCTTCTCCCATTTGCCGGACCAGTTTTTGCTTATGTTTTACTTGGACTCATTGGGATCATTCTGACCTCAAGCTTCTCTGTCACCGTGGTCTATGCCCAAGAACTATTTCCCGGGAAAATTGGCACAATGTCTGGTTTAACTGTTGGGCTTGCGTTTGGTATGGGAGCGATTGGATCCGTTGCCCTCGGCTCATTAATTGATGCAGTCGGTTTAACGCCTACCATGATCGGTGTCGCCTTTTTACCGATATTAGGCATCCTAGCCTTCTTACTGCCAAGCGATCAGACCATAGCGAAATGGAATGAATCATAAAAGGTAAAAACCGCTCAATAAATGAGCGGTTTTTTCATATCTCATAAAAATGCGTGTCAGGAACATGCTTCTTTGCAATAAACCCCTGCTGAAAGTCTGGAAAGACCTTTTGCACCTGTTTAATTTTCAGATGAATCAAATCCGCATACGGAATATACAAATGATCCACAAGAGTGTGTTCTGTCATATAGTAATACCAATTCAGATTAAAGGTATTTTCATCAATGATCGTAAAGGCAGAGAAATGATAGAACAGCAGTGGACATTCGTCGAGATACATATCTCCTTTCACAACGGAGAGCTTATAGTTTTCAATATTCCAAATCGCTGCATTGGCACCTTTAGATGCCACCACATGGACACCCTCAAAATCATCGACCCATCTTTCAACATACCGCTGATCACCATATGTCTTTTTTTCCGTATCCATTTCTACTGTACAGTGCGCAATGCAGTTCTCTTTCCACTGCGTCACAGCCCGTTTGGCCACATCTGTGTTTCGACAGCCTACAAACCCAGTATTAAAACGGCCGGATAATTCATAAAAGTGATAGAATCGCTTGGAATTCATATGATCTGTCAAAAATACATGAGCGAGTGGATTTTCTGCAAATATCGCCTCTGGATCATGATAAAAATACAAATCCGTATCCAAATGAGCGAGATAATCTGCATCAGAGGACTCAAGAATTTTGAGTAGAAACGCAGGCTTAAGCGTCCAGCAATACTCGTGGAACGTACGATCCGCCTTTGCTTTTCGCAGCGAATCATCTTCCACATCTTCAAGCTGTTCATATTGGACATGTGGGTGAGGAAACTGACTTAACACCTTGTAAGCCAAAGGATCAGCACATAAGACAGAAAGTTTGTATGATTGAGCCGTCTGCTCAAGTGAATGAATCAGCGCCAGTAGCTTAAATACATGGGTATTCGACACAATGGTTGTGAAATGATAGGATGCCATCTACAACACATCCACTTGGAACAAGTCAACATGCAGCAGCTCTTTTGTGAGCCCTTGAATGGCCTCTGCCAGCACCGTGCATCCATGTTCCTGCTTGGCAAGCTGAGCCGCCTCTGACAGCTTTTTCAAAGGGAAATGCTTTGCCGTCAGCACGTCCTTTTGATCACGTTTAATGCCCACATTCCGCTCTGTGATCATATGAAGCAGCTCCAAAAAATAAGCGAGCAGATCATCATATGCTTCATTCTTACGCAGCTGGCGAATGTCTTTCACGATATCATTTGTCACGGTATGAGAAAATGGTCCAGAGAAAGCCAGATGAACATCAATCGAATCAATATTGTTGTACTTCTCGCACATATACAAAATGTTATATTTGATGTCATCGAATGACGTTAAATTACTTGGATGTTCCTGATGCACACTCAAAATATCCTCACGCAGTTCAAATGAGAGGCCAAGCTGATGCAGACGAATGCCTAAATCATAATCCTCAAACCCGTATCTAACGATTTTTTCATCAAACATCCCTAGTTCCATGACATGCTTTCGCTTGACGGAAGAGTTATTTGTGATAAAAAATCGCCACGGCAATTGATAAGAACTTAAATCATAGTCGTACGTGTTTAAAATGTCTTTCAGGATATCAATAAATTCGGACTGCAAGTCGAAGCTTCTCTCTAGAAATGCGCCGCTTTTCACTTCCTCCATCGACATAAGAGACGTTTTGTCTTTCATTTTCCGCTGATACAGCCCTTGTTTTTTTAATCGATTCACATGATCTTTATCAAAACCGGTGTAAAAATAACGGTAGATTCGCTTCCAGCATACACCGCAAATGACACGGTCCTCATGATCAGCATGTGCCTCTGCGTGCTTTTGAATAAATTGGGGCTCTGCCAGCATATCGCTGTCATGGAATATTAAAAGGTCTCCCTCTGCCTCACGAATGGCATGATTGCGCCCCTTGGCAATTCCTTGATTGACAGGAATACGCACCTTTTTGAATGGAAAGTTCACCTCAATGTTTTCGAGCATTTCCATCGTGCCGTCCGTTGACCCATTATCAGCGACAATGACCTCAAATGGAATATCGGTTTCCTGAAGCGTTAAGGAAAAAAGGCTCCCTTCTAAACGCTCTTTCGCATTATAACTCGGAATAATGACGCTGACCTTCGGCTTTTCATTCATGCGCCATCCTCCTCCAGTTTGGCATAGCCGTTAAACATCGGATTGACTTGTTCTACCGATTCAATCACATGACGCAGCACTTCCCGATAGGCTTCTTGGAAAAATGGCAAGTCATCTCTTCCTTTTTCATGGATTTGCTGCATATCATCTTTGCTTAAGATCCGAAAACCACTGAAATGATAGCAAATGAGTGGGCTTCCATCCTCAAGCAAAATACGTCCATTCTCTTCCTGATAAGAATGCTGGCCATAATTCCAGTGACCAATATTCACACCCTTTGTTTGAATATCCTCTACTTTTTCAAACAGCACCGGCATATGATCTAAATACCCTTGATCGCCAAATTTTCCTTCTCCAGGCGCATTTTTGCATTCTTTTAGACATTCTATTTTCCACCAGCTCAGGCACTTTCGGCCGGCTTCATCTCCTTTAAAATGCAGGAACCCTGAATTATAGCGCCCTAAAAGTTTCTGAAGCATCTTCACTTCCTCTGGATCAAAGCTTGGAATGACAATATCCCCTCTTGATAGAAGCACAGAGGCATCAGGCTGGTTTTGAAAAATCACTTGTGGACTCTCATAAAAGAACAAATCCGCATCAAGATACGTCACTTCCTCCGCCTGGTCCTGCTTAAATAGCCACTCAATCCAAATCGGTTTTAATGTCCAGCAATATTCCGAATCATTTCGTTCCTTTTTGATCTCTAGAAGCTCCGGCGTTTCAAGCTCACGCACATGAACAAGATCGACATGCGGGAAATTCATTTGATGAAGCAAATCAAATGCAGCATCATCCATACATAACGTTTTGATGACAGCATCATCTTCTACTTGCTTCAACGATAAGAAAAACGCAATGGCTTGATAAAGTCTTCCACTTGATAGAACCGTACAATATATGCTGTTCATCTGTATACACCTCTATTTTTGAAAGAATTCGCGATACCATTCAATTGTCTTTTCTAACCCTTCATCAATGGAGTAATCAGGCTTCCAATCAAGCAGCTTTCTCGCCTTTTCTGCTGATAAATATTGATGCTTAATCTCATGCGTTCCTTGATTCAAAATACGAGGTTTTAGTTCACTGCCCATCGCCTTTAAGATTTTATCAACGAGCTCAAGCACAGTCAGCTGAATTTCATTACTAAAGTTAAATGCTTCTCCTGCAAGCCCTTTTTCCTCCATTTTTTCAGCTAGCAGTAAATAAGCCTTGACCGCATCTTCAATATAGAAATAATCACGGATAAAGGTTCCGTCACTTCTAATTTCTGGCGCCTTTCCCTCTAACACAAGCTGGATGGTTTGCGGAATGATTCGGTTAAAATTCAAATCCCCGCCTCCATATAAATTACCGCAGCGCGTAATACAAACCGGAAGACCATATGTGTTGTAGTACGTGTGAGAAATTAAATCTGCACAGCTTTTTGACACATCATATGGGTGCTTGCCGTTAAGCGGCATGTCTTCATCATAAGGAAGCTGTTCTTGATCCCCGTATGCTTTATCACTCGATGCCACAATCACTCGTTTGATAAGCGGCTGCCTTCTGCATGCCTCCAGCACATTCCATGTTCCTAAAATATTGGCTTCAAATGTAGAAACTGGGTGACGATTTGCGACCCCAACAATCGCTTGGGCGGCCAAATGAAAGACTGTATCAATCTCATATTCTCCTAACGCACGTTCTATCGTTTGCATGTCCTCCAGTGCGCCTTGGACGACATTCATCTTTTCAAATTGACTGCCTTGATATAAGTTCGATCTTGGCACCTGATCACGTACAAGCCCTGTTACGTTTGCTCCTTGATCTATCAATTCCTTGACGAGGTAACTCCCTAACA
This sequence comes from Bacillus sp. FSL W8-1141, assembly GCF_038593205.1. Taxonomy (NCBI): domain Bacteria; kingdom Bacillati; phylum Bacillota; class Bacilli; order Caryophanales; family Bacillaceae; genus Bacillus; species Bacillus sp. FSL W8-1141. Next base: position 743,745 of record NZ_CP151973.1, on the reverse strand, counting down.
ATCCCGTACACCCGGTCACAAATACGTTTTTCCCATTCCAAAATCCGCTCATGTTGTCACCAAACCTTCCATGGTTGTTTTCCTTCAGTCCACATGCCGTTGATTTCTTTCAAGTTTTTATACGTATCAATTGCTGTCCAAAATCCGTGGTGCTCATAGACTGCAAGCTCTCCATCATTCGCCAGATTTTGAAGAGGCTCTGCTTCGAACACACATTGATCATCATCTGTTAAATAATCAAAAACCTTTGGAGACAACACAAAAAATCCTCCATTGATCATCCCGATACTGTCTGTCTTCTCAGAGAAGGATTGTGCCATCCCGTTATACACCTTCAGCGTGCCGTACTGTGATTTCTTTTCAATTCCTGTGACAGTTGCAGCTGCTCCAAGCTCTTGATGGCGCTTGAGTAAATGAAACATATTGATATTGGCAAGTCCGTCCCCGTACGTCATCATAAATGTCTCATCACCAATATAATCCTGTACCTGCTTTAGCCGCCCGCCTGTCATCGTATTCTCACCCGTATCTAAAAAGGTGATTTTCCAGTTCTCCGAATTACCTAAAAGCTTCATTTCCCCTGTCGACATATCCAGTTGCATGCTGTGATGCCGCCAGTCGTAGTTGAGAAAATACTCTTTGATTTTCTCTCCTTTATATCCAAGCAATAAGATAAACTCGTCTACACCGTAATACTGATAGATTTTCATAATATGCCATAGAATAGGCCGGTCTCCGATCATAGCAAGTGGTTTAGGAAGCGCTTGTGTGACCTCACTCATTCTCGTTCCCTTTCCTCCGCAGAGAATGACTGCTTTCATCTTCTCCCCTCATCTCTCTATGAAAATTTTTGATTGAAAACCCTATCTTCATGCGGAAAATCAGTACATGTACCCTTATACTTTGTCCGACATCAGGTTTTGAATCTACTCTATTCATATGTCGGAATAAGAGAGGGTGCCACCTAGCATTTAACTATTTTTACAAACAAAAAAGAGCGAGATTTGCATTCTCGCTCTTTCAAAGTTTAAATTGTATATTTTCAGGGTAGATGGTATGATAAACATGTGCATATACAGCACAAACAGCCTCTTTCGATAAAGAGACTACTAGATTGAATGAACTCAAGTGGCAGCTTGCTTCATTCTTAATATGAATCACGGAGGTGAATTCCCATGGCACAAAATGTACTTTGTGAAGTGAACTCTTGCCGTTTTTGGGCTGACAACAGCTGTACAGCTTCTACCATTAAAATTGGTAAAAGCACAATGACTGACGTGACTCGCAATGCTGAAACGGATTGCGAAACATTTGAAACAAAATAATACATGATTTTCTGAGATGAAGGAACTGGCAGGTTCCTTCTTTTCTTTTATCATTCTATCAAGAATGATAATTATTATCAAGCGTTTTTCCCGAAACATTTCTCGGGAAATAATGACACGATATTTCTCCATTCGTTGACGATTTTCACTCCTTTTTCTATACTCAACATATCCAAAGAAGAAAAAGTGGTGACCAATCAGTGGATTTTACGATACGTTTTCTATCATTCTATGTGGTTGAAATAGAAGGCAAAGAGGAACAAGCAAATAAACGGTTTAAACATTACCAAACATTAGACCAAGAGGAATTTGAACAAAGTGAGCTGAAAGACTTTCTAGACGGTGAGCTTAAAAAAATCGTCAAACGAAAAGTGGACAGACACCCTAAGTCTGAGCAAGTACCGACTAAAATCGGACGTTTTATTGTAGAACCCGGGCATGAACTCGATTCAAATCCAAACTACAATTTATTTCATCAGACGAGATTTGCAGATACAAAAGAAGTATTTATCGAATGCAGTGAACAATTTGTTCGCACCTATTTAGATACAAGTGCTGTCAGAGGCGGCGTGTTTCTGGTTGCATCTGCGGTTCCTAAAAAATATTTCGATGACTCTTTTGTCTTTATCATGAAATGCGATTTTGAACAGAAAGTCGCTTCTATTGCTGATACATCTACCTTGATCAAAAAAGTAGAAATGGCGATTACAACAAAAAACATGAAATCGATTCAATACCCGTTTATGCCAGAAGAGGGCATGACAGAGGAAGCCGAAGTGAAAATTCACCAATCCTCACACGCTCGTTATTTTGAAGACTTTCTAAAATTCGTCGAATACGGGGAATCGATGCCTGAAATCATGAAATCACAGGTCATGAATATGGTGCAGGAACATGTATTTGAAACATTTCAGGATGAAAGTGAAGAATTAAAACAATTTGAAGAGGACCTTGAAATATGGGAAGCAAGTGAAAAACGGGAGATTCGGGAAACACTCGATACAGAACAGGTCACTCTAGCCGCTTCACACATTGTTGAACAAACCCCTGATATCACGATGAAGATGCGTCTAGGCGAAACAGAAATTAAAGGACTTTTAGCCGACTTCGGCCACTCGATTCATATCGCAAAGGTCAACAATCGATATGTCGTGCTCGTTGAAGCAGATCAAATTGTATTTGAAAAAGGAAGCACACCTGTTGAATTCCATAAACCCAATGGCTTGAAAGAGGTCGTCAGCCAACTCACGCAAAAAGCCTATGATTCAGACTTAGAATAAGAGAATATGACTGCCTCCTGCGATCAGCTGCATGAGGCAGTTTTTTATATAACGCTTTATTTTTTAAACTGCACTAGAAGAAACATGCTGCCCGCTTCTTATCCACATGCTGACGAGCATTAAACTTATGATAAGCATCAGCCAAAAGACGCTGTTTGTTCCGAAAAACTGGATCAACGTATACCCACACAAAGGTCCTAAAGCAGCCCCCATATCTTGAACAAAAGAATAGCTGGCGAGAAAGCGGTTCTTATCTGTTTGAGCAGAAGCTTTTTGAAAGGCAAGTGTATCGGTGAACGTTGTGACAATTGTTGCCATTAGTTGAATCAAAAGCAGCATCAATAGGAACCAGCCGCTTACCTTCAGCATGATCACAAGAAAACTGAGCCCTCCAAATGAAAGAAACATCCAGCATAACATTCGTTCCTTCATCACAAGACGATCAAACCATTTGCCCGTTCTCGGTGCGAGAAATGGTTCCCATCCCCACCTGAGTGCTTGAATAACACCGCTTAAAGCCGAAGCTCCGATGACAAAGCCAAACAGAGTCAATTCATCTTGGTCAATCTTTGCTTCAATGACATGACTCAGCGTGGATGCGAATAAACCTTGGATGATCAGTGCGATCAGCATGCCTGTTATCAGTACTTTTACCACATCTCGCGTAAACCACTTCTGTTTGATGCCATGATACACCTGCGTGCCTTCTCTCTTTTCAATTTCATTCAACGATACATAAAAAATGCAGCCCATTAATGTGAGTAAGCCAAAGACAAGCGTCATGGACTGAAAACCGATCAAGCTGGCAAGGATTCCACCAAATAACATGCCAAATAAACTGCCAAGCCGGTAAAGCCCATTATAAAGACCCGTCAAATGTCCTTGTGAGCTTTCGTCCATTTCAGCCAAGACCCTCATCCCACTCATACGGAGTAACGTCCAAGCGAGACCCCATGCACAGCGGCAAATCAATAGCAGCCAAAATCCACTCATACCATATAATATCGTGGTCACTGACGCGATCATAATTGCGATCAGTACACCGGTCTTCATTGGGATATATCGATAAAGCCACCATACGACAGGTGCTAGCGGGATACGAATGAATCGGTTGATAGACAGCAGTAACCCCACCTCCCAAATGGATGATAAACCAATCTCTTTCCAATAGACCGGGAGAACAATATAGAGCATTGAATCCCCAATAAGTGCAAATGCTGTGATGAGCGAAATTGACACAACTTGCTTTTGACGACGATCCATTTTTTCTTCCCCCTTCGCTACCTTTACGATAAGGGATACCTTATAATAAATCTAATGAATGTTTTTGATTGAATCATCAAAATAATTGATAGGCGGTGCAAAGATGAATTTACATGCCCTCCGTATTTTTGCAAAGGTAGCTGAAACAAAAAGTGTCACACAAACGGCAGACGTGCTGTCTTTGACGCAGCCGGCTGTGACGGCACAATTACGAAGCATTGAACGAGAGATCGGCTTTCGTCTTTTCAAACGAAACGGCCGGGGGATTACACTGACGGAGATGGGAAAGATCCTGTATCCATATGCCCGGCAAGTATTCGAGGCGGAAAAAGAAGTAGAATATCAGATTACCCTTCTGCAAAACGGAAAAAAAGGAAGACTCAGAATTGCTTCTACCTATGTACCACTTAACTTTTTGCTGCCTGATTGGCTTGCCTCTTTTAAAACATCATCGCCACAGACAGATATTGAATTAAAAAGCGGAAACTCCGCTCAAGTGATCGAAAGCCTGCTTCAATATCAATCAGATGTGGCGATCGCCGTAATAGAGGATCTGCACCACGAAGATCTTCACACCTCTCACTTGACTGATTTAAGTTATGACTTTATCGTGCCTGTGGATCACCCGTTAAATGGAACAACCGTCCCCCTAGAACGCCTAAGCCAAGAACCCTTTTTAATGCGAGAAGAAGGCAGTTCGACGAGAGACAAGCTTTTTTCCCTTTTTACCGCTAAAGGAATTAAAAAACCGACCGTTGATTTACAATTCAGTGGTGTCCACGAAGCCATTCAAATGATCAAAGCTGGCTATGGCATCACCCTTGTTCCTCGTGACGCTGTTCAGCGAAGCTTAGAACGTGGAGAGATTGGGCGCGTGTATATCGAAGGAATTGACATTATCAGACCTGTTGTGGTCTGCAAACGGGCGAATGACCTTGAGGAAAATAGGACGGTGAATGCTTTTCTGCAAATGAAAGACATCGGACCCTTTATAGCACCTGACTCCAATTAAAAAAGTGCCTGCTTCAGCAACAGGCACTTTTTCTATTCGGATGGTTGAACTAGATCAAATGAGACCGCCTTTGAGGCTTTCACTAATTGTTCTGGTGTGATGAGTATTTCATTTCCCCATTCTCCTGCTCCAACGCCTAATATCTTTTCTTCTAATAGCGATGCTTCGATAATCGTGCGGAACCCTTCAGGCTGCCAGCAAAATGGCGGGATGGAGCCAATGCGATAGCCTGTCACTTCAAGCACCGTGTCTGGTGAAGCCATTTTGATATTGCGAGAGCCTGCGGCTTTCTTTAGTTTTCCTGATTTGATGTGCTGGTCAGCACCAACCATTACAAGCAGCTGCTCCTCTTCCCCTGTTTCAAAGATCAATGTTTTGATCATTTGTCTTTCTCTAAAACCAAGTGCTGCAGCTACATTCGCTGCGCCCTTCTCTGTGTCGGCAGAAAATGTTTTGATGTCATACGGGATGCCATGCTTGTCCAAAAAGTCATGTGCTGGTAATTTTTTCAATGGATTGAACCCCTTTCCTTACGATGTTCTTTCATTTAGCTTATCACAATCCTCTCATCCTTAAGATGTATTTTTCAATGGAAAGCATCTAGCTCCTTCACTCTCATGCTATACTGAACTTGTTTTTGAAAAGGAGTCGGTTGGATATGGGAAATAAGTTTTGGTTTTATACAGGCAGTAAAAGCCTTCTCATGCTGAGTGATATTCTATTTTTGATGACAGTCACATTGGTTATTTATCAAGATACACAATCTGTCGCCTATGCGGCTGTATTTCCGCTCATAAGAACACTATGTCAGCTATTGGCTGGGCTCCTCTCTCCTGTTTTGACAGAACTCTTTCAAGCCAAGCGTCTATTGAAATGGGTCCCTCTTTTACGTATTGGAATGCTCGTCGTATTCACGACCCAATTTGATTTCTTTCAGCAGCACCTGATCTGGCTGTTTAGTGCGTTCGTTTTGATTTCCATCACAGGCGGGTTCATCAGCCCTTTATTACAGGCCATCATGCCGATGCTTGTATCAGCAAATCAGCTTGTGAAAGCAAACAGTACAGCCTCCGTTTTTTATCAATCTGTTCAAATCGCCGGCTATTCGTTTACTGGAATGCTCGTCCTGTTGATTGGTCCATTTTATTTAATGTGGGCCTCTTGTTTCATGATTGTGTTGTCCTATCTATTGATCATCCCTGTTTTTTCTCTACTCAAGCAAGAAGACACGGTTCAAAAAGAAAATAAGATGAACGGGTTCAAGGATGGCTGGAAGATCATTTGGACAAACAAAACGGTTCGCATCCTGACTTTCATGGATGTTAGTGAAAATATTGCAGGTGCTTTGTGGGTCGGACCGGTTACGCTTGCCTTTGTCACACTTGTTTTAAATGAAGGTGCGGAATGGTGGGGATATATCAATGCCGCATATTATATAGGTGCCATTATAGGCGGACTCATGGCTGCATGGCTAAGTCAGTTTATTCAAAAACAACTTCTCCTCTTTATGGCAGCGGGCTCTTTTATTTATGCAGTGCTGACGATCCTATTTTCACTAAACAGCCTGCCATGGCTTGCATTGCTGCTTTGTATTTTAATGGGGCCTGCCTATCAAATTCGGGATGTTTCGCAGCAAACCATCCTCCAAACGGAAACGCCAGTCCATGAGTTATCAAAGGTGTATTCGGCTCAATACGTTCTCTCTTCTATGTCTGTCAGTTTATCTATTTTCTTTGTTGGATTAATTGCGGATACATTCGGAGCGAGATTTGTGTATTTGTTAGGCGGACTGTTTGTACTCATCTGCTCAAGCATTGCCATCACCACCTTCATGATGCAGAAAAAAAGAGCGGCTGTTTAAGGCAGCGACTCTTTTACTTTTCTTTTAACATCGCAAACATGTCACGCGCCATTGCTTCTAGGATATAGACAACGGGTGTCTGTGTAGTGATGTTGGCTCTATGGACTCGTTCGTCTGTGACGTAATAAGCAATATTCAAGTCAGAAATACGAGAAATTGTACAGTGCTGATTGTTTGTAATACTAATGATCGTGCTGCCTTCTCTTTTAAGTTTCGAAATATGATCAATCGTAATACTGTTCTCTCCTGATACCGACAGCACAATGGTGACACTATTGTCTAAATACTGCATATTCATCGGGAAAAATGGATCATTGATGTAAAACGAAAATTTCTCCAGACTTGAAAAGTACCTTGCCCCATACTGCGCCAAAATACCAGAACTGCCCGTCCCAATAAACAGCACATTCTTTGCATCCGCAATGAGCTTCGCTGCCTCTTTAATCTTCTCCTCAAAATCTCCTTTAAGTGTCCGTTCGATAAATTCATACAGGAAATGCTGCGTGCTTTTCAAAGAAGGTGTTTGTTCTGCTTCTAAATACATTTTGAGCTTCACCTTAAATTCTGAAAAGCCTTCACAATTCACTTTTCGACAAAAGCGAAGGACAGATGAGGTCGATATATGTGCGGCATCTGCCAAATCACGAATTCTCATATAGACGACTTTTTCACTGTTTTCCATAATGTATCGGTATAAAGCGCTTTCTAGTTCATTAAAGCTGGAAATGACCTCACTTGAAAACATCTGACTTCCCCTTTCTCCAACAACATGACACAACACGTTTCTTTTATGTAACAAATCTCTAAATAGGGCACCCTTGCCTAAAGACGCTGAAACCGTTTACGCACAAGGTACTCTCACGATAAGCTATAGATGTACAAACAAATGATAAAAGATTGATTCACTCTATTATAACATTGTGCGTTACATTATTCGGAGGTGCAGAACATGGCAAAAGGATTAAAGGTTGTCACAATCGGCGGAGGATCAAGCTATACACCAGAACTTGTCGAAGGATTCATTAAACGGTACGAGGAATTTCCAATTAGCGAACTTTGGCTCGTCGATATCGAAGCAGGTAAAGAAAAGCTTGAGATCGTCGGAAATCTTGCAAAACGCATGGTGAAAAAAGCAGGGCTTCCAATCGAGGTTCATTTAACTTTAGATCGCCGGAAAGCACTGGTAGACGCTGATTTCGTCACAACACAATTCCGCGTCGGATTACTGGAAGCACGTATGAAGGATGAACGTATTCCTTTAAAATATGATGTCATTGGTCAAGAAACAAACGGTCCAGGCGGTCTATTCAAGGGTCTGCGCACCATCCCTGTCATTCTTGAGATTGTGAAAGATATTGAAGAATTATGCCCGGATGCTTGGCTTGTGAATTTCACAAATCCAGCTGGTATGGTCACAGAAGCCGTACTTCGCTATTCAAACCACCGCAAAGTCGTTGGCTTATGTAACGTACCAATCGGCATTCGCATGGGCATCGCCAAAGGACTTGATGTCGACGCAAGCAGAGTCGAAGTCAGCTTTGCTGGATTAAACCATATGGTCTTTGGACTGAACGTGTTCTTAGATGGCAAAAGCATCATGGATCAAGTGATCGAAGACATGGCAGATCCAAACTCCACCATGTCCATGAACAACATTCACGCCATTCCGTGGGATGCAGATTTCTTAAAAGGGCTTGGCGTGATCCCTTGTCCATATCACCGCTACTACTACAAAACAAGTGATATGCTGGCTGAGGAGAAGAAAGCAGCAGAAAATGAAGGAACTCGTGCAGAAGTCGTCCGTGCACTAGAAAATGACCTGTTCGAGCTTTACAAAGATCCTGATCTTGATATTAAGCCACCACAGCTTGAAAAACGAGGCGGTGCTTACTACAGTGATGCAGCATGTAACTTGATCGCATCCATTTATAACGACAAGCATGACATTCAGCCTGTAAACACAATCAACAATGGCGCCATCAGTGACATTCCAAATGATTCTGCCGTTGAACTGAACTGTGTCATCACAAAAGACGGCCCAAAACCAATCGCTGTTGGTGAAATGCCGGTTGCTGTCAAAGGACTTATTTCTCAAATTAAATCCTTTGAACGTGTAGCCGCTGAAGCAGCCGTGACAGGCGACTACAACACAGCACTTGTCGCCATGACCATCAATCCGCTCGTCCCATCAGATGCCATTGCAAAAAGCATCCTAGATGAAATGCTAGAAGCACACAAAGACTACTTACCACAGTTTTTCAATAAAGTAGAAGCATAAAAAGAAGCCGCACTTGTCAAAGTGCGGTTTTTCTTATTTCTCGGCAAACAACTGATCCATCTGAGCACGGTCATAGTCTAAGAGCCAGTGCTGTAAACCTTCATAAACTGGACGCAGATGTTCTGGATCTGCCGCAATAAGATCACAGCCTCGATCATCATATAAGTGGAAAATCATCTGTTTTGAGAGATTGATAAGATAAATGTCATAACCAAGCTTTCCTTTCATGATTTGATTCGGTTTGTAGAAATCCTCTTGGCATATAGCTTGTAATAGCGGGCGCAATCGAATATCTTGCAACTGACACTTGAGTGTAAATCTCTCTATTTTCATTGTTTCTTCTTGTTTTGGTTGTATATAGGTCAAACGCTCGTGACGCAATCGGTGACGCACTTGTCGGTCGGCATATTTTTGATAAACAAGGAGCTTTTGCTTCGTTAATTCATGTTCATGCTGCGTATAGACATCCGTGACAAGTAGAATATCGTCTTCTGGATCAAAAGCATATCTGACAATTTTTAAAGCCCGATCGCCTGCTTTTTCTAATACAACCGATTCTTCTCCTAATGACCAATCTGCCACTTCAAAGCGAAGACCAAAAGGCCACCTATAAAAAAGAGACGGCGTGAGGACAAGATCAGGAAAATGACTTTTTAAAAAACGATTGGTTTGATCGCTCATCTCATGTCCTTCCATTGGTTTTATTTATTATTTTACCGTTGAAACTGATGGAAATTCAATTGGAAATAAACTGTCATTTCTTATATGATAGAAAGAGATGGAGGTGTGACCAATTGAAAAAATGGTTTTTACAGGTATTCCTCACCGCATTGATCACGATGTGGATACAGACTGGACTTGATCAGGCGAACATCATTCAAATCAACAATGTATGGGTCGATGTCAGCAGCTGGATCCTGATCTTCTTTGTCATCTACGCACTTTTTGAATGGACTGCTCACGTCTTAGCAAAACGGAAAATCGCTCATCGCTGAACATCTCTTTTTACAGAGATGTTTTTTGTTGAAACTCTTCCTGCACAAGTTCATGAATCACGCCCATTCCTGCCTGACTTCCACCTGCTGCTGCAAGAACAAGCTGAGCAGGTCCGCCTAAATTATCACCACATGCAAAAATACCGCTGACGGTTGTACGCCCAAGAACATCTGTTTCAATGCCCCCATTTTTCGTCATTTGACAGCCTAGTTTTTCAGCAAAAGGGGTTGACTGCTTGAAATCACTTGCGACAAATCCGCCTTCTCGTTTCACTGTTTCCCCATTCGCAAGGTGAATAGAGTGTAGCTGTCCATTGTCATGATTGATCGCTACAATTGGCACATCAATAACTTGAATAGAATGTGCTGATAACAGTGCTTTCTCCTCTTCAGCTAACACTTGCTGTCCATTTGTAAACACAATCAAATCCTTTGTCCAATTGGAAAGAAGTTTCGCCATATGCAAAGCGCGCTGGTTCTCTGCAATCAGGGCAAGTGGCTTGTCCTTCAGCTCCCAGCCATCGCAGAAAGGACAGCTAAACAACGTCTTTCCATACACATCATGAATCCCGTTGATCTTTGGCAATATGTCCTGAAGTCCTGTGGCCAAAATGATTTTTTTCGCTTCGAATCTTTCTCCTTCTTGTGTCAGTAACACGAAATTGTCCTCATGATTTTGTATCTCCACAATTCTGCTTCGTTTGATTTGGATATTGGGGTAGTTTTGAAGATCCGCTTCTCCTGCTTGTCTGATCTCAAACGGTGTCATTCCATCGTTTGTAATAAATCCATGTGATTCCTGAGTCACTCGATTTCTTGGCATCTCATCATCGAATACCATGACCTGTTTTCTGCCCCGCCCGACAACAAGAGCTGCATTTAATCCGGATGGCCCGCCTCCAATAATGGCACAATCTAATAACATATAAATCTCCCCTTTTTATTAAAGACTTTAAAGACTTTTAATATCTATAATTAGTTCAAAAAAATCACATGTTGAAAAATGGATTTTTTTCTGTCTGCTCTATTTGGCTTGCAATATCAACTAACCGCTTTTGACTTAACGTCTCCTGCATTTTCGTTTCAACATCCTGCATGACTTGTTCAATCAAACAGCCATCGTGAGGCATGAAAGAATCATGTGCTAAGGAACAACGAAATAAATGGGTTTGTCCTTCTACCGCCTGAATGACGTCTAGAAACGAAATGTCCTCCTTCTTTTTCAGAATGGTGTAACCACCTTTTGCGCCAGGTGTTGATTCAATCAATCCCGCCTTCACAAGCTTTGTTAAAATTTTAGATAAATAGGTAGGTGAAAGATCTTGCATCTTGGCGAGAGGCTCAACGCCTATTGCTTTCCCCTTTGGTGCAAGGGTTAAAAAGACCATCGTATGCAGCGCATAGTTGGTCGCTTTAGAATATTTCATAGAAACATTCCTTTCTATCTATTGTAGACCTTTTATATCTGTAATTGATCATAAAAGATTCAAGAAGAAAAAGCAAGTATTGTGGATCTGCTTCTTTTTTCATTCCACATTTCGCATTTCCTTCCGATAATAGAAGTAAGCACGAATAAAAGCTTGATGAAGACTAGAAGGAGTGAAAAAAATGTCAGATCAACAGCACAATGCAGCACACGAAGAAGAAGAGGAATTTAACGTATACGACATGCTTCCACCCGCAGGAACAATCATTGGCGAAGCAACAGAAGAAGAAATGGAAGCTGCGGCAGCATTAGAAGTGAGACATTACGCCTTTATGCGTCTGCAAGACTCGTACATTCAATTTGATGGATCTTCTTATAAAGAATTGCTTAAAGACTTTCAAGAACTAGAATTTGATTCTGCAAAATTTTGGAGAGCCATCGCACGACGCCTGCAAGTCCCATACGAATGGCCAATCCGAATCGACCATGCAAACGGCCCTATTTATATTGGTGAAACAGAAGATAGCCGTGATGTTGAGGAGAGTGCAGAGTAAAGGAATTGGTGACCCCCTTTTTGATATGGGGGGTTTTTATATTAAATAGATATTCTTATTGCTCTTCTAAATCAAATTCCAACCATAATGATATATTAAAAGCGATTTCATGCATTTCTTCTATTTTTGATTGATTCAATTGCTCCGCAAAACGACGTGCCCTTTGAAAAATATCGTCATTCTGCTTAACCACCACATCATTCAGTGTAAGGATTGTGCTGAGCGCCCAGCCAGCAGTTACTAACATATTTTCGTCTTGAATGGAGTTCATAAAAGTTTCTACTTCTGAAAAAAACCACTTGATATCATCAATTTGGTCTAAATGAAAAAATACAATTTTATGAAGTGCCTCAGGGTCTCGAGTCTTCAATATGTCTTTCACTTCTTCTTTTGATAATGGCGGATTCTGCTTTTCATATTCAGCCTGCCACTCTTCATCTGACATCCCATCTTCTTCGCTATCTTCTGCGGTATAATGCCCTGCAATCAGTTCATCAAACGAATCCGCTAATTTGAAATCCGTCTCATATTCTAGATCAAAGTAATGAATCGGCGGATGCTCCTTTGTTTCTCTATAATCCAAAGCGATCCACGTATGACCATCCCCACAAATAAGCACAAGACCCTCAGGCAATTCCCATTCTTCTATTAAATAATCACTATCCATGATACCTTCGCCTTTCGCGATTCCTCTTAAATGATCAAATGACACATGATCCTCTGCCCATCCATTCGGCTGGTCCGTTGGAAAAGCGTTATGCAGGGTATACCCGCCATTTTGTTCGAGGATAAGCTTTTTATATGTATCAGGCAAGGTGACGCCTAGTTTCTTTTCTGCTTTTGCAATGCCTTTTTCATTGATTTTCTTAAATGTCTCTTCATTTTCTCTGTCTGTATCCCAAAATGGCTTCAAATAAAATACCTCCAATTGTTATTTCTATCTCATTTTACCATTCGAGAGAACTAGTTTAATAGTCCTATTCATAAAAAAGAGAAGGGTTCCCCCTCCTCTTGTTGATCATGATTGTTCCTGATTTCTCGCTTCAAATTCATCTAGCATTGCACGCACTTCATCTGTTGATGATGTGTTCATTAATTGGTTTCTTAGGAAGCTCGCTCCTCTGAATCCTTTTACATAAATCTTAAAGAAACGATGCAGTGCCTTGAATGGACGCAAGCCTAATGAGGAATATTGATCATGAAGATCAAGATGCAACCTTAAAAGACCTAACAGTTCGTCACTCGTATGCTCTTTCGGCTCTTTTTCAAAGGCAAATGGGTTATGAAAAATCCCACGTCCAATCATCACTCCGTCTACTCCATACTGCTCAGCGAGCTTTAAGCCTGTTTGACGATCAGGAATATCACCATTGATCGTCAAAAGCGTATCAGGTGCTACTTCATCACGAAGTTTTTTAATTTCAGGAATGAGCTCCCAATGCGCATCTACTTGGCTCATTTCCTTTCTTGTGCGAAGGTGGATCGACAAATTCACAATGTCTTGCTCCAAAATGTGTCTGAGCCAACCACGCCATTCATCGACCTCTGTAAACCCTAGTCTTGTTTTCACACTAACAGGTAATCCCCCTGCTTTTGCTGCTTGAATCAGCTCTGACGCAACGTCTGGGCGAAGAATCAATCCACTGCCCTTCCCGTTTTGCGTGACATTTGGGACAGGACAGCCCATATTAATATCGAGCCCCTGAAATCCTAACTCCGCCATTCCAATACTCATTTGTCTGAAGTTCTCAGGCTTATCTCCCCAAATATGAGCAACAATCGGCTGCTCATCCTCTGTAAACGTTAAACGGCCTTTCACACTTTGAATGCCATCAGGGTGGCAGTAGCTCTCACTGTTCGTAAACTCTGTAAAAAACACATCCGGTCTCGCTGCCTCACTCACAACATGACGAAACACAACATCTGTCACTTCTTCCATTGGTGCTAATATAAAAAATGGCCGCGGTAAATCACGCCAGAAATTTTTACTCATCTTTCATCCAATTCCTCTCATGACTTCACACACACGATAAGCAAGTTTAGCTAATCAAGTGATTGTCAATTTTAATCATTATATACTTTAATATGAACGAGGCAAAATTGCAAAAAAAGCAAATTTCATGATAGTTGGTGAGAGGAAAGACAGATTCGTGCCGGAGAAAATTGATTTTAGCGCTTTCTGAGAAGCGATAATGAAAATACACCCCAGATTGCGTTACGACATTGGGATGTCAAACCATACATGATATGTTAGTGATTGATACCAGAAAGTAGATATGGGACGACTGATTGAATAAATGCCTCTGGCGATACTTGAGGCTCCTGCTACTCCATTCTACAGAAGCCCTATAGATTCCCAACTTAATACGACCGTAGTCTTTCTTAATGATCCTCTTTTAATTTACACTGTTTTAGCAACATTGTATAAAAAACAACTTTAAGCTGATCTCTAATAATACGCGCTATCGTCTCTTCATATCCTCGATACAACGACTAGATTTGACTTTTGAAAATCGGTGATCGATTTAAAGATACGAACAAAGACTTCTTCATTTAATTCTTCATTCTCGTAAAAATCATAATTCAAAGCATTAATCAAATAAAGCGATAATATCAGCTAAATTTACCATTGGGTCTGGCGTTAACACCCCACGTTCAATGGCCGCAAGCATCCGATCTTCTTTATCCTTCAAACGATAATAAATGCGCTCATCAATCGCATTGCGCTCCCCTTGCTGACCTTGCAGCATAAGGAAGTAATACTGTGTGTATGCATCTTTCTTTAACCCAAGACGGTGAATCCGATCGCGTGATTGAAGGAGATGCGTAAGGTTAAAAGAATACTCTAAATAAATTGCATCGTGACACGTATGATGTAAAGAAACCGACTCACCTAATGTATGAGGATTCGTAATTAAAATGTCGATTTCCTTCTTTAGAAACTGCTCAATGATCGCATCGCGTTCTTGCTGGCTCGTACTACCATAAATTACTTTTGCACAAATGCCTAATTGGCGTAGTTCACTTTCAAGCGATAACATTGTATCAACAAATATACACCAAATGATCGTTTGCTTTTGCTCCTGATACAGTGAGCGTATTAAGTCGATGGCCTTGAAATATTTAGACGTTTTCGGCACGCTTTGAATTAAGTCAATTTCTTGCTCTGTAAATTCAATTTTCTCCGGATCAACGGCGTGCCAAGGATTCATGTTGTTGCCTGCATCATCTCCGTACATTTCAATATAATCAATGCTGTTCAGCAAAAGAGAGGGGTTTACAGAGGCTTGGATCAAGCGAATGTACAGATGGAAAACGGAATGTCCGTATTTTCGATACAATAAGTTCAGCAGTTGCTGCTCTTGATCAGTAGCAAGCACATAATATAATTCGTTTTCATTTGCTGGCGGTACCTGTAGCTCAGCTTTCGTTGTTCGCCAGAAGAATGGATATAATAAATCATTGATGCGCTCCATCGTGACTGCATTCGGATTTTTCAGTTGATCCTTCCGGAAATTAAAATATAATTCGTATTCCTCATCGTATAAAATTTTCAATAAGTTATAAATGTCTTCATACGTGTTGGGAATTGGTGTACCCGTTAACGCATATTTAAATTTTGCACGCTTTGATACGTCCATCACCGATTGCGCACGAGCACTTTGGATGCCTTTAATTTTATGAACTTCATCTAAAATAAGCATCGTTCTGTCATCGATGACACGGTTCAGCACGTCCTGGTATTTAGCAACAGCCTCATAATTGACTAAAATGACATTGCATTTCCCCGCTTCAGCCATAAACTCGGTCGGTGAATACTTATAACGCTGCACATCTAATACGCGCAACTCCTTGTTCATCCCAAAATTCTCCGAAAACTCCTGCTTCCATGCCAAAAATGAATTTTTTGGCCCAAACATGACAATTTTATCAACTTGATCAATTTCAGGGGCTGTTAAATAAGAAAAAACAAGATAAGCCATCGTTGTTTTCCCAGCCCCTGGCACTGAAAAGTTCGACGCCCGCTGCATTTCATACATATAAAAGGCACTCCAAATCTGCACATCTCTCGGCGGACGCGCAAATGCCTGGGCTGCGATAGCTTTAAAGGCCTCAAAGCGCTCGGCAATGACGAGAGCCACATTTCTTTGATAATATTTAATCGCCTTCCCATAATCCGCACGCTCTTTAATATAGTACGCCTTTTGCGAAATAAATTGCTGAAGCGCTTCCGTTACGACTACCTCAAATTTTTTACGTTCAGCAAATTTCTTTATGTGTTTAATAATGTCCTGCATATGTAAATGTGTTAAATTTTTCTCAAAGTGTGGGAAACCGCCATCTAAATAGGCAAACAATTTTGATCGAAAGATTGATTCCGTTCCTTTGATCTTATACGAGGTTACATTATTGTGTACGATTAATTGCTCATTTACATATTCTAAAATAAGCGCATTTGGTGTTAATAACGTTGCATTCAAAATTAGCTTCCCCTTATCATATTTAATCAGTTGCTGTTTAATGACCTCATCGACGTCTTTAACAAAAACAAAGCCGTTTTTGGAGCCGCCCTGCCATAGCTGAGCGAAGCGTTCGATTGCTCGAAATGGTCGTTGCAAATCGAATGAGGTGCTTTTCCACGATGCCGTTACATCAAACGCCTCATAATTTTTCGCAATGGCGGCGGCCGTTTCATTGTTGGAACCGTTAAAATAAATGAGATTACCATTGGCATCCTCGCAAATGCCATACTTACTATGGAAAATACCGCTATGCGTAAAGCCCACTTTAATATCGATTACCCCTTGTGCAATCAAATGCGTAAAGTTGCTGACATTGCGCTGTTCTTCCAAACTAAGCGCAAGGTAATCGTGGTGCGCAAGCTCAGGTGTTAGCTTTTTCTTTAACACATAGCCCACCTTTAGCATTTCGTAATCGTCATAGCTAATTTCATGAGAAATAATAAAGCGCATTTTTCCGTTATTGCGAATTAAGCCTTCGATGCCCTTGCTGTAGGCAGCTAATGCTTTAAAGCTAAAGTAGGCACTCACCCGATCGTACTTAACTGTCTTTTCTAGCACGGGAATATAAAACGCGTTCGCTATATCATCTTCGTCTGAAAAATAGGAAGGCTGTAATGTGAGCGTTTTATACACGTAGCGCCTCTTCTATTTTTTCCATTTCCGTCTTGAGCTTATTGTACAACGTTAGGAAATTTTGTTCGGTTTCATCATCCATATGTTTTAACTGGACGTAATCTAGTTGATCGAAGCTTTTCAGCACTTTGTTCATAATCGTAACGGGCTTTGTTTGTGCGTCGTTTAATTGACCGTTTTCAATATAGTCTTCCCCTTTTACGACGATCTCTTGCTGCGTACCCTCAATGTTTTTACTTACTTCTTGGAGTGTATTTAGATCAAGCTGATCATAGTCATGAAGCGTATCGTAAATATCATCAACGAAGTCTTCCATTTCTTCTAAATATTCATCCTTTTTATCGGTGCCGATAATGTGCTTCCCGATATCTCGAATATAACGAGACAGGTCATCACTCCTTCTTTGCTTCTGTTGAGTATTCGTTTTCAACATCCGGCCTGAAAGTGCGGTCATAAATAAGGTGTCCCGAATGCGTAGGTATTCTTGTACTTCGCTTTTATTGTCTCTCTTAACATCTAAAATTGTAATAACATCGATGCCCTTTAACTGGCGTTCAATGATGTTTAAAATGTCCTGGAAGATCGTATCGAATTCCCAATCACGTGCAATGTAATACTGCTTTTCTGCATTAATATATTGTAAAAATTGGTTCATTAATACAGAACGTTTAACCATTTTCTTAACATCGCCTACAGGCTTGTTCACATATTGGATGTACTCGTCAATCGTAAAGAGCTTGTTTTCAATAATGTCCTGATAAATGTCAACTAAGTTATCAATCGGATTGTATTCAACTGGCTTTTCTTTCCCGTGCTGAAGCTGTAGTTCGAGCTTTTTAATATCTTTATCGTCAATACCCTCGGATTGATCTAATAAAATCGCCTTAAAGTAAATGTCCGTTTTACCCTCTGCTTGCAATTTACGAAGCGCCGTAAAACGGCGATTGCCATCAATAATACGGCCATCGTTTAGCACAACGCCTGGCTCAAGCTGACCGACTAATTGAATATTTTTTTTCGTTTTGTCTAAAGCGTTCGGATTAGAAGCATAAATGAACTGTTCTAATACTTGGTTGTACGCCTCTAGATCGTCTTTTTGTAATTCATTGCCGCTTGATAGATATTGGCTAATGTACGTTGAAATACGGCCATTTTTTTCGTTATAATGGCAATACTCTAGAGGAATAACCATAACTTTATATATTTTTTCTTTATTTTTTATGAAAAGTGGACGGGTTTCTTCTGTTTCCATAATTGATTTACCAATAAGTTGCTTTAAATCCTCCATGTTTTACCCCTCTTTACTATAAATAGCTACATAAAATGCTTCCTTGCTTGGGTACACCTTATTCATCTCTTTCGAATAATGTATTGTTGAATTTTGCATGACGTAAATAAGCTTCTCTTTTTTTATTTCTACGCCGAATTCATTTTTTATCCTATATTGTAGGAAGTCGAAGTCTAGCGGCTCATCGTGCTGAGTGAGCAGCCATGAGATAAAGTCCTTCAGTGTAAATTCTTGCGCCTGCTCCTTTGCAAAAATCGTACATTTTCTTGTATATAATGTGCGAAGTTTCGGATGCGTCCAAATAATGCGTTCGTAAAAAATCTCGTCGAATCCATAGTCTTCTACTTCATGCTCAAATCCTTTGTTTTTCAAATAGTGATACGTGAAATAAGGGACTTGTGCAAATTCAAAAGCTGCATTCCGATAAGCTACTAATGCGTCCTTAGTAACTCTCGCATCCTGTAATTTTTTATTTGTCAAATACACATCATGCGCGATTTTGACGACGTCTAAATTTTTCTCTAAATTATATAAGGCTGATAAGAAATGGTTCGTTTTAAAATGTGGTGTTCGATTATTTTTAAACAGTCCATCTTTTAAAATGAGCTGCGTAAAATATTGATCGACAGAAACATACGTATGATGGAGGATGAACAGGCCCCTTAAGTTGTAGTTGAGCTTCATTAACGCTTGATTGTTGACAAATTTTTCTTTGAAATTCTTGATGTGTTCGGATCCAAGAACAATAAATTCATGAACAGTGTAAATTGCATTTTTCAGCAGCGAGCGGACTAACTCATACTCTTCTTCACTCACATCCGCATAATCAACCTTAATTTTATTGTTATCAATAAAAGCTAAGTAATCATTGTATAGTAAACTATATAAAGAATCTTGACGTAAGCCATAATGCTCTTCCACATACACTAAAAATTCCTCTACCTCTATTGGTGCCAATTCATAGAATAAGTTTTTCAAAAACTCATCCTTCTTCGTTTGTACAGTAAATTCTGGCATTCTCGTAAATGTAACACCCTCGACCTCAATGCATTTTTTATACAAATTGTGCAACTCATACTCCGAATCAATATTTAACTCGTCCATCAAAGCTTCATTCTCTCTAAATAATTTCGACATATTATATACTCCGGGGTCTAAAACTAAGAGCTCCTTTAACTGATGAATCGTTTCTTGCTCAATTTTCGTCGTGTCATAAAAACGGAAGCCGTTGCTTTTCGTACGTAAGATTTTCGGGGAACGATCGGGCATCCCATACACGTTCTTCACCGTAAATAAAAGCGATCGATTTAACTGATGTTCCGCTATGAACGTATTTGCTACCTCAATAAATTCCTCGTTGCTCACTGCGGTTTGACCGAGATGGAACATTAGATGCTCAAAAAAGTTCAATTTATTAGTGTATGGCATCACTTGTTGTTCGAAGTTAATGTAGCAATCAAAGTGTGCTAAAATGAGCTTTTGCTGCGCCTCCGTTAATGTGAGCTCCCCTAATGTCTCTAATAAACCCTTATTACCTCGTTTTAATTTAACGTTTAACAACTGATATACTTCTGGGCTTTCGGCATATACAGCTGAAAATATTTCTTGACTCCAGTTATATGCTTCAAATACGTCCTTATAATAAATGAGCTCCTCAAGCTCCGGCAATCGATTGAGAACCTTCGTCTCCATTTGTTGAATCCGCTGACGTGACACTTCTAAGCTGTCGCCAATTTCCTTGAAAGTATCTCCATTCATACGGCGAAGTAAAATATCTTTTTCGTTAAAATCACTTGCTAAAAATTCTTTTATAGTTTTATATTTTTTAGCGAACCCGAGATGCGGTGTATTAGTCAAGTAGTTTTCAGCCTTTTTTTTATCTAAAAATTGTTCAATACACTGCTCATCTATAGCTTCTTTTGGTAGCTGAAGGAGCTCACTTAAAACGTCACATAACACGTCAACATCCACGTATTGACGCGGCGCTAACTGCTCAAAGTACTGGCATAAGTAAAAGTTGTACATATTAACAGTAACATCCAGTCGAAATAATGTTTCACACGCCTCATACGCTTTCTTAATACGTTCAAAGCTGGCTTTTTTGTTCTTTCGACCAATGCAATCAAAAAACATATCGTATGTCATCGATGAAAGCTGCTGGTACATAATATCATGATCCACAAGCAATTGAATATTGACTGGTGATAAACCGGCAGCGCCTAACTTATACACCGATTGCTCATACCCGGCCTCACTGAATGCAGGCAGCGTATTCATTACTTTTTGAATTAATGCCTTCTTTGTCTTTTGCATTTGGGTCACCTTGTTCGAAGATACTAAGAAATCGTTGACCACGAACTCCTCTGCCACAAGTTTTTCAATATTGTTTTTCGAAACACCAAACTCTAGTAGACAGTAAAGTGTGTGCGGATTAAATAAATAATGAAAATGACTCAATTGCTGAAACATTTATAGTTCTCCTCGCTACACATTTAAATGTTTTCTCATATCGTTTTTTGACCCTGCATTTTCAATCTATTACCATTATTAAATTATTTTTGAAAATTTTCTCTATCTTTACCACTAAGAATATTTTACACTAGTTGCCTCAGTTCGTCATTAAAACATTTATCGCAGTGGGTGGTCATGGTCGTGTTAAGGTAGTACATTGTTATATGGATCTAGAAGTTCCATTCTCACTTACAAAATATCTTCACATAATTACATGTAAAAGTACTAGTAATGTAATTATGTTCTTTCTTTTACGCAAATAGATTTTATCCCCAGTATAAAAATGAAAAGCTGGTGACCAATTGGCACCAGCACTCTACAATCATTTCGAAATAAAATTTACCGATTAATTACTTTTTAGACTACGAATATTTTTACTATCATATTGTTTCTCAGGGCCAAGTCTTTACTTCTACTTTAGCAACAAGGGATATTACCTAACATCATTGTTTCTTCTTTATTACTAAGGATATCCGAAGGCACTTAAGTGGAATTATATTAGATTATGTCCAAAGAAATGCTAGAAATAAATGATTTTCAAAAACGAACTCTTAGACTCTTATCTTTCAATAGTACTTATCGTTGCGCACCTGCTATCTAGATGTTTAATTAACGAAATTTCTACAGTAACTATACTAAAGGTAAACAGGTTCGCTCATTTTCTGATATTTGGTTGACTTAAAACTTAACTAAGATAAGGCACCTTGTCTTAAACACAACTTGATGAGTTGAAAATTTCATAAAAAAGATAACCGCACGACTAAAGATATGCGCATAAGAAAAACACTATAAGACCACCCAAATTACATGTAGCTATGCTTTTTTCCTAATGGTCTTTCGATACAGTAGTTAAGTTCACTGTATTCTTATGTCTTATCGGTAGTTGTTTTTTTCGTTTCTCCAGAACACTCATTTCTATTATAGGAGTATGAATTCACTATATATTCCACTAATAAACCCTCTACTAGAAGTAAAATCCATGAAAAAGAGCACAAAATTCTCTAAATTAGGTTTCACGGCTTAAATCCAGAAAGCTAATAGAGTTCATAGTTCACATCAGATAAGGATAGCGAATACAGCTAATTAATGCACACCAGATAAAGATGGCTCAATATGGCTAATATCTTTTAACGGGAGAAACTAAAATAGAAAAGAAAAAAACAGACTCACTAACTATTGAAAGAGTTTTTAGCGATAGTTCAATGTCATTCGAGTTAAAAGCAGTGTTGCTAAAGAAGAAGCAGTTAAACTATCACGGAGAATAAAACTAGGTTTACAGGGGAGTGCCAAAAAAGGGAGACATAAAGCCTCTATCCCTCCTTACGTATACAAAGTGAACCCCTATACTCGAAAACTAGAGCCTAATGAGGTAACTTCTCCTGTAACCAAAAAGATATTTCGTCTTTAATTTCTATGAAGGTTGGGGAATGTTCAAAATTACTAATGAATTAATGGAAAGGAGAGTACCAACTCCTAGAACAGCAGCAGGAGCAATTAATTCAAGCAAATAATGGCTCAAAAACACAATTAAAGGTATCCTTAATAATCCTGCTTATACTGGAAGATTAGTCCATCATAGAGAGGAAACAACGAAATTTTTTAGTGCCTCCGAACTTTATAAGATGAGAAAAAAGTACTTCAAAGGCTCATAAACAAGATAGAGGTATTCGAGGGCGAAAAGAGTAGATACACTATAACCTTTCCCCCTCTCTTTCCTCTTAATTAAGTTCAGCTTAATCTACTGTACCTTTTAAAACAAGTTTCACTGTCACCTCAACATGACTCGTATGCGGAAACATATCCACAGGCTGCACTTCCTCCGTCACATACCCACCATCTTCAAGAATACGCAAATCACGAGCTAGCGTCCCAGGATTACAGGACACATACACAACACGGTTTGGTTTCATCTTTAAAATCGTATCAAGCAGTGCTTCATCACAGCCTTTTCTTGGCGGATCAACAACTAACGTATCTGCTTTGATGCCTTCTTGGTACCAG
The DNA here is from genome assembly GCF_038593205.1 of Bacillus sp. FSL W8-1141. Classification (NCBI taxonomy): domain Bacteria; kingdom Bacillati; phylum Bacillota; class Bacilli; order Caryophanales; family Bacillaceae; genus Bacillus; species Bacillus sp. FSL W8-1141. The sequence goes on along the minus strand of NZ_CP151973.1, from coordinate 720,795 downwards.
TTTGGGATAACAGTTTCTGCTTCGCCGACTGCGAATTCAACATTGTTGATTCCGTTTAAGTCAGCGTTGCGTCTTGCATCTTCAATCGCTTCTGGCACAATTTCCACGCCATATACTCTGCCTGCTTTTTGTGCGAGAAATAAGGAAATTGTACCGATTCCGCAATACGCATCGATCACGGTTTCTTCTCCTTGCAGCTCGGCATATTCCAGCGCTTTGTCATAAAGCACCTTTGTTTGAGCTGGGTTTACTTGATAAAACGAGCGGGCTGAAATAGCAAATTTGATGTCGCCAATCGTGTCATAAATGTATTCTTCTCCCCATAAAACGGTCGTTTCGTCTCCGAAAATGACATTTGTCTTCTTTGAATTCACGTTTTGCACAATTGACCGAACGTGTGGGAAGCGTGCTATAATCTGTTCAATCACCTGCTGCTTTTGCGGAAAATCAGCCGTTCTTGTGACAAACACAACCATCATTTCACCTGTTGCAATACCGTAACGAACCATGACATGGCGAAGCCAGCCTTTATGACGTTCTTCGTTATATGCTTTGATGCCAAACGCATTGCAGATGTCTTTTACTGCCTGTACCACTTCGTCATTTTCTGATTGCTGGATCAAGCATTTTTCCATATCAATGATTTCATGGGTACGCTGCTGATAAAATCCAGCAACAAGTCCGCCTTCCCGTTCGCCAACTGGTACTTGTGCTTTGTTTCGGTAGTTCCAAGGGTCTTCCATGCCGAGTACAGGATGAACTTTTACACGGCTCATATCAAGCTTGCCGATCCGCTCCAATACGTCCTTTACTTGTTTCTGTTTAAATTGCAGCTGACCTTCATAGCTCATGTGCTGGATTTGACAGCCGCCGCACTGCTTGTAAATGGGACATGGCGCATCTTGCCTGTGCTGACTTTCCTTTGTCAGCTCCATGAGTCGTCCAAAAGCAAATCCTTTTTTGACACGTGTGACTTTGATTTTCCCTTGTTCGTCAGGAAGGGCATTCGGTACAAACACAGGGAAACCCTCAATTTTCGCTACTCCTGCACCTTCGTGCGTTAAATCTTCGAAGGTTACATTGTAGTATTCATTCTTTTCAACAGGCGGTTTCATTTTCACCAATTTTATCACCTCATTTGCAAAGAAAAACTTGGTCGCCATAAGGAACCAAGTTTAGTCTTCACCCTATTTTTTCAGCTGTTGCTTTTGGCACAATAAATTCAATATGGCGATACAGATTTTCAAATTCACCTGGCAGCATGCCGCCGTATTCACCATCTAAATTCAATTGCATTTTATCTTTTACATCTACCTTCACGCGATTCGCTTTTGCGTAGATGACATTGTTATCATGAATATGCTCGCCTCGAAGTGCAAGACTGACCACTCGAATGGCTTCTGCTAGATTGACCTTCTTTAGAATGATCAGGTCAAACATCCCGTCATCTAGAATGGAATCTGGTGCCAGCTTTTCAAAGCCGCCTACTGAGTTTGTTAGTGAAACAAGAAACAGCATGATTTCTCCATGAAACAATTTGCCGTCATATTCAATTTCGACTTCTGTCGGGCGAATGGATGGTAGCATCTCCATGCCTTTCAAATAATACGCAAGTTGTCCTAGCATGGTTTTCAGCTTACTAGGCACTTCATAGGTCAGCTCTGTTAATCGGCCGCCTCCCGCAATATTAATGAAATACTGTCCATTCACTTTACCAATATCAAGCGGCTTTGCTACACCATCAATGATGGCATCTGTCGCTTTTAAAATATCTTCTCTTGGAATGCCAAGTGCTCTAGCGAAGTCATTGGTCGTTCCAACTGGAATGATTCCTAATTTTGGTCTTTTTTCAAGCGGTGCTAATCCATTGACGACTTCATTAATCGTGCCGTCTCCACCAGCTGCTACAATTAAATCAAAATCTCTCTGTGCGGCTTTTTCGGCTGCTTGTGTTGCATCTCCTGCACATGTCGTCGCATGACAAGATGTTTCATAGCCAGCCTGTTCAAATTTTTGCAAAACCTGCGGTAAATTCTTCTTAAAGAGTTCACGTCCAGATGTCGGATTGTATATAATTCGAGCACGTTTCATTCATCATCATCCTATTATCATTATGCAATCTATTTTCACCACTAACAACCTTTAATTATACTATGAGATTTGAAAATGGCAACAGAACAACCCCCTAATATTTGAAATCTCACGGTACGTTTCCCTCAGCAGATCAGCATTCTGATAAGATAAAAGAAAACGATGAAAAGGATGGTATGCCATGAAAAAGCCTGTCTATTTCAACCATGACGGCGGTGTTGATGATCTCGTGTCCTTATTTCTACTTCTTCAAATGGAACACCTGAAAGTGATCGGGATGTCTGTGATTCCTGCTGATTGTTATTTAGAGCCTGCGCTGAGCGCCTCTCAGAAAATTATTGATCGATTTAGCCCATATGAGATTGAAGTAGCCGCTTCCAATTCTAGAGGTGTGAATCCATTTCCAAAGGAATGGCGCATGCATGCTTTTTATGTAGATGCCCTGCCGATTTTAAATGAAAAAGGCGCTATTGATACAAAAGTATCTAAGCTTCCTGCACATCTTCACCTGATTGAAACGGTGAAAAAGTCAACCGAACCTGTTACGCTGCTCTTTACAGGACCGCTCACAGACCTTGCACGCGCCTTAGAAGAAGATCCTTCCATCTCAAATAAAATTGAGAAACTGGTATGGATGGGCGGCACATTCCTTGAAAAAGGCAATGTAGAAGAACCCGAGCATGATGGAACAGCAGAATGGAATGCTTTTTGGGACCCTTATGCTGTGAGCACCGTATTTCAAGAGCGTTTTCCAATTGAAATGGTCGCACTGGAAAGCACGAATCAAGTCCCGCTCACACTCGATGTCCGTCAACGATGGGCTTCCCTTCGCTCTCACATCGGGATTGACTTTATTGGACAATGTTATGCCTTTTGTCCGCCTCTCATTCATCACGAAACGAACTCGACTTACTACTTATGGGATGTGCTGACCACGATCACTCTTGCATCCACCTCATTTACCCGTTCAAAAGAAATGAATGCAATTGTTTATACCGAATCGCCAAGACAAGGACGTACCGAAGAACATCCAGATGGAAAATCGATTCAAGTCATTGACCACGTTGATCGAGATGCCTTTTTCGAGGCCTTTGAAGAGCTTATGAGAAAAGCGGTTTGTCAGATTTCATCATAAAAAAGCCCCGCTAATAAGCGGGGCTCAAATTGTTGACACAGGGCTAAAATGAACTTGATTTTAGCCCTGTGTCTTCTTTTCAGCGTGATAGAAAACCTTTGCATTCTAGGAAGGACGAGTACCGGCGCGGAGCGAATTTGACATTCGTGAGCACCGGCACGCAGGACTGGCAAAGAATGCGAGGGTTTGTCTACACGCTGAAGCCCCGCTCATGAGCGGGGCTTCCTCTTACTCTTCTTCAGCGTACTTTTTCTTACGTCTAAACTTACTTAAGATTTCATACACGATTGGCACGATGACCAATGTGAGAAGTGTAGAACTTGTTAAACCGCCAATAACGGTGACGCCAAGTCCTTTTGATACGATCTGACTTCCGCCTTCAAAACCTAATGCGAGTGGCAGCAATGCACCAATTGTCGCAAGTGCCGTCATTAAGATTGGGCGTAATCTTGTTGTACCTGCTTCAAGTAAGGCTTCTCTTGTTGAAAGTCCTTCTTTTTCTTTATGAATCACTCGGTCAATCAAGACAATGGCATTTGTTACAACGATTCCGATCAGCATCAGCAATCCAATCATGGCATTTAAACTGATGGTTTCTTTCGCTACAAACAATCCAACGAGTGCACCAATAATCGTAAATGGAAGTGAGAACAGAATCGCAAATGGTGCAAGACCTCCGCCAAATGTAATGACGAGAACGAGGTATACAATAGCAATCGCTGCAAGCATTGCGAGTCCTAGCTGTGTAAAGGATTCCTCAATATCCGCACTTACACCGCCTGTATCAATCGTAACGCCAGATTTTAAATCAAGCTTGTCAACTTTCTTCTGGACATCTTGAGTCACACTTGATACGTCGTCTGTTGTCATGTCACCAGATACTTCAGCGTAAATCTTCCCATCACGCTTTGTCACAGTGTTTGCTGTTGTGCCATCTTTCACTTTCACCACATCGCCAATTCGGACTTGTTGTCCTGTTGGTGTTGTGATCTTTTTATTCTCTAGATCTTTTTTACTCTTGTATTCATCTTTTTCCGTTTGAAGCTTCACATCTAGTTCTTTGCCGTCCTCTGTTACTTTCGTCAACGTTGTTTCATTACTTTGAGGAGCGATCGCCTGTGCGATTTGTGAAGCGGTCAAGCCTAGTTTCGCCAGTTTTTCTTGATCTGCATTAAACGTATATTCGTCATATTTCTCAGATAAGCTTGTGCTGACGTTTTTCAAGTTCTTCTCATCTTTTAAAATGTTCTCGACATCTTTGACTGTGCCTTCAATATCACTTGCTTTGTCACCGTACACATAGTACGTCACTGTATTGCTTGCGCCAGCAGATGAGAAGTCTTGTGATTTCCATTCCCCTTTAGACGTTTTGTCTTGAAGGGCTTTAACCACACGATCTTTTTCTTTATCAAAGTTCGGTGTGTCCTCGTCGTATTGTACGAAGAATAATGCACCGTTAGAGTTTCCACCAACACTTGCTGTCAGCGCATTTGAAGAGCCTAATGAATATTGAACCGTATTGACATGATCACGTTTCATTAAGTAATCTTCTGCCTTTTTCGTTTCAGCAATGGCTTGTTCTCTTGTTTGTCCAGGCTCTGGCGTGTATGTCACCATTGCCGTTTTTTCTGCTTCCTGTGGTAAGAAGCTGACACCGACAAGTGGTGCGAGGAATAAGCTTCCGATCAGCATCAAAATCGCAATTCCTGACGTGATCCATTTATGGTTCAATGTCCAATTGAGTACACGTCTATAACCACCAGCAAGTTTGCTTGGTTTGTGTTCTTTTACCTTTTTCGCTTTGCCGTACAGGTTCTTTTTAAATAGGCTATGAGCCATCATTGGAACGATTGTAATGGCGACAAGTAGTGAAGCCATTAGAGCAAACACAATGGTTAATGCAAATGGGATGAATAGTTCACCGATCATTCCACCCACTAGCGCTAATGGCAAGAATACCGCAATTGTGACAATCGTCGAAGACATAATCGGAATAAACATTTCTTTTGTGGCTTCTCTAACGAGTGCTTTGCCTTTTAACGGTTCATCTTTTAACGCCATTCGTCGATAGATGTTTTCTATGACGACAATCGAGTCATCGACAACACGTCCAATGGCGACTGTCATGGCACCAAGTGTCATGATATTTAATGTGATATCTAGCTGATTTAATAATAAAACAGCAATCAACAGGGATAACGGAATAGAGATGACCGAAATTAATGTTGATTTGATATCTCGAAGGAACAACATGATGATAATGATCGCAAAGATTGCTCCGATGATCGCCTTGTTCAGCATTGTGCTGACAGATTCTTTAATCGGCTCTGCTTGATCATATGTCGTGCTGACTTTGATTCCTTTATTGTCTTTTTTGAATGTTTCAAGTTCTTTTGTGACTGCTTCTGCTACACTCACTGTGTTGGCATCAGAGCCTTTGACAATTTGCAGACCGATACTGTCTTTTCCGTTCGTTCTAGAAATCGATTCTGCATCTTTCACGACTTTAATATCTGCAATCTCAGAAAGTTTGATCGTCGGCAGCTCTACCGATTGACCGCTTGCTGCACCTGCACCAGTTTGCTGCTGAGCTGCTGCCTGCTGCTGACTTGCACTTCCAGCCTGTTGATCAGCACCTTGAGCTCCTGCATTTCCTGAGCCGCTAGAAGGCGCTCCAGCTCCTGCGCTTCCCGCACCGCCGCTTGCACTTGGTGTAACAGGAATTCGCATGTTTTTCAAATCTTTAACACTTAAAATATTGCCATCCACTACGACTGATTTTTGCTTGTTGCCAAATGTGTATAACCCTAAAGGTACATTGACATCAGAGCCTTTGATCATGTTTTGGACAGTTTCTTCATCTAAACCATATTCCTTTAATTTCTTTTGTTTAAAAGAAAATTCTACTTCTTTGATTTGTTGTCCAGAAGCTTCGACAGAAGAGACACCATCTAAACCTTGAAGAGAAGGAATAAGGTCATTTTCCACTTTTTGTGTCAGGTCTTGTAATGATTCTTTATCACCGGAGACACTAAGAGCTAAGATTGGAATCGCATTGATGCTAAAACGTGCGATTTTTGGTTTTTCTGCATTTTCTGGGAAATTGATATTGCTAATGGCATCTTCAATTTCCTTCTTTGCTTCATCCATATCTTTATTGTAATCGTACTCGATTTGAATCGATGAGGCATTTTCAAAAGAATTAGAAGTGACCACATTCACCCCATTGAGATTTTGTATCGACTTCTCAATTGGATCTGTCACCTTATCTGATACTTCGTCCGGCGTTGCGCCAGGATACGTTGTAGAAACCGTAATGACTGGAGTGTTGATATTTGGGATTGATTCTTGTTTCATATTCAATCCGGCATATAGACCAGCAACTGTTACGATAATCGTCATGAGCCATACAGCGAACTTGTTCTTTAATACAAAATTGATGATCGAATTCATTATGTCCTCCATTTTCCTTTATGTATTGACTGACTGGTCATTCTATATCATAATAAACGGTGATATACAATGCCGTCAACCATTTCACTTGCGTTTGACGTAACATTCTAAAGCTGAAGGGGCCTTATTTCATGAACGAAAAAAAAGAAAAGATCATTAAAGCAAGCATTCAGTTGTTTGCGAAAAAAGGTTTTTCTTCTACGACCATTCAGGAAATTGCAGATGAATGCGGAATTTCTAAAGGTGCATTTTATTTGCATTTCAAATCAAAAGAACAGCTTTTCAACAGAGCGTTTGAATATTATATCGACACGTCTATGCAAAGTATTGAAAAGATTCGAAAAGAAAATCAACATCTTGCGCCTAGAGATATCTTTCAGAAACAAATCGCTGAACAGTTCCAGCACTTTGCTGAGAACAAGGATTTTATCATTTTGATCCTCAGCGAGAACATTATTCCGGAAAACCAGCAAATTAAAAAGTATTCCAAAACGGTTAAAAAACAGATGAATGATGAAATCCAAATTTCTATTTTGACCACGTATGGACAGGAGATCGAACCATATATAACTGACCTGTCAGTCATGATTCAAGGAATTATCCAATCTTATGTGCAGGTACTGCTTTTGCAAGATCAGATGCAATTATCATGTGATGAGCTCTCATCCTTTATTCTCGACCGATTTGATGATTTGGTGCATGGGCTTCTCCGTTCTCATGCGAAGCCGATTCTGAAGCAAAACATTTGGGATGATGAAGCGCCAAATGCCGCTACTCTTCAAGAAGAGCTTCGATTGTTAAAATCTGAGCATCTGCTTTCGGATGATACCCTTGTATCCATTGAAGTTATTGAAGAAGAATTGGCCAAAGCTGAGCCTCGCAAGCCGGTCATTCAAGGGATGCTGACAAATTTAGAAACGTGTGAGGACTCCGCTGTCCAAAGAGCTGTGGAACAATTGAAGCTATTCCTCCAATGACAATACGTGGCGATGTTCACTTTAGTTCACCTTTATCCCCTTCGAATATGTGCTAAAGCTTATGCTTCATTATAAAAAAAGAACCAATGAATTGATATACGGCGGTGGTCTGAATCTGTGATAAGACCCTGTCATATCCATCAACAAAAAAACCGCCTCTTCCATGAGGCGGTTTTTGCAATTTATCGTTTTTTGATTTCTTCGAGAAGAATCTTGTTGACCATCGGTGGGTTTGCTTGTCCCTTCGATGCTTTCATGATTTGTCCGACTAAGAAACCAATCGCGCGGTCTTTTCCATTTTTGAAGTCTTCAATGGATTGCGGGTTGTTATCAAGAGCTTCTGTGACAAGTTTGAGCAGTGCACCTTCGTCAGAAATTTGGACAAGTCCTTTTTCTTTGACGATTGTTTCTGCGTCGCCCCCATTTTCGATAAGTTCTTTGAATACCTTTTTGGCAATCTTAGAAGAAATCGTTCCTTTTTCAATAAGCTTGATCATACCAGCCAGTCCTTGCGGCGTTAGCTTCGTATCTTCCAGCTCTTTTTGAGCCGAGTTCAAGTAGGCAGATACTTCACCCATGAGCCAGTTTGAAGCTTGCTTCGCTTCAGCACCTTCTGAAATAGTCGCTTCAAAGAAATCAGACATTTCTTTTGTCAGCGTCAGTACCATTGCGTCATATGCAGGAAGTCCAAGTTCATCAATGTAGCGTTTGCGGCGCTCGTCTGGAAGCTCTGGAATGGATGCTCTTACGCGTTCTTTCCACTCGTCATCAATATACAGCTCCACCAAATCTGGTTCTGGGAAGTAGCGGTAATCATCAGAGCCTTCTTTGACACGCATGAGGATCGTCTTTTTAGACGCTTCGTCATAGCGGCGAGTTTCTTGTTCGATCAATCCGCCAGAAAGCAATACTTGCTCTTGGCGTTTTTCTTCGAACTCAAGACCTTTTTGGACGAAAGCAAATGAGTTTAAGTTCTTCAGCTCTGTTTTCGTTCCAAACTCTTCACGGCCGATCGGACGAAGAGAAATGTTGGCATCACAGCGCAGTGAGCCTTCTTCCATCTTACAGTCAGAGACGCCTGTATATTGAATAATAGATTTTAATTTTTCTAAGTAAGCATACGCTTCTTCTGGCGTACGAATGTCTGGCTCAGATACGATTTCAACAAGCGGTGTGCCTTGACGGTTGAAATCGACGAGTGAATAACCGTCGCCTGTGTGCGTCAGTTTTCCTGCATCCTCTTCCAAATGAAGACGTGTAATACCAATTCGTTTTGTCTTGCCGTCTACTTCAATTTCAATCCAGCCGTTTTCACCGATCGGTTTATCAAATTGAGAAATTTGATACGCCTTTGGGTTATCAGGATAGAAATAGTTTTTACGGTCAAATTTTGTATCAGTTGCAATCTCACAGTTCAGTGCCATTGCTGCTTTCATCGCAAAGTTCACCGCTTCTTTGTTCAGCACAGGCAGTACGCCAGGATAACCAAGATCGATGACACTTGTTTGCGTATTGGCAGCCGCACCAAAAGGCGTCGGTGAGCTTGAGAAAATTTTTGATTGTGTTTTGAGCTCTACGTGGACTTCAAGTCCAATTACCGTTTCAAAGTTCATTCTGATTCACCCCTTACAGTTCAGGTTTTGCTTTATGATGATCTGTTGCTTGTTCGAAAGCGTGAGCCACGCGGTAAACGGTTCCTTCATCAAAGTGTTTACCGATGATTTGTAGTCCTAACGGAAGACCATTTGCAAATCCACAAGGCACACTGATTCCTGGAACGCCTGCAAGGTTAACAGGGATCGTTAAAATATCATTTGCATACATTGTGAGTGGATCGCTTGTCTTTTCACCAATGTTAAATGCCGGAGTTGGTGTTGTTGGTCCTACAATGACATCATACTTTTCGAAAACATCTTCAAAGTCTTTTTTGATCAGCGTACGGACTTTTTGCGCCTTTTTATAGTATGCATCGTAATATCCTGAGCTTAGAGCGAATGTGCCAAGCATAATGCGGCGTTTGACTTCGTCTCCAAAGCCTTCAGAACGGGTATTTTTATATAAATCAATCAGGTTGTCTGCATTGTCTGTACGGTAGCCATAGCGAATACCGTCAAAACGCGCAAGGTTTGCAGATGCTTCTGAAGATGAAAGCAAGTAGTAAGTCGCAAGCGCATATTTAGAATGCGGAAGAGACACTTCTTCCCATGTTGCACCAAGCCCTTCTAATACTTTCAACGCTTTAAGAACAGACTCTTTTGCTTCTTCGCCAACACCTTCGCCAAGATATTCTTTTGGCACAGCAATTTTCAAGCCTTTGATGTCGCCAGTTAATGAAGAAAGAAAATCTGGGACATCGACATTTGCACTTGTTGCGTCCATTTGATCAACACCAGAAATCGCTTGAAGAACATATGCATTGTCCTCAACATTACGCGTAATCGGCCCAATTTGATCTAATGATGAAGCAAATGCGATTAAACCGTATCTAGATACACGGCCATACGTTGGTTTAAGACCAACAACACCACAGAATGATGCCGGCTGGCGAATGGAGCCGCCTGTATCTGATCCAAGAGAGAATGGTACTTCTCCAGCTGCAACAGATGCTGCTGAGCCACCACTTGACCCACCTGGAACTGTATTTAAATTCCACGGGTTCTTCGTTGCTTTGAAGCCTGAGTTCTCCGTAGAAGATCCCATCGCAAATTCGTCCATGTTTAATTTACCGATTGTGACAGCTTCCGCTTCTCTTAAGCGGTTCACAACGGTTGCATCGTAAATAGGATCGAAGTTTTGCAAGATTTTACTTGATGCCGTTGTACGTAAATCTTTCGTCACGATGTTATCTTTGACACCGATCGGCATACCGAACAATAGACCAAGCTCGTCCTTTTCACCAACGGCCTCGTCCAATTCTTTTGCGTACGCACGTGCTTTCTCTTCATCCAGCGCTAGGAATGCTTGTACTTTCCCGTCTACTTCATGGATTCGTTTATAAGACTCGTCCACTAAATCAGAAACAGACAGTTCCTTTTTATGTAAAAGCTCTTTTAATTCAGAAATTTTGTGGTCAAACAGTGACATGCCTCAGGCCTCCTTTAGTCCAAAATTGATGGCACACGAATATAGCCGTCTTTATGATCAGGCGCGTTTTTGATGACTGCCTCAATGGAAAGACCTTTATTCGGAACATCTTCTCTCATGACGTTTTTCATTTTTAATACGTGTGTTGTTGGTTCAACGTTTTCCGTATCTACCTCGTTTAACTGCTCTGCAAATGAAATGATGCTATCAAGCTGTTCTGTAAACATCTCAGCTTCTTCTTCTGTAATCGCAAGCCGTGCCAAATGCGCAACATGCTTTACTTCTTCTATTGATATTCTTGACATGCAGGTTCACCTCCAAAAATGATACGTGTTCGTGGTCATGATCATAAGTCATATACACTTTATCATATCAAATTTTACTGTTCTAAAGCAACTTTACGAGGTCGCCTAGAAAGGCTTTATCCCCTAATATGTCATTGTGGTGCAGCCAGTGTCTAAAATATTCATCGAGGTACCTTTTTATTTTTCAGAAAATTTTTACTTTAGTTTATTTTTGTAAACGCATACATATAGACGCTTATCACCGATCCGTGCATTTTTTCTTAAAGATAAAGATGTTTAAGAAGGTTGATCACTTGGGAATACTCTGATAGGTTAAGTAACCATAGCAGTGAGCAGACAGTTCAATAGGCTGTTCTTTGTATATTTTGATTGAGGTGATGTCAAATTAATACGAAAAAGGTGATATGGAAACATGAGTATTGAGATTGTAATTTCTCTATCTATTTATTTTATTGGAATGCTTGCCATTGGCTGGTATGCATTCAGAAAAACAAACGACTTGAATGATTATATGTTAGGCGGACGCGGGTTAGGTCCTTATGTAACGGCTCTATCTGCTGGTGCAGCTGATATGAGTGGGTGGATGCTGATGGGGCTTCCAGGCGCTATGTATACAACTGGTCTTTCATCTGGATGGCTTGCTGTTGGGTTAATTAGTGGGGCTTACTTAAACTATCTATTCCTAGCGCCACGATTGAGATCGTATACAGAAGTTGCTGATGATGCGATTACCATTCCAGACTTTTTTGACAAACGGTTTAAAGACTCATCTACTTTATTGAAAGCTGTCTCAGCTGTCATCATTATGATTTTCTTTACGCTTTACACCTCATCAGGTATGGTATCAGGCGGACGCTTATTTGAATCAGCGTTTGGTGCTCATTATATGTTTGGTTTAATCTTAACTTCTAGTATCGTGATTTTGTACACACTATTCGGCGGCTTTTTGGCAGTTAGTTTAACTGATTTTGTTCAAGGAGCTATTATGTTTTTAGCATTAGTGCTCGTGCCGATCGTTGCCTTTACTCAATTAGGTGGACCTGTTGCCACATTCAATGATATTCAACAGATTGACCCTAAATTGCTTGATATTTTTAGAGGAACGAGCGTCATTGGCATTATTTCCTTCCTCGCTTGGGGACTCGGTTACTTTGGACAGCCGCACATTATTGTTCGCTTTATGGCGATTACGACTGTAAAAGATTTAAAGCCAGCACGTCGTATCGGTATGAGCTGGATGATTGTGTCTGTCATTGGTTCACTATCTGTCGGTTTAGTCGGCGTGGCGTATGTTCATGAAACAAGCACCACTTTGGCAGACCCAGAAACTATCTTTATTGTGTTTTCTAAAGTGTTATTCCATCCATATATTACTGGGTTTTTACTTTCTGCCATTTTAGCTGCAATTATGAGTTCAATTTCTTCTCAGCTGCTTGTCACTGCAAGTGCGATGACAGAGGATTTATACCGTACATTCTTTAGAAGAAAAGCCTCTGACAAAGAACTTGTGATGATTGGACGTATCTCTGTACTAGTCGTAGCGATTGTTGCCATTGGTCTCTCTCTAAACCCAAGTGATACTATTCTTGACCTTGTCGGTTATGCTTGGGCTGGGTTTGGATCTTCATTCGGTCCAGTCATCTTGTTATGTCTATACTGGAAACGAATGAATCATCATGGCGCTTTAGCCGGAATGATTGTTGGGGCTGTTGTCGTTCTCGTTTGGATTTCAACAGGCTTAAACAACACGACTGGATTGTACGAAATGGTTCCTGGATTTATTTTAAGTGGTTTGACTGCTATTATTGTCAGCCTCTTAACAAATAAACCGTCTAAAGCTTCTAAAAAGCTATTTAGCAAAATGGAAGACCATCTCGAAGAAGAAACAAAATAACTAGACATGAGGAGTCATCTGCATTATGCGGATGACTCTCTTTATTTTTCAATAAAATGCTTTTCTTTCTCCCGTTTCTGAATAAAATAGAAGTTGTGCAGCCATATGGGCTGTGAGAAGATCATATACATGATGTGAAACGTACATGAAGTGAAAGGAGCGATACGCATGTTTTGGACAATTGAATGGGATACGGTCTTAAAATTAGCCGTTGCCACCTTAATCGGTTTGATCATCGGTCTTGAACGCGAACTTAAGAAAAAGCCGCTTGGGCTGAAAACGTGTATTGTCATTGCTGTCAGCTCCTGCGTATTAACCATCATCAGCATTGATGCAGCCTACAATTTCCCTCGAGTCTCTAAGCTTCAAATGGACCCACTCAGGTTACCGGCGCAAATTATATCTGGTGTTGGTTTTATTGGAGCAGGTGTGATTCTTCGCAAAAGCAATGATGTCATCTCAGGTCTTACGACATCTGCGATGATTTGGGGAGCAGCAGGACTTGGGGTTGCAACAGGTGCAGGTTTTTATAAAGAAGCCTTCCTCAGTCTTTTCTTTATTCTTGTCAGTGTGGAATTTTTACCTTGGCTCTTCCAGCGGATTGGACCCATTCGCTTACAGGAAAAAGAAATCCGCATCAGAATGTCACTTTCTGATCGAAACCGCATGACAGAGATTTTAAAAGAAATGAAAGCACTCAATATTCGTATTCATTCTGTACGTATTGATGATTTAAAGGAAAAAGACTATCCGATCATGGAAGTACGTGTTCGCGTACATAAAGACCGCTATACAACCGATGTGTACTTTGATATTAAAGATTTAGAAGGCGTTGTTGGTGTGAAGTGTGATACGGTGTAGGATAAAAAGCCCCTTGCTATGTGAAACAGCAAGGGGCTTTCTATTTATGTTGTTAGCTGATGAAAGTCAAAAGGCGTAATTGGGGTTTTGTCCTCAATCTCCTTTCGAAAACGCGCCAGCATGGCACTTTCTTCAGCGCTTAGTGTTCGGAGATCAAATGCTTGATGTAAAAGCCCATAAATAAGCATATGACGCAGCATAAGGAAATCTGGTATTGTCGCCAGCCATGCGTCATCAAGCTCATTCTCCTGTCGATAGCCTTTGAGAAAATGGCTCATAAATTCACCCGTAAATTCAGCTTTATCCTCATACGGAATCACCGGATACCAAAGAACGTTGTATAGCAAAATGCTTATATCATTGATAAACCAGTGATACCCACAATCATCAAAATCAAATGCAATGATTTCTCCCTGATGATAATGGAAGTTCCCGTGATGTAAATCCGCATGCACCAGTCCATAGACATCCTTGGATATTCGGAGCTGGTGAAGCTTTTGCATCAGTTCATCTTTTCTCTGCAACACAACCGTTTGATCAGAAGGAATATACGTTTCAAGCTTTAATTGCTCCTCCTCATACCACTCTTGACGCTTATAGCGAGGATCTTTCACTTGATATTGTTTAGTCGTTTGATGCATACGCCCAGTATAGGCTCCTAACGCTTGAAACAACTGTCCATTCCAATCTGCTTCGGTCACTTTTCTGCCGGGCGCCTTTTCGTACACTCTCAGCAAAAAAGCGCCTCCTGCTTGATCGGGAATCGCTTCAACATCTTTTCCTCTTGCGGATAAAACCGGTTTAGCTACTGAGATTCCATGTTGAGATAAATACCGAATCCAGTCCATTTCTCCTAGAATATATGTGCGGGAGCGGCGAATGGTATGGGTAATTTTCAATATATAACTCGACCCTTTTTCATCCGTATATTCATACACATAATTTTCTGCATCGGCTAGAAATGTGACTTGTTCTGGCTGAAAATGATAGAGTAGAGCCGCTTTCTTTAAGACCATTTGTTCATCGTATCGTGCTTTTACTTCTTTATGCATGCTGATTCTCCTTTTATCGTCTTTTTACTTATACATGACGGTAATCAGCATTTATACGAGCATCAACATACCTGCCTTTCCTTTTGGTTTCTTCACATAATTTGACAAAAGTTGAAAAATTCCTCTAATTAGAAATAAAAAACCGCCAAAAGGCGGTTTTCAGATTGTTGACAAAGGGCTAAAATGAACTTGATTTTAGCCCTTTGTCTTCTTTTCAGCGTGATAGAAAACCTTTGCAGCCCTAGGAAGGACGAGTACTGGCGCGGAGCGAATTTCACATTCGTGAGCACCAGCACGCAGGACTGACAAAGAATGCGAGGGTTTGTCTACACGCTAAAAACCGCCAAAAGGCGGTTTTTATTTAGTCATATATATGGACCGTTGGTTCTTTATCTTCTGCATTTTTTGTGATGAGGGCTTCTTGCTGATCAGAAGAGGTGATGTTGATTTCTATATTGGTGCTCTTATAGTAATCCATGACTTCACCTGTTAAGTATTGCGTAAATGCCACGACTTCTGTTTTTCCGTAGAATTGCATTGGAATTTCTACTTTCATTTTTTGCAAGTTCCCGTTTTTATAGAAACCTTTGCCTACCACACCTGTGTAATTCGGGAAGTAGTCTTCTACCTTTGTCTTGAAGCGGTCAAATCGCTCTGAATCATCTTTGTAGCTGCTCTTGGCATTATCTGAAGGGAAGAAGACATTCTCTTCTTTAATCGTATCCCAACTACCAATATCAGCTGATCCTGCTTTTACATCGGTTTTAGCGATGAAGTTTCCTGGAACAATAGATGATTTTGGTGCTTGTTTATAAAGAGCAATCATGACTGGGACTTTTTGCAGTCCGTCCATTTGACGAAGGCGTTTAATGACTTGTTCCGCAATTTTTTCGCCCTCTGCTAAAAGTTTCTTTGAATTCTTCGATGAATCGATGGTCACCTCTTGCTGAGGATCCCCGATATTTTCGCGATAATAATAGACAGAGTTAAGCGCAAGACCGATGACAACCCCGCCAAGCTGTAAGCTATTTTTATCTTTTCTGATTAAGTAATTATGTTCTAGCATGGAAGCTAAGTAGATTGGACTATTTTCATTTTTTGACTTTGTTGAACCTGAGTTTGGAAGAGCAGGGTTTAAACCTAAGTTCTTAAAGTCTTTGTCTTCTTTTTCAGCTTTTTTCAGATCACTGCCTGTTTTTTTGCGGGCAAGCCAGCTGAGAACAGTATCTTCATCTAAATGCTGTCCTTCTTGGAACAGATAGTCGTTTGTATTGAATGATTCTGTTGCCAGGCGCATGAGTCCTGTTTCAAATTCATCAATGTCTAAGCGTGTATTGAGACGCTCTGCTGTTAGTCCTCTTGCCGCTCCTTGTTTAAACGGCAGCACCATTTTGTAATAGGAATCAGAGATGTTGTACATTGGGATGATCGCTGTTTCTTTCGTTTCATCCGTTTTTTGTGTGACCTCTTCCTCATCCTTTCCCCCAAAAGGTGCACACGCTGACAATACCAGTGTGAGCATTGTCAGCAGCAATAGCAACTTTTTCAATAGAAAACACTCCTCTTATTTCTTTAGCTCCTCGAGCATTTTGGCTTCGTCCCAAATTTCAATATTGAGTTCTTCTGCCTTTGTCAGCTTACTTCCAGCTGCTTCGCCGGCAATGACTAAGTCTGTTTTTTTACTTACGCTACCTGCTAACTTGCCGCCTAATGCTTCGATCGCTGCCTTTGCATCATTACGAGACATTTCTTCTAATTTCCCCGTCAGCACAATCGTTTTTCCTGCAAAGTAGGAATCACTTTCTTCTACTTTCACTGGTTTTGGCCCTGTGTAGGTCATATTGACCCCAAGTTCTTTTAGTTCATTTAGCAGATCTAGTATTTCTTCTTTCTCAAAGTACGTGACAACTGCATCGGCCATTTTTTCACCAATTTCATCTACTTCAAGTAATTGTTCTTTCGTTGCTTGTTTTAACTGATCGATATCCTCAAAGTGCATGGCCAACGTCTTCGCTGCTTTAGAACCAATAAACCGAATACCGAGTCCAAATAATAAACGTTCAAGAGAGTTTTCTTTCGATTGCTCGATCGAGCGCAGTAAATTATCGACTGATTTTTCGCCCATTCGTTCTAGCTGAATCAGCTCTTCTTTAGTTAAACGATAAAGGTCTGATACACGAGAGACAAGCTGTTCTTTGAAAAGTTGTGTAATGACTCGCTCGCCTAGCCCATCAATATTCATCGCATTACGAGACACAAAGTGAATGAGTCCTTCACGTATTTGAGCGGGGCATTGTGGATTGATGCACCGCAGCGCCACTTCTCCTTCAATTCTGACCAGCTCACTATGACACTCTGGACATTCAGTCGGCATGTGAAACGGCTTTTCTTCTCCTGTTCGCTGATCAACAAGGACCCCTGCAACCTCTGGGATAATATCGCCCGCTTTTTTGACAATCACTTGATCAAAAAGGCGGATATCCTTCTCTTTGATTAAATCTTCATTATGAAGAGATGCACGTTGCACTGTCGTCCCTGCCACTTTTACAGGCTCAAGAATCGCTGTTGGGGTGATGACGCCAGTACGCCCCACACTTAGTTCAATATCAATCAGCTTCGTCACGACTTCTTCGGCCGGAAATTTGTACGCAACAGCCCAGCGTGGACTTTTTGCTGTGAAGCCTAGTTCTTCTTGCTGAGCCAATGAATTGACTTTAATGACAATGCCATCGATTTCGTATGAGAAATCAGCACGCTTTGTTTTCAGTGTTTCAATGAGGTCGATCACTTCTTCAATGGTTTGGCACATCCGTCTTTCTTTGTTCGTTTTAAAGCCAAGCTCATCGAGAAGATCAAGTCCTGCGCTTTGCGTTTCAACACCAATTTCATCAAGCTCCGCTATACTGTAGACGAAGATATCAAGGTTTCGTTTCGCTGCAATTTTCGTATCGAGTTGACGAAGTGAGCCAGCAGCCGCATTACGCGGGTTCGCAAACGGCTCTTCTTCGTTTTGTAATCTTTTTTCGTTAAGGGCTTCAAAAGAAGGTTTTGGCATAAATGCCTCGCCTCTCACTTCAATCGACAGAGGCCGATTGATTTTGAGCGGGATGGAACGAATGGTTTTGAGGTTCTCGGTAATATCCTCACCTGTTGTCCCATCACCCCGCGTGGCACCCCGGACAAACACGCCATTTTCATAACGGAGAGAAACAGCGAGTCCGTCAATTTTCAGCTCGACATTGTAAGCGACGTCGTCACCGACTGCTTGACGAACCCGGCGGTCAAAATCAAGAAGGTCCTGTTCATGAAACGCATTGCCGAGACTGAGCATCGGAGTACCGTGACGTACTTTTTGGAAGGCGTCTAAAACAGCTCCTCCTACTCTTTGCGAGGGTGAATCCGCTGCTTTTAAATCAGGGTATTCTTCCTCCAGAGAAATCAGCTCACGCATCCGCGCATCATATTCAGCGTCAGGAACACTTGGACGATCCAGTGTGTGATATTCGTAGTTGTATTGATTCAAAATCTGGTGTAGTTCCTCGATCCGGCGTTTCGCTGCTTCTTTATCCATCTGCTTCTTCCTTTCACTTCATCCGTTTTGTCAGTCCTATCAGTTTATTGCTTTTCGATTGGCGCAAATGCGGCAAGGAGACGCTTAATGCCTGTAGGGCTTGGGAAGGCAATATCAAGCTCTGTACTATCTCCACTACCTTTTACACTCACAACCGTGCCAACGCCCCATTTTTTATGAGCGGCTTTATCACCGACAGCCCAGCCAATGCTGCCGCCGCCTGTGTTTTGAATGGTTTGCGTTTGGGGACGTGAGACAGGCCCTCGTCTTTGCGGTCTTTCTCTCGTTTGGCCAAACGGTGTTTTCGTTTCTTTTTTCTCATTTAGGTTGTCCAATAAATCAGCTGGTATTTCTCTGATAAATCGTGATTCCATATTCATGTTCGTCCGGCCGAATAACGTTCTCATCTTCGCACTTGATAAATAAAGCTCTTCTTCGGCCCGTGTGATCCCTACATAAGCAAGACGGCGCTCTTCTTCCATCTCGGCATCTTCCATTAGTGAACGGCTGTGCGGGAAGACGCCTTCTTCCATTCCCATTAAGAACACAACAGGGAATTCAAGTCCTTTTGCTGCGTGGAGGGTCATTAAAATGACCGCATCCTGATCTTCTTCCTCAGCCTCATCCAGCTTATCAATGTCTGCGACGAGGGCGAGGTCTGTCAGGAAGGTGACAAGTGATTTATCTTCATTTTGTTCTTCAAAGTTTTTAGTGACCGATAGAAACTCGTCAATATTTTCTAAACGGCTTTGTGCCTCAATCGTTTTTTCAATCTTCAGCGCTTCACGGTAACCTGTTTTCTCTAGGATCTCTTCCGTTAATTCAGTGACAGATAAATAATCCTGCATGTTTGTCATTTGGTCAATGAGCTGTTTGAACTCATCAAGTGCATTGGCTGCTCTTGCACTGAGTCCAATGAAATCCACCTGACCAAGTGCTTCAAACATAGAGAGATCATTCATTTCTGCGTATGCGGCAATTTTATCAACAGAAGTCGCCCCAATTCCACGCTTTGGTACGTTGACAATGCGCGCAAAACTAATGTCGTCATCTGGATTTGACACAAGGCGTAAGTAAGCCAAAATGTCCTTGATCTCTTTTCTGTCATAGAACTTCGTGCCGCCGACGATGTTGTATTGAATGTTTGCCTTCATTAACGTTTCCTCTATGACACGTGACTGAGCGTTCGTTCGATAGAGGATCGCAAAATCAGATAATTTACGCTTGCCGCTCTGATGGAGCTGACGAATCTTTCCAGCGACAAATTGACCTTCACCGAATTCATTATCTGCGCGGTAATAGGCAATCTTCGCTCCTTCGTCATTTTCTGTCCAAAGGTTTTTTGGCTTACGGTTTGAATTGTTTTGAATGACCGTGTTTGCGGCATTCAGAATACGTTTAGTTGATCTGTAATTTTGCTCAAGCAAAATCACTTCACTGGACGGATAATCTTTTTCAAAGGAAAGAATGTTTGTAATATCCGCTCCACGCCAGCGATAGATAGACTGATCCGAGTCACCGACCACACATATATTTTGAAAACGCTGAGCGAGCAATTTCACAAGCATGTACTGCGCTCTGTTTGTATCCTGATACTCATCGACATGAATGTATTGGAATTTTCGCTGATAGTGTTCTAATACTTCAGGGATCCGCTCAAACAGACGAATCGTCATCATAATAAGATCATCAAAATCGAGTGATTGGTTTTTGAGTAATCGTTTTTGATAATCTGTGTAGACGTCGCTGACCACTTGATCATAGAAATCACCAGCAGTTTTAGCGTATTCCTCTGCGTCAATGAGTTCGTTTTTTGCACTACTGATTGAACCTAAAATGCTACGAGGATCAAACTTTTTAGGATCGATATTTCGTTCTTTTAAAATGTTTTTAATGACTGAAAGCTGATCAGATGTGTCTAATATAGAAAAGTTGCGATTCACACCAATACGGTCAATATCGCGTCGTAAAATGCGCACACACATGCTGTGGAACGTAGAGATCCAAATGTCATCCGCACCAGGCCCTAAAATGGCTTGTACACGCTCACGCATTTCTCTTGCTGCTTTATTTGTAAAGGTAATCGCTAAAATATTCCACGGCGCCACATGCTTTTCTGCCATTAAATACGCAATTCGATGCGTGAGCACTCGTGTTTTTCCACTACCTGCTCCTGCCATCAGTAACAGCGGCCCGTCTGTTGCTTTGACCGCTTCTTTCTGCGCGTCATTCAGCCCTTCTAATAAGTGATTCGATATTTCATTCATTTCATTCACCGCCAATTCGAACTTATGTTCTATTTTAACCCGTTTCGTCTTGTTTGACTATGATGACTTTTTCACTGCGTCGACTGTCTTTAACGCTTCTTTAAAATTGTCATAAATAACGTTTCCCACTACGACAACGTCTGCATGCTGTGCAAAGTCTTTCGCCTGCTCTTTGCTTCCAATACCGCCGCCATAAAATAGAACCGTTTCATGTAGCACTGCTTTGGTTTCTTTCACAAGCTCTATGTCTCCAAGCGTCCCGCTGTATTCTAAGTAAAAGATGGGCAGTTTCATCAAGTGCTCTGCCACTCTCGCATATGCCCTTACGTCATCTATATCCAGTGACGTATTTGCCTCTGTCAGCTTAGCCGCTTTACACTCTTCGTTTAAGATGACATATCCTTCCGGCACAATCTCTTCCATTGACATCAAATCACCGTATTCCTTCATCGCATCCTTATGCAGACCAACAATCCAATCAGGATGAGCGCTGTTTAACACAGTGGGGATAAAATACAGGTCAAAGCCAGGCACAATCATCTCATGTGTCGAGATTTCCAGGACACATGGCACAAGAAAGCGGCGCACCTTTGACATCAGTTGCAGCACGTTGTCTTCTGTCACGTTGTCACTGCCGCCAATCAAAATGGCATCCGTACCGGATTCACAAATCGCTTCAAGTTGTTCATCGGAAATCTCTTTATTTGGATCGAGTTTAAAGACATGCTTCCACTCGGTAACATCATACATGAAAAACGTTCCTCCATTCGTTTCATTCCATTTAAATATTATAACAAAATCAGACACCGCAAAAAATGGGTAACCTCCTTCAGCTAAAAGTTTCATTCTTTTGAAAATAGTCGATTTTCACTTTAGGCGAGGTGAATGGAGACTATATGAAAAGCTCCACTTCAAGAGGAGCTGAAGGAGATCAATAGATGCGTGCTGAACTGAAATGAGAGCTACTTCATCTCATCACATGATATTATACATGAAAGGAACATTTTACTATCGACCAAGCAGGTGAATGATTTGAAAAGAACCATCACATATGATCAAACGATCGACATCGGATACATCTATCTCATCCCGCCTCGAATCGGGACAATCAAAGAAACCATTGAATTAGACGTGAATGAATGTGTGAACGTAGACATCGACAAAGAGGGCCGAGTGGCTGGGCTGGAGTTATTTGCAGAAGAAGCCAAGGTGTTGAAGCACACACCCGTTTATGAGGACGAGCTTTCGTTACGTTTTACGGATCAGGAAGTTCTCTCAACCTATCATTTATCGGGCATTGAATTTCTTTTCTCGACGCCTGATCACGAAGGGTTGATCGGTTTTACGATTGTCGATCCTCTTCGATATCACATCAAAAAAAAGACAAGAAAAAACCGTTTTGAATGGTCAAAACGGTTTTTCTAAACTATTGTCTCACTTCATTAAAATAATGAACAGATGTCATGGCCCCTTCATCGACCATCTTATTGTCTTGAATATCTAACGGATCAGGGTGACCAGCTTTTTCAGGAACCTTTTCATCTGATCGGAACATGCTTGCCCATTTTTTGAGATGCTGTTTATTTTTCACTGCTAATAACACTGCACCACCAACCCCTAATCCTGCAAGTACATACGCATTCGGACGCTTATTCATGTATGTTCCCTCCCCTTATGATCTTATTTGTAAGTTACCCCGCCTTTTCATTTCTAAACGTCACAATCTGTTGAAGTGGTTTCTCTTTCAATGATAAGTGGAATAACAACAGTAATGATAGAGAAAAGAGGGGATTTTCGTGACAACAACTTTTATTGTCATTGGCGCATTATTAGTGATTTTTTTCATCATACCAATCATTTTATTCATCTGGATTTGGATGCGAGATGAAAAACAGGAAGAGCATTCTGTCCTACGAAATTATCCGGTCATTGGAAAGCTACGGTTTATTTTTGAAAAAATAGGACCTGAGCTTCGTCAATATCTGTTTCTAAATGATCGAGAGGAGCTTCCTTTCTCAAGAAGAGAATACGAGCAAGCTGTCATGTCTGGGAAGTACAAAAGCCGGACAATGGGCTTTGGATCAAAACGTGATTTTGACAAGCCTGGTTACTATATTCGCAACGTCCTATTTCCAAAGCAGCGAGATGAGTTACGCATCGATCAATCTGAAAAAATCCAAACAAAAGTGTATCAGATCGATCAAGACAATTTACTGAGAAGAAGTGAACACACGAAAGAAGTCGAAGCAAAACCTTACTATCTCCATCAAGAAGATGTACAAATCATTGGTGAACATACATGCCAAAAACCCTTCCACGTCAAAGGATTGATCGGTCAATCAGCCATGAGCTACGGCTCCTTAGGCGACCGGGCGATTACGGCTCTATCCTCCGGGTTAAAAATGGCTGACGGCACATGGATGAACACAGGTGAAGGCGGGCTTTCGCCTTACCATCTCAAAGGGGGCGCCGATATCATTTGCCAGATTGGGCCTGGTTTATTTGGGGTTCGAACAGAGGATGGCGCATTTTCATTTGAAGAGTTTAAGAAAAAAAGTGAGCATGATGAAGTAAAAGCCTTTGAACTCAAGCTGGCACAAGGGGCGAAAACACGCGGCGGACACATTGATGGTGAAAAAGTCACAGAAGAAATTGCCCAAATCCGTAAACTGCCGCCACACCAATCCATTGACAGTCCGAACCGGTTCGAGATGTTTCACTCCATTCCTGACATGCTTGATTTTATTGAACAACTGCGAAACATCGGCGGAAAACCAGTTGGAATCAAGCTAGTTGTAGGACATAAAGAAGATATCGAGGAGCTTGCTCTCTATATGAAAAAAAGCGGAAAGCATCCTGATTTCATTACAGTAGATGGCGGAGAAGGTGGCACAGGTGCTTCCTTTCATGAACTGGCTGATTCCGCAGGCCTACCCATTTTCACCGCACTGCCGATGGTCCATCAAATTTTGAAGAAATATGGGGTTCGAGATCAACTCAAGCTGTTTGCGTCTGGTAAACTTCTCTCCCCTGATAAAATCGCAATTGCCCTTTCCATGGGAGCGGATTTTGTGAATATCGCACGGGGCTTGATGTTCTCGGTTGGCTGTATTCGTGCGCAAGTATGCCACACGAATAAATGCCCTGTTGGGGTTGCCACCACAGATCCAAAGCTGCAAAAAGGTTTATCCATTGAAGAAAAGAAATACCGAGTCTGCAATTATATCCTGTCCCTTAGAGAAGGTTTGTTTAATTTATGCGCAGCAGCTGGAATCGAATCACCTATTCATTTTAACGAAAAACATATTATTTTTAGACAAGAAAACGGCCAGACAAGTGAAGTCCCTATGTTCTCAGGCACAGAGCAGTCTGTCTAGCTTAAAAAGGTGCGCTTCCACACCTTTTTTCGTTGACATTCTTGCTCAATCACGTATAAAGAACTTAATAGATCTTTGATAAGGAGAAAGAGTATGCGTGAAAAAAAGGTCCGCGGTATGAAACGAAAGACTCAACAGATCATAAAAGAAATGAACGCAAATACGCAGTCGTTTCCGGAGAATGTTTCTGACTACTGGCACCTGCCTCTACCAGCGGCTTATGATTTTATGACTTCCAACAGAACACCGAAAAAGATCAAACGTCTATGCATTCAAACTCTATTGAATAGAGCTGAGCATCTCATTGATTTGAAACCAAACGACGGGGACATATATCGTGTCGTGGTCGCAGTCGATCTGCCTGGATTATGGCATTCACAAATCATTGTGTTTAAAGGGGATTCTTATGTGAAAGATTTCTTCAACAGACAAGATGAGTATCAGACATGGCTTCCCCTTTCTGATCAGAGAAATATTCAAAAAGAATGGGATTTATCTGTTGCGCAAAATATGCGAACCATCGGTTTTAAGGAAGTGATCACTGATGACGATGAAGTGTCCTATGAAGGTGAACGATGGTTTATGGGAGAACTTGATGATATCAAATAGAGCCATTTCAACTGAAATGGCTCTATTTGTTCAACTTCAAAACGACAAATCATAAAGAATGTCTGCAGTGAAAGCTGCTTTATTTTGTTTCGTCCGTTGCTTGTTGCTCTGCTACACGGTCAAGTGCCATCGTATAGGCATCATTTCCGTAGTTCAAGCAGCGTTTGACTCGTGAGATGGTTGCAGTGCTTGCACCTGTCTCCGTCTCAATTTTATGATACGTATTTCCCTCGCGAAGCATACGCGCTACTTCAAGACGCTGTGATAAAGATTGGATTTCATTGATGGTGCACAAATCATCAAAAAATCGATAACATTCTTCCAGGTCTTTAAGGGATAAGATGGAGTTGAATAGCTGATCTAAGCTTTTGCCCCTTAATTTATCAATTTGCATCTTTATACATCTTCTCCTTTACTATTGGCACACCGCTCCGCACTGACTTTTCCGAGAAAGCGGTATCTTTCCTGACTCATTTTTTTCAACCTCAGCAATGAGCTTTGAACGAATCATGACAGGTTTGGTTCTACGCTGAAAATGCCATCAGGTTCTTTCGTAAGCCGAAGCTTCTTTATCGTAAACAAATTCGACAAGTTTTGTCATATTCCTTGTGCGACAATCTGACAAACTTGTTTGTCTCCGATATCTAGAACACTTCTGCTCTGTTAAGTCTTTCCCTAAAAAACAGTATGTGGAGAAAGCTTGGCGAGACGACAAACCTGCGCCCCGCCTTGCTTAATTATTCAAAATATGTTGGTCGGCCAGCGTAACCGACAGATTCATTTTACAATTGGGCACTTCATTCGTCATGTCAAAGCCCTATGCTTTGTCACCATATCTAGCAGCGAAGAGATCTTTTGCTTACTCCTGCCCTATAACAGCGGTCAGAAATCTAGCAAATATGATACAGCTCCACTCTGTTATATTTTAACGCATTATAGACGGAAAGAGTACAGTTTTTTTCATGACATCAAATATTCCTCTTGGTGTCACTCGAATATACGGCAAGTGTGTGCTTTGGAAAAAGACAAGTGTATCAATCGGGCAGTCAAATGGATACCCTCGCTCAATGAGTAGCTCGCGTAACGTTTGCTCCTGCTGAAGAACCGTTTCAAACGGTTCAGCTGATGCACAGCCTGATAATTGCAGCGGGATTTCATGCAAAATCTTTCCGTTTTCTGTGAGCACAATTCCACCGCCAATTTCTTTCATTCGCTTATGAGCAAGCATCATATCATCTTTATTTTTCCCAATCACTAAAATGTCACCAGTGGTTGAAAATGAGCTGACAAACCCTTGCACCTTGTTTGCAAATCCTTTTAACATTGTGTTCACGCGCCACTCGCCTTTTCGATCAATCAGGCTGAAGAAGCTTTGATCATGGTCACAGGACAGCTGATTGACAGAGTTATCAATCTCCACTGTATAAGGCTCCATGATGACAGAATTTCGCATTTTGACACCAAGAGGCATTGAGAATTGCAAGTCACTCATTGTCAGGTCATAGCTTAAATCTAATGGTTCAAGCCCACCATTTTCCCATTTTGTCTCTTGGAATTGATGCTGGTTCTCCCCCTCTAATTTCAGGATTACCCCTTTAGAAATCACCGTTTCTGGATTTGGATTCATCGGATCATCTAAAATATTCAAAGAAGCCAATCGGCCAGGACCGACCACGCCTAATAAGTCATCAATTTGATAGTATTTCGCAATGTTAAAAGTCGCCATATTGTACGCATCAATAGTAGGCACGCCTTCTTCAAGGGCAATGGAAATGAGACGATTGATCATGCCTTCTTCATAAAAGTGAGGCGCTGATCCATCTGTTGTATAGAAAAAGTGATCGTAGTGCCTAAAGTCACGCTCATGCAATTCCCTTAAAATGTTCACTAAATCTGGGCGGATGGAAGAATGACGCAAGGACACATGATAACCTAGAGACAAGCGTTTGAGCACATCATCTGCATTCATTGCTTCATGATCACTGTCCGCTCCAAACAGCTTCATTTTTGTTAGCGTTTTCTCAGAAGCCCCAGGGAAATGCCCTTCAATTCGTTTTCTCTGCTTCTTCGTTTCTTGCATGCAATATAAAATGAGATCATCACCGTCCATTAATCTTGGCCAGCTCGTTAATTCGCCGCCTTGAAGGACGTCGGGATGATCAATCCATTCTTTCCGATAGTTAATAGGAAGCATCTCATCTTCATACCTGACCTCGGTTTGAAGATCGTATCTAGACCACCAGAAATACTGAAATGGCTGCTTTTTTAATTCACACAGAGTGGAAAGCGCTTTCTTTTCATTGCTTTGCAAAAGAAGAAATAAGTTATCGCTGACCATCGTTGTTGTGCCAAATTGAGACACATATTCTGCAAGTGATTGGGGATTATAAATATGGAACGGATGCGCGTGAGGTTCAATATACCCCGGCACAATGTATTTACCTTCACAATCAATCACACGTTTAGCTGATTTATTTTGAGGAAGCTCTGCTCCGACATAAACAATTCGATCATCATGTATCCAAATATTTGCCTTCACCCATTGCTTCAAAAACGGGTTTAGCACGAGTCCATTCGTTAAAAGGAGTGTTGGAACTATTTTTGAGTCGACTACATCGATTTGTGTGCGGATGTCATTGTTTCTCCAATTAAAAGTACGTTCGGACATTCACATACTCTCCTTCATTTGTATTAGCCCTATCGTAACATAACGAACCACGTTACGCATTAATGAAACGTTACAATTTCTTGAAATCACACTTAAAATAATTTAAAAAAGGAGAATCACTTGCAATGAAACCTAATCTTGGCTTAATGGAAGCGCTCATGAGAATTGCCTGCGGAATGACGATATGTACTGTAGCTGGATCCTTATATGCTCGAAAACCATGGAGTAAAATGCTGCTTTTTGGCATCATGCTCGGCGGATTAAAATTGGGCTCTGGTATTCTTCGTTTTTGTCCAGTGACCTATATGTGTGAACAGCAGAATACACATAAAGAGAAGGCTGAGTAGACAGCCTTCTTTTTTTGTGTGTGAATCATTCCGCTGCTTCGCACCATTTGACCAACGTACCAGCAATGATTTCTGCTGCTTCAATCACATGTTTCATCTCAATGGATTCATTCGGGAAATGGGCAAGCTCTGTCGTTCCAGGTCCAAACACAATGATTGGGATATCCGCTGCTTGTGACAGTAATCCGCCGTCTGTCCCCCAAGGGGCGGCTTCCACTTTTGGCGGGTGCTGCATGACCTCTTCATATTGTTCCTTCAATAGACCTAAAAGCGGGTGATCAGAGTCGATTGACCCTGGAAGCCACCTAGCACCAAACCACTCCACTTCCACAGGATGTTCTTGAAACCAACCATCCTTTTCAGCGAGTCCAGTCATCCAATTTTCTAATTCCTTCTCTGCCTGCTCAACTGTCTCACCTGGCATCACACCAAGCCTGCCTTCCATTGTGACAAGATCTGCGACAGAGGACGGCCAATCACCGCCTTGAATTTTCCCAATGTTGATTGGAATTGGAATCGGGATATGCTGAAACAGCGGCTCCGTCACTCGCTGATTTCTTTCTTTTTCTAGTGCCGCTATATGAGAAAGGACCACCGTGCTCTTTTCAATAGCAGAAACACCGTGATACCTTGTTCCGCCATGAGCTGCCCTTCCTTTAATATGCAGCCTGAACCACTTTGATCCTTGCTGAAGCGGAAAAATGTTCATATGACTTGGCTCTGGAATGATGGCAGCATCCGCTGTGTACCCTTTCAATATCGCTGCAAGTGTGCCTGCTCCGCCGCTTTCCTCTTCGACGACACTATGAAACACCACATCTCCTTTCAGGGGAATCTGAAGCGCATGCAGTGCCTCAAGCGCAAAGAGTAAAGAAACGTTTCCACCTTTCATATCTGTTGCCCCGCGTCCATAAAGTCTCCCGTTTATGATATGCCCGCTGTAAGGCGGATATGTCCATTGATTCGTATCTCCTGCCGGAACCACATCTACGTGCCCGTTTAATAAAATCGATTTGCCGCCACCTTTCCCTTTCAATCGCCCAGCAACGTTGGGACTCCCTTGAAAAGATCGGCGCGGGGAATAAAAATAAGGATGCTCTAGTAATTCATCGTCGCCAATTTCCCAAACGTCTACATCAAAGCCAATGGCGGACAGTTTATTGGCCACGATCTGCTGCACATCTTCTTCATTTCCTTGGGTGCTGTCACATTGCACCATTTGCTGAAGAAGCGTAATGGCTTCATCCTGATGCTCTTTCATCCAGTTTCTAATACGTGTCATTGGCTGCAAGTCGTTCATCCTTTCTACACAACAGATTTGACATCAGGCGCTAAAATTAATGGCGCTTCAGTCGCCCTTATGACATCTTCCGGCTGAAATGGCGGCATGACTTCACGTAAAATGAGCAGCTGAGACTTGACCTCAATGACCGCCATATCCGTAATAATCAAATCGACACACGCTTTAGCGGTTAACGGCAATGTACAAGCCGATTTCACTTTAGATCGACCGTGTTTATCAAGATGGCTCATCACCACGACCACTTTTTTCGCTTTTTGCGCCAGCTCAATCGCTCCGCCCATACCCGGTACTCTTTTCCCCGGTACAATCCAATTGGCAAGATCCCCTTGGCTGCTTACTTCAAGTGCACCCAAAATCGTCATATCCAGCATGCCTTTTCGGATGATGCCAAAAGCAGTCGTACTGTCCATGTACGAGCCGCCCTTTGTCAACGTAATGGGAAAACCACCGGCATTGCACAAATTCGGATCTTCTCCCCCTTGCAAAGGCGAGGCTCCTGCCCCCATAATGCCGTTTTCTGCATGCAGCCACACCTCGTAATGTGATGGAATGTAATCTGCTGCTAGGGTCGGAATGCCGATCCCAAGATTCACAATCATGCCATCTTCAATTTCTTGTGCTGCTCTTTTAGCAATGCGGTGTCTTAAATCGATGTCTCCCATGCCCATGTCCAGTTCACTCCTTTTGATTGCACGATTTGATTCACAAATACGCCTGGCGTCACGATTTCTTCTGGATCGAGCTGCCCCGCTGCCACAATTTCTTCTGCCTCCGCAATGGTCCAGTCTCCTGCCATCGCCACAATCGGGTTTGTATTCCGTGCGCTTTTATCAAAAATCAGGTTTCCCACTTCATCTGCTTTGTAGGCATTGACGATGGCAATATCCGCTGTGAGCGCAGGCTCTAACATATAATTCTTCCCATTCAGTTGAACCAATTGTTTCTCATCGAGATTCAGGCTATCCATCCCAACATCTGTCACAATGCCCGCCAGCCCCATTCCGCCTGCTCTGATTTTTTCTGCAAGAATGCCCTGCGGATAAAAATGAACGTCTAATGTACCAGCCTGCATTTTCTGTCCGGCAATGGGATTTGAGCCGATATGAGAGGCGATGATTTTTTTCACTCTTCCTTCTGTGATGAGCCGGCCCACACCAATTTGCGGGAAACCTGCATCATTTCCGATCAATGTCAGATCTTGAATATTTGCTTCCAAAATGGCATCAATCAACGATGGTGGTGAACCCACGCCGCCAAATCCGCCAAACATGATGGTCATGCCATCTTTTAATCGCGTCATCACTTCATCCAAACCCACAGTTTTGTTCATGTTCGTTCCTCCTTACATAGCAGATGGGAAAAACCCTCGATTGATTACTTCTTGTTCGACTTGTGTGATGGTCTGGCCGAATTTATCAATCAGTTCATCCATTTCCTGCTGTGTGATGGAAAGCGGCGGTGCGATCATAACCGCTGCGCCTCCAACTCCATCCTCTCCAGCGCTTGCTGGATACACCAGCAGTCCATTTTGTTTTGCCGTTTCAACGACGAGATTGGTTATCTGAGCATGTGCAGGAAATGGCGTTTTGGATAAACGATCTGCGACAAATTCAATGCCAATAAGCAATCCCTTCCCTCTTACATCCCCTATGATGGAATGGGCTACTTGCAGATCTTTTAAAGCATTCATCATGTATCGCCCGGAAAGTTCAGCCCGTTCGGGAAGCTGATGCTTTTTCATATATCGAATGACCGCTAATGAAACAGCTGCTGAAAGCGGATTGGCACTATATGTGTGCCCTGCCATGACAGAGCCGGAGCCGCTGATAATCGGTGCCATCACACGATCCGTTGAGACAACTGCTGCGATTGGAGAATAACCTGCGCTCATGCCCTTTCCGAGAACCATGATATCTGGTACCGTGCCCCAATGTTCCATCGCAAACATTTTTCCAGTTCGTCCAAAGCCCGTCATGACTTCATCTGCGATCATTAAAATGTCGTTTTCTTCACAGACACGCTTCATCGCTTCGAAATATCCGTCTGGCGGCAGGAGCGCCGCTCCCGCTGCACCAACAATCGGTTCAGCAATCAATGCGGCGATCCTCTCTTTTCCTATACGCTGGATGACGGTCTTAAATTCCTGGACATACCACTCGACCTGCTTGCTGTCTTCCTTTGGCAGCCATGACCTGTAGCTATAGGGCGGTGACAGCACTGGGTGCTTTTCAAGCAGTGGTTCAAAACGCTCTCTCCTTGCAATATGACCTGACATTGACAGCGCCCCTAATGTAATACCGTGGTAACTCATCCATCTTGAGATGATATGATTTTTTTCCGTCTTCCCCTGCTCCTGCCAATGCTGAATCGCCATTTTCATAGCAGTTTCCGTTGCCTCTGAACCGCTCCCTACAAAAAAAGACCAGTTCAGATCACCTGGGCAAAGTGTACTCAATTCATACGCTAGTTCTTCCGCTGGTTCATTCGTAAATTGTGATCTGTACGTAAAGCTCACCTTTTTCGCTTGCTCCGTCATCGCATCAATAATCTCTTGTATGCCATGTCCAATACTTGCCGTGACTGCCCCTGATGAGCCATCTATATATTTTTTTCCGTCCCGATCATATAAATAAATCCCCTCTCCTCTCACAGCCACAGGATATTGCTGATTTAACATTGGTTTGATTAAGTAATCCCGGGTCTCCACTTTGTCATTCCTCCCTCTCTTGTCAGCAGCTGCACTTTTCTTTTTACATGAATCGCAAGAAAATTTTGTATACTTGGTATAAGATTAGCTTAATCAAGAGGGCAGTCATCCTCCATTCGCCATATGCCCGAATTTCACATGTGTTTTTTATACATGGTGTATAAGAGTGTTCAAAAGGAGGTCATGAGTCTATGGCGATTCTCGTCAAAGATGCACTCTCGCTCGATATGATGAAAGAAACCAAACTGCTTGCTGGAGAAAATGGACTGGATCGTCTTATCCAGTGGGTGACCATTGTGGAAATTATTGAGGACACGTCTAGACTTTCCGAAGGAGAATTACTTGTTACAACTGGGTTTGGACTGACAGAAAATAAAGAAAGACGCATCCGGCTTGAAAAATTGATTCAATCTCATCGTCTTTCAGCCATTGCCATCTATAAAGGCGTGTACTTAACGGAAATTCCCGCATCACTCATTGAAGCCGCCGAAAATAGCGGTATTCCGCTCATCGAGATTCCGCCCCATGTCAATTTTTCAGACATCACAAAAGCCGTTCTAGAACAAATCGTCAGCAGTCAGCTCCATCAGCTCAAATATTCTTCTGCGATTCATCAAAGACTGACCCATTTAAATGTGAGCAATAAAAATGTCACGCAAATTACAGATGAACTGGCACATCTCACAGCAGCAAATATCGTCGTACTGGATGTGTTTTTGCACCAAACAGCAGCTCATCTCGAAACAGACGAAGTGACCTATTCTCCTGCTTTTGGCTTTCTAACAGATGACGAACCGATTGAAACCTCTTCTCTGCTCAAGCAGGCAGAGGAAAAAGGCCGGCTCGTCTATGACACATATGGTGCGTTTGTTCTAGCGGCATGCCCTGTGATTGCAATGGGGGATATTTTCGGGTTCATTGTGGCGTTAAAGAAAAAAGAGACGTGGCACCATCTCGATGCCATCGCCATTGAGCATGCCGGTGCGGTGTATGCGATTGAATGGTTGAAACAAAAAGCCATTCAAGATACAGAAAACCAAATGCAGGGGCATTTATTGGATGATATGCTGCAACAGCAATACACAGAAGAAAGTTATGTCATCGAACAAGCAAGAAAGCTGCAATATGATATGAGTGAGGAACAAGTCGTCATCTACTTTCAATTTCAGCATCAGCACACACAGCTCGATCATCAAATGGTGCAGCGCCTATCCCAATTGCTCACATCCATTTTTGAACGCAGACAAATTCCTTTTTTATTAAAGGCAAGGCTTGATTCCATTTTCGTTCTGACACCCGCAGGAAAAAACACGTATCAAGAAACAAATTGGTATCGTGCATCAGAAGAATGCCGCAGTACTTGGTCTTATTTTTTCCCCGTCCATCCCATTGTGATTGGCATTGGAAGAGCCTACGACCAGATCAGTCTCTTTGCTAAAAGTGCAAAAGAAGCCCAGTATGCAGCAAGGCTTCTTCCTCTTTTGAAAACAGATGACAGCATCATTCATTATCAGAAGCTCGGTCTATATGGGATGCTGCTTGAAATGAACGAAGCCGGAATGAATTTGCATGACTTTTACGTGGAGCTGTTAAGCCCGCTGCTTTATACAAAAAAACAAGGGGCTGACCTCATTCATACACTCGAAGTGTATTTGGCACACAATGAAAATATTCAAAAGTCAGCGGGGGAATTGTTTATTCACCGGCATACGTTAAGCTACCGGTTGAAACAAATTGAAACGAGAACAGGCTGCAGCCTCAAATCCACTGATGATCGGATGAAGCTGCAGCTGAGTATCATGGCGTACCGCCTATCTGGTCTGCTTGATCAGATGAGAACCATTTCATGATTCATTTGGCGTTTTGACCCATAGATTCATATCTTCAATTTTGTCAAAAATATAGCAGTTGTTTTGAAAGCGTCCGGTGTATGTATACCCGAGCTGATAAAATACTTGATTCATTCCATAGGACAGTGCACGGGCGAGAGAATAAAAGACATAAATGTGCATGGATTGAAGCTCTTGTTCGAGGGCTAGAATCAAATGATGCATGAATCCTAGTTTTCTGTATGTGGGAAGGGTTGCACAATCTGTTAATTCTGCATGACCATACGGCACATTGATTTCAGCGGATGCGGCACTTACAAGTTGACCGTCATGTTCAACGGCATAAAAAACCGTCCCTTCCTCCATTACCTTTTGGATGTAATCTGGCTCGTTCATTGGCGTGGGGTACGTTTCAAAGACCGTATCATAGAGCGCTGCCAGCTTGTGCACATCCTCTGGACCAGCTTTCCTCATCACATACTCATCTTGCCACACGCCTTGGTCTTTTTTCATCGGCTTTTCTTGAATAGACGCAACGATTTCATCTTCCTTCAGCCAAAATGGGCTGTTCATTCGATCTTCGGTCAGAAAGAGCGACATGCCGTACGCATCACTTCCGAGGAAATAATGAGAAAACACGCCTTCAAGCCGAAAGCCTTTTGCTAAAAAAAGAGGCATATGCTCGCGCCTTACTTTTACAATAACCTTAGACGCCTTGCAGTCCGCCGCTTCCTGAAGCACGGACTGAATCACATCCTGCACCCTGCCGCTATAGTCATCCAAACGAATTCGCTCATTGAATGGATCCATACAGATCAAAGCAGAAAAACGCTCGTTTGCAAGTTTCTTCAATTGCACCATACACTCATTCCCCTCTTAGCTAATGAAAAACTTCCAAATTAAAAATGAAGAAATAGCAATGCCAGAAAAAATGGATAGGATCATATAACTAATGGCAAAGCCTTTTTTCAATTTATTCTGCTTAATGGCAGTCACCATGATGTTATTTATAGTTATGAGATATAAAACAAGCATGACGTTTGCAAAGATGATAAATGCTTTGATTTCCATGTTGCCTCCCTAAATCTATTCGTGATCAGATCCCATACTACTTCTTCATCATCTGCCCGATCCCTCCTATGAACAGAAGAAGAAAAAAACACCTTTCCATCTCGTCAGATAGAAAGGTGTTTTGATTAAACGTTTTTCCCCGCTGCCTTCAGCGCACGGGCGCCAATGTCACGGCGATAAAATAAACCTGGCTGAATGATTTCTTCAACCGCTTCATACACTCTTGATCTTGCCGCTTCAAATGTGTCGTCAAATGCGGTCACATTTGCTACACGGCCGCCATTTGTGACGAATTGATCGTTTTCCTTTTTTGTTCCTGCGTGGAAGGTGACGACATCAGAGACCGTTGTTTGCAAAGCACCGATTGGCGTGCCTTTTGCATAGTCTTCCGGGTATCCTTCTGATGCAAGAACGACACTGACAGCGGCTGTGTCTTTCCACTGCAAGTCCACATCTTTTCCATCTAGAATGTCTAGGAAGACTTGGACTAGATCTGATTCAAGGCGAGGGAGCACTACTTGCGTTTCAGGGTCGCCAAAGCGTGCATTGAACTCAATGACTTTTGAGCCTTCTGGTGTCAGCATTAAGCCTGCATATAAAATGCCTGTAAACGAACGCTCTTCCTGCACCATCGCGCGAGCTGCTGGTTTGACGACGTCTTCCACCGCTTTTTGTACGACTTCATCAGAAATTTGTGGAACCGGTGAATAAGCGCCCATCCCGCCGGTGTTTGGTCCTTTGTCATCTTCAAATGCCCGTTTATGATCCTGTGCGATCACCATCGGATACACCTTTTCTCCATTGACAAAGGCCATCAGAGAAAACTCTTCACCTGTTAAAAATTCTTCAATGACAACCGATGCACTCGCATCGCCAAACTTTTCATCCTCTAAAAAGTCATGTAGGCAGTTGATTGCCTCTTCAAGCGTCATTGCCACTGTCACGCCTTTTCCTGCGGCAAGCCCATCTGCTTTAATGACAATTGGGGCACCCTTTTCTTCCACATATGCCTTCGCTTCTTCAAACGATGTAAAAGTGGCGTAAGCGGCTGTCGGGATCTCATAATTTTTCATTAAGTCTTTTGCAAATTCTTTTGAGCCTTCAATGACTGCGGCTTTTGCATTCGGTCCAAATACCTTTAGACCTGCTTCTTCAAATGCATCGACGACACCTGCAATTAAAGGAACCTCTGGACCGACAATTGTTAAACCGATGTTATTGTCTTTTGCAAAACGAATTAACGCCTCATGATCGCCCTCGTCAATCGGTACAAGCTTCGCAGCGTCTGTCATTCCATCATTGCCGGGTGCGACAAATACTTGGCTGACAAGTTCGCTTTGATTCACTTTCCATGCGATGGTATGCTCTCTTCCGCCTCTGCCGATAATTAATACGTTCACACTGTCATCCCCTTAATGTTTGAAATGTCTAACGCCAGTGAAGACCATGGCGATGCCGTATTCATCTGCTTTTTGGATTGATTCTTCATCACGAATGGAACCACCTGGCTGGATGATCGCTGTAACGCCTGCCTTTGCAGCAGCTTCCACTGTATCGCCCATTGGGAAGAACGCATCAGATCCTAGTGCGCTTCCTTTCGCTTTTTCACCTGCTTGCTCAATCGCAATGTTAGCCGAGCCAACACGGTTCATTTGACCAGCACCAATACCTGCTGTCATTTGATCCTTCGCTAGAACGATGGCATTTGATTTCACATGCTTGACAACTTTCCAAGCGAGCTTTAAGTCTTTCCATTCGTCTTCAGTCGGCTCTCTTTTCGTTGGGATAGAAATCGTTGCTTCCTCTAAGCCGTATGTGTCGATATCCTGAACGAGCAATCCACCATGAACACTTGTGAGCTGTTTTTCTTTTTTCCCAAGATCTGCTTCTACATCTAATGTTAGTAGACGAAGGTTCTTTTTCGCTGTTAGCACATCAAGTGCTTCTTGGCTAAACGATGGTGCGATGACGATTTCTAAGAAAATCGTATGGAGCACCTCAGCCGTTTGCTTGTCTACTTCACGATTAAGCGCCACAATGCCGCCGAAAATAGATGTTTCATCTGCTTTAAATGCACGATCAAATGCTTCTGCAATCGTTTCTCCTGTCCCAACACCACATGGGTTCATATGCTTTACAGCCACAGCCGCTGGCTCCGTAAATTCACGTACAATTTGAAGAGCTGCATCTGCATCTTTGATGTTGTTGTAGGAAAGTTCTTTTCCATGTAATTGCGTTGCAGTAGCTAAAGAGCCTTTGCTTGGAAGCGCATTTTCATAGAAAGTCGCCGCTTGGTGCGGGTTTTCTCCATAACGAAGAGATTGCTTTTTCTCAAATGTGACTGTGAACTGTTCTGGCTCTGTTTCGCCAACAAAGTTCGTTAAATAATCCGCAATCAGGGCATCGTAAGCAGCTGTATGACGGAATACTTTTGCTGCAAGCTCACGTTTTTTCTCTAGTGATACGCCGCCTTCTTTGATTTGTTGAACGACAGAATCATAATCACGCGGGTCTACAATCACCGTGACGTCCTGATGGTTTTTAGAAGCAGCACGAAGCATACCCGGTCCGCCAATATCAATGTTTTCAATCGCTTCTTCATACGTGACATCGTCTTTGGAAATGGTCTCTTTGAATGGATATAGATTCACAACGACAAGATCAATCGGCTGAATGCCGTGCTTTTCGATCTGTGCCATATGCTCATCGTTTTCTCTCACTGCTAACAGTCCACCGTGAATGTTCGGATGAAGCGTTTTGAGACGTCCGTCCATGATTTCTGGGAAGCCAGTCACTTCAGAAATACCAATGACATCAATGCCGTTCTCTTGAAGAAGTTTGTGTGTACCACCAGTTGAAATCAC
This sequence comes from Bacillus sp. FSL W8-1141, assembly GCF_038593205.1. Taxonomy (NCBI): domain Bacteria; kingdom Bacillati; phylum Bacillota; class Bacilli; order Caryophanales; family Bacillaceae; genus Bacillus; species Bacillus sp. FSL W8-1141. Next base: position 683,330 of record NZ_CP151973.1, on the reverse strand, counting down.
TTCAACGCCAAGTTCTGTTAGTTCTTTCACAAAAGGTACAAGATTTGTTTTATCGGAAACACTGATTAATGCGCGTTTGATCGTCATGCCTTTGTCACCTCATTAAGATAATTCTAAAAGTGATTTGATCACTTTTGGATATAGTGTATGTTCTAATTCATGCATTCTTTTTTCAATGGATTCAAGGTCTTCCCCTTGTTCAATATGAATGGCTGCTTGATCAATAATCGGGCCGGTATCCATGCCTTCGTCGACATAATGAACCGTGATGCCAGCCACTTTGACTCCTGCTTGATAGGCTTGTCCAATCGCATCGAGTCCAGGAAATGCTGGCAGTAAAGAAGGGTGGATATTCACGATTTTCCCTCTAAATGCATCAAGCAATGTCGGACCGATCAGTCGCATATACCCAGCGAGGAAAATCCATTCCACTTCATGCAGCTTCAGCTGTTCAATGATGGTTTGCTCAAAAGCGGCTTTACTCGGGAAAGCCTTCGGCGTAAAAGAAAAGGACGGAATGCCCTCTTTCTCTGCCCGCTCCAGCACCTTCGCACCCGGTTTATCACAGATCACAATGGCGGCTTTTGCCGGCCACTGTTCTTCTTTTAACGTATCAATAATGGCTTGAAAATTTGTCCCGCTTCCAGAGGCGAAGATCGCAAACTTTTTCATGAGAGGCTTCCACCACCGAAAGTGACGCCTTCTCCTTTTTGAACTCGTCCGATAAGAAAGGCTTTCTCTCCGTCTTGTTCAAGTCCGCTGATCACATCGACGAGATCATCCTCTTTGACGGCTAGGACAAAGCCGATGCCCATATTAAATACATTGAACATCTCTTCTGCTTTCAATTGCCCTTTTTCTTGAATAAAGGAGAAAATAGGCGGGACCGGCCATGAGCCATTATCAATCTCAACACCAAGTCCTTCAGGTAGCATACGTGGTAAGTTCTCGATAAAGCCACCGCCTGTCACATGTGCCATACCGTCAATCTTGCCAGCTTTCACTTGTTTAAGAACAGGCTTGACATAAATCTTCGTCGGTTCCAGCAGCTCTTCTCCAAGCGGTCTTGTAAAAGGTTCATACGTTTGGTGAAGGTCTAGACCTGCGTCTTCCAGCAATACTTTTCGTACAAGAGAATAGCCATTGCTATGAATTCCGCTAGAGCTGAGTCCAATCAGCAAATGACCTTCCTTGATGTTCTCTCCTGTGACGATTTCATCCTTTTCAACGACACCTACAGAAAATCCAGCAATATCATATTCTTCTTCTGTGTAAAGACCCGGCATTTCTGCTGTCTCTCCGCCGACAAGCGCTGAACCAGACTGCTCGCATCCGTCAGCTACACCTTTGACGATGGATTCAATTTTCAAAGGATCTGCTTTTCCAACTGCTAAGTAATCTAAGAAAAAGAGCGGCTCTGCCCCTTGTGCAAGTACATCGTTCACACACATAGCAACAGCATCTACACCGATCGTATCGTGTTGATCCATTAAAAATGCCAGCTTTAATTTCGTACCAACACCATCTGTTCCTGAGACAAGAACGGGCTTTTTGTATGGCAGTTCAGATAAATCAAACATACCGCCAAATCCGCCTAGAGCCCCCATGACACCTGCTCTTTTTGTACGTTCTACGTGTGTTTTCATTCGTTTAACGGCTTCGTATCCTGCTTCGATGTCGACACCGGCGTTTTTATATGCTTCTGACATCCCATTCACTCCTTTTATCTGCTTGTCTTTCATGTATTTTCGGCAGAATGAAAGAGCAGCATATCAAATCACGTTGACAGCTGCTCCATTATTCGATTATTTCGTCAGGACTGTTTCCTTCACATGAGGAAGGACAGTATCTTCATAAATTTCGGTCGGGTATTTTCCAGTAAAGCATGCTAAACACTGACCACGCTGCGGATCATCATACTTTCTGCCAATCCCGTCCATTAAACCGTCTACAGATAAAAATGCAATGGTGTCTGCACCGATTTCCTGTCTAATTTCTTCCACTGAATGAGATGATGCAATCAGCTCTTCGTGTGTAGACGTATCAATTCCATAAAAACACGGATGAGCGATTGGCGGTGAACTAATGCGTACATGCACTTCCGTCGCTCCCGCTTCTCTTAGCATCGTCACAATCCGGCGGCTTGTGGTTCCTCGTACGATGGAATCATCCACCATGACGACACGTTTGCCTTCGACCACCCCGCGCACAGCAGACAGCTTCATTCGCACGCCCTGCTCACGCAATGCTTGAGACGGCTGAATAAATGTCCGGCCGACATAACGGTTTTTAATTAAACCTAGCTCATATGGAATACCAGTTGCTTCGGCATAACCAATCGCTGCAGAAATACTGGAGTCTGGCACACCTGTCACGACATCTGCTTCGACATGTGCTTCTTCTGCAAGTTTCTTGCCAAGATTCTTTCTCGCACTATGCACGTTGATGCCATTGATATTGCTGTCCGGTCTTGAGAAATAAATGTATTCCATGCTGCACATGCTACGGTTAATGTTCATCGAAAAGCGCTCAGATTTTAAGCCTTCATCATTAATGATCAGCATTTCGCCAGGCTCCACATCACGTAAATAGGTAGCACCAACGACATCAAAGGCACATGTTTCAGAAGCGACAACATAAGCATCCCCAAGCATACCAAGTGAAAGTGGGCGTAATCCGTTCGGATCAAGCGCTACGATCATTTCTGTTTCCGTCATGATTAGGAAAGCATAAGCTCCTTTTAACATAGACAGAGCATTTTTGATTTGATCCTTCAAATCCATATATCCACTGCGCTTAATTAAGTGAGCGAGCACTTCGGTATCAGAAGACGTTTGAAAAATACTTCCTTGGTTCTCTAGCTGCTGTTTTAATTGCGTTGCATTGACCAAGTTTCCATTATGAGCAAGGGCAAGACTGCCATTGTTTTGCGAGCGAAAGAAGAGGGGCTGCACATTCTCAAAGCCGCCTCCGCCTGCTGTCGCATACCGAACGTGTCCGATCGCACCTTTTCCCTTTAAATCCTTAAGCTCACCATTTTGGAACACTTCCGTAATCAGTCCAAGGCCTTTGTGTGACGTCAAGTTTTCACCGTCTGTTGCAATAATTCCCGCACCTTCTTGTCCTCGGTGCTGAAGGCTATGCAATCCGTAATATGTGATTTGCGGGGCTTCTTCGTGTCCCCAAACCCCAAAGACGCCACATTCTTCGTTTAAGCCTCTGATTTCAGCAAGCATGGGATCGCTCCTTTCCATGCGCGTTCAAGCTCGTTGACTGCCGCATGAATCCATTGTTGTCCTTCTTGATTTTTGACAGTGAATACACCATCATTTGTGACCGTTCCGACTTCTTTTGCATCTTGCACAGCCGCAGCAAACGCTTCGCGATTTTCTGGTTTCACTGTGACGACAAAACGTGACTGTGATTCACTAAATAGTGATGCTGCGCTGTTTAGATCGATCTGGATATCAGCGCCAAGACCATCTGTTCCAAATGTACTTTCAGCTAGTGCTACACCAAGACCGCCTTCAGACACATCATGTGCTGACTGAACAAGTCCGTTTTGAATCGCTGCTAATAGGGCTTCTTGACGCGCCAGTTCTACATCCAAATTAATTTCTGGTGCTTTTCCGTAGATACGGCCTTCTGTCATTTTTTGAAGCTCACTGCCTGCAAATTCTTCCTTCGTTTCACCAATGACGAAAATCACATCGCCTGCCTGTTGGAACGATTGAGTCGTAATATGAGCTGTATCTTCAATCAAACCAACCATGCCAATAACTGGCGTTGGGTAAATGGCTGTTCCATTTGACTCGTTATATAAAGAGACGTTACCGCCGATGACCGGTGTGCTTAATGTACGGCAAGCTTCGCTAATGCCGTCAGCAGACTTTTCAATCTGCCAGAAGATTTCTGGTTTCTCCGGGTTACCGAAGTTCAAGTTATCTGTTACTGCAAGCGGACGAGCGCCTGAGCAGACAATGTTACGTGCAGCTTCTGCGACGGCGATCTTCCCGCCAACCTCTGGATCAAGGTAGAGATAACGTGCGTTACAATCTGTTGTCATCGCAAGAGCTTTTTTCGTCCCACGGATTCTGAGCACACCTGCATCAGAGCCAGGTGCAACGACTGTGTTTGTACGAACCATATAGTCGTATTGATCGTAAACCCATTCTTTACTCGCAATCGTTGGCTGTTTTAACAGCTGTTTCAACGTATCTGCTGCATCTGTGATCGCTGGAGCTTCCACTTTTGTTTCTAAAAACTCGCGATAGTATGCAGGCTCACTTGACGGCTTGTGATAAACCGGTGCTTCTTCTGCAAGTGCATCAACTGGAAGCTCACACACTACTTCTCCTTGATGGAGTAAACGAAGCATTTTATCATCTGTCACATGACCGACTGAGACTGCTTCAAGATCGTATTTTTCAAAAATATCAATGATTTCTTGCTCACGGCCTTTTTCAATGACCAACAGCATTCTCTCTTGGGATTCAGACAGCATCATTTCATACGCTGACATACCGGTTTCACGCTGAGGGATCAGGTCTAGGTTCATTTCGATACCTGAACCAGCTTTACTTGCCATCTCTGCACTTGAGCTAGTTAAGCCAGCCGCTCCCATATCTTGAATGCCCACAAGCGCATCATTTTTGATGACTTCAAGGCATGCTTCAAGCAAAAGCTTTTCCATGAACGGATCGCCGACTTGAACCGCTGAACGTTTTTCTTCTGATTCATCAGAAAATTCTTCAGACGCAAATGTTGCACCGTGAATCCCGTCACGTCCTGTTTTGGCACCAACGTACATGACCGTATTGCCAACACCTTTTGCCTGCCCTTTCTTGATGTCTTCATGGTTGATTAACCCTACACACATCGCGTTAACGAGCGGATTGCCTTCATAACTTTGATCAAAATGAACTTCTCCGCCGACTGTTGGAATACCGATACAGTTTCCATAGCCTGCAATCCCTGCCACTACTTCTTCAAACAAGTACTTCACGCGCGGTGAAGTCAGTTCACCAAAACGAAGAGAGTTTAATACCGCAATTGGACGAGCACCCATGGAGAATACATCACGGATGATTCCGCCGACACCTGTTGCCGCTCCTTGATACGGTTCAATTGCAGATGGATGGTTATGTGATTCGATTTTAAATACAACCGCTTGGTTGTCTCCAATATCAACGATTCCAGCGCCTTCCCCAGGACCTTGAAGAACATGCTCTCCTTTTGTCGGGAATTTGCTTAAAACAGGCTTTGAGTTTTTATAACTGCAATGCTCTGACCACATGACAGAAAAGATACCCGTTTCTGTGTAGTTTGGCAGCCTGCCAATAATGGATTCGATTAAAGCGAATTCTTCATCACTCAATCCCATTTGCTGATACAATTTCTCTTCTTTAATTTGCTTGTGACTTGGTTCAAGCAGTAGTGACATGAGTGTCCCTCCAATTTTTCACGATAGATTGAAACAATTTAAGTCCGTCTGCGCTGCCTAGTAATGAGTCAACCGCGCGCTCAGGGTGCGGCATCATGCCGAGTACATTGCCCTGTTCATTCGTTACACCTGCAATTCGATTGACACTGCCGTTAATATCGTCACCGTAAGTGAAAGCGATTTGGCCTCGTTCAATCAGCTTCGCTAACGTGTCTTCGTCACAGTAGAAGTTGCCTTCACCGTGTGCTACAGGAATCGTAATCGATTCACCTTTTTGATAACCGCTTGTAAATTGCGTTTCGTTGTTCTCTACAATGAGTTCAACTGGACGACAGATAAATTTTAGATCTTTATTCCGTCTCATTGCGCCTGGCAGAATGCCAAGCTCTTGAAGAATTTGGAACCCGTTACAAACACCAAGAACAGGTTTTCCTTCCGCAGCTGCTTTTTTCACAGCCGGCATGATGTTAGAAAAACGAGCAATCGCACCGCATCTTAAGTAATCCCCATAAGAGAAACCGCCTGGTACGAGTACACCGTCAAAACCATCAAGACTCGTTTCGTCGTGCCATACATATTCAACTTGTTCACCTAACTCATCTTGAATCGCATGGTACATATCGATATCACAGTTAGAGCCAGGCAAGACGATCACTGCAAACTTCACTGTGCGACAACCTCCTCCACCTCATAGCGGTAATCTTCAATCACCGTATTGGCAAGCAATTTTTCACACATTTCTTTGACCACTGTATCTAAGTCACGTTCTGATTTCTCAATGACTAGCTCCATATATTTCCCGATACGGACATCCTTTACTTCCTGATAAGACATGCTGTGCAAAGCGTGCTGCACGGCACTTCCTTGTGGATCAAGAACGCTCTCTTTTAAGCTGACAAAAATTTTCACTTTATACATGTTTATGGCCTCCAAGTCTTTTGAAAATTTCTTCGTATGCATTTGTTAAGCCGCCCAGGTTTCGTCTGAACACGTCTTTATCAAGCTTTTCGTTTGTGTCTTTGTCCCAAAGCCTGCACGTATCAGGTGAAATCTCATCAGCTAGCAAAATACGATTCTCGTGATCTATTCCGAATTCAAGCTTGAAATCAATTAAATTCACATGGCAATCTGAGAAGATTTGCTTCAATTCTTCATTCACTTGTCTTGTGATTTGTTTCATTTCCTCGACCTGCTCAGGTGTCGCTGCATGTAAAATGCGAATATGATCTTCTGTAATGAGCGGATCGCCAAGTGCATCATCTTTGTAGTAAAACTCGATCAAAGGTGTGTCCAGTTTCGTTCCCTCTGGAATCCCAAGACGTTTTGACATACTGCCTGCCACCACGTTTCGCACAACGACTTCAAGCGGTACGATGTCTACCTTTTGAATGAGCTGTTCTGTTTCAGATAGGCGTTTCACAAAGTGATTGTTGATCCCTTTCTCATGTAGCATTTGAAAAATCAAGCTAGAAATTTCGTTATTCAGTCTGCCTTTTCCTTCAATTTCCGCTTTCTTTTCACCGTTAAATGCTGTAGCTGAGTCTTTATATTCGACATATAAAATATGCTCGTCATCGGTCTGATAGATTCTTTTCGCTTTGCCTTCGTAGAGAAGTTCTTGTTTCACAGTCATTCAGATTGGCCTCCTAATTTGAATGTTGGCAATTTTCAGGATTAGGCGCCTGACTAGCAGGCGGCCCATTTCTTACGCAAGACCTAGACGTTCGAAAATCATATCGACATTTTTCAAGTGATAGTTGTAATCGAAGCAGTCAGCGATTTGTTCAGGTGTTAAGCGTGAAGTGATTTTCTCTTCTGCTTCTACTAATGAACGGAATGGTACTTGTTTCTCCCAAGCTTCCATCGCCTTTGGCTGAACCGTGTCATATGCTTCTTCACGTGCCATGCCTGTATCAATAAGTGCAAGCAGAACACGCTGAGAGTAGATCAAGCCAAGTGTGCGGTCCATGTTGCGTTTCATATTTTCAGGGAACACCGTCAAGTTCTTCACAATGTTAGAGAAACGGTTCAGCATATAGTTCAGTGCAATCGTTGCATCTGGTAAAATGATGCGTTCAGCAGATGAATGAGAAATATCACGCTCATGCCAAAGCGGTACATTTTCATAAGCAGTCAGCATATAACCACGGATGACACGGGCAATCCCCGTCATATTTTCAGAACCGATCGGGTTTCGTTTATGAGGCATCGCTGATGATCCTTTTTGTCCTTTTGCAAAGAACTCTTCTACTTCACGTGTTTCACTCTTTTGAAGACCACGAATTTCAACAGCAAATTTCTCAATGCTTGTTGCGACGAGTGCAAGAGTAGCCATGTAATCGGCATGACGGTCACGCTGCAAGGTTTGGGTTGAAATTGGTGCAGCTTTGATGCCAAGTTTCTCACATACATATTGCTCCACAAACGGGTCGATGTTCGCATATGTGCCAACAGCACCAGAGATTTTGCCGTATTCGATGCCGGCTTTTGCTTGTTTAAAACGTTCTAAGTTACGCTTCATTTCCTCGTACCAAAGAGCAAGCTTCAAGCCAAATGTTGTCGGTTCAGCGTGTACACCGTGCGTACGGCCCATCATGACTGTATATTTGTGCTCTTTTGCTTTTTCTTTTAGTATGTCAACAAATCTCTCAATGTCCTTGAGCAAAATATCGTTCGCCTGTTTTAATAGATATGAAAGCGCCGTATCCACTACGTCTGTAGATGTTAACCCGTAATGAACCCACTTTCTTTCTTCTCCTAGAGATTCAGATACAGCACGCGTAAAGGCAACCACGTCATGGCGCGTGTCTTGTTCAATCTCTAAAATACGATCAATATCAAAGCTTGCATTCTTACGCATAGTCACAACGTCTTCTTTTGGAATAACACCAAGCTCTGCCCAAGCTTCACAAGCGAGAATTTCTACTTCAAGCCATGCATTAAATTTGTTTTCCTCTGTCCAGATTGCTGACATTTCTGGTCGTGCGTAACGTTCGATCATTTCCCGTTTCCTCCATCTCTTTCAGTCCATATCTTTGTGATGTTTGCCATCCATTCATCATCAAGCTGTTTCATAAATGTCATATGCCCCATTTTGCGGCCGGCTTTTACTTCATGTTTGCCATATAGATAAAGCTTCGCTTCCTTTAAAAGCTCAGGATGTTCTTTTGGGATGTCCACTTCATCGCCCAGCAAATTCACCATCATACCCTCTGATAAAAGAGCTGTTCCGCCAAGCGGCAAACCGCATATGGCGCGAATGTGCTGTTCAAACTGACTCGTCTCACATAAATCCAATGTGTAATGTCCAGAGTTATGCGGGCGCGGTGCCAGTTCATTGACGAGCAGCTTCCCTTCATTTGTCAGGAACAGTTCAACAGCAAGCGTACCGACCAGCCCTAGCTTTTCAGCAAGCGTTGTTGCCAGCTCTTTTGCTTTCTCCTGAATGCTGCCATCTACCCGTGCAGGCACGATGCTTTGGAATAAAATATTGTGCTTATGAATGTTCTCAGCGACTGGGAATGTCGCAATTTCCCCATGAACAGACCGTGTCACAATCACGGACAGTTCCATTTGGAAAGGAACCCAGCTTTCTAAAATGCACGTTCCATGCGTGAGAAGCGCAGCCGCTTCATGAAGCTGATCCTTCTCTTTGATGACGTACTGTCCTTTACCGTCGTAACCGCCTCTGCATGTTTTCAGCACAGCTGGCAAACCAAGCGCACTTACTGCATCTTTCAGCTCCTTCTCATCATGAACGATGCGATAAGGGGCGACTTCACAGCCTGCATCTACAATCCCTTTTTTCTCCGTTTCACGGTTTTGGGTTAAAAGAAGGAGTTCGCTTCCTTGCGGTAAATACGCCTCTTCCTTCAGCTGATTGAGTGCATCATAATCAATATTTTCAAATTCATATGTGACCACATCGCTGATGTCCGCCAGCTGCCTGATCGCTTCAAGGTCACTGTATGCGGCTGTAATTTCTGTATCAGCAACCTGTCCACAAGGAGAAAGTGTGACTGGGTCAAGAACTGCTGCCCGGTAGCCCATTTGCTTTGCACTGACGGCCATGTATCTGCCAAGCTGTCCGCCGCCGATGATACCAATGGTTGCGTTTGGAAAAATGGTCTGCTTAGCCAAGCTGATCACTGCTTTCTAATACAGTTTGTTTTGTTTGCTCTCTTCTTTCTTCAAGGCGTGCTGCAACGGCTTCATCAAATGCTGAAATCATTTGTGCGGCTAGAAGCCCTGCATTTGTTGCACCGGCTTTGCCAATTGCCACTGTAGCAACAGGTACACCGCCTGGCATTTGAACGATGGATAATAAGGAATCCAGCCCGTTTAATGCTTTTGATTGTACGGGCACACCAATGACCGGCAGTGTCGTTTTTGCTGCGACCATCCCCGGTAAATGTGCTGCGCCTCCAGCACCGGCAATAATGACCTTGAGTCCTTTACCTCTTGCTTCAGTCGCATATTCAAACATCAAATCAGGTGTCCGATGTGCAGATACAACCTGTTTTTCATACGGAATGTTTAATTCCTCTAAGATATCGCACGCATGTTTCATTGTTTCCCAATCAGATGTACTTCCCATGATGACACCTACAAGCGGCTTCATTTTGTCCCCACCTTTAAGCTATTATTCGATTTTGTATCGTTTGACACGCTTCCCAAACCTAAGCAGCTTGTCAAACGCCGAACAAAAAAGCCCGGTTTGTATTGCATTGTTAGGAAGCAACACAAACCGGGCCATGGTAAGCGCTGTTCGCTTTTAAAACGCCATGTCAGTTTTGTTCACTATCCTGCATAGTCCAGTCATTTACGGTAACTGGGTAGAAACTTATGGGCCATATTCCCAAGATTATATGAGGCTCGTGTTTTGATTTCATGTTTATCTTAACAACGGATGTTCATGATGTCAACGGATTTATCGAACAATCTATGAAGTCGTCGTTTTAATGTTCGGATTTAGAGTATTTTTCCCTCAAATACGATTTTTTTCCCAATCGGAATGATCTGAATCGACCCATTTTCCTTCTTTTCCTGAAAGATGGGCTCCTCCATTCGTCGGACAGGTGAGTAGCCTTCCTCTGCCATCTGGGACAACACTTGTTCAATCGTCATGTTGTCTTCCACGTAGAATTTCTTTTTCTTTGGTTTTGCGGTCATTCTTTAATTCTCCTTTTCTTCACAGCCTTCACCCAGAAGCCGCCATGAATCGTTTTGGGCTCATACGAAATGATAAACGCCTTTGAATCAAGCGTTTTAATCGTTTCATATAATTGCAGTTCATATTTTCTCGGTGTTAAAATTTGCATCGCTGACCGGTCTCCTTCAAGACCTCCTACTACCCAGTTGGTGACGCCATATCCTTTTTCTCTCAATTGTTTTGGGAGATCTAGATCGATTTCTTTTGTAATCACGTTCACAGTAATGTAGCCAAGTGCCAGCTTCTCTTCAATTTTCATCCCGACAATGATTCCAATTCCATAACCTAGCGCATACGCAATGACATTTTGTACTTGATCTAAGTTATCTAATACGATACTCAAACCAATGACATAAATCAGCATCTCGACAGTACCAGCAAAAGCGGCTGCATACCTTCTGCCTTTCATTGTTAAAATTAAACGCATAGTGGAAAAAGAGACATAAACAATGTTAATCACTAAAATAATCAAAACCATGGTGAACGCATTGGATAAAAGTTGTTGAAGCACGATTCGAACCCCCTGCACTAAAAATCAAATAAAGCACCCCATATTCTACTAGAGAACAAACCTTGATACAATCAAATTTGCGCGAGAAAAACACATATATCTTTCGACAACAAGGGGTGGTCTTTGTTACCAAGAGTTTACCCGTTTTTTCCTCTTCTCAACATGAAAAACCTCCTTTTTCAAAAGGAGGCTTTAGATGGTTGATAAAGGGCTAAAATATACTTTATTTTAACCCTTTGTCTTCTTTTCAGCGTGATAGAAAACCTTTGAATTTTAAAAAGACCGAGTACACGCTGAAACGTATTCTATCCAAACCTAACCGGAACAAGTGATGGGATCAAATACTCTCCGACTATGCCCCATAAAAGGGCAATGATAATGAGCTCAATCAACAAAAAGACCCAGCCGGCATACATCAAGTCTCCCCGCACAGCTTCTTGCTCTGATTGAATGGAGCGGAAGAGCACAATGGCAATCAGCTGAAGACCAAAAAACATCATCACGGATAAAATCACCGTTACATATGGAATATTCAGCATGGCAAATACAAGCCAAAGGATAGATAAAACCAAAACCGGCACAAGCATGGCACCGAACTTCATGATCACTTCTTTCAGCAATATGTTCCCTTTCAGCATGTACTTACCGAGCACCCAAACCGTCAGCATCATCAGTGTCAACAAAATGAGTGTAAAGACCGCTACCTTCAAAAAGGCGTCACCAAAAGAATAATGAATACCAAAACCTAATAAACGAGTCTTTGACGCCTTTAATTGAACGTAGTTGCCTAAAGCAAAAAACACGCTGAATAACACAATTGAAATCCAGGCGTACTTCATACGTAAAGTGTCCGCTTGATGGATCGCACGGCTCGGTGATTTTAACATCGCGAGCCCATATGAGCCATAGCGCTTAAACGCACCGCCTACACCTCTTGCAATGCGCTGAATGGCTGAACGCTCTTCATCAGTTGGCTTAGCCGTTCTTCCTCGTTTTGCAGCACTGCGGCTGAGGCGGGACTGCCTCGTTTCTTGATCTATTGATGGCTCTTCGTTTTCGTTTTTCGTTTCAGATGTGACCTGCTCTTGATCTTTCTCTAACATCCCATATCAACTCCTATCTCAGACAATCCGCACAGGCTCAGGTGACCTGTCCGGATGACTCCTATTAAAGTAGCGGAGTCTCTCTATTCAGTCAAGATTCCTTGACGTTCATACGAATAGACGGATAAAAGAATGAAGAGGTTTTAAATGGAGAGAAATTAAGCCAAAACAAAAAAGCTGATGAGTGGATCAGCTTTTCATCATCTTTCATAACTTTTCATTAACGATAGCGCCCCTGCTTTGCTTTCTGAATCCGAAGATTCTCCTGGTGTGCGGGGAAACGAGTCTTTTCTGTCGTATCGACTTGTGTAATTTGTCCATTATGAATGGTGATCACCACCGACCCGTATTCAATCCCTTTTAAGGCAGATAAAATAAAATTCAGCTTTTGTTCATCCATCGCTCATCCCCCATCCCACTAATTTTGCTTTCGCTCTTTTAAATAGAGAACCTCATTTTCCAGCTCATGAATCGTATAATGCATGAGCGCTTCATGTTTTTCTTCATGCCCCCATAAAAGGAGTTGCTCAATCAATACCTGCTTTTTCCGCTCAATCACCTGCCTAAGCCAGCGTGACAAGTCATCCCCTCCCGTTATAATGAATGCAAGAAAAAAGGCACTCTGAACCCTTCTATAGAAAAAAGGAAATCAAAGCGCCTTTGGTGATCCAATCAGCGAATTATGTCTTTTTATCATAAACACATAATTCCTATAAGTCAACTATGTTTTTAAAATTTCCCTGCAAAAAACAGCAGCCTCCATGAGCTGCTGTTTCAGACAAACCATTAATGATTTAAGAAAGCAAAATATAGAATAAAGATGACAAACAGTCCGTACATAATTGGATGTACTTCTTTTGCTTTTCCTTTAAAGATCATGGTGATCGGGTAGAAAATGAAACCAATTGCAATCCCTGTTGCAATACTATATGTGAGTGGCATCATAATCATGGTTAAGAAGGCCGGTACCGCAATTTCAAAACGATCCCATGCGATCTTTGCAAGAGGTGCTACCATCAGTGCACCGACAATGATTAAAGCAGGTGCCGTTACATTCGGTGTCACGACAGATAAAAGCGGCGAGAAGAACATCGCAAGTAAGAAGAAAATACCTGTCACGACAGCTGCAAAACCAGAACGGGCACCCGCAGCAACACCTGAACTAGATTCAACATAAGACGTCGTCGTTGATGTACCAAGAACAGAACCGACGACGATAGAAGAAGAATCCGCCAGAAGCGCTTTTCCTGCACGCGGCAGCTCATTATTTTTCATTAAACCAGCCTGCGTTGCCACAGCCACAAGTGTACCAGCTGTATCAAAGAACCCAACGAATAGGAACGTTAAAATAACCACAAGCATTTGAATGGAGAAGATGTCTGGCAAGTGAATCAAGGCTTGACCAAAAGTTGGAGACAAGCTTGGAATGCTATCTACAATTTGAGATGGAACTGGCACAAGACCAAGGATCATCCCAGCAATAGCTGTCACAAGCATCCCAATGAAGACACCTGCATTCACTCGAAGAACCATTAAAATGACAGTCACAACGATTCCAAATACCGTCAACAATACAGGACCACTATGAATGTTTCCAATCGAAACGAGCGTATTATCGTTATTGGCTATAATACCGGAGCCTTGAAGACCCACAAATGTAATGAACAAACCAATCCCTGCACCAACAGCCAGCTTCAGCTCACTCGGAATAGCATTGATGATTTTTTCACGGAAACCTGTTAAAGAAAGAGCAACGAAAATCAATCCTGAAACAAACACACCGGAAAGTGCTGCCTGCCATGAGATTCCCATACCAAGAACCACTGAGAAAGCGAAGAACGCATTCAGTCCCATGCCCGGTGCAATCGCAATCGGGTACCTGGCGATCAATCCCATCAGGAAACAACCTGCCGCAGAAGCTAACGCCGTAGCTGTAAAGACAGCCCCCTGATCAATTCGTAATTTATCTGGAAAATCCGGTACTGCTACTAAAGCAAGTGTGATCGGATTGACAAACAAGATGTAAGCCATCGACAAAAATGTCGTTAAACCGCCGATGATCTCTCTGCGATAATTCGTACCTAACTCATCAAACTGAAAAAACTGTTTCAAAGCCAACTGACTCCCTTCATGTCCTTTTGCTTTAGTCTGCCCCATTCACAAGTCAAATAAAAAACGCCCCAACAGTTTTTGGGACGCTTGACTACAATGTGAATTCAGACCGTGACATCAAACAAGAACAATGCATGATTTATATCAAACGAGTGTGAATTGACGTAGTCAAGCCATTTACGGTAGCTTGGTAGAAACTTGCGGGCCATATCCCCGCCATTATACGACTTCTATCTATTTGATTTCTGTGTCTATTGTACCAACTTCATTTTTAAAACACAATACGAAAAGCGAACATTTTTCAAAGAAATGTCCGCTTCATTCGTCTTATTACACGAATTTGGAAAATCACATCTAGTTCTTTATACACCCATCACTGAATTCTGGCAAAAACCGTTTCTGCTACATCGAAAAATGCCTTCACAGCAGGAGAAGCTTGCGTGAGCGATGGACAGGCAAGCGCCACCTCACGATGATGCGATACATTCAGATGACTGATCTGCACAAGTTGCTGCGTTTTTAGGAATAACTCAGGACCTATCGTCACACCAAGTCCTTCCCCAACCATGCGGGCAATGGTCGTACAATCATGCACTTCAAATAAAATAGCCGGCTTGATTTGCGCCTCTGAAAAAATATCCTCTACATGGGACTGATACATGCCAGTTGGCATAATAAACGGTTCATCTGCTAATTCTTCCATGTCTACAATTGGCTGCTGCTTAAAACGATGATTTTCGTGATAGGCGACTACCATTTTATCTTTCATAAGTGGCAATAGATCAAACGCTTCATCCGCTTTACCTTTTACAACAAACCCAACATCAATAATGCCAGAATCGAGCCACTCCAATATTTCTTCATATGTCCCCTCATAGAATTTAAATTCAATCTTTGGGTGCTTTTTCTGATAGCTCACAAGCAGTTTAGGCAATAAACAAGCGGATGCACTGGCAAATGTTCCAATCCGAATCAAGCCAGATTCAATATTTTTGGTGAGCGCAATTTCCTGCTGAATTTTCTCTACTCGATTTAGCACTTCTCTTATATGCGGGAGAAGGGTTTCACCGATGTCTGTCAGCGTAATGCCCTTTTTTCGGTCACGCACGAATAAAGACACGCCCCACTCCGTCTCTAAACTTGCCACCGCATGACTCACGGCAGACTGTGTCATATTTAATGCTTCAGCTGCAGCGGTAAAACTGCCTAGCTCGACCACCTTAGCCATCGTCTCGAATCGAACAAAGCTCATGAGTATTCACTCATCCCTTTCATGAAAAACATCAATTTTACTTATGTTAGCACGGAATTTAAAATGAATACAACGTTTCAACATAAAGGAAGGGTTCAAAATGAAAAGTACATCTTATCCATTGCTCATATTTCTTTTAGCCGTCGGTTCTTTCGTCACAGGTACTTCAGAATTCGTCGTATCAGGCATACTGGACATCATTTCTGACGATCTGCGTATCTCCATCCCGGTTGCGGGACAGCTCATCACCATCTATTCTCTTTTTTATGCCGTGGGTGCCCTCTTTTTAGTCATGGCCACATCGAAATTGAATCGAAAAAAGGTTCTTTTATCGGCGATTTCCATGTTTATAGCAGGGAATGTGCTCGCCTTTTTTAGCCATCACTTTATGCTGCTCATGCTCTCACGGGTCATCATGGCCATGAGTGGCGGCTTATATATTGTACTCGCAACAAATTATGCAGCGCAGCTCGCCCCGCCAGAAAAAAAGGGAAGTGCGATGGCAACCGTGATCACTGGATTTACAGTTTCACTAGTACTCGGTGTACCGATTGGAACATTTTTAGCAGGATATGTAGATTGGCATGCCATTTTTCTCATCATTGCAATAGGAACCGCTTGTCTCTTGTTTCTTCTGTATCGATTATTACCGCCTATGGAGGGACATTCCCATGTGCCATTCAAACAGCAAATGCAAATTCTTCAAGACCGTAGGGTGTTAAGCGGCTTAGCCACGACTGCCTTTTGGATTTTAGGTTACACAATGGTATTTGCCTACATTTCGCCATTATTGCGACAGACATCCGGATTTACGCTCGAAATGACAAGCATTGCCTTGCTCGTCTTAGGGATTTCTGCTTTTATCGGATCACGCTTTGGCGGATACGCTGTCGATCAATGGGGACCAAACCGAACCATTTCAATCAGCATCACGGTTCAGATGCTCATGCTCTTTGCATTATCTTTTACACAATTTTCTGTAGTTGGCGTCTTCATCACGCTCGCCATTTGGGGCACCGCCACATGGACAACAACACCAGCGAAGCAATTTTATCTCATCTCCCTAAAACCCGAAACATCAGAAACTGTGCTGAGCTTTAATACAGCGATTATGAATATCGGCATGATGCTTGGCTCGTCAATGGGTGGTCTGATTATTCAATATACAAATGTAACGAATTTAAGTTGGATAGGCGGGCTAGCCAGTTTTGTTGCGTTGATGTTGATTCGGTACTCGTTCAATCGTCATCGACTGGCGAATCAACAGATAAAAAGCGAACATGTGTAATTATGTTCGCTTTCTTATTTATCGATTAGCTTTTGATGTTTCTTTTTTGACTGGAATGGTTACCGTTATATCTTTTTGTGGTGCCAACAGATTCAGATTTGACAGATCAAGATACAGCCCATAATCCTTAAATGAAAAATGGTTTAATGATAATTTGTCTAACTCCTTCACATCAAAATCAAAGGTGGATTGCATAGAAGCTGTCTTTAAATTGGTCACCTTTGCATTGTTCCCTTTCAAATAATATCCGTTCTCATAATCTGCTTCAGGGTCTGACCATGATTTCATCTTTTTAACATCGCCTAATCCTATCCATTCCCCTGCATTCTTCATCACACCTTCATCTAATTCTTTCTGGCCTACTCCAGTAAATTGATAATCTACTATCACAGAACGGCCTTTTTGCTCAATTTTATTAATTTTAATCCCAATCCCATAATGCTTTGTCTTGAACTGAATAGGCAGCTTCGTCTGGAGGGGAATGATTTTACTTTCTTCATGTTCTACCCATAAAGTAGTAAAAAATGTTAGTTCTGTTGCCTTTGGATCGATTGGCTGATTTAAGATTGTCATATGATTTATCCTAGTTTTTTTGTTTGAAAGTTGTTTTTCCTCAAATCTTGTCCCAGTCTCAAGTCTGTACTTATTTCCTAAATTATCTCTCATTCTATCTATTAAAACTTCATCGTCTTTTGCGATACCATTGTAATCAATCGCATATTGAATCACAGAGGAATTCACTCCATTTTCCACCTTGATATCTTTCAATTGATAACGTCCATTTAAAATAGATACTTCTTTTTGTCCTGCTAATAAGATGGTTTTTTGCTTAACCACAGGCAACTCAAATCGCCAATTCCCTACAATATCTCCAATTTTCGAAATCACGAGTTGTGCTTTTTGACCTTGCTTAATCATTTGTCCATTTGTAAAGAATTCTATTCGTCCAGCATATCGACCATCTTTTAGTTTTTTCAACTCTGGACCCCTTGTATCTGGTTGGAAATTTTCATTGATCTGATCTGAATCAATGTTGATCGGTATAAAATCTTCATTTGTATGGAAATTCTCCACAGTAAACGTATAAACAAGCCGCCCTGCATCATAATACACACTGTTCACTTTCACAGTAACCCCTCTTGATTCAGCCCCCTCATTGACATGCTTCACCAACTCACTCTGAAAAAGAGACATTCCTACTTTATCGTGAAACATCATATATAACTGTCCAACAAACGGCACTCGAGCCATCGCTGTATTAAGAGAAGGAAAAAGGAAGCCGGATGAAAAATAAAGAAGGATTAGTACGATGGCAGAATATATTGGCGTTCTCCAATTCCATATGAACCAACGTCTTTTCTTTTCCGCTTTCACATCTCCCATTGCTTGGCGAACCGCAGAGGTCAATTCAACCTTTGGTACATCAATCTCTTCATAAAGCTTTTTCATTTCCTTTTGTTCCATCGACACTCTCCTCCTTCTCCAATGTTTGCTTTAATAACTTTCTTGCTCGATACAAATGAGTTTTGACCGTTCCTTCGGGCACACCCATCTGTTCAGAAATCATTGAAATCGAATAATCTTGAAAATAAAATAGCTGAATCACGAGCTGATATTGCTCATCTAACACATCAAGTGCATTTTTTAAATCGAGCTTGTCTTCCAAAAAATCATGCCGCTCAACGCTCTCATGATGCTGTTCAAACGGAACAACATCTTGCTGCTTTTTCTTCATCGCAAAAATCGTATGAATCAAGATCCTAGTCAGCCATGTAGAAAAATAAGCCGGTTCTTTTAATCCAGATAAATGTTTAAATGCTTTAATGACCGTCTCCTGAACAGCATCTAACGAATCCTCTTTATTTCTTGTGTAGAGAAAAGCCGTTTTATATAAACGCTCTTGATACATCAGCATTAATGTCTCAAATGCCGGGACATTCCCTTTTTGTGCTTTTTTAATTAGACGCACTTGTTTCATCTCATTCACACCTCCTACACCTGTTAGAGCAAGCTTTCTCACAAACGGTTTCAACAAACAAAAATTTCTTTTACTCAACATATGTCGGACAAAAATAGAGAAAGTGAAGAATAGGCCGCAAAGATCGTATTGAACTTTTGATATAATGGAAGAAATATCTACAAAAAGGAGGATATTGATTGTTTCTATTTGAAGAACCTGCTTGTGCTAGCTGCCAAAAGAAAATAGAAGGTAACGAAGAAGTGTACGTTAAGCTGGTCTATCCAAAGAGACGAGGAATGACAGAAGTAAAGGCTTGGCTAAGAAATGAAGGGGTTTTTTATTGTAAGGCATGTACAGAACAAAAGACATCACATGGGGGATAAATGCATGAACAAAATTACTTTTCCACAATCATTTCCAACGATACAGACTGAAAGACTAATCTTAAAACAAGCGACAATCGCAGATGCTGAGGATATGCACATCTATTTATCCAATGAAACCGTGTGCCGCTACATGGGCATTGATGCACATGAAACCATCGAGGACACAAAAGGGGAAATCAAATGGTATGACAATATCTTCAAAGAACAAACAGGCATCCGCTGGGGCATTTCTCTAAAAGAAAATCCAGCCATCATCGGCAGCTGCGGCTTTCTCAATCTAGAAAAACAGCACCGCCGTACGGAAATTGGCTATGAATTACACCAAGATCATTGGCGAAAAGGCATCATGAAGGAAGCGATTACTGCGGTGTTGCGGTATGGATTGCAGGAGATGAACTTGAATCGGATTGAAGCGATCATTGATCCAGCAAATACGTCTTCTGTTCAATTATTGGAGAAGATACATTTTGTACAAGAGGGTTTATTAAGAGAGTATGAATTGGGTCAGAAGGGATTCGATGATGTGTATATGTATTCGATTTTGAAGAGAGATTACGAAAAATCCTATTAAACAGAGGAGAAACAAATGAAAACGGATATTCATTTCATCCAAAAGCCGCAACCAGAGTATGTTTCTTTTCACATTTATGAACTCAATCCGGCGGTTGAAAAACTTGTCCAGCAAGTGGAGCAGTCAGCCCCCTATTTCTTAGCACAAGAACCAACGAAAGAAAGAGTGAAAAAGGTCTATTATCACGACATTTTATATATAGAAAGCGTTGATAAAAGATCGTTCTTGTATACGTCAGATGGAGTGTTTCTCTTAAAGGAAAAGTTATTTGAACTTGAAGAACGGCTTGAAGCGCACGATTATGTCAGGATTTCAAAATCGATGATTCTGAATATAGATTCTATTGCCGCTATTTCTCCTAAAACGAGTGGCCGTTTTGAAGCAAGCCTTACAAATAAAGAAAAAGTAATGATTTCACGTTTTTATATCCAAGCATTAAAAGAGAAGCTTGGATTACGGAGGAAGTGAACAGGATGAAACGTTATATCACAAATCTTTTGATCACATTTTGTATGATCTTTACTGCACTCGTATTGATTTACTGTTTCACGTTTGGAACGATGCCCATCTATATTTTACAAGCCATCATGTTCAGTTCCTTTTTTTCAAGCGCCCTGACCTTCTTGCTATACCCAAAACAAACGTACAGCCATAAACGGATTCTTTTTCAACAAATTCTATATATCGTCCTTGTGATGTGTATGATTATAACAATCATCATTATTGTGAGCGGTGAAATCAGCCCCCTTTCGTTTATCGTGAATTTCCTTGTGGTCATGGCTTTATTCTTTGTGATCAAGTACCTATTGTATAAAAAAGATCAAGCAACCGCTGAGGAAATCAACGAACTTTTACAGCAGCGAAAGAAACGAACAACATCTTAAAGCGCATCTTAGGGCTAAAAATTGACATGTTAGGAAGATTTCATTGTGACTTCTGCATGATTCCACTACTCTGAGGTTAGAGGAGGAATCAACACATGAAACCAATCACAATCATTCGAAAATCAGTACTTCTACTGCTCTTTTCTTTAATCATTCCAACAAGTGCAGGTGTCTATTTATCCATCAAAGAAGTAACCGACCCGATGACCATCTATCTCATCAATGGCTGCGCCATGCTAGCTGGGTGTCTTTTACTTCTATTCATTATTCAAAAAAGTCGTTTTCACTTGAAAGAAATAGGTTTTCGAAAAGGCTCTCTCGGTATGTGGATATTTCCGATCCTTATCATCGAGGCCATTCCGTTTATTGCTGGATTCAACAAGGATTTAACTGTTTCTTCCTTTCTAGCACTTTGTTTCTTCATGGTGTGTGTCGGTCTTTTTGAAGAAGGAATCTTTCGAGGCATTCTGTTTCAATATTTAAAACAAATTAACTTGAGCACTGCCATATGGGGCTCCGCCGTACTATTCGGACTTGGTCATGCTGCGAATCTGCTAAGCGGAAAAAGCCTCACATTAACAGTGGCACAAATCCTTTTCGCCTTTTTATTTGGATTCGTTGCAGCTGAAATCGTTGCACTCACGAACAGTCTGCAATGGGTGATCTTATGGCATGCCGTTCATAATATCGTGGATCAAACCACAAATGGGCAAACGCCTGTGGAATTACAAATGCTTTTACTTTCGATTCAATGTGTCATTTTGCTTGTTCTTGCGGTGGTGTTGTGGAGAAGATAAAGAATGGAAAGTTGAATCAACTCCTCAATCTATGAAGCGAAGAACGAAGTCAATCAACTCTTTGTTTATTTATCCTTTCATATGGTTAAGATCGAAAAAACATATAATATTTAATTTAGTTTCTGCACAATAAAGCCAACTCCTACTGTAAAGAAATTGGCTTTTCCCCTTGTTGTTTTCTGATGAGAAATGTTATTATATTCCAAAAAAATCAAGGGATTGAGTATTCTACTAAAAAATTAAGAATATTAAGTGCATAATTCTATATGAGTTAATTTCTTTCGGATAATCATTTTTCTCTTCAGGCATTTGAAAGTTTGAACTATCAAATGTCATTCAAGGCCCTTTAATAATTTTAACTATCAAATTTGAATTTCAAAGCAATCTCATCATATTTATCTCTAACCAACAGCTTACCCTCAACATTAATCTTATTGTAACTATCTACAAACTCTAAATGTTTAAGGTTTTCAGAAACGATTGAAAAGAAAGACTGATTAGTGTCAAAAAAATATTTTTCTATTGCTTCAAACATCTTTTTTGCAGTCTCACCCGTAATTTCATTTTTAATAAACGAATCCATACAAAAGGGAATTATATAAGAGCTATACTTTCTCAACAAACTAAAATAAATTAAATAGTAAGCTAAAAATTTTTTATTTTTATCCATACCACTCCCCGATATTTTCTTAAATTCAAGAAATTTAAGTTCATCCAGATTTAATTCAGATAAATCCAGCTTTGTATCATTTAAATCATTTAACACTTTTTTTATTTCAAATACCAAATCAGTGTAATCTCGCTCAATAATCTCTCTTAAACTTTCTTTCTCTTTCTTCAGTTTATTAATTTCCCTTCTTAATACTTTAATTTTTTCTTCTAAATTATATTTAGAAAGAACTTGTTTATCAACTAAACTTTCCAATTCATTTGATGCTTCTTTTTTAGCAGTTGCTTTTACATAATCATCAATCGTAAGTAGATCTTTAGAATTTTGAATCCTACGATGAATTTCATCAATTTTAGATTCAATAGAATTTTGTTGTGATTCGAATATTATAATTTCATTAGTCAATTTTACTACTTCTTTTTCTATTTCCTCTTTCAAAAGCGATATTTCAAAATAATTATTCGATAAATCAAGTCTTGTTAAAGATTGTTCTTTCGTTAATTTAGAATGACAATATTGACATTCTGTTTCAATAGAGTTATATCTCTTTTTGTTCATTTTTAAAAGCTGCTCTAATTCAGACAATTCTTGCTTTTGTAAATCCAACATTTCTTGCTTGTTTAATAGCTTCATTTTATATTTTACTATTTGTTCATTTAATTCATTTTGCATCTGCAAGTAGCGATCGATATCTTTATTTAAGGCTATTTTATCAATTTTTGAAACAGTAGGGACATCTGCGTTTTCATGTCTATAATCTTCCAAAACATTTAATAAACTCTTTATTGTAGACACTACCGTATTCTTTTCTTTACTATAATTAGTAAGCGAATTTTGCAACTCCAGAAGTTCGTAATTGGAGAGATTAAAAACACTTTTGAAAATATCTGCCGGTATGCGAGTATATTGATTCAGAGTATTAGTTACATTTCTATAAATTCCGCCATCCCAAGAATCGTCTTGATCTATGTAAAATGGTAAAATTACTGCCGAAGAATATGCCTCGTATAAGTGCTTAGTATGAGTATTAGCTAACTGCATTTTAATCTCAAGTTTATGTTGAAGCCACTCTGAATACTCTTTTACATTCAAAGGTACTTCTACATCACTTACTCTAAAAATATTTTTTTGTCTAGTTATATTATATTTAACATTATTTATTAAGACTTCTATTTGGAAATACATAAAATTTATGTTCCAGTTACTAGGAAATTGATGCACATCAAATCCTAATGTATAATACATTGATTTTAAAAGACTTGATTTACCTTTGGTATTTCCTTTACTAACAATTAGATTAGTCCCAGCTTTAAAGTCAAAATTTTGTGCTTCTTTATTTTTAAAATCAAGAATAGAAAAAGCAATTATTATCATAGATTTTATTCTCCCAACTCACAAAAACAGTCTATTGCTAAAGCAATAGATAGTTCTGTAGGCTTCATATCTGGCACTATCTCTACCAATAGATCTCTGAGATAGTTAATAGCACCCTCATCATTCTCCCTCATAAGTAAATTAATATCTGCCTTTTGCTTCGTTTGCTCTTTAATATTTTGATACAAGAGTGGTATTCTTAATTTCTCCTTCTTTACTTTTTTTTTCATAATTGTGTTGATAGAGAGATTATCTAAAATTTCATCAAACATCTCTTTTTGCTTAATATTAATGAATACCTGCTTAAGATAATTCCCGTCGATTTTTTTCCTTTCTACATCACTTTCAGTAGAAACTACTATTTCACTTTTACGATCTATTTCCAATGATAGTTCTCCTAAAACTAATTTAGCTCGATCGTTAGAAACCAGCAAGTTTTCATTAACCATTTCTCCTTTTAAAAATGTTAAAGCTAAATTTATATCGTTTGGAAAAGGGGTTATATATATATATTGATTGTTCATTCTATTTTTCTGTTCTTCATCTAAATCAAGAGTGTTTATAATCTCTGTCTTTTGTTTCAATGAAAGGCTGTGTTTCATAGGAATAAGCGTTCCTTCTTGGCTTATCAATTCGTTTTTTGTTAACTCCGCTATATCCCAGAGAAATATTTTCCTTATATCTCCAATATTACCAGGAGAAAGATTTTTCTCTATGATTGAAGCTTTTCCGCTAGGCCTTGACTTCAACTTACCTATGGAAAGTTTTTTTGTTCCTTTCACTTGTATAAAATAAGTATCTTGTCCAAGATGAATTTCAAAATCTTCTTGCGATTCAGGTATGACTATAAAATTATCTTTTTCAAAATTATGAATCATTACAAGTATGATGGAAGCTTTTTGATAGTTAAATCCTTTTAGTGCGATGGCTCCCCCGTTGTCAATTTCAATCATTGCGCTCCTCCTGATATGCTCTCTCTTATTTATATGATATCAGGATTTTCAAAAAAATGGTACTATTTATCAGGAAAATTTTATTATGTTTTCAATAATATAGATTTTGAACTATCAAATATAAATACCTAATTTTTTTCATTATCAGACACAGAATGCATGAGCAGATCTTATGTTACTTTTATTAGCTCCCATAAAAAAACTATGATACCAATAAATAAAGACACCTCCCAAATGAGAAAGTGTCTTTAAAAGTTTTTTATCGAGATGGATATCAAGAGATATAATTGACTAGTGGAGAATTGCAAAACTATTTGCAATAGATTAACACTCGCCTCAACACACAATTATAAATATGCACTACTCCCACTCGATCATACATAGTAACAGAAATTTCTTTAGTAATAAGGTTTCTTAACTGTCTAATATGATTTGGTGGTAATTTCGGTGGGAAAGCAAATTGCAAACCTTATAAAAACCAGATTATCATTGTTGAAGATACCTATTAAAATCAATTAAATCAATATTATGTTTTTTAAAATGAATAGCATCTTTTTCTTTGTAATATGTTTTAGCAGCTAAACAAATATACTCACACAATTTATCAATATTTATGGTCACACTTTTTGTCTTTATGATTTTTCCATTATTACAAACTGAACTTGACCAAGAAGAACCAAAGGAATCTGCCCCACCTAACCCTAGCTTAAATTCGTAGTAATAACGATGTTCATCGTCTTCATTCTCCCCCCACCCTTTTATAGCTGAATTTCCAGCATGTAAAAAAGAGCAACGTAAGGAATAACACATTTCCCCTGTAAAATAAGGATTTTTCGCCTTACTATAATCATCCGTCCACCATGTATTATCAGCGTAATAATGGTTTACCCAATTATCAAACCACGTTTTATACTGTTCTCCAACATTTCTGTATCCATTTTTATTTTTGAACTGAGGATATTCAATTTCCCCACAAATATCAGGTAAAGTTAGAGATAGTGCAAGCGCTGATAAGTAGCTTTTATTACGAAGAGCATTTTCAATATCCTTTATTAAATCTAACATGGAATTTTCCTCTCTAATTCATTTTTTTAATGATTGGTTTCCATTGAATTTAATTTTTGATTGTAAAGCAGTTTCAATTGAAATATTTCCTGCCAACATCTCAGCTTGTGCAGTATCTGCCCCAATCCTGTGGGAATAGTGTTTTAGAGTAATCTCTGGACTTGAATGCCCCTTACGTTGTGACAACACAAGAACAGAAACATTAAATTCATTGATTAAATATGAAGCATGGAAGTGACGCAATCTTTGTTACTCCTGTGAAGTGAGAATAATGTTTAATACTTCTGTCTATTGTCGATTTTATCATTGGCAATCCATCATAACTAAAAATAAAGTCATTTGAATTACCTAACCCTATCTCCAGTTGTCGATTTCGCCATATTGTTAATATATTTATTGTATCATCAAGAGCGATAATTCTCTTTCCATCTTCCATTTTTACGAAAAAATTTCTTTTCCATTCACTTCGCGTTTTCATTATGATGGACACGCAAACGTTTATTTTTCAAATCGACATCATTCCAACGTAAAGCAGTGCCTTCATTCACTCGTATTCCGGTAATATATTAGACCCCCGGTATTACAAAATTCAAATGTTCATAAAAAATCTTCTGTATAAATTTGGTTTATCACTTTTTCAAAATCTTCTTTTGTCCAATACGACACATTTGCCTTACCTTTTGGTATTGCTCTGTCCTTCTTAGAAATATTCATTTCTAAGTATTGCATTTCCACAGCTTTATCTAAACTTTTACGGAACGCCCCAAATACTAGGATTGCAGGATTGTGAATATCACGCACCACCATTTTCTATACTTGTTAATAACCATGTACGAAAATGTTGTACATCTTTTACTGAATTAGAACGAAGAAGGATAGAAACAAATCTATCTCTACTTTTCTCCAATATTCTTTTTAGAACAGAGAATGTACTTTCCTCAACATTCGTTTCATAAGGTATATAAACACTATTCATAATTTGTTGTAAGACATTTTATAGTTAGAATAACTGTTGACCTTAGGATATTCTCCTTATGCGAAATGTCACCTATTACACCGCTAACTCGTAATAGAAGGGCCATTCTAATATTGCAACAGCACAAAAAGTCAAGTTTCTTAAAAATGATTTCCGATATACTAAACTCTTAAGGTAAAAAGGTGCTCGGTTGTCCTATCAAGAACGTGAGAAAACGATTCAAGAAACATTAACATCTGAAAGATGAATTACCGCTTCAAATTCTAGCAGAACACGCTAGTTATTCTAGAATTCACTTTCACCATTAAAACAGAAGTAAAATAAAGATCGGACACCCGTAGGACAAAAAAAATCAATTAAAAAGAATATCCCTACCACTATCTCTTTTTTGTCATCTTGGTATAATAGAAAAAATCAGAAAAATGAGAATGCGATGATAAGGAATAGTATTTGCCGAAATGTTTTCAGAAAGTTGCTGGTTGATGAGAAGCAATAACATAAAGGCAGGGAACTCACCTTAGAGTAGCCTTAGTGAAATGAAAAGGATTGATGTAGTTAAGGTCGGCACCCCGCCGTTATACGGGAAGGATATAAGATATAACAATCTGTATCCGAATAAGGGCATGATAATGTATGGTTATCATGAAACAGGGGTGGTACCGCGTAAGAAGAAGTCTTTCGTCTCCAATGAAAATATTGGAGATGAAGGACTTTTTTTATTCTATTTACTAGGAGGAATCGATGATGTTTAACCACAAAAAATACGAAAAGAAATACTTTTTGCCACCGAACCTTACTTATGATTGGGTGAAGAAAGAAACATTAGAAAGTGCTCCGATATGGTGCAGTGTGGACTTGCGGGATGGAAATCAAGCATTACCTATTCCTATGAACTTAGAAGAGAAATTGGAAATGTTTCAGTTACTAGTAGAGATAGGTTTTAAAGAAATTGAAATCGCATTTCCAGCTGCTAATGATACGGAGTTTAAGCTATTACGGACACTGATTGATCATCATATGATTCCAGACGATGTCACGATTATGGTGATCACGCAAGCGAGAGAGCATATTATCCGCCGAACCTTCGAAGCCATTAAGGGGGTACCGAAAGCGATTGTTCATTTATATAATTCGACGTCAGAAGCGCAGCGCAGACAAGTATTTAAGAAAACAAAAGATGAAATTAAACAAATTGCCATTGATGGCGCTATTTTAGTAAAAGAACTGGCCGAAAAAACAAAAAGTAACATTTATTTTCAATATAGTCCTGAAAGCTTTCCAGGAACAGAAGTGGATTATGCATTAGATATTTGTAATAGTGTTTTAGATATTTGGAAACCGACACCACATCATAAAGCGATCATCAATATTCCGACAACAGTTGAATATTCAATGCCTCATATCTTTGCAAGTCAGATTGAGTATATACACAAAAATTTGTCTTACCGAGACAGTGTGACATTATCTGTTCACCCTCATAATGACCGTGGCTCTGGGGTGAGTGATGCAGAATTTGGTGTGCTAGCTGGTGCAGAAAGAGTCGAAGGGACATTATTTGGTATCGGTGAACGTACAGGGAACGTAGACTTGATTACCTTGGCGATGAATATGTATTCACAAGGTTATGATCCACAATTGAATTTCAATAACCTAGAAGCGATTCGTAAAAAATATGAAAAACTAACAAAAATCACTGTTCATGAGAGACAGCCATATTCTGGTGAGATGGTTTTCACCGCATTCTCTGGGTCACATCAAGATGCGATATCTAAAGGTATGAAATATAGAAAGGAACATCATGTTGATAAATGGGACGTTCCGTATATCCCAGTAGATCCAGTTGACTTGGGGAGGAATTATCAAACGGATGTAATTCGAATCAATAGCCAGTCTGGAAAAGGCGGCATAGGCTATATCCTAGAAACAAATTATGGCATTCAACTTCCTTATCAAATGAATGAAGCCATGGGATATGCAGCGAAGAAAGTATCTGATCAGACAAATAGGGAATTGTCTGTCGAAGAAATATATCATGTTTTTGAAGAACAGTATGTTGATTTTCACCCTCATTTCCAGCTGCTTGATTATCAATTTCATAAAGGAGAGAAGCAAGAAGTCACCTTAACTTTGCTGAGAGATCATCAGCAAATAGACATACAAGGAACTGGCACTGGAAGTTTAGATGCAATCAGTAATGCGTTAAAAGCACATTTTCATCTCGAGTATGATTTGGAAGTCTATGAACAGAATTCTTTGGGCAACGATTCTCAAGCAAAAGCCTGTGCACAGGTTGGTATTTCAAATCAAGGAAAAATGCATTGGGGTGCTGGAATTGATAAAGATATTATTGAAGCAACAGTAAAGGCCCTGGTGGTTGCAGTAAATAAACTAGAGGTTTGGATGTAGATGGAAACAGATAAACTTGAAAAACATGAAGCAATGCAATTTTTAAGAGAATATAACGAACAAGAAATCTTTTATCAACAATACCAACAGAAACAGCATGACAAACAATCATTGCAATTATTTTTGAAGGATTATGATCAAAACAATTTCATGCAAAAGCAAATATATATAGAAGAATTTTTGCTAAAAGGGCAGAACGAATTTGAAAAAGAGGATACCATGTGGTTAGGTCAGGAGAAAGATATCGAAGTGAGAAAGTATAGCCGTTTTATGCCTCAATTGTCGGCTATCCATGATTTCTTTGAGATGATCTATGTTCTGGAAAATGAGATGTATGTAGAAGTGGAAGATAAAAAAATCGTTTTAAAATCAGGAGATATTGCCTTTATTCCACCTGACACAATACACAAGCCACTTGTAATGGAGAATACAATCGCAATACAAATCATGATCCGTAAAAGTACTTTTCAAAAAGTGTTTTTTAAAATGTTAAAAGGAAATCATGTCATTTCAGAGTTCTTTTTGAATGCATTGTATATAAAAGAAAATAAACATATTCTTATTTTCCATAGTCACTTGGATAAAAATTTGCTAGACTGCTCTCTTCAACTATTTATAGAAAATCATAATCGATTTCCTAGTTACCAGTTGATTATGAATAATTTGTTTGAGATATTATTATGTCTCTTATTAAGATTCAAACCAAGTCATATGAACGTCATTCAGGTCAAACAATATAGTGATATACGTATGATTCAAATGCTTCAATATATTCAGCAATGTTGTGAGCATATAACAATTCAGGAGATGGCAGAGGAATTTAACCTTTCACAATCTTACCTGTCTAAATATATAGCTCGTAAACTCGGCAAATCATTTCGTGAGATTCGACAAGAAATAAGATTGGACAAAGCCTGCGAAATGCTAACCGGTAGTAATTTACAAGTGGATCATATTTCGGGAGCCGTTGGTTATCAAAATGTAGAGCATTTCATTCGTTTATTTAAGAAAAAGTACCATCTAACACCACATCAATATCGTTTAAATAATAGAACATAATGAGCAGAATGTATGACACTTATCTTTAAAGTAAAATTTCAAAATCAAGAAAATGTCAAATCAATACGAATAAAAAGGAGACATCATCATGTCAATCAAGAAAGTAAAAGATTATTTTAAACAATATGAGATGGATACTCGAATTCAAGAATTTTCAGTATCTAGCGCAACCGTAGACTTAGCTGCTTCTGCATTGGGCTGCGAACCTGAAAGAATCGCAAAAACACTCTCCTTTCTAGTAAATGGACAAGCTATTTTAGTTGTGACCTCTGGCGATGCAAAAGTTGATAACAAAAAATTCAAAGAATATTTTAAAACAAAAGCGAAAATGCTGCCTCCTCATGAGGTCGTTGACTTGGTCGGTCATGAAATTGGCGGAGTATGTCCTTTTGCTATAAAGAATGGCGTTTCTGTTTATTTAGATATGTCACTCAAACGTTTTGAGACAGTCTATCCAGCCTGCGGCAGCAGTAACAGTGCTATTGAACTCACAATCAAACAACTAGAAAAACACTCCGGTTATACACAATGGATTGATGTGTGTAAAGGATGGAATGATGAATTCATACAATAAAATGGAAGGAAAAAGTGCTGCAATTAAACATAAAAAAGAGCTAGAAACCCTTGATACACAAAGGTTTCTAGCTCTTTTATAACTATTCCCACTCAATCGTAGCAGGCGGCTTACTCGTAATATCATACACCACGCGGTTCACATGCTTCACTTCATTCACGATACGAGTCGAGATCTTTTCAAGTACATCCCAAGGGATTCTTGCCCAGTCACTCGTCATACCGTCAATAGACGTAACAGCACGGATACCGATTGTGTAATCGTATGTTCTTGCGTCACCCATGACACCTACGCTGCGGATGTCTGGGAGAACTGTGAAGTATTGCCAGATGTCGCGCTCAAGGCCGAAGTTGGCAATTTCTTCGCGTAGAATCGCATCCGATTCACGGACGATTTCTAGTTTTTCTTCAGAAATTTCACCTAGTACACGGATTCCTAGTCCTGGACCTGGGAATGGCTGTCTCCATACGATGTCGTCTGGAATACCTAGCTCTGACCCTAGAGCACGAACTTCATCCTTGAATAGTGTATTGAGTGGCTCAATCAATTCAAACTGCATGTCTTCTGGAAGACCGCCAACGTTGTGGTGAGATTTGATTGTTTGTGCCGTTGCTGTTCCACTCTCAATGATGTCTGTGTAAAGTGTTCCTTGTGCTAAGTAGTCGATTCCTTTAAGCTTGTCCGATTCGTCATCGAATACATAAATGAATTCGTTACCGATGATTTTACGTTTTTGCTCAGGATCAGACACACCTTTTAGCTTGTTTAAGAAGCGATCTTTCGCATCTACTTTAATCACGTTCATGTTGAAACCTTCGCTAAATGTTTTCATAACCCCTTCTGCTTCGCCTTTGCGAAGAAGACCGTGGTCAACGAAAATACATGTCAGCTGATCACCGATGGCTTTGTGGATCAATACAGCCACAACAGATGAATCTACACCGCCGCTTAGTGCGCACAATACTTGTTTGTCGCCTACTGTTTCACGGATTTTCTGCATTTCGATTTCAATGAAGTTCTCCATTGACCATTTGCCATCGCACTCACATACGCCGAAGACAAAGTTCTTCAATAGATCATTTCCGTACTCAGAGTGACGTACCTCTGGGTGGAACTGAACGCCATAGAAATTCTTCTCAGCTAAGCTCATCGCTGAGTTTGGACAATGTGCACTTGTTGCATCAACTGTAAAGCCTTCTGGTACTTCAACGACAAGGTCACCATGGCTCATCCAAACGACTTGATCCGTTGGAAGGTCTTTGAATAAAGCAGGTGTTCCGTTAATATGAATGTCTGCTTTTCCATATTCACGCTGGCTTGCCGCTTCTACTTTCCCACCTAAATAGTGAGTCATCAGCTGCATGCCGTAGCAAATGCCTAGAACTGGAATGCCTAGATCAAAAATCTTTTCGTCACAACGGAAAGATCCTTCATCATATACACTGTTTGGTCCACCAGAAAGGATGATTCCTTTCGGCGCCATTTCTTTAATTTCTTCAGCAGTTAAAGTGTGCGGATGAAGCTCACTGTACACACCAAATTCACGAATACGGCGAGTGATCAGCTGATTGTACTGACTACCGAAATCGAGAACCAAAATCATTTCATTTACTAAATTTGTCATGGTGTCACCTCTATGTCCAATATAGTTTTTATAAACGCACAGAAAAAATGAGAGGAGAAAACCTGCTCTCAGTGTAAATCACGCTTTTGAAGCGCCCAGACTCACATCCGAACGCTTCAATTTCATGTATTTTAGAAGGTTTTAATATTCACCTATTCTAACAACAGGAAGGTACGGGGTCAAGACTATCTCCTGTTTATTAAATTTTCCCATAACTTCACCGACTGCCGCCAAAGCGCCGACGCATCTTCTTGTCGATAGAGCGCCCGCTCATAGAACTGCGTTAGCTCAGACATGTGATGATTCCCTTCCTTGTCATCGATCAAAGAAGCAAATTCTCTTAGCGTCATGCCTGGCTTTTTCTCGATCCCTCTGCGCCTTAGCTGTTTTAATAGAGCAGCATATGCGTAGAAAAAAGCTTCCTCATCTGGCAGACGTTTTACCTTTCTCACAATAAAGATTGGCAGCCATCTTGCTCTGAACCGGTAAAGCATCCAGCCTATAAATCCAAGAAAGACAATCACACCTGCTGCGTAGCCCAAGATTGAACCAACATGAACCATACTTGGCTTCGCTTTAGCTGCTTGTTCCTCTTGTTTTGCCGCCTGTTCTGGTTCTTGTTGCTGCGGCTGTTGTGTCTGCTCGTTTTCTTGTTGATCAGATGCGGGCTGATCTTTTTCATCCTGTTGATCATCTGTTTGGTCGTTGTTAGCCGTGGTTTCATTCGTAAATGTCTCTGGGTTCGTGAACCCTTTTGTCGGTTCAAAAGTCACCCAGCCACGGTTTGGAAAATACACCTCTACCCATGAATGCGCATTGTTATTGGTCACTTCATACACATTGTTTCCATCCATCTGTGTTTCATATAATTGACCTGACGTGTACCCTTTCACCCATCTCGCCGGAATTCCAATCGAGCGAAGCATGACAATCATCGAGGTTGAAAAGTTATCACAATAGCCAATCATTGTGTCAAATAAGAACTGATCCACATAGTCTTCGTTACGCCCAGGCACAGCGACATTTTGGGTTTCATATGAAAACTTCGCAGATCCTAAATAATCCTCAATCGCTTTTGCTTTATCATACATATTATCCTTCGTTTCCGTTAAGCTGTTCGCCAATGTTTTCACACGCTCTGGCAGCGAGGATGGGAGCTGCAAGTATTCACGTCCGACCTGCTGGTTCACTTGCTGCTTGGTCGGTACTTTGATCCGCTGCAAGTCCTCTAGGATAAATGTAGGTGATAAGAAGCTGACTCGATAGTTCCCTAAATTTTTAGGCGTGTTTTGAGTGGACGGGACAATTTTCTCCGTTTTGCCCATCATTTGCAGTGGAATGTTTTCCATTGGCGTCAGCATAACCGTACCAATCGGATAAACAGCATGATTAAATCGATAATTTGATTCCATATCGACTCTCGTTTCATGCTCCTCTGTTTTCACGCGATTGGTAAACCACTGGTTCGGCACTTCATTCCCTTTTAACCGAGTAGGTTTCGTATCATTTGAAGCATCCTCCCAGCCTTTCCCCGTGTAAATACTTTTTGTTTCTACACGAAAATAAGACGGCTCTTTTCCGCTCCATTTAAATACCGGTGTACGGTCCTCACTAAACGGTCCCCCAAGCGACGAATCATCCGCACTATATCCCACCTTATTCTGCCCGGCAGAACCATCTTGATTCGTGACCGCTTTAAAAAACGGGACAGGGTCAGGCCATTTCGGATCAGATTTTGGCAAAGAAGCACCGAGTGATGCTGATACAAGAACAAGTGCCAGCATGGGTAAGAACCAATTGAGACGAGCTTTCTGTGACACCCGCACACCTTCAGCCAAACGAAGCCGGTCGAAATAGAGCAGGCCAAGCAAACAAAAGCCAAATACCATAATTCGAACGATCGCAAAAGTCGCATCATAAGGTGTAAACGTATCAAGAATCGTGACATATACAATCGTCATCAGTAAAAAGAAAAAGATACGCTGCTGATACACAACCCAATAATGAAGCAAATAAACAAGTAGCCAAAGCAAAATATAAAACAACAATGTGCGGAAAGACGGATACATGTCACTCCACATGCCCATGCTCATCAAAGAAATATTATCTTTAATATCAGCAAACAGCGCAGGCAGATAACTTGGCTCTGATTGATAAAAAATCAAATATAATGCGAGCAAGATCAATCCAGCACAAATAGGAAACGTCACATACCACTTCAATCGAAAGAACGTAAACAAACACGTAAGCCCTATAAAAATGATGAAATAAGACGTATGACTCGTCTCTGTAAAATCTTGAAGCGGACGAAGCCACTCCCAAAGCAGCAGAAATGCGACAGCATAATAGATGAACAACTCAAAACGGCTTTGCCGCTGATGCATATGCAGCATAAATGTTTGTCACCTCACAGTTCTTTCGTGCAGCCGGTCCTCAAATAAAAGGGTCGTGTGTATCCCAGAAGCTTTAAGCCGGTCCACAAGCTGTTTTTCTTTTGCCGTCAATCGATCAACGGCTCTCTTCACTAAAAGAACAGTGATGTTCTTTCTGTTTCGATTCCCAAGTAAAATGGCAGCAAGCTCTTCTTGCAGATGACCTGTCACCACATACTTTCCTGTCTGTTGGTGCTCACTCGCTGTTAATGATTGATAATCAGGTGCACGAGAAGGCTGATACTGCACCTTTGTTAAATAGTAGAGCATGTCCTGTAAATGCCACTCTCCTTGATCCACTCGAAATAAGTGCTGATCCCCAAGCGGGACAAGGCCTACCGGCACCCCTTTTTTCACAGCCGTTTGCAGAACCGATGCGGCCATAGACACAATCGTTTCAAAAGCGGCTTCATCTGTAAAATCAGCAAACACCACCAGATCCTTTGTCTGATTCTGTTCAAACTCCTTCGTCATAAGCTGACCTCTTCTAGCTGTTGTCTTCCAGTCCACCCAAGCGAAACGGTCTCCTTGCTGGTATTCACGCACACCTGTTGTCACATTTGTCGGTTCATTTAACCAAGAGTGCAACGCTTTGCCTCCATTTTCATTCACCGATGCAGCAGATTCAACAGGAATATCCAACATTTTCGGATACACAAGCAATGTTTTCTCTAGTGGAAGAATCACTTCTTTTTCAACAAACCCAAACATATCACCCGTTTTAATTCTAACCGCCGTCAATTGATGCTCTCCCCGCACAATGTCATTGAATTGATACGAAAATCGCCACGTTTTCCGAAACCATGGAAAGATCATTCGCTTCATTTCAATTTGTTCCTGCAAATGAAAGGTATCCGGCGGTTCATCCTCAAGTATGGCGTACACGTACGGAAATAAATTCGTCCGCTTGATTTCAAGGTCAACAGACAGCACATCCCCTGCCTTTAACCGGGTATGCTGTAATGTCCTTTTGGCTGTTGCACGAAGTGGAACAAGGGCAAACAACAAAGCATACAAAGCATATGGTGAAAATGCATAAAAAAGGAACCAGCTCACAAAGCCGCCCTGAAACATGGCATAGCAAAAGGCTGCTGCTGTAAGGAGAAGGAGCATAAACACCCGTAACCATAGTGAAAAAGCGAAACGGTCACGTGACTTCATTGAGTCATCGACTTTTGAACTGGTACGCCAATATGCTCAATCATCTGTCGCAGCAGTGTCTCCGCCTTCTTCCCTTCATATGTTGCTTCTGATGTCAAAATCATGCGATGCGGCAATGTATAAGGCGCCAAATACTGTACATCATCAGGAATCACATAATCCCGCCTGTTCAACAGCGCATACGCCTGAGCCGCTTTCATCAATGCAATTGAACCCCTTGGGCTCACGCCTAAATAGACAGACGGATGATTTCGCGTCGCTTGGGCGATTTCGACAATATATTCTTTAATCGATGCATCCACATGTACGGTCTGAACCGCTTGCTGCAAAGCATGGATATGATCTTTTGTCATGACTGCCTGAAGCGTGTCAATTGGCGATTGTTTCTCCTGCAAATTCAGCACCTCAAGCTCCTCCAGCATGGTTGGATACCCCATCTGCAGCTTGAACAAGAAACGGTCCATTTGCGCCTCTGGAAGTGGATAGGTTCCCTCATACTCCACTGGATTTTGCGTAGCCATCACAAAGAAAGGATCTGCCAGCGGCATCGTTTCTCCGTCCACTGTGACACTGCCTTCTTCCATCGCTTCAAGAAGGGCTGATTGTGTTTTAGGAGAGGTTCGGTTGATTTCATCAGCCAAAATAATCTGCCCCATAATCGGTCCTTGTCTAAATTCAAACTCGTTTGTCTTTTTATTATAAATCGACACACCTGTTACATCTGAAGGCAAAAGGTCAGGCGTAAATTGGATTCGCTTAAACTCACACCCAATGGATTTTGCAAGAGCACGAACCATCATGGTCTTCCCAACGCCAGGCACATCCTCTAATAGCACATGCCCCTTCGCCAAAATCGCAACAAGGCTTAATATCGCAATATCTTTTTTCCCCACCATCACTTTATTGATGTTATCTACGATTTTTTGTAAATCTGAATGCATCGGTTCATCAAATGCCATCCTGATCCTCCTATCACGTTTCCGTCAATTTTCATATAGTCTAACTTTACCATACAACACGCATTTGCATGAAACATCAACACGTAGAAAAAAGAAGCCTTCTCACGATGGAAAAGACTTCTGCTCCTCTTTAGGCTCACTTGCTGGTTCCATATGAACATGAGAGTGTAGAATATCATGTTCCTGCTTCATTCTGCGTTCAATTTCATCTGCAATATCATGGCTTTCTGCGATGTTTAAATGCGGTTCTACTTCAACGACCACATCCACATGGACGGTGCTTCCAAGATAACGAGCTTTAATGTCTTTCAAATCGCCCACTCCTGGTGTCGCTTCAATCGTCTCTTTATATTTAGACATATCTTTTATATGAAAACCGTCCGTTAACGAATGAGACGCATCTCTGAAAATCTCCCACGCCGTTTTACAGATAATTAAGCCAATCACAAACGCAGCAAGCGTATCAACCCACGCCAGCTGAAATTGAGAGGCGATAATTCCGACAAACGTCCCGATACTCACATAAGCATCTGATTTATTATCAGCCGCTGCCGCATATAGCGCCTGGCTATTAATTCGTTTAGACAGTTTACGGTTATACATATACACACCATACATCACAACAGCACTTCCTGCTGCCGTCCAAGCTGCAATCATATCAGGCGTTTGATGCTCTGATGAGAAAAGCGACTGGCCTGCACTCAGCAAAACCTGAAGCCCGACAAGCATCATAATAAAGGAAGCCACAAGTGACGCAATATTTTCAGCTCTAAAATGACCGTATGGATGATCCTCATCAGGTGGCTTCTGAGAAATACGCAACCCAATTAATACGGCAAGCGAAGCAATGATATCTGTCGTATTATTCAAGCCATCTGCGGAAAGGGCTTCTGAATGAAACACATACCCAATGATCAGTTTGACAGCAGATAAGATCACATAGGCTATAATGCTGACCCAAGCACCTGTTTCACCTTGTCTTAATTCGTTGTAGCGCTCCATACCGAACAGCGCCTCCTCACACATTACTTTTCTATATTTATCTTACAAAGCCAAGCCCGTGTGGGTCTACAGCAACATGATTCGCTTGAATCAGCAAAATAGGATACATGGAAATGTGTTGACCTAAGCAAACTTATTTTTATAAGGTCAATTGACCTCAAGACCTACTCCCATCAATGTTTTTCAAAACCACCCCGAAAAATGAAAAAGAACAAAATCACTCTACTATCTAATTGTCAGAATAGTTTTATTTTAAAACACAACTTTTCTTTCTTCCTTCTTATGCTATTTTTAAGAATGGGCAGAGGAAAATGAGGGAACATAATCTCTCAAATCCTTTATACTTTTTAACATCATGTTAAGAGGTTTGAAATGTCAGTTTGATAACCTGTCCAATGCTGAATGACAATTCAGTATGATAAAATTTAAAATATTCTAAAAACAAACTCTTGAATAAAAGAGAAATGTTTGGAGGTAAAGAAATGTCCAACATGACAAACGGTCTTCAAAAAAACCTTAAGACAAGACATATTTCAATGATCTCCATTGCCGGGGTCATTGGGGCAGGGCTATTTGTTGGTAGTGGTGCTGTCATTCATTCTGCAGGGCCTGGATCGATTCTTTCCTATTCATTTGCCGGACTTCTGGTCATCTTTATTATGAGAATGCTTGGAGAAATGGCATGTGCCTATCCGACAAGCGGCTCTTTCTCACAATATGCGAGCGACGCCATAGGCCCGTGGGCCGGATTTACAATCGGCTGGCTTTACTGGTTCTTCTGGGTCATCGTCATCGCCATTGAAGCCATTGCCGGTGCTGCCATTATTCAATATTGGTATGGAGATGCACCTGTTTGGCTCACAAGTCTTATCCTCACAATCCTCTTAACTTTGACAAATATCTTTTCTGTTAAATCTTTTGGCGAATTTGAATATTGGTTTTCATTGATTAAAGTCGTCAGCATTATTCTCTTCCTACTCATTGGTTTTGCATTTATCTTTGGTTTTGGCGGTCATCATACTGCAGGTCTTGCCAATTTAACGGGGAATGGCGGTTTCCTTCCAAACGGATTCGGCTCTGTACTCCTCGGGATTGTCGTTGTCATCTTTTCCTTCATGGGAACCGAGATTGTGGCAATTGCCGCAGGTGAATCAGCAGACCCTGTCAAATCTGTGACAACAGCTACCCGTTCAGTTGTATGGCGTATCATTGTTTTCTACGTCGGGTCGATCGCCGTCGTTGTCACTTTACTCCCATGGAATTCAGCGAATATTTTAACAAGTCCGTTCGTTGCAGTATTAGAATACATCGGTGTCCCATCAGCCGCCCAAGTCATGAACGTCATTGTTTTAACAG
Organism: Bacillus sp. FSL W8-1141; assembly: GCF_038593205.1. NCBI lineage: Bacteria > Bacillati > Bacillota > Bacilli > Caryophanales > Bacillaceae > Bacillus > Bacillus sp. FSL W8-1141. The sequence continues at coordinate 644,200 of NZ_CP151973.1, read as the reverse complement.
CCGTTCTTTCTTGTTTAAACTCCGGCCTATACACAACGTCCAGAATGCTTTATTCATTAGCAGAAAGAGGCGAAGCACCAAAACGTTTTATGAAAATCAGCAAACGCGGTGTCCCTGTAGCAGCGACAGTCGCAGGTACCTTCTTTTCCTATATTGCCGTCATGATGAACTACTTTTACCCTGAAACCATCTTTCTATTTCTAGTCAATGCCTCTGGTGCCATTGCACTTCTTGTCTACTTGGTCATTGCCGTTTCACAATTAAGAATGCGTCGTAAAATTGAAAAAGAAAACCCAGAACAACTCAAAATCAAAATGTGGCTGTTCCCATACCTTACGTACTTTACCATTTTGGTCATCTGCGCCATTTTGGCCTCTATGCTGTTTATCGAATCGATGAGACCTCAGCTCATACTGACAAGCATCATTACCATCGGTGTACTAGCCGCCTACTTCATCTTTAAACCGAATAAAAAAGTGCCTGCAAGTGCAGCGCTTGAAAATAAACACCCTTAATTCTCCCGCTGAAAAGCGGGTTTTTTTATTTTATTCACCTATTTGGATGTCCGCACTTATAATGTATCAAATTGATTTTAAGTGAGGATTAGTCAACATGAACCTAGAAAAGTTTGTTGACGAGCTGCCAATTCCAGAAGTCGCAGAGCCCGTCAAAAAAAACCCAAGACAAACGTATTATGAAATCGCTATGGAGGAGGTGTTCCTAAAAGTTCATAGAGATCTGCCCCCAACCAAGCTATGGACCTATAATGGCAGTTTGCCGGGTCCAACCATTAAAGCGAATCGAAATGAAAAGGTCAAAGTGAAATGGATGAACAAATTGCCGCTGAAACACTTCCTTCCTGTCGATCATACCATTCACGCTGGACATCATGATGAACCCGAAGTCAAAACAGTCGTTCACCTGCATGGGGGCGTGACACCTGCAAGCAGTGACGGTTATCCGGAGGCTTGGTTTTCGCGAGACTTTGAAGCGACCGGCCCCTTCTTTGAACGAGAGGTTTACGAATACCCTAATCACCAGCAAGCATGCACATTGTGGTATCACGATCATGCCATGGCATTAACACGATTAAATGTATACGCCGGATTAGCTGGCTTTTATTTGATCTCAGATGCGTTTGAAAAATCACTCGAATTACCGAAAGATGAATATGATATCCCTTTAATGATCATGGACCGGACATTCCAGGAGAATGGCGCACTGTTTTACCCAAGTAGACCAAATAACACACCAGAAGATAGTGACCTTCCAGATCCCTCCATCGTGCCATTTTTTTGCGGGGAAACGATTTTAGTCAATGGAAAAGTATGGCCATATTTAGAAGTAGAGCCTCGAAAATATCGTTTTCGTATCTTAAACGCGTCCAATACAAGAACTTACGAGCTTCATCTAGATAACGACGCCACAATCTTACAAATTGGATCTGATGGTGGCTTTTTGCCAAGACCTGTTCATCACCAATCTTTTAGCATTGCACCTGCTGAACGTTTTGATGTCATCATCGACTTCTCAGCTTACGAAAACAAAACGATTGTTTTAAAAAATACGGCAGGTTGCGGTCAGGATGTCAATCCAGAAACAGATGCGAACATTATGCAATTTAAAGTCACTCGTCCGCTCAAAGGAAGAGCAGCTAAAACATTGCGTCCGATCTTCAAACCACTGCCACCGCTCCGGCCGAGCCGAGCTGATAACGAGCGAACGCTAACGCTTACTGGCACACAAGATAAATATGGGCGCCCGATTTTATTACTAGATAACCGGTTTTGGAATGATCCTGTCACGGAAAATCCTCGACTTGGTAGTGTAGAGGTATGGAACATTGTCAACCCAACAAGGGGCACACACCCTATTCATTTACATCTTGTTCAATTTCGGGTGATTGATAGAAGACCATTCGATACAGACATCTATCAATCAACTGGTGAAATCGTGTACACGGGACCAAATGAAGCGCCTCCTTTGCATGAACAAGGCTACAAGGATACAATTCAGGCGCATGCCGGTGAAGTCATTCGCATCATCGCTCGGTTTGTCCCATATAGCGGACGATATGTGTGGCATTGTCACATTTTAGAACACGAGGATTATGACATGATGCGGCCGATGGATATCATTTAGTAAATATGAAACCTCCTCTCTCTTAATTGCGTAATATGAAAAGGGCTAACAGCTTCTATATATTAGCCCTCTATTTTCTTTTCAATCTCCATGAGAAAAAACGAACAATGTATCGCATGAATGGCATTTTTTTGAACATTCCACACTTAAAAAGTTGACGAAGTAAACCGATAATACTACTATATACCCATTACCTCTATCAAAAGGCACTTAAGAAACCAAGCACGAACAAATAGAAAATCGTCATAAAAAACGGAGGAGTTCAATTTGAATGAAGAAAAAGAGACTTGCCAGGTCAAGCAAGAAACAGTGGCAGGTAACAGGGAGAAGCTTTCAATTCATGAAAACGAGAGCATTCGATCAAACATTGAACAACTAACAATTGAACTCGGTGAACAAAAAGAATTCAATCACTTCATATTAGATGAAAAACAGAAGACCATCAGCACATTATCGGCTCTCATTGCAAAAGGTGATTGTGATGAAGAGTTAAAAGCTCATTTTGTACAAGCATTACATATCGGGCTCTCTGTTATAGAGATTATGGAGATCATTAAGCACTGTACAAAGGTTGCAGGATTCCCTCATTCCATTAATGCCTTGTTTATTTTTCAGAACTTACTAGATGAAAACAATAAATAAATAAGAGAAAACGAGAAGTCTTCTGTCCTCTCGTTTTTTTATTTCCACTTACTTTACTCTCTTACGCTGATTCTGTCACAGTAGCAAAATATCAAAATACCACTCATTTCCTTGCTTAAAAAGTGATGTTCATTTCACAAACCGCATTTTTCACCGACACATCCCATGACAAAATAAAAAAACGTCCAGTTATATAAAATAACTGAACGCGCACCTTTTACCGATTGACAGTGAAATTGTTAACAATCCCGCCTTCTTTCTCCCAAGCGGTTTCTACTGTTTTCTTCTTAATATCATATTCAAAAATGGTTCTGACCTTCGCCTTTCGTCCTGTGTCATCCTTTAATTCCTTTGCGTTCTTTGCAACACCTAAGAAATAAACAGATGTACCATCCGCAGAAAATTGCGGCTGGGCAGCACTTAAAATACGCACATCTTGGCTGTTTTTAACGAGTGTCTTTGTTTTTCCTGTATCTACATCCATCACCTTAATAGATGATACTTCTTTTTCATTTCGAACCTTCACTTCTGTATAAATGAGTTTTTTATGATCTGGTGAAAAAGAAATATCATTGATGGTTTGAGAAATACGTGCAATTCGCTTTCCCTTCTCACCTGTTTGAAGGGTAATCTTCATGGTCGTTGGTTCAGGATCCATTCCTTTTTCATTTGCCTCATCCGTCTTTTTATAATCCTCTTTTAACGAATAATGCTGAATGGCCAACAGATTTGATGCTGGATCATAAGCAAAAGAACTCACCGTATCATCATCACTTTTTTCTGGATATAACACTTTCACTTTCTGTGTTTTCAAATCAAAAGACGCTACATAAAATTGCTCACCTGAATCCTTGTTATACCTTAGATATAACTGTTTGCCGTCACCAGAAAGTCTCATACTGTCGATTGAATCGTCACTCGTAAAGAGCGTTTTTTCTTTATCCGTTTTCACATTCAATTCCCGTATACTTACTTTTTGTGTGTCTTCATCTGTATACGTGTAATATAAAAGCTGCTTCGCCTGATCATAAGCAATTGAAGGATATGCTGTCAGTTTCTCTGTATGAAGCGCCTTGTCATGCAAGTAATAAGTATTGTTTAACTTTTGATCCGTAAATGAAACAAGCAATTCGTCTTTTGCATCTTGATTTGTTTTCACTTTTCCTGCATGTTTTGCCTCTTGCCCCGGCTTCATCATGAAGAAGATGACGGCCGCAATCACTACGACTCCAATTACTGTGATGATCCACCATGTTGATTTTTTCATTGACTTTCAGACCCTCTCCACAAGAAAAGAAGCCAGAAAATGAACTTTTCCCGCTTCTTTGCATGCCTATGTATTAATAAGTGTAATGCCCTTTGACGACACCTTTACTTGTTTTATACCCAAGTGCTTTGAATGCTTTCGGACTTACGTCTAATACTGCGTTTGGCATTCTACCTACATCATATTTATATACTGTAATCACTTTATGTGGTTTCGCTTTTGTTGTCACTCTTAGTTTTGTACCTTTTTTCGGTACGTCAAATCCCATTTTCGTTGCTGCATCCCAATGACCGAGTTTTTTTCCATCTGCGCCTTTTTTACCGACACCATTATACCATGTAATATTGCCGCTTACTTTTTTTGCACTTGCTCCATGTGAGAAACTAAACGCTAAAAATAAACTAGCTACTGTTACGATTGTCGCGATAAGCTTTTTATTCATTAAAAAATCCTCCGTATTTGGTTTCTGACCCTATTATACATGAAGATGCACCCAGTTATTTTACAGTCACATTACAATTCGAATACAAGTTGACCACTTAATGACCGATTTTGTTCATAAATTTCACCAAAAACAGCCAGAACATTGTCAGTAGATCCCTCCCTTTTGTTTTATATAATAGAAATGAATCAAAGATAAGGAGGAATTTTCATGAAAAAGTGGTTCATCGTTTTGAGTGTAAGTTTGACCTTCGTATTGATGCTTTCAAGTATTCCTGCCTCTGCGGCTGGTCCTCGTCACGGCGCCATCGTGACACAAACGGATGAAGCCAAATGGTCAGGTATCTCGGCTGATATTGTGCTGCCAAAAACAGCCACTATTAAAAATGGCTATGCCGACTGGTATCTTGGTCTCGGTTCTGCCGTTGTTGAGAGCGGGATTTCAAAAACATCTTCTGGTTATAAGGTATTCCTGGGCACCGGCTCCCAAGGCGGCAGTCAATATTGGAACAGCGAATACGATTCAAGTATTAAAGATGGTGCACGTGTCAACTTAAAGCTCATCAACAATGGTGATGGCACAGTGTCACTATACGTCAACGGGAAACTGCGTTATAAACAGCCTGTTTTCAACCCTAGTCGTCTGAAAGACCTCGATGTCGTCAAAATGGTACACGGCGTACAAGATAATGGAACAAACAGCTACTCGCAAGCAAGCTTCTCTAATGTACAGCTTCGTGCAAATACATCTGGAAGTGTCTATAAAAAATGGGACGGCACCGTCAAATCATCTCTTTTACGCAAAAATCTAGAATCTGGTGCTCCGGCTCCAAAATTCACAGTCATTTCGTCTATCCCACTTAGTACAACCCTTTCAGCACAATAAAACACGAGCACCCAACTTTGGGTGCTTCAAAATTGCTGACAAAGAGCTAAAATGATTTTATTTTAGCTCTTTGTCTTCTTTTCAGCGTGCAAGAAAACCTTTGCAGTCTAGGAAGGGCGAGCACCGGCGCGGAGCGAATTTGACATTCGTGAGCACCGGCGCGCAGGCCTGACACCGAATGCGAGGGTTTGTCTACACGCTGGAGCACCCATTTGGGTGCTTTTGATTGTTCACAGCTTATCAACACTTCTCTTTTAATCAAAACATCAATTCGTGGTAACATAAGCATACATACTTTGAAGAACAAAGGAGAAAGAACGTGAGAAAAAGTCTACTTGTTTTCATGAGTCTTGTTGCAACCTTCTCTATCCTAGCAGCTTGCTCAAATACGGCAAAAGAAGAAAAAACAGAATCTACGGCACTTCCAACGATTAATGAACGCATTCAAAATGAAACGAAAGAGGTCATGGAGCAGTCTAAGCTCGTAAAAGACACAGCGATCACCGTTGATCAAAAGAAAAAAGTCATTTCCTTAAACGTGACGGCTTCATCTGAGACCAATAGTGATTACGCTGAAGTCATTGGTTTGAACTTTGCCAAAACACTAGCTATTGGTGCATCCACTGAAAAGGAAAACAACCTGCATAAACCGGAAAATGACAGCCTCGGCGCCCTCTACTCCTTTTATGACCTAAACATTACCGTGAAACAGGAAAACGGAAAAGTACTGGCAAAAGGAAAGAAAACAACAAATGAAACAAAAATCACTTGGGAAAGAGCCCAATAACCGGACAAGAAAATCCTTTATGGATTTTCTTCTTTTTTTTAACAAAACTATTAACATTATGAAAGAAATGCCGATTAGTAAGATTGTGTTGGTTCTTAAGTACCAATAATTCTTATGTACATAACGGAGGAAAGTATTATGAAAAGAACGACAGAATTTGTTTTAGGTTTAATTGGAGGTATTTTTGGATTTTTCGGTGCAATGTTTGCCATTGCCTTTGGAGGACTCGATGCGGCATTTAGTGAATCAGGTACGAGTCAAATCACAGGATTAGGCTGGGCAGCGATGCTTTTCTCTATTCTTGCTATTGTGGCATCTGTTATCGTGAAGAAAAAAGCAAAGCTTGGCGGGATTTTATTATTAGTATCTGCTGTTGGTGGTATTATTTCTATTTCTATGTTCTTTATCCTTCCAGCTGTATTAATCCTCATCGCAGGATGCATGGGTGTGTTTAGAAAAGAGCCTGTCGTCAATAACACAACTGCATAAAAATAGAGAATAAAGCTTGTAGAGATTGCTCTACAAGCCTTTTCTCTCTACTTTTTGTAATTCATATTGAATGACATCAACTAACTCTATTATGTTTTCATCTGTCCAAAGATCCAATATAAACAATATATCATCCATCATGTGTGACAAATCTTCCTTGCACATCAATTCTTCTTTGTAAGCAGGGACAATAAAGAAATAGAGTAGGTCAGCCAATTCAAGAGCGACACTTACATCTTTTTCATCCATGATGGCTTTATGCAAAGAGTAGATCAGCCATTTAAGGTCTTCATGATTTTCAATAGGAACATACATCAATTGATGAATTTCATCTACTTTCCTTTCCTTTAGAATCCTCTCAGCAAATTCCTTTGAAAGAGCCCCAACTGTATTTGAAGATATATTCAGAAACGAGAATTCATGTTGTTCCTCTCTATTAACCATCTTGATTGACGAACCATCCATTTTAATCACTCCCAATCTCTTATAATAATTCTATTATAAGGAAATTCAAACTCGTTTTAAGTCATCAGAAGTGGATTTTATGTAATTTTAAGCTAACTGGTTTATCAAAAAACCACCCAAAAACAATTATTTTCTATTTTTATCATTTTTTGTTGATTTAAAGGTTCTTTTATCCTATTATAATAGTCATGGTCAATATATAAGTGCAAGACGCTTATATAAATTAAACAAAAGGGGATTTTCATTTTGAAGAAATTATATGCTTTATTTTTAGCTTTAGGGCTAACATTTACACTGGCTGCTTGCGGCTCAACAGAAGATGTGTCTACAGGTGCATCTAAAGAAAAAGAGTCTACTAGCACAAAAACACAATCAAAAAACAAAAAAGATGATGGTTCAAAGAAAATAAATGCTAGCAAACACAAAACAACTGCTCAAGGAATGAAAGTAAACCTTGGCGAAATTAAAATTATGAAGGATAGAATCAATGTAGGAATGAATATCGAAAATACGACAGATAAAGTTCTAAACTTCTATCCAGACCAAGGTAAAGTTGTAGCTGGAAGCATGCAATTAGATGCGAATATGTTTATGACTGATGGCGATATTGGTGGCGAAGTTGAAGGTGGCGTTAAACAAGATGGTGTTATTCAATTCTTAGCTCCTGAAGGCAAAGAGATCAACATTAAAAACATCAAAGAATTAAAGCTGAAATTTGGAAATGTCACAACTGACGATTACATGAATAGTAAAGATGTGACCTTCACAGTAAAAGTAAAATAAACTTTCGCTATTGCCCTTGAATAATGAGGGCTTTTTTATTTATCACATTAAAAAACACTTTCCGAAAAGAAAGTGTTTTTGTTTATAAGTAACGATTCATTCATTTTAATACTTCATAAGAATAACTGATTTTTCGAGAAGTCTCTTACATGGAACTCTTTTTCATCGTAGCCGCCATTTCCACTTCACCCTCTGCTTCCAGCTGTTCAATAATGCGAGCATAATCTCTTTCATGGCGATTTTGGCTTAACTTAAAAGCAGCTTGAACTTCATTAATGATGATTTTGAAGCCCACAATCCCTTTCATTTGTTTCTCTAGCAGTTCCTCAGATAACGTATCCCATAACACTGGCTGATCTCTATGACTTTCATATGTCTCCAGCATCGCTGTTAATTCCTTGACCAGTTCTGATTTTTCGAGCAGTGCAGCCTTTCCATATACATGTACAGCTTGATAATTCCACGTCGGTACGGCTTCTTTCTCATACCATGAAGAGGATATGTAAGCATGCGGCCCTTGAAAAATGACGAGCACCTTCTCGTTCTCTTCAAACGTTTTCCACTGAGGATTTCCAATCGCCATATGCCCTGAGATCACATACGAATCGCCAATTTGATGAAAACTCACTGGAATATGGGTCGCAATGGGCTTTTCATTCGTTGTCGTCACAACTGTAGCAAATGAATGTGATTGAATAAATGATTTGATTTTTTCCATATCTTTCACTTGAAAAAATGATGGTATATGCATGTCCCCTTCCCCCTTTTTGATCATCTCAATGTTTTGGTCATAATGAAGTCCATTTGCTCCTCGTCCCCCATTTGGAAAGCATGCACTCCTGTTTGAACAAACCCAAGCTTTTGATAAAATGCCATGGCGGCTTTATTATGCTCCCACACACCAAGCCAAACATCACGTTTATGATGTTTCTCTGCAATTTCAAAGGCTTGATTCATTAAATATCGACCTAATCCTAGTTTATGAAAGGACTGTTTGATATAAATGCGTTCAATTTCTAATGTGTCATCACCCATCTCTTCTGACTGTGCATCGTCCATATTGACCTTTAAATAACCAGCAAGGCGCCCATTTACTTGAACAAAATAAAATTGTGAAAAGGGATGTTGTAATTCTTTTAACAGCTGGTTCGAATGAAAAGCTGTCTTCACATATGCGTCGATATGCTCCGCCTTGTTTTGCTCCTGAAACGTTTCTATAAAAGTCTCGATTCCGATTTTTTGCAGCTCTTTTATATGTTGTTCATTACACCGAATGAGCGTGACGGTCATGAAGTAACCCCTCCTTAGTCATTAGTAGCTTCTCTTTTTGCCTTTTTTCACATCTTCCCAATCTTTTTCGATATTCTTTCGCACCCTCAAAAGATACTGATAAATCTGTTCCGCTTCCTCTTCAGAAAACCCATCCAGCGCTACCCGATTTGAATGATCATGTTCTCGTTTGATCATTGGATAGACGGCTTTCCCTTTCTCAGTTGGAAACAATTTCTTGATTTTTTTATTCGCTGAGTCATGTTTCTTCTCAATAAATTCATGCAGCTCTAATTTTTGAATAGCCCGAGCAGCCGTAGTTCGATCCACCTTAATCATTTCCGCTAGTTTTTCCTGAATGATGCCAGGCTCCTCACAAATACGCACAAGATACAAATACTGCCCCTTCGTTAAATCATACTCTTTAAATTCAATATTACTAATGGAATCAAGCGCGCGAGCAATCACGCCGATCTCCCGCAAAATTTCTTTCATATACCTCGACTCCTTTTATTGCATTTACAACAAATAACTAAAGTTAGTATAATTGATTAATGTTGTATTTACAACAAAAAACCCACTTCTTAATTGAAAGTGGGTTTTCAACTCTTTCTTTATTTATCACGCCTCTTCGATCCAAACAATCCAAACACGACCGCCAGCGCAACAATAATCGCCACCCAAGTCGTAAAGCCCATATGATCACCGCTTTTCTTTTGAAAATCATCTCTTTATGTTAGATAAAACCCAAAAAATCACTGTTTCTTTAGTTAACGGATGTAAAGCGGTGAAGGTTTCAATTCATTTAACGCTCTTAACCAAAAAATAGACAAAACAAAAACCCCTATATTTCAAGGGGTTTTCGGGGGTGTTACATCATTCCACCCATTCCGCCCATGCCGCCCATATCCGGCATTCCGCCGCCTGAGCCGCCTTCTTCTGGTTTGTCAGCTACGACTGCTTCAGTTGTAAGAAGCATAGCTGCTACAGAAGCTGCGTTTTGAAGTGCAGAGCGAGTGACTTTTGTTGGGTCAACGATTCCTTTTTCGATCATGTTTACCCATTCGTTTGTTGCTGCGTTGAAGCCTACGCCAATTTCTTCGTTTTTCAAGCGCTCAACGATGACTGATCCTTCAAGACCTGCGTTGTGAGCGATTTGACGAATTGGCTCTTCAAGAGAACGTAGAACGATGTTCACACCTGTTTGAACGTCACCATCAGCTTCGATGGAAGCGACTTTGTTGTATACATTCACAAGTGCTGTACCACCACCGGATACGATACCTTCTTCAACTGCTGCACGAGTTGAGTTCAGTGCATCCTCAATGCGTAGTTTACGTTCTTTTAGTTCTGTTTCAGTTGCAGCACCAACTTTGATGACAGCAACGCCGCCAGCTAGTTTTGCAAGACGTTCTTGTAATTTTTCTTTATCGAATTCAGAAGTTGTTTCTTCTACTTGCGCACGAATTTGGTTCACGCGTGCTGCGATTTGAGCAGAATCTCCTGATCCTTCTACGATCGTTGTGTTTTCTTTTGTAACAACCACTTTAGACGCACGGCCAAGCTGACCAATTTCAGTTGATTTCAGGTCAAGTCCTAGGTCTTCTGTGATTAATTCCCCGCCTGTTAGAACAGAGATGTCTTCAAGCATTGCTTTACGACGATCACCGAATCCAGGTGCTTTTACAGCCACTGCGTTGAATGTTCCACGAAGTTTGTTCACAACAAGTGTTGCAAGTGCTTCGCCTTCTACATCTTCAGCAATGATCAATAATGGTTTTCCTTGTTGCACGACTTGCTCAAGCACAGGAAGGATTTCTTGAATGTTTGTGATCTTTTTATCAGTGATTAAGATGTAAGGATTTTCAAGAACCGCTTCCATCTTATCAGAATCAGTGACCATGTATGGTGAAGCGTATCCACGGTCAAACTGCATTCCTTCAACCACTTCAAGCTCAGTTGTGAAACCTTTAGATTCTTCAATTGTGATGACGCCGTCGTTTCCTACACGCTCCATCGCTTCAGCAATTAGGCTGCCGACTTCTTCATCTGCTGCAGAAATAGACGCAACTTGAGCAATTGATTCTTTACCTTCGATTGGTTTAGAAATCTCGTGCAAGCCTTCAAGTGCTACTTTCACTGCTTCTTCGATCCCTTTACGCACACCAACAGGGTTTGCACCAGCTGTTACGTTTTTAAGACCTTCACGGATCATTGCTTGAGCTAGAACTGTTGCAGTCGTTGTACCGTCACCAGCTACATCGTTTGTTTTGCTTGCAACTTCTGCCACAAGTTTTGCACCCATGTTTTCAAATGCATCTTCTAATTCGATTTCTTTTGCAATCGTTACACCATCATTTGTGATAAGTGGAGAACCGAATTTTTTCTCAAGAACCACGTTACGTCCTTTAGGTCCTAAAGTTACTTTTACAGCATCTGCAAGTGCATCTACACCACGTAACATCGCACGACGTGCTTCTTCACTGAACTTAATATCTTTTGCCATAATAACGAAACCTCCTCAGTCTTTTTAGAAATATATCTCAATCTTTGTTTATGTGATTAACCAATAACAGCTAAAATGTCGCTTTCACGAAGGATTAAATATTCTTTTCCTTCATATTTCACTTCAGTACCTGCATATTTTGAGAAGATAATGCGGTCGCCTGTGTTTACTTCTAACGCAACGCGCTCACCACTTTCAAGTACACGACCTGAACCTGCTGCAACAATTTTACCTTCTTGCGGTTTTTCTTTTGCAGAATCCGGTAAGACAATACCGCTAGCGGTTTTTTCCTCAGATTCAACGAGTTCAATGATTACGCGATCGCCTAATGGCTTTAACATAAGAAACAACCTCCTCAATTTTTATATGTAGTCTTTTTTTAGCACTCATCATCAACGAGTGCTAACACATTTATTATAATAAAGAATGTCTTCTGTAATTTCAAGTAAAAACCTTTAAAAATTTTTACGCTTTCATGATCTTTTTTTATCACCGATTCTTTCCTTTTCAACGAAAAAGAAGACTTGTGTTACAATAAATCTAGTTCTTTTAGTAAAGGGGTTTTCGTTACTTGAAAAAACAATATTGGTACATCATCTTAACGTATATATTGGTGCAGGTTTCTGCGATTCCTTATGTGTTCATTATGAAATGGTTAGGATACATTCAGACACCGATGACACAAGCAGAGCTCTCTGAATTGTCAGGAACCTGGACAATCATTAGCTTCTGTGTCGGATTAATCATTATTCTGCTCATTCTTCGGACTGTGCCAAAAACATCACTTCGAAATGAAGCACCGGCATCAGTCGGCGTGGCAATCGCTTGGATCATTGGCGGTTTCTTTCTTTCCCTCTTTGCACAATCCATTGCGGGGGCGATTGAACAATATGCATTTGGCATTAGCCGAGAATCCGAAAATACTCAAAACATTTTAGCCATTATGGATGCAGTTCCATGGCTTGTAATCGTCATCGCTCTGATTGGACCGATATTAGAAGAAATCATTTTTCGAAAAATCATTTTTGGTGTGGTTTATGAAAAAACGAATTTTTTCATTGGCGCACTTGTCAGTTCAGTGGTTTTTGCTGCTGTACACAATGATTTCCCACATATCTTGCTCTATACCGCAATGGGCTTTACATTTGCCTTTTTATATGCGAAAACAAAACGAATCATTGTGCCCATCGGTGCTCATATGCTGATGAATTCGCTCGTTATCCTTGTGCAGATTGAGCCAGTAAGAAAAATGATTGAAGAACAATCTCAAACAATGCAAATGATTATTGGAGGCTTTTTCTCATGAGAAACCCTGTCGTATGGGGCATTATTTATTTTGCCGTAGGTGTGGCGTTCACCTATATGGCCATTCAAAATCCAGGTGACATGTGGTCATTTTACAGCATTTTGCTGATGGTGTTTGCGGCCTATAATATCAATATCGCGTTAAAAATGTTTGCTTTTTCTGTCAAAATGAAAAAACAGCAGCAAAAATAAAGCAAAAACCATTTTCCGCCGTTTGGAAAATGGTTTTTTTATGGAGGTCATGTTTTCATGGAACACGAAAAACTGAACATCATGAACAATCAGCATGAAACGATTGGTACAGCCGCTCGATCTGATATCCATGCTGAGGGCCTTTGGCATGAAACCTTTCATTTCTGGCTTTTAAAAAAGGAAGATGACACAGTGTTTCTCTATTTTCAGCTGAGGAGTCCCTCCAAAAAGGATTTCCCTTCTCTACTTGATATCACAGCAGCAGGCCACCTTCTCGCAGATGAACAGCCTTCTGATGGCATCAGAGAAGTCGAAGAAGAGCTTGGTCTTTCCATCTCGTTTGAGAACCTTACCTTTGCTGGTGTTATTAAAGATGAAATCCATATGCCTTCGTTTACCGATCGTGAGTTTTGCCATGTGTATTTTTATATGGATCAAAAAGAGCACATGGATGTCCATCTACAGAAAGAAGAAGTTGCTGGACTTTATAGAGCAAGGTTGATGGATGCACAGCAGCTTTTAAGTAGAGAATGCGAAAAAATGAACATCGAGGGCTTTGAAGTGGATGCAGACGGCAAGCGACGTGAGGAAAAGAGAGAGGTCCGTGTACATGATTTTGTCCCGCATCAACCTGCCTATTATGAGCATCTCTTTCAAGCAATCAATCAATTTCTTTCACAATAGAAAAAGCATCGTGACCCCTATTTGGATCACGATGCTTTTTTATGAGACAACATCATTTTCTTTCTCCTCTGTCTCTGTTTGCTGCATTTTGCGATAGGTCACTCTTGAAATGACAATACTCACTTCATACAAAACGAGCATTGGCAAGGTAACCATGAGGTGAGAAACGAGCTCTGGCGGTGTAATAAGTGCGGCAATGACAAGGAGGACAAAATAGGCATACTTCCGTATTTTTGATAAAAACATCGGTGTAATGATACCAAGTCTAGTGAGAAACATCAACACGACAGGCATCTGAAACAAAAAGCCAAATGGAAGTGTTAACTGCATCAGAAATGTAAAATACTCATGAATCCCAATCACTTGCTCCACATGTAAATCATTTGACATCCGTATCATAAAATCGACGACAAATGGAAACAAAATAAAATAAGAGAAAGCCACACCGCTCAGAAATAAAAGCAGTGCAATCGGAATATAAGCAAGTGTCACCTTTCTTTCTTTTTCATATAAGCCAGGACTCACAAACGCCCAAAGCTGATATAAGATCACGGGACACGTCAAAACAAGAGCAATGACAAAAGCGAACTGCATAAACACGTACAGTGGATCTGTGAGCTTAAACGCGTTCAATGTCAGTGTGGCCGCTTCATCGGTATTTTGTAAATACACAATGACCGGCTTAGCGAGAAAAAAACCTGCCACCATAAAGGTGACAAAAAACATCGCAATGATCACTAAACGTTTTCGCAGTTCCACAATATGCTCCATAAGCGGCATATCTTTGACATTCATGAAGCTCATCCTATTCTACTGATCTTCTTTTTTCTTTTTTTCTTCCTGATCATCAGCTAAACCTTTTGTGGCATTTTTGAATTCACGTAATGTATCTCCTGCTGCTCTTCCTAATTCAGGAAGCTTTTTCGGCCCAAAAATAATGAGCGCAACAACCGCAATCAGAACCAAACTTCCAGGACCGATCGGACCCATTTGCTCCACCCCCTTTACCCCTTTTCGTCAGTCCTCCTGTGTAACAGAGTAATGCTTTAAGAAATACACAAGAGACTGAAGTTCAACCGCCAAATCTATATGATGAATTCGAATGTGTTCCGGCACATTCAATCGAGCCGGCGTAAAGTTAAGGATTCCTTTGATGCCAAGGGCAATCAAACGATCTGTAATGGATTGAGCTGCTACGGCAGGCACTGTCAAAATCGCAACAGGAATATCTCCTACCTCTTGCACATGCTCTTCAAGCTTATCCAAATCATAGACAGGCACGCCGCCTATCTCACTTCCTATTTTACTCTCATTGACGTCAAAAGCCATTGAAATTTTTGTATTATTATTTTTAATGAAATTATAGTGTAAAAAAGCAGTCCCTAAATTCCCGACACCGATGAGCATGACATTCGTCATTTCATCTTGGTCAAGGGTCTTTCTAAAGAAGGTCAAGAGGTAATCGACATTATAGCCATACCCTTTCTTCCCAAGTGCACCAAAGTAAGAAAAATCTCGGCGAATGGTGGCAGAATCCACTTTGACTGCATCACTAAGCTCTGCCGATGACACCCTTTGTTTTCCTGATGCATGCAGATTTTTTAAAAAACGGTAGTAAAGCGGCAAACGTTTGGCTGTCGCTTGTGGAATTTTTGACTGGTCTATATTCATATAAGATCCTCCAACTTAAATATCAGATGCTCTGTGAAAATCACCGTTTTTCCCGCCTGTTTTTTCTACTAGATAGGTCGGGCCGATGATCATCCCTTTGTCTATTGCTTTGCACATGTCATAAACGGTCAGTGCACATACTGAGGCAGAAGTGAGCGCTTCCATCTCCACACCCGTACTTCCTTTTGTTTTCACCTGTACTTGTATGTTCAGAATGTACGCATTTCCGTCTTCCTCCCAATCAAAGGAGATATCGACACCTTTTAATGCAAGCGGATGACACATTGGAATGATGCTGGACGTTTGCTTTGCTGCCATGATGCCAGCTACCTGTGCGACAGATAATACATCCCCTTTTCCAATGTCATGCTTTTGTATTTGATGAAATACTTCTTTTATCATACGAACGCTTGAAACAGCAACGGCAGTTCTCACTGTAGACGATTTGTCACTAATGTCGACCATCTTTGCTCTTCCTTGTTCGTTAAAGTGGCTAAATTGACTCATCTTTCAACGCTCCCTCACTCAAATCATACACTATTTTTTCCTATCTGTCTTTCATTTGACCATGGCAGCCGTATGTAAGATTTGCCGGTTTACTGCTGATAAGCTACACTTAACATATTATAGCAGAGGTGAAGTTACATGATGATTCTACAAGTGAATCAGCTGTCCAAATCGTTTGGCGCTGATACCGTTTTAACGAATATAAAATTGGAAGTCAAAGCGAGGGATCGTATTGCCATTGTCGGTCGTAACGGTGCAGGAAAATCCACGCTTTTAAAAATCATTGCCGGTCAAATGTCTTACGAACAAGGTGAGATCATCAAACCGAAAGACCTATCCATAGGATATCTAGCACAGCATACAGATGTGACGTCTACACGTACGCTAAAAGACGAACTACTATCCGTTTTCGATCATTTAAAAGAAATGGAACAAGAGATGAGAACCATAGAAGAGAAAATGGCTTCTTCCACAGGAACAGAATTAGATTCTCTAATGAAAACCTATGACAGACTGCAGCAAGCATTTAAAGATCAAGGCGGCTACCAATATGAAGCAGATGTCCGCTCCATTTTACACGGACTCGGCTTTAGTCATTTTGAAGACCATACAACTGTCCAATCCTTAAGCGGCGGTCAGAAAACCCGTCTAGCGCTTGGAAAGCTATTATTGATGAAACCAGAACTCTTGATTTTGGATGAGCCAACCAACCATCTAGATATTGATACCTTATCATGGCTTGAGCAGTATTTGCAAAATTATACAGGAGCCATCCTTATCGTTTCCCATGACCGATACTTCTTAGACAAAGTCGTGAACCATGTATATGAAGTGTCAAGAACAGCGATGAAAAAGTTCGCTGGGAACTATAGCAAGTATCTTGACCAAAAAGCTGAGCAGCTAGAGCGTGATATGAAGCTGTATGAAAAACAACAAGAAGAAATTTCGAAGCTTCAAGATTTCGTGGATCGCAACTTAGCAAGAGCCTCCACCACAAAGCGTGCTCAAAGCAGACGGAAACAGCTGGAACGGATGGATCGTTTAGATAAGCCGTTAGGAGATGAAAAATCCGCAAACTTCCATTTCGATATTATGAGGCAAAGCGGAAATGACGTGCTGAAGGTGCATGATCTCGATATTAGTTACGATCAAAAAACGCCGCTCCTCTCCTCCCTCTCTTTTCATATTAAACGGGAGGATAGCGTGGCACTCATCGGTCCTAACGGTATCGGGAAATCAACTCTTTTAAAAACCTTAACGGATACGTTAAAACCAGTAAAAGGCGATATCAGCTTTGGTTCTCATGTGACGATTGGCTACTATGATCAGGAACAAGCCAAGCTGACATCCTCCAAGAAAGTGTTAAATGAACTTTGGGATGATTATCCCCATATGACTGAAAAAGACATTCGGACTTGTTTAGGAAACTTCCTTTTTTCAGGTGATGACGTCTTAAAGCCTGTACATGCTTTAAGTGGTGGAGAAAAAGCACGACTTGCACTGGCAAAGCTGATGCTCCAAAAAGCCAATTTCCTCATTCTCGATGAACCGACGAACCATCTTGATTTAGACAGTAAGGAAATATTAGAGAATGCACTAATTGATTATCCAGGCACCATCTTGTTTGTTTCGCATGACCGTTACTTTATCAATCGCTTGGCAACAAAAGTACTTGAGCTTTCACCAAATGAAACAAAAGAATACCTTGGTGACTACGACTACTATCTTGAAAAGAAAAACGAACAATTAGAGCTTGAAGCACTCCAAACTCAGGAGACGCATAAAAAACAAGCAGAAAAACCAGTAGAAACAGCAAAACTTTCCTATGCAGAAGAGAAAGAACTCAAAAAGAAAGAAAGACAAAAGCAGCGCCGAATTGAAGAAATTGAAGAGCGTATCGCTGTCATCGAAGACAAGCTCGGTGAAAACGAAGAGCTTCTATGTGATCCTGCTATTTTCCAAGATCACGAGAAAGTACAAGCCATTCAAACAGAAAATGATGCGCTCAATCAAGAGATGGAATCACTTTTTGCGGAATGGGAAGATCTATCAGATGCATAAAGAGTGCCCTAACGGGTGCTCTTTTTTAAGGTGAGAATATTTATCCACAATGATACCCACAATAACATCTTGATTATTCTTAAATATTTTAAAGTTATCCACTTTATCCACAGTATTTTAATCACATATCCACACAAAAGATCACATTTATACACATTCTCTTCATTTTAAAACGAATTTTCTAACAATTGTGGATATATAACGTTTACATGTGAATAAATCGCTTTCATTTCAATAGAAAAAACTCCTGTATATCCACAGGAGTTCTTATTCATAGGAGACAAGCGGCAGTCCAGGTTGACCGTTCATTGCCATGTCGCCTCTTATTCCCTTTTCAAATGCAATGGTTCCCGCAGCAGCAATCATGGCTGCATTGTCTGTACAAAGAGACAATGGCGGAATCATGACATTCACTTCAGATAGCTTCGCAAATGCTGAAGTAAGGGCTTCTCTAAGACCTTTATTGGCAGCAACCCCGCCAGCTAGAACAACTTGTTTCACACCATACGCTTCAGCCGCTTTTAAGGTCTTTCCAACCAGCACCTCAATCACGCTTTCTTGGAAACTTGCAGCCAAATCCTCTGGCGCAATGGTTTCGCCCTTTTGAGACGCATTGTGTAACGTGTTGATGACCGCTGATTTTAAACCGCTGAAGCTAAAATGATAGGATCCTTCTTCAAGCCACGCTCGAGGAAGCTTAATCGTTGGCTCCCCTTCATGTGCCAATCGATCAATGTGAGGTCCTCCTGGATATGGCAGACCCATCGTCCGAGCTACTTTGTCATACGCTTCTCCAGCCGCATCATCCAACGTTTCACCAATGACCTCAAAAGACCCATGCTCTTTCATCAAAACAAGCTCAGTATGCCCACCAGAGACGACTAGAGCTAAACAAGGAAACACCAGTTCACCAACGAGCTGGTTCGCATAAATGTGTCCAGCAATATGATGAACACCAACAAGCGGAATTTGTTGTGCAAAACTCAATGCTTTGGCTGCATTGACACCTATCAAAAGTGCACCAACTAAGCCCGGACCTTCTGTCACAGCAATGGCGTCTAAATCCTGAAAGGTCATATTGGCCTGCGTCATGACTTCTTCTAATACGATCGTCATTTGTTCCACATGATGCCTTGAAGCGATTTCTGGTACCACGCCGCCAAATCGTTTATGGCTTTCTATTTGTGAGGCGACAACATTCGCTACGATCTCTTTCCCATTTTTCACAATGGACGCAGCTGTTTCGTCACAGCTTGTTTCTATACCTAATATGAATCGATCTTTTTTTTCATTCATTTATCTTCACCCACATGACTAATGCATCTTCCCCGTTATCCGTATAATAATTCTTTCGAATAGAAGCTGGTTTAAAACCTAGCTTTTCATAAAGGGATTGTGCTGGCGTATTTGATACCCGCACTTCTAGTGAAAGATGATCTGTCTTTTTTTCTTTGCAAAATTCCATGACATATCGAAGCAGCGCTTCCCCGTATCCTTTTCCCCGGTGCTCAGGGAGAATCGCAATATTCGTAATTTGTGCATCATCCATGACAATCCAAACGCCGCAATACCCAACAGGCTGACCATCTTCTTCAATGAGGAAATAATGGCTGTATTGGTTATGGAGAATTTCATAGACAAACGACTCTTTTTTCCAAGGCGCTGTAAACGAATGCACTTCAATCGTATATACCTCTGGGATGTCCTCTACTGTCATTCTTCGCATCTCTACTGTGTTGAGATTATTTTTGTCCTTCAAGCCATTTCACTTCCGCTTCTGCCAAACGAATATAATTAGGAACAAGCTGATGGACATCTTCAGCAGGGCGGTCTGCCCCTAAAAATGCGAGCACTGAAGGTCTTGGGTTATGAAATGCCTCGTCTGCGATCACAGCAGTTTCTCCAAGTATGGAGAGAACATTCTCTTGATGAAGATGCACATCATGTCCAAGAAATAAAACAGAGTTCCCTTCCTTTTTCAGCTCTTGAAGCCAATCAGTGAGCAGGATATTTTGATCTGGTTTCGCTTCTTTTATCTTTCCACCTTCAAATGTATATAACCCTGTATAAACTTGTCCTCTTCTTGCATCAAATATAGGAGAAATCATTCCATCAAAATATCGAGCATTTGCCGCCAGCGTTTCTAAACTTGAAACAGCAGTTATCGGGATAGACAGCGTCCAAGCAAGTGTTTTTGCAATGGTCACACCGATTCTAACGCCAGTGTAAGAACCGGGTCCTTTGGCTACAACAATTTTGCTTAATTCGTTCGGTGCTACGCCGCATTCTTTCATCAGTGCTTCAACTGTCGGCATTGCTCGTACTGAATGATTCTTCTTTAAGTACGTAATACTTTCCCCAACCACAGTGTCATCACGGACAAGAGCTATTCCGAGTGTATGGTTTGACGTATCAATTGCCAGTATGGTCAATATCTTTCATCTCCTTACAAAGGTCCTCATAGCGCTCCCCTTTTGCATAAAACGTGAGATGACGTTCTTCTTCACGTTCTGTTCTCAGCATTTCAATTTTTAAATACGATGAAGGCAATTGAGGTTCAATGAGATGTGCCCATTCAACCAAACATACACCTTCCCCCTCAAAATATTCGCCCAGTCCAATATCTTCTTCCGCATCTTCCATACGATACACATCCATATGATAAAGTGGCAGTCTGCCATCCGTATATTCTTTAATAATTGTAAAAGTAGGGCTGTTGACGATACGGGTAATACCTAAGCCTTCTGCAAAACCTTTTGAAAAAGTCGTTTTACCTGCGCCTAAGTCTCCTTCTAATGTTAAGACATCGCCGGGCATCACAAGTGTAGCCAAGGCAGCAGCAATTCGTTTCGTCTCATCCGCACCTTTTGTTGTCCACGTTAACTTCATGGTGGAGTCACCTCATTTCTTAAAATGATTATATCCTTTTTTCATTAAAATTGTTTGTTGATCATGGTCTTTTAAAATAACGCTGGACGCTCGATCATCTTTGACTTGTCCAATACGCGTGACCTGAATGTGTTCTTTTTTACATTGCGTCTCAAATCGCTTCCAATCCGTTTCAGGGATCGTACCAGTTAAGACAAAATCCTCTCCACCGAACAAGACCCATTCCATCCACTCTTTATGTAACAACGGGAGATGTGGATGTTTTGGGAGTTGATCAGCCTCAATTTCCAGCGTTACACGACTGGCCTCCGCTATTTCGTTCAGCTCACTCGCTAATCCGTCACTCACATCATTCAAGGTCACCCGGGGGAAGCTTGAACA
This sequence comes from Bacillus sp. FSL W8-1141, assembly GCF_038593205.1. Classification (NCBI taxonomy): domain Bacteria; kingdom Bacillati; phylum Bacillota; class Bacilli; order Caryophanales; family Bacillaceae; genus Bacillus; species Bacillus sp. FSL W8-1141. Next base: position 622,833 of record NZ_CP151973.1, on the reverse strand, counting down.
AATAAGGCCAGCAGCAATATGCGGCTGCGGCATTTTGTGTCGCTCTAGAAAAAAAGCAGTGTCAATCGAATGTTCAGCATTTACTTCATTCATTAAAAGGGATAGCCCAGCAGCTGATGAACCTAATTCACCTGTGACAAAGACAACGTCTCCTGTCTGAGCACTATGACGGTAACAGGCTGTTCCCTTTGGAATCTCACCAATGACCGTTACTGTGATGACAAAGTCACTGCGGGTGGCTACTGTATCTCCACCGATTAAATCCATATGATATCTGTCAGCCAATGCTTTCATTCCCTCGTAAAAAGCTGCGACAATTGCTTCATCCCCATGAGGCGGGATTGCAATTGATACAAGATAATACTTAGGGGTTCCTCCCATGGCTGCGATATCACTGATATTCACTGCCAGCGCTTTAAATCCAACCTCAAAGGGTGTGGAAAAATCAAATCGAAAATGGACATGCTCTACCATTGTATCAACACAAACGACCTCTTCACAATGTGAATGAGGTTGATAAACACTAGCATCATCACCGATGCCCATGACCAAAGAACGCTGATGCGTTTCTTTTGGTGTAATTCGGCGAATAAGATCAAATTCATCCATAAAAGACAGCCCCTTCATACAATCAACTGATTGAGCAAACATGATGTCAGACACAGTTAGTATTAGTGTAGCGAATATGAGCCTCGGTTCCAACTAAAAACGATATAAAGAAAGCCTGGTATAAAAAAACCAGGCGATGTTTGTTGAAGTCATGATCTTTTCTTATCACATTTAGTGTAGCCAAACACAAGGAGTTTCATTGCATCTAGGATACTTATTGAAAGAAAAAGACATAAAAAAAAACGAAACTATACGTTTTCGTTTACAAGTCATAAAAATGGCGGTCCGGACGGGACTCGAACCCGCGACCTCCTGCGTGACAGGCAGGCATTCTAACCAACTGAACTACCGGACCATTTTGGCTGTACTCAATGAGTACTCCCTATTTAATAGGTAAAATAATTTGGTTGCGGGGGCAGGATTTGAACCTGCGACCTTCGGGTTATGAGCCCGACGAGCTACCGAACTGCTCCACCCCGCGACGATATAAAATGAAAAGCTTGGCGGCGTCCTACTCTCACAGGGGGAAACCCCCAACTACCATCGGCGCTGAAGAGCTTAACTTCCGTGTTCGGTATGGGAACGGGTGTGACCTCTTCGCTATCGCCACCAAACCTGATGGAGAGAATGTTCTCTCAAAACTAGATAACAATGTTCATTTTTCACATTAGAATATAGGTTAAGTCCTCGATCTATTAGTATCTGTCAGCTCCACGTGTCACCACGCTTCCACCTCAGACCTATCAACCTGATCATCTTTCAGGGATCTTACTTCCTTGCGGAATGGGAAATCTCATCTTGAGGGGGGCTTCATGCTTAGATGCTTTCAGCACTTATCCCGTCCGCACATAGCTACCCAGCGATGCCCTTGGCAGAACAACTGGTACACCAGCGGTGCGTCCATCCCGGTCCTCTCGTACTAAGGACAGCTCCTCTCAAATTTCCTGCGCCCGCGACGGATAGGGACCGAACTGTCTCACGACGTTCTGAACCCAGCTCGCGTACCGCTTTAATGGGCGAACAGCCCAACCCTTGGGACCGACTACAGCCCCAGGATGCGATGAGCCGACATCGAGGTGCCAAACCTCCCCGTCGATGTGGACTCTTGGGGGAGATAAGCCTGTTATCCCCGGGGTAGCTTTTATCCGTTGAGCGATGGCCCTTCCATGCGGAACCACCGGATCACTAAGCCCGACTTTCGTCCCTGCTCGACTTGTAGGTCTCGCAGTCAAGCTCCCTTGTGCCTTTACACTCTGCGAATGATTTCCAACCATTCTGAGGGAACCTTTGGGCGCCTCCGTTACATTTTAGGAGGCGACCGCCCCAGTCAAACTGCCCACCTGACACTGTCTCCCTGCCCGATAAGGGCAGCGGGTTAGAAGGTCAATACAGCCAGGGTAGTATCCCACCGATGCCTCCACCGAAGCTAGCGCTCCGGTTTCCAAGGCTCCTACCTATCCTGTACAAGCTGTACCAACATTCAATATCAGGCTGCAGTAAAGCTCCACGGGGTCTTTCCGTCCTGTCGCGGGTAACCTGCATCTTCACAGGTACTATAATTTCACCGAGTCTCTCGTTGAGACAGTGCCCAGATCGTTGCGCCTTTCGTGCGGGTCGGAACTTACCCGACAAGGAATTTCGCTACCTTAGGACCGTTATAGTTACGGCCGCCGTTTACTGGGGCTTCAATTCGCACCTTCGCTTACGCTAAGCGCTCCTCTTAACCTTCCAGCACCGGGCAGGCGTCAGCCCCTATACTTCGCCTTACGGCTTCGCAGAGACCTGTGTTTTTGCTAAACAGTCGCCTGGGCCTATTCACTGCGGCTTCTCGGGGCTTTAACACCCTAAGAAGCACCCCTTCTCCCGAAGTTACGGGGTCATTTTGCCGAGTTCCTTAACGAGAGTTCTCTCGATCACCTTAGGATTCTCTCCTCGCCTACCTGTGTCGGTTTGCGGTACGGGCACCTCTCACCTCGCTAGAGGCTTTTCTTGGCAGTGTGGAATCAGGAACTTCGCTACTAAATTTCGCTCGCCATCACAGCTCAGCCTTCACGGGAAACGGATTTGCCTATTTCCCAGCCTAACTGCTTGGACGCGGATATCCAATACCGCGCTTACCCTATCCTCCTGCGTCCCCCCATTGCTCAAATGGTGAGGAGGTGGTACAGGAATATCAACCTGTTGTCCATCGCCTACGCCTTTCGGCCTCGGCTTAGGTCCCGACTAACCCTGAGCGGACGAGCCTTCCTCAGGAAACCTTAGGCATTCGGTGGACGGGATTCTCACCCGTCTTTCGCTACTCATACCGGCATTCTCACTTCTAAGCGCTCCACCAGTCCTTCCGGTCTGACTTCACTGCACTTAGAACGCTCTCCTACCACTGTTCGTAAGAACAGTCCGCAGCTTCGGTGATACGTTTAGCCCCGGTACATTTTCGGCGCAGAGTCACTCGACCAGTGAGCTATTACGCACTCTTTAAATGGTGGCTGCTTCTAAGCCAACATCCTGGTTGTCTAAGCAACTCCACATCCTTTTCCACTTAACGTATACTTTGGGACCTTAGCTGGCGGTCTGGGCTGTTTCCCTTTCGACTACGGATCTTATCACTCGCAGTCTGACTCCCAAGGATAAGTCATCGGCATTCGGAGTTTGACTGAATTCGGTAACCCGGTAGGGGCCCCTAGTCCAATCAGTGCTCTACCTCCGAGACTCTTACCTTGAGGCTAGCCCTAAAGCTATTTCGGAGAGAACCAGCTATCTCCAGGTTCGATTGGCATTTCACCCCTACCCACACCTCATCCCCGCACTTTTCAACGTGCGTGGGTTCGGGCCTCCATTCAGTGTTACCTGAACTTCACCCTGGACATGGGTAGATCACCTGGTTTCGGGTCTACGACCACGTACTCATGCGCCCTATTCAGACTCGCTTTCGCTGCGGCTCCGCATCTTCTGCTTAACCTTGCACGGGATCGTAACTCGCCGGTTCATTCTACAAAAGGCACGCCATCACCCGTTAACGGGCTCTGACTACTTGTAGGCACACGGTTTCAGGATCTATTTCACTCCCCTTCCGGGGTGCTTTTCACCTTTCCCTCACGGTACTGGTTCACTATCGGTCACTAGGGAGTATTTAGCCTTGGGAGATGGTCCTCCCGGATTCCGACGGAATTTCACGTGTTCCGCCGTACTCAGGATCCACTCTGGAGAGAACAACATTTCAGTTACAGGGCTGTTACCTTCTTTGGCGGGCCTTTCCAGACCTCTTCGCTTATATCGTTCCTTTGTAACTCCGTATAGAGTGTCCTACAACCCCAAGAGGCAAGCCTCTTGGTTTGGGCTGTTCCCGTTTCGCTCGCCGCTACTCAGGGAATCGCATTTGCTTTCTCTTCCTCCGGGTACTTAGATGTTTCAGTTCCCCGGGTATGCCTTCTCATACTCTATGTATTCAAGTATGGATACTACTCCATTACGAGCAGTGGGTTTCCCCATTCGGAAATCTCCGGATCAAAGCTTGCTTACAGCTCCCCGAAGCATATCGGTGTTCGTCCCGTCCTTCATCGGCTCCTAGTGCCAAGGCATCCACCGTGCGCCCTTTCTAACTTAACCATTTCTTACTTTAGAAAGAATCACTATGTGTGATGAACTTTGCATTGCATTCAATGTGAATGTATTACTTATTGTTATCTAGTTTTCAAAGAACAATCCTGTCTCGCTAGAGACATGTTTGAAGGAATGATCCTTCAAAACTAAACAAGACGAAAAACGTACGCTGCTCCATATATCCTTAGAAAGGAGGTGATCCAGCCGCACCTTCCGATACGGCTACCTTGTTACGACTTCACCCCAATCATCTGCCCCACCTTCGGCGGCTGGCTCCATAAAGGTTACCTCACCGACTTCGGGTGTTGCAAACTCTCGTGGTGTGACGGGCGGTGTGTACAAGGCCCGGGAACGTATTCACCGCGGCATGCTGATCCGCGATTACTAGCGATTCCAGCTTCACGCAGTCGAGTTGCAGACTGCGATCCGAACTGAGAACAGATTTGTGGGATTGGCTAAACCTTGCGGTCTCGCAGCCCTTTGTTCTGTCCATTGTAGCACGTGTGTAGCCCAGGTCATAAGGGGCATGATGATTTGACGTCATCCCCACCTTCCTCCGGTTTGTCACCGGCAGTCACCTTAGAGTGCCCAACTGAATGCTGGCAACTAAGATCAAGGGTTGCGCTCGTTGCGGGACTTAACCCAACATCTCACGACACGAGCTGACGACAACCATGCACCACCTGTCACTCTGTCCCCGAAGGGAAAGCCCTATCTCTAGGGTTGTCAGAGGATGTCAAGACCTGGTAAGGTTCTTCGCGTTGCTTCGAATTAAACCACATGCTCCACCGCTTGTGCGGGCCCCCGTCAATTCCTTTGAGTTTCAGTCTTGCGACCGTACTCCCCAGGCGGAGTGCTTAATGCGTTAGCTGCAGCACTAAGGGGCGGAAACCCCCTAACACTTAGCACTCATCGTTTACGGCGTGGACTACCAGGGTATCTAATCCTGTTCGCTCCCCACGCTTTCGCTCCTCAGCGTCAGTTACAGACCAGAGAGTCGCCTTCGCCACTGGTGTTCCTCCACATCTCTACGCATTTCACCGCTACACGTGGAATTCCACTCTCCTCTTCTGCACTCAAGTTTCCCAGTTTCCAATGACCCTCCCCGGTTGAGCCGGGGGCTTTCACATCAGACTTAAGAAACCGCCTGCGAGCCCTTTACGCCCAATAATTCCGGACAACGCTTGCCACCTACGTATTACCGCGGCTGCTGGCACGTAGTTAGCCGTGGCTTTCTGGTTAGGTACCGTCAAGGTGCAAGCAGTTACTCTTGCACTTGTTCTTCCCTAACAACAGAGCTTTACGATCCGAAAACCTTCATCACTCACGCGGCGTTGCTCCGTCAGACTTTCGTCCATTGCGGAAGATTCCCTACTGCTGCCTCCCGTAGGAGTCTGGGCCGTGTCTCAGTCCCAGTGTGGCCGATCACCCTCTCAGGTCGGCTACGCATCGTCGCCTTGGTGAGCCGTTACCTCACCAACTAGCTAATGCGCCGCGGGTCCATCTGTAAGTGACAGCCGAAACCGTCTTTCATCCTTGAACCATGCGGTTCAAGGAACTATCCGGTATTAGCTCCGGTTTCCCGGAGTTATCCCAGTCTTACAGGCAGGTTACCCACGTGTTACTCACCCGTCCGCCGCTAACATCCGGGAGCAAGCTCCCTTCTGTCCGCTCGACTTGCATGTATTAGGCACGCCGCCAGCGTTCGTCCTGAGCCAGGATCAAACTCTCCGAAAAAGTACAAAACCGAAGTTTTGTTTTTCGTCAGCGTTTGACTGACTACCTATGATGTATCATAGGATTTTTTATAAAAACTCGAATTAACAGGTGCGTTTTGTCTTGTTTAGTTTTCAAAGATCATTTTTTTAAAATGGAGCGGGTGATGAGAATCGAACTCACGACATCAGCTTGGAAGGCTGAGGTTTTACCACTAAACTACACCCGCGTGGTTAAATGTTATTGGCGCGCCCGAGAGGAGTCGAACCCCTAACCTTTTGATCCGTAGTCAAACGCTCTATCCAATTGAGCTACGGGCGCTTAATCAGGCGACTTAATTATCTTAACATATCGTTTTTATTAAGTCAACATCTTTTTGAAGTTTGTTTGTCGTATCTGTCTGAGCATCAGTGTTTCAGATGCGTCATCAGCGACGAATAAAAATATACCATGGATCATACAAAAGGGTCAATACATTTTTCTAAAAAAGTTTAATGTTTTTTAAGAAGTGCTCTTTTGTTAGATAAATAGAGTTTCAATCGCCCTATTTTCATTTCTTTCTTCATAATTCTAATGATTCTTAAATAAAATCTTTCTAAATCCAAAGGAGGACAAAACATGGTCACCTAGAATTTTTATTTATTGGAAAATTCTTAATATTTTCCATGCATTTAAAGGAGGTAGGAGATGATGAAAAAGTTTGTCGCTTTTCAAATCATGATCGCTTTGGTGATAGGAGCTCTTATCGGCCACTTCTTCCCTGATTTCGGAATGGCACTGCGGCCCATTGGGGATGGCTTTATCCGATTGATTAAAATGATTGTAGTCCCTATTGTTTTCTCTACGATTGTCATCGGCGCAGCTGGCAGCGGTGGAATGAAGAAAATGGGCAGTCTCGGATTAAAGACAATCATTTGGTTTGAAGTCATTACGACCATCGTTCTTGGAATCGGGCTTTTATTGGCCAACGTGTTAAAGCCAGGCGTTGGACTCGATTTCTCTCAATTAGCTAAGAAAGATATTGGGGAACTCGATGGTTATACTCAAAAGGTCGTCGATTTTAAACAGATGGTTTTAGACATCATTCCAACCAATATCATCGATGTCATGGCTCAGAATGATTTACTAGCAGTGATTTTCTTCGCTATTTTATTCGGTGTAGCCGCAAGCGGCATTGGGAAAGCTTCCGCTCCTGTCCTTACCTTCTTTGAATCAGTAGCACAAATTATGTTTAAGCTCACACAAATGGTCATGGTGACAGCTCCTATTGGAGTTTTAGCATTAATGGCAGCTTCTGTCGGACAATACGGCATTGTTTTACTCATTCCTATGATGAAACTTGTTGGCACTGTCTTCTTAGGATTGTTTATTATTCTATTTGTTTTGTTCCCTCTTGTCGCACTGATCTTCCGTTTTAACTACTTCGAAGTGTTGAAAATGATTTGGGATTTGTTTTTGGTTGCCTTTTCTACTACAAGTACAGAAACTGTTCTTCCACAGCTCATGTCACGGATGGAGAAATACGGCTGCCCAAAAAGAATCGTTTCCTTCGTCATCCCGTCAGGTCTTTCTCTTAATTGCGATGGTTCAAGTTTATATTTATCGGTTTCCTGTGTGTTTCTTGCACAAGCGTTTGGTGTCGATATGAGTTTATCACAGCAGCTCCTCATGATGCTTGTCCTTGTTTTAACAAGTAAAGGCATTGCAGCTGTCCCGTCTGGCTCACTTGTTGTTCTTTTGGCAACAGCTCATGCAGTAGGTCTGCCAGCAGAAGGTGTCGCTATTATCGCCGGGGTTGACCGGATTATGGATATGGCTCGAACAGGCGTGAATGTTCCTGGACATGCGGTTGCCTGTATTGTCGTTTCTAAATGGGAAAAAGTATTCCGAGAGTCTGCATGGGAAGTTCCAAAAGCAGGTGAAGAAACAAAAGGAATGTAATGTTTTTTATGAAGGAAAGGGGTCGCCCTTTCCTTTTTTTATGGCAAAAATGTCTGCTTCAGCACGGCTTTACCTTCTTGTTGCAACTGCACCTCCGCATATGCTCCGTTAATGAGGGTCATTTGCGGCGGTACGTGTCCACAATCAATATCGTAAACAATCGGTATGTGTAATTCTTTATGCAATTCTTCATATAGATCCGTATATTCATATCCTTCCACAGGAGTGTCCACTGCACTCCTGCCAAACATGATGCCAGAGCAATGATCAAACCAGCCTGCTAGTTTTAATTGAACAAGAGACCTCTTCATGCTCGCAGCATTTAATTCACAGTTTTCAAAATACCATAGAATGGGTTCACCTTTCAGGTATGTTTCTTGAAAAGCTTTGACATCTCCAAAAGGCGTGCCAGCTAAGTGCCGGATCACATCAATACAGCCACCCATCAGTCTTCCCTTCATCGTCGTCTCTAAGTGATCAACAGTACGCCATGCGGTTGGCTCGGTTAAATGAAAGACATGAATGCTTGGATGGTCATACTGCCATTCCTTTTGATACATATCAGAAGAAAATTGAGTAACGTCCTTTTTCTCTGGAGTGGAAAGTATTTGTTCCCACATAGCCGTCACCTGATCAAGCTCTTCCCCCTGAAGATCCACAAGGTTCGGTCCATGCGCTGTCGCAATGCCAGTGTTTAAGGTCAAAGCTAATAGAAGGAGACTTGTATCTGAGTAACCAAGAATCCACTTTTTTTGCATCACTGAGAAATCAAGATGCTCTAACACTTCAATAAGCAGCTGTCCACCCCATGGCGGGATGATGTGGTCAATCTCATGACAATTCATCATCCGCTGTAACTCATTTGCTCGCTTGATCGCAGGGGCTGATTTCGCTTTTTCCTGCTGCCATACTGTCTCTCCGCATATGACTTCATAGCCTCTTTTTTTCATCCGATCGCAAGACAGTTGAAACATCTCATGCAAAGAGGATTGTACACCTGAGGATGGTGCTGTCACACCAATTGTTTGTCCCTTTTTCAAATGCGGATACTGGATCATCCTGCTCACCTTCACCTTCTATGAGTCTCTCATCTATTCATTGTAAAGAAAATTCCCCTTCTCCAAGGGGAATCTCGTCTTACTCTCTCTGACGCAGGACAGTATATACACCTGCGAAAATACACAAAATCCCAACAAACGAACGTAAGCCCATCTCTTCACCTAGAAGCATCCATCCAAGGACCGTGCCAACGATTGGTTGAAAGAAGAAAAAAAGACCACCGCTTGAAGCGTCCATCAGTTGAAGCCCTCTATTCCACAAAAAGAAAGCAAGGGCCGTTGAGATGATACCTAGATACAGAATGCCGCCCCATATTTCCGGTCTTGCCATTTGCTGCACATCAAGATGAGGCAAACGAAACAAGACAGGTGGTGTTAACACGATAAAGGCCACAATGATCGCATATGTTGTCGTCACTACTTGAGGATACTTTCCTGGAACTCGTTTCAAAAGAACAGACATGAGCGCCCATGTTAATGCAGCAATAACCAGTGAAAGACCACCAACAAACTCATCCGTTTGAACAGCGACAGGCCCAATCATCGTCAGCACACCTACTGTAGCAAGCAGAATGGAGACACACTTTCTCACTGTGAATGATTCTTTTAATAGAAAGAAAGCGAAAAGCACCATAAAAGCAGGTGTGGCCGATGTGATGACGGCACCCATTTGTGCAGACGTATACATTGTGCCAATTTCTTGGGTCACGATCGAGAGAAAGTTGCCAATCAATCCAATCGCCACAATCAGCGGGATATCCTTTTTGTCTAATCGAAAAGAGTAACCCAAACGCCAAATCGTGAACACAAGAACGACTCCAGCTATTGCATATCTCATCCAGACAAGCTCAAGTGGCGGGACCACCGCAACTGTTACTTTGACCACTACATACATACCGCCCCAAATACTAGCAGCTAACGCTAAGTAAAGGGCTCCTATATATTTTTCATTCATTTTTTCCCCTCCGTTACTGGATATATTCACTGCGATATCCACAAACGGAGATCACTCTCCGTTATGGACGGAGGTGATTTGGTACATCATGTTCAAATAAAGGCTTCCATTGCATATCAGTCACCCCAATTGTTTTTATTTTCTGATTACTTTATAACAAAATCTGGTTCACTTCAATCCTTTTTTATCGCCATGTTTCTTCATATAATAGAAGTTCAATAGGATTGACATGATGAATTCGTTTTCTTATAGTAAGTAAAACAATTGATGTTTACACAGAAAAGGAGTAGAGTTCTTTGGATGTTGAAGCTAGGAAACACATTCCCACTGCCGGAAACGAACCGTTTCTTGAGGGAATAAAAGATTGTGTGCCAACCTTGCTTGGTTATATGAGCATTGGGTTTGCCTTTGGAATTGTTGGCATTAGTTCGCAGTTAAGTATATGGGAAATCGCGCTGCTCTCTATCTTTATTTATGCTGGCGCTTCACAGTTTATCATCTGTGCATTACTTGTGACAGGAAGCCCCCTTTCCGCTATTATTTTCACCACGTTCATTGTCAATTTACGGCATTTGTTACTCAGCCTTACGCTTGCCCCCCATTTTACACGCTACTCTGTAAAGCAGAACATCGGGTTTGGTCTTCTGCTTACTGATGAATCCTTTGGCGTAGCGATGAATAAATTAGCACAGCAAGGAAAATTGAATAACAGATGGATGCATGGACTGAATATTACAGCTTATTTATGTTGGATTGCCGCATGTACACTTGGCGGAATATTTGGACACTGGATTTCAAATCCAGAGGCGCTTGGTCTTGATTTTGCCTTATCTGCGATGTTTGCTGCGCTGCTCATTCTTTCTTTACAGACGGTGCCAAAAAATAAGCTAACCCATCGCTTGTCACTTGTTTTATATATGTTTGTTGCGATGTTTGTGCTGCTTCATTTTGTTCCTTCACACGTGGCTGTTTTGTTGGCAACTGTGCTTGTTGCCACTATCGGGGTGGTGACAGATAAATGATGAGCAGTTTTATGTTATGGCTCATTCTTGGCTGTATGATTGTGACCATCATCCCAAGAGTCGTTCCATTTTTATTTGTAAGGAGTATCCAGATGCCAGAAGTGGTGCTCAAATGGTTATCGTTTATCCCTATTTGTATATTTACCGCTTTGATTGCAGAGCATCTTTTCATACATACTACAGCAGGCGTCACCATTCACTGGATGTACCTTGCTGTCTTGGTTCCAACTGTGTTAATCGCTATTTGGACAAAAAGCTTGTCCCTCACCGTTCTAGTAGGCGTCATGCTGATGGGCACAGCTAGATGGTTTTTCTAAAAGAAAAAGCTTAACCGGATGCGGTTAAGCTTTTTTCATTTTACGATACCGTATATAAAGCCGTCATAGCCTTTTTCGCCAACAGTTTGAATAGCGGTTGCTTCTATTCTCGACTCTTGTTTGAGTAAATTGAAAAATTCACGCGTTCCCTTCACTCGCTCATCTTGATCAGAGGCATGGAGAACTGCCCCATTTCTGACCACATTGTCTGCAATAATGACTGTTCCCTTTTTTGAGAAATGTAACGCCCACTTCAAATATTGCGGGTTGTTCGGTTTGTCTGCATCAATGAAAATCAAATCGAACGGAAGCGTATCCTGCTCTTTTAACTGAGATAAAGTATCTAACGCTTTTCCTTGTAAAATGGTGACACGTTCTGCTAGGCCTGCTCTGTCTATGTTTTGCTGTGCTGTTTCTGCATGATGACTGACAGCCTCTAATGTCATGAGTTCTCCATCCGCTTCAAGTGCACGGGCAAGCCAAATGGTACTATAACCGCCAAGTGTACCGATTTCTAAAATGCGCTTTGCACCCTTGGTTTTTGCTAACAAATAAAGCAGTTTTCCTTGGGCCGGCGACACATCTATTTCTGGTAACCCGGCTTGCTTATTCTTGATAAGAGTTTGCTCCAAAACATCATCTTTAGGAATCAACTTATCTGTGATATACTCGTCAACTTTCCCCCATACTTGCTTCATTTCATCCATCTCCCTTGATCATGTCTTCTGTTATAAGTCTACATGATGATAGTGAGCGCGTATAATCAATTCTTTTCACACATCTATTCATTTTATTGATGAAAGACATGTCATGAGGGAGACATGAAGCAGTGTCCTGTATTCGAATTTACTCGTTCAGGTGATTTTTCAAATCCCCTTTTTTATCTTGAAGCTTTCCTTTGGCTTGATCCTTTTTCCCTTCTGACTTCAGTTTTTGATGATCTGTTGCTTCGCCAAGCTTCTCTTTCAATTGACCTTTGGCTTGATTCGTTTTTCCTTTTGCTTTATCCATATGTCCTTTTTCTTCACTCATTTGTTCCACCTCCACATTTGATACTATTCATTTAGCCTTTTTGACAAATACAAAACATCTGAGTGTGCGATCCCATGAAACTACAGCAACAAGAAAATCCAGCCAAGGTCGGCTGGATTAAAGAATAATGATCTATAAGATAGACTTAAAAGCTTTAACCTGTTTTACTCTGATCGTACTCGACCAGATCACCTAGAATTTCATCAATTTGATTCATCAATTCAGCTTCAATTTTCACCTCAGATGCTAAAGCATTCTCCCTCACCTGTTCTGGACTAGAAGCACCGATAATTGCTGCAGAAACGTTCTGATTTTGCAGTACCCATGCTATCGCAAGCTGAGCGAGAGTAAGATCAACCTCTTGTGCGACAAGCTTAAGCTTTTGGATCGCCTCTAAGGTGTTATTATTCATCCAGCGTTGAGCAAGGTTTTTAAAAAAAGGTTTTCCAGCAGTTGAGTTAGCACGTGAATTAGTCGGAAGTGATTTTCCAGGGAGATACTTTCCAGTAAGGATTCCCTGGGCCAAAGGCGACCATACGACCTGCCCAAGTCCTTCACGCTGGCAGGTCGGTATTACATCACTTTCAATGATTCTCCATAACATGGAGTATTGAGGTTGGCTGGCGATTAGAGGAACATTTAGCTCTCGGGCAAGCACTGCCCCTCGAGTAATTTGTTCTGCTGTCCACTCACTTACACCAATATAGTTCACTTTTCCCTGTCTTACTAGATCAGCAAAAGCTAACATCGTTTCTTCCAGAGGCGTAGTTGGATCAAACCTGTGTGCATAGTAAATATCAATATAATCCGTTTGTAAACGTCGCAAAGAGGCATGACAGTTTTCCATGATATGCTTGCGTGATAATCCTCTATCGTTTTTCCCAGTACCGGTTGGATGACATACTTTTGTACAAAGTTCAATGCTTTCACGCCGGATCCCTTTTAAAGACCTGCCTAGTATCTCTTCAGCCTTGGTGTCTGAATAAACATCAGCAGTATCAAACGTCGTAATACCAACATCAAGAGCAGCTTTCACACAATCATGGGCAGTATCTTCATTTATCTTACCACCATGATTAATCCAATTTCCGTATGCAAGTTTACTAATTGTTAATCCACTATTTCCAAGTTTACTATACTTCATAACAATGTCCCCCTTTTGAAAGAATACTTTCATTATAAAAAGAGGCCATTAATATGTATAATATATATATCCTGATAGATATATATGTATTTTATATAATTAAAATAGTTCCATTAAAAAGCGCAAAACTGTTTAATAACAATCCTTCTTCATCATTTTACAATAAGCAAGTATGAAATTTACTGGGGGCTTAAAGATGGATTTGAGACAAATACGGTATTTTATAATGGTTGCTGAAGAACTAAATTTTAGCCGAGCAGCTGAACGTCTTAAAATGGCACAGCCTCCATTAAGTCAAGAAATTCGCAAATTAGAAGAACAGTTAGGTGTTACGCTTTTTCATAGAACGAGAAGACAGGTTGAACTTTCAGATTCGGGGAGAGTATTTTTAGAAGAAGCCCGCCGTACGCTCCTTCAAGTAGATAGAACGATTAAAGCAACACAACTTGCAGATGACGGAAAAATAGGGCATTTAACGATCGGTTTCGTTGATTCTACTGATATTGTGATTGATATTATTAAAAGGTTTCGAGAAAGTTTCCCTAACATTCATCTTGTCTTATGTGAAATGGCTACAGAACAGCAGTTAAAAGCACTACATAAGAAAGAAATTCAAATAGGATTTATTCGTTCTAACCAAAATAATAAGATACTTACCTCAGAAATCTGTTGTGAGGAATCCTTAAGCTTGGTTTTGCCAGAAAACCATCCTTTAGCTTCATTTCCCAAAGTTCCAATTCATTTATTAGCCAATGAACCATTTATCATGTTTCCGCGTCATCTAGGTGCTGCATTTTACGATTTAATTATCAGTTACTTTTGGGAAAATAACATAAGTTTAAACGTAGTTCAGGAAGCTATTCAAATGCATACGATTGTGAATTTAGTTGCTGCAGGAATGGGAATCTCTGTCGTTCCATCCTCAGTAGAAAGCGTAAAACGCTCAGGGGTTGTTTATAGAAAAATCCAAGAAACGACACCAAGAGTAAATTTATATGTTTCATGGAGACATGATGAAACGTCAACCGTCGCTGAGCACTTTTTAACAGTTGTGAGAGAAGCTTATTTAAGCTCTCAGTCTAAATCATGAGAATCCAGCCAGAGCCTGCTGGATTAAAAAATAATGTTTTATAAGACAGGCTTAAAAGCTTTCACCTGCTATGTACACGTTTCAGGTATGATAGACATAACGACAAGAAAGGTTGGTGTTCTATGATTATCGCTGAAAACATATTTACTGTTCGTGACTTGACCTATCGTATTCGGTCTGCTGCAATTGGCGATGCCAAGCAGTTATCAGCGCTCAGGCTGAAAATCGATGGTGAAACAGAATATTTAGACCGTGAACCAGGCGAAGCCTTTCTTCATGAAAAAGATTTCGAGGTGTTGATTCAAGAGGATACCAAACAAAGCAGGCATTTATTTTTGGTCGCTGATATTGAAGGAGACATTGTTGGCTTCTCAAGATGTGAGGGACATTCACTCAAACGCTTTGCTCACAAAGTGACTTTTGGCGTCGCCATTCAAAAGGATGTTTGGGGCTATCACATTGGCAAAGAGCTTTTAGCCGCTTCTATTGACTGGGCAGATCAGCAAGGCATTCAGAAGATGTCACTTGAAGTGCTGGAAACGAACCAAAAAGCCATTCGCTTATATGAGCACCATGGCTTTCTGATTGAAGGGGTATTAAAAAATGATAAACGTCTGGCAGATGGACTTTATTACAATACTGTTGTGATGGGCAGGCAGCGGCCAAGCTTCTGACACCTTACATGACATAGCCCCATACCATTGAAACCGCACTGTAAATTAGAAGCAGCCCCATGACATACTGGAACGGTCTTTCGTAAGCAGTCAAAAACCGCTTATACAAAGAGCCAAATAGGCTCCAGCTGAATGTACCGAGAAAACCAATAAGTGCGAGAATCAGCGTCCATATGACATACTGCATATTAGATTGTCCATATGGCAAAACAAATGTTGAAATCACGGTCAATCCATACAAAATCGCTTTTGGGTTGATAAATTGCAGCATCATACCAGGGACAAAATGATTGTAACGATCAAGTGTTTCGTCATCCTCGCCTTTACTTTTCATGATTTTGACCGCTAAATAAATCATGTATGCAGCTCCAATGAACGCCATGACCCACCCTATTTTCGGCATCACTTGATAGAGAATGATATTAAAAAAGCAACTCAAACACAAAATAACGAGAAATCCGATACCCACACCTAAACAAAAACGAAATGTTTGCTTAACCCCATATTTATTCGTAAACACCATGGCCATGATATTGTTTGGCCCTGGGGTAAAGCTACTCACAAAAGCATAGATCAACATAGAAAGAATCAAATTGCCGCCTCCCTTGTACGTTATTAAGACTTTAATTACTTTATTACGTATGTTACGCTTTATTGTAACGTTTGGTCTTTATAAAGTAAATAGAGAAAGGAGTTTTTTTCATGGAAGATGTACAATCGATTATTTCTAAAAATGTGAGGCTTCTTAGAGACCAAAAGAAATTAAGCCTCGAAAAGATGGCAGAATTAACTGGTGTCAGCAAAACCATGATTGGACAAATTGAAAGAGGAGAATCAACCCCTACCATCACGACTTTGTGGAAAATCGCGAACGGATTAAAGGTATCTTTTAGTGAGCTCATCCATGCACCACAGCCTGAAATCAAAGTAGTACGCCATGAGGATGCACAGATTTTAACGGAAGATGACGGGAGATATCGCGTATATACGACTTTTCCTTTTGATGATCGAGGGAAATTTGAAGTGTACCGAGTAGAAATTGATCCTGGCGGGTCGCTACATGCAAATGAACACATTGGCGGGACAGAGGAATTGATTACCGTTTTTGAGGGATCGCTTGATATATCCATTGGAGATGAACAGTATCGCTTAAAAGCCGGCGACTCCATTCGTTTTAAAGCAGACCGTACTCATACATATAAACAAATTGGAGAACAAATGGTCAGGCTGCAAATGATTCTTTATTATCCGCAATAAAAAAGCTGACAGGCTTGTCCACCTGTCAGCTTTACATTTTATATTTAATTAAATCCTGGATCGCGTACAACCGTTCCAGTAAAGGTAACTCTATATTTTCCTAAACCTAACTCTTCAATTGACGATTGATAGAGAATACCGACCCATCCATCCTTTGCATATGTAATACTTGATGGGATGTTTGACGTCGTATATGTTCTCGTTTCCGAGACGGTTCGACTTGCTTGTACCGTTACTTCACTGCTTACTTTCCCCTTCGCTTCTACCGGGACAGCGGTGACACCCGCACCCGTTAAAACAATTGCTCCAACCAAAACAGAAGTTATGACCTTTTTCATACAAAAAATCCCTCCCTTTTTTTGTTGAACATATCAACCATACCATAATTTAGAACTTTAGTAAGTTATTTTTTCATTTTTTTGAAAATTATGATATGATTGTCTTATGCTGGATAGAGGGTGTTACATACTTCCATGCTTTTATCCT
Organism: Bacillus sp. FSL W8-1141; assembly: GCF_038593205.1. Taxonomy (NCBI): domain Bacteria; kingdom Bacillati; phylum Bacillota; class Bacilli; order Caryophanales; family Bacillaceae; genus Bacillus; species Bacillus sp. FSL W8-1141. The sequence goes on along the minus strand of NZ_CP151973.1, from coordinate 605,932 downwards.
CACCTCGTTCTAGTGAAACAATTGATAACGGAGGTGATTTCATGAAAAAATGGCTTATCTGTTTTCAACTTGTTTTCCTCTTCACCTTGACGGCCACACCATTTGCTTCTGCTGCTTCATGCCCTACAGTGAAACCATGTGTTATTGATCCTTAAGCATAAGAAAAAGTCGATCAAGCCTATTCACTTGATCGACTTTTTTGTTATGCTTGTTCGGCTTCCCAGCGGGCAACCTCTTCTCTTACTTTAGGAGCCACTTCTTTCCCAAATAACTCAATAGCTTTCAGCACTTGATCATGCGGCATCGAACCGACCGGTACGTGCAGCATGAAGCGCGTAATGCCTACATTTTTTCGCAGATGAATCACTTTCTCTGCTACGGCATCTGGATCTCCTACATACAATGCACCTTCTAATGTTCTTGCTGCATCGAATGTAGAACGGGTATAAGGTCCCCAGCCTCGTTCTCTTGCTAATGTATTCATGACATGCTGTGTAGAAGGGAAGAATTGATCTGCTGCTAATTCTGTTTCCTCCGCAACAAATCCATGTGAATGGGATGCCACCGTTAATTTCTCAGGATCATGTCCAGCGTGAATCGCAGCTTGCTTGTAGAGCTGCACTAGCGGTGCGAACTGTCTAGGGCTGCCGCCAATAATGGCAAGGACAAGTGGTAATCCTAATAATCCAGCACGTACGACAGATTCTCTGTTTCCTCCACTGCCAATCCAGATGGGAAGCGGATCTTGAACAGGTCTTGGATATACGCCGACATCCTGAATGGAAGGACGGTGCTTACCGCTCCACGTCACACGCTCTGACTGCTGTAATTTCAACAGTAAATCTAGTTTTTCTTCAAATAATTCTTCATAATCATCTAAGTCATAGCCAAAAAGCGGGAACGATTCAATAAATGATCCACGGCCAGCCATGATCTCTGCACGACCGTTAGAAAGGCCATCTAATGTCGCAAAATCTTGAAACACACGAACAGGATCTGCCGATGAAAGAACAGTTACGGCACTTGTCAGACGAATATTCTTTGTTTGCGTTGCCGCAGCTGCTAATACGACTGCTGGATTTGATGCGGCGAAATCTTCACGATGATGCTCTCCTACACCAAAAACGTCGAGACCCACTTGATCTGCTAAAATAATTTCTTCTACTACTTCACGAATACGCTGTGCGTGGCTGACTGTTTTTCCTGTTTGAAAATCAGGTGTTGTTTCTACAAATGTACTAATTCCTAGTTCCATGAATGGAACCCCCTATCTTATAAATATGTCACAAATTCAGAGACCGGCTTGCGGTAGCCTCTCGCTTGTCTGCTTTCTACTTTTTCTTTTCCGAGTGTAATCATTAATACAGGAACCAAATCTGATTCGATGTTTAACACCTTTTTCATTGCTTCGGGGTCAAAGCCGATCATTGGGCAAGTATCCCATCCCTTGTTTTTGGCGGCAAGCATAAATAGCATGGCAGATAATGAAGCATTGCGAATCGCCTCTTCTTTCTGAAAGTCTGATCCTCTCTGCACATAAAAACTCATCGTCTCTCTGACCATTTCCTCATATTGTTGCGCATTTAAGATGCCGAGCATTTTTAGGCCTTCATAAATGTTTCCTGCTTGCTCATAAGCTTTCGGATCGCCGAGTACAATGATCGCTGCTGAAGCGGAATGCACCTTATATTGTCCAAATGCAGCATCTCTTACTTGCTCTTTAAGCGCTTCTGATTGGACGACGACATATTGCGTATGCTGTAAATTAAAGGCTGAAGGTGCCAGCTTCACTTCTTCAAAAATACTATTAAGCTCTTCTCTCGAAATCGAGATATTTGGCAAAAAATTTGATGCTGATCGTCTTTCACGTACCAATGTATCAAAGCTGTGTGTCATCTTGTTTCCCCTTTTCGTGAAGTTGTTTTGCACCTAAACCGATTTTTTTCAACCATTCAATGAGCTGTTCTTTTTCCTCTGTTTCGATAAAGGACAGATTTTGTGAAATGACATCTGTATGTTTTGGAAAAATATCGTCAAATAGCTGCTTCCCTTTATCTGTCAGTAATACATGGAATACACGTTTATCAGAAGGTGCACATTGTCTTTTGACTAATTCTTGTTTTTCTAATTTGTTGACCACATAGGTGATGCTCCCACTTGGAATGGATAGAATCTCACTAATTTTTTGAACGGGATGCGGTCCCTTACTATACAGTAATTCAAGAATTTGAAAGTTTTCAAATCCGATATCATAACGTTCAATGTCTTTTTGGATGTTTGCAAAAAGGGCATGGTAGGCTTTCATCCACACTCGGAAAAGCCTTAAGTCTAATTCCTGATCTTGCTGCACCATGGCAACTACTCCTTTTTCAATAAATCCTAAAACTAGGATAAATTTATCCTAACACTAGGATATTTTCTTGTCAACGTGTTTGTTTGATTAAAAAAAAGACCCCTGTGATTCAGTGGTCTTCTTTTGACACAAAATGCATTTCAGCAATTTGTTTGTATTGATTCACTTGTTGTAATGAAAATCTAGATTCCTGATCAGTTGGAGGGAAAAGAGGGATTCCTTTTCCAATCATGACAGGTGCGATTTGGAGATACAGCTCATCGACTAATTTTTCTTTTAATAATGCTTGAAGCAGTTCCCCGCCTCCTACTATCCAGATATGCTGCCCTTTTTCATTTTTTAAGTTGTGGATAAATGAGAGAACATCTTCACGAATGATACGGGTTCCTGTATGGCTGTCTTGTAAAGTGCGAGAAACGATATAACATGTCTTGTCTTCATAAGGAAACCCATCAGGTGAGAGCTTTAGAACCTGTTCGTATGTGTTCCGTCCCATAATCAGCGTATCGACTGAAGCATAAAATTCCTCATATCTCGTATCCTCTTCGCCCTCTGTTCCTATGAGCCAATCTAAACGGTGATCATCCCTTGCTAAATATCCATCAATGCTCATTGCCCCATAAAATAGTAATTTCCTTTTCAATCTCACCACTCCCCGCCTGAAATAAGAACGTATATTCCCATTTTAACAGAAAGAATAGATAAATGATAAATGATCCATTCGTTTCTTACGATTCCTGTTCTACCTTCATGAGAAGTTTGTACAAGATGTGTGCAAGCTGCCCCGCTTCGACTATCATCCCTTCATGAATCCATTCCTCCAGTACACCAACAACACCAGACACAACAAATGAGGCCACAATCTGTTCATGCTCCGTAATTTGCCGCTGATCAAGCTGCCACTCTTTCATGATTTTTTCTTTAAAAAAGGATTTGAATTGATTCGTCGTTGGGCTATTCGGTTTGACAAACAACGTCATCATGAATTGTTTTTCTTTTAAATACTCAGTTGTTTTGTTTAAAAAGGACAGCATATCAAGCGGGTCCTGGCTTGGAAACGATTCATCGTATAGTCCGCCAAGCTGATCGAATAGTTCCTTCTCAAGCTGTTCATGCAAATCAAATACATCTTGGTAGTGCAAATAAAAGGTCCCTCTTCCTAAATCCGCTCTTCTAGATAGCTCTGATACTGTAATTTGTTGAACATCTTTATCCTTTAAAAGCTCAAGAAAGCTTTCCCGTATCGCCTTTTTGGTTTTGATTGTTCGTCTGTCCTTCATCAAACACCCTCCATTTTTGAACAATCTGGCTATACCTGTCTATTTATGAACAAGAGATCATTCATTGCCGATGTTCGGTTTATTTTCCTCTTATTATAATGGACACATGTTCAATAATCTATATCTGTTCAAAAAAAGGAGGACCATCATATGTTTCAATTCAGACTTGCTAGAGAGGATGAACTGCCTCAAGTGGCAGCGTTGTTAGATGATTCATTTCAGAACTATTCATTTTTTGATTTATTATGCGAAAAGGTTACCAAGCGTTCTGCTTTCGCCCGTCAGCTGCATTTGATCAATACAAAGGTATATTTTCAGCATCAAATCTGTTTGGTCGGGGTTGAGAACGAGAAAATTGTGTCTGCCGCCCTGTTAAAACATCCCCGTCTTCCTGAACCAGGACTCATGGATTATGTGTTATCTGGTGGGTTAAAGCTGCTCTTTACTGGTGGCATATCGGCGATTCAGCATGTGTTCCGTATGTTAAAGGAGGCAAAAAAAGCGTGTTCTTCCTTAAAGAAACCTTACTGGTATTTAGAAGCTCTTGTCGTTGCAAAAGACCAACAAGGAAAAAAACTTGGAAGTCGTATGTTAAAGCAATGTCTTTTCCCCTTTATCGCCCGGCAAGGCGGCGGACTGTTCACACTGATTACACATAACGAGGCCAATCGTCATTTCTATCGAAAAAATGGGTGGACGGAGTTTGATGAGAGAGTACTGCACGGAGAAGAGATGTCCCTAGAAAGCTGGAGTTATAAAACCGTGATCAAATAAGGTATCTTCTTCAAGGGATGATATAATAGAAGCAGTTCAGACAATGATCATACTTGGAGGAGAGACTGATGATACGACGACTTGATCATATCGTGTTGACTGTTCAACATATGGAGGAAACCATTCGCTTTTATACAAACGTATTAGGAATGAAGGAAGAAACTTTTGGAGAAGGCCGTAAAGCCCTTCGTTTTGGCTTACAAAAGATTAACCTGCATGAAGCGGGTCATGAATTTGAACCAAAAGCTGCTCATCCCCAGCCTGGATCTGCTGACTTGTGTTTTATCACCGATTTAGATATAGACAGTTTATTGCTTCATCTTCGAAAGCAGGTTGTTCCAATTGAAGAAGGTCCGGTCAGACGTTCTGGTGCATTAGGTCCGATTGAATCCATTTATATCCGTGATCCTGATATGAACTTAATTGAAATCTCCCGATATATAGAGGAGGCTGATCCATCATGACTCGATTATTCTTGAGACCGATTGAAGAAAAAGATTATCCTGGTATTCATAGAGGATGCCAGCATGCAGAAACACTTTATATGACTGGCACACGCAAAACGTTCACACTAGAAGAAATTCGTTCAGCCTATACCCGTTTTCTGCTAGATGACAGTAGACGAGACTTTGCTATTTGTCTGCTAGACACGAAAGAAATGATCGGGGATGCGGCGATTGTAGATATTGATCCGATAAACCATACGGCAAGTTTCCGCATTGCGCTACATGGTCCAGAGCATTTTCACAAAGGATATGGCACTGAGGCTGTTCGGATGGTCCAAACATTTGCCTTTGAGACGTTAGAACTCAATCGGCTTGAGCTTGAAGTTTTTTCCCATAACCCACGAGCCTTTCGAAGCTATGAGAAAGCCGGATTTCAATATGAAGGAAAAAGACGTCAAGCGCTCTATTTCAACGGTGCTTATTCGGATGTCATCATGATGGGCATCCTTCGTGAGGAATACGATAGAATCAAATCATAAAAATGTCCCAGCCTACGATGGGTCATCTTTTTTAAACAAATGAACCCCTGTAACGATGATCAAACAAATGATAGAAGAGAGAACGATAGAGACGCTTGATATGCTGAGCGCCATCCCTTCCCATCTGCCGATGAAGAAACTGCCGATCAATAACAGCAATCCAAACAAGGTGATACATACCGGAACAATCAGCCCGGCATGGCGATGCCTGCGTCTTTTTCCTGCCCACCACGAGAGACAGAGTACAATGACAGTAAAAATAGCGGTTTGCAGCCAGAACATATCGCATCAACTCCTTTTCTTTTTTATCCTATGACAACGGAGGTTTTTCCAATGAATATTAGACCGATTCAAAAGCAGGACAATCCTTTTATCGCGGCCATTATCCGCCAGTCATTAGAATCAGCGAATCTTGCGATTGAAGGTACAGCCTACACAGACCCGCACCTTGATCAGCTTTTCGAATACTATCAATCATTGACTCATGCAGCCTATTGGATTGCCGAAGAACATGGTGAAGTTGTTGGTGGCGTTGGCATTGCCCCTTTCACAGATGGCATTTGTGAGCTGCAAAAGCTTTATTTAAGCCCAAAAGCACAAGGCAAAGGTGCGGGCAAGAAACTGATGGATACGGCCCTGCAATATGCTGCTACATACTACGATGCTTGTTATTTAGAAACCCGCAGTGAATTAACAGCTGCTACTGGTCTTTATCAACGGTATGACTTCTCTCTTCTTCCTGCACCGATTGAAGGCTCAGAGCATTCTGCCATGGATGCTTGGTATCTCAAAACCTTTTCAGCGTGAGGCATAAAATAAGCGATACGTCTTTGTCCACTGAAAACCTAGCTTCTCTGCCAATTTGGCCGAGGCTGCATGATGGACATCGCAATCCCAATGCGGTGTCTTCCCTTTTTCAACACAGATGCTGATCATTTGCTGAGCTGCTAACAAAGCCAACCCTTTTCCACGGCAGGCTTCATCTGTCCAAATATCGATTTCCACACGTTTTTCACTTAAAAAAATAGAGACACATTCACTGACCACATCTTCACCATTTAAGATGGCAACTCCGACGCCATTAGATAAAAAGTGATCTACTCCTCCCCAATATGCTTCATAATAGCTGGATGGGAATACTTTGCTTGCGGCAATAACTTGTTCATTCGTGCGTTTGATCATTTCGTCTTGACCAGGCACAATCAGATCAGGAGAGGTCAAGTCATAAGAATACGCATGTCTTTGCATTTCATTCAGTTGGGAACCGAAGCATTTTTTCATCATCTCATCTGATGCTGGATTTGCTGAAAACAAAGTGAACCGTCTGTTCTCTCTTTTCTGCTTTTTATAAACATCCACAATGAACGTTGAACATAATGATAGTGCTGCTTCTGTCTTGCCTGCGACATAATAAATGCCGGTTGTCGTCCCTGCAAAATAGACACACGGGTGATCTCGGTGATCCACATATAAATCTCCTTGTATCACGCCATCGAGTATCGCATCTACGAACACTGGATAGGCAGGATCAATCTGCCGAATTCCCTCTTTTACCGCTCCTGTCCTTTGTTGATCTACAAGATACAACATCATTCCTCCATTCACGAACGAGTATCTTTTCATTATAAAGGAAAGCCGCAGACACGCGGTGAATCTTTGCAACAAAAAGAATTCTTCTGCATCAAAGCAACATTCAATCGCATTCGCTTTCATCTATTGCTATGCTCATTGTGAGAGGAGGTTTATGGATGAAATTTCGTTTGATCTGGAATCAAGAAAAGGATGTGACGGAAGTAGACGTCATCAGCCATCCACATAACCAAGAACGTTTACAAAAGATGGCATCAATGCTGGAGACTAGTACATCTCTAACGGTCAAAGATCCAAAAAATGATCGGCAGTCTCTTTTACCATTAGAACAAATTGAAGCGATCTCTGCGCTTGGACATCTGTCAAAGGTGATCACGACTCAGGGTACGACGTATTTTCTCAGTAAACGGCTGAAGGATCTGAAGTCGTTAGAGCGTGAACATTTCTATCGTATCAACAATGCAGTCATTCTCAATTTAGCGCAAGTCGACAGCTTTGTCGCTGGTACGTACGCTCGCTTAGAGGTCGAAACCATCTCGAAAAACAGCTACACCGTCAGTCGTCATTACGCCAAATATATAAAGGAGCGATTCAAATGATCAAGGAACTAAAACATCAATTTATGCAAACAGCTTTTGTCTCTATCGTATGGCTGACACTCATCCTGTCAATCACTCAATGGTCATCCTCTATCCCTTTTCATTACGTGTGGCACATCATTGGCATCGGTACTCTGGCAGGCATCGTCTTTGGGGTCATGTATCCTTTACTATGGAACTACTTTACCTTTCCAGCACCCACCAACATTCTCATCTCCACTGTCGTCAATTTAGGGTTTCAAGTAGGAGCCGTCGCTTTATATTCGACTACACTGCTCGAATGGATCATGCCTTATTTTATCGGTATAGCCTTTCTCACATTAGTAGGCCATATCATCGCCTTTCTATTTTACAAAAAGCAACAAAATCAAAAACTGGCGCAGGCACTGAATCACCTGAAGCCGCAGCCTTAAAAAAAAGAGACCTTATTTGAAAGGTCTCTTTTTGAATAACTCATGCAATTAGTACAAATGGAAAATTCGTTTTATAAGATTCGGTAAAACAAACGCTCTCTTTATTTGGTGATCCACTTTAATAACATCTTCTTTTAATACACCATTATCCTCCCAAAGGAGATTTACTTCATATTGTTTAGCTGGATCAGGCTGATCAGCCATGATTGCAACTGCCATTTTTTGCGCTTTTACTTGTTCATCCTTTCCATTTCCAGATGAAACTGTTACCCCATTTTCTTTAAAGGAAAACTCCTTTACATACATCTTAGGACGCTCATTCCAAGTGAGATGGACAGCCCATAAATTCTGACTGGCAAGATCAATATCTTCTTCTGGCTCGTATGTTACATGCCATTTACCATCTTTAGAGGTTCCCGTTAAAATAGGCGGCTGATGTGTGGCTTCAAAAAGAAACCATCCCAAAAGAATAACGAGGATTATTGTTGTGACTATAACCACTAATGATTTCGTCTTCATGTTCGACTCCTAAACTCTATTTTATATTACTTTGATATTGTTTATGTAAACTTAATTAACCTATATTTCTTGATACCTGATATATTCTTAATATTCCTTTTTAAATAGTCAGTTGAATGACCCGACAACTGTAAAGTGCCATTGGATTTACCATATACAAACATAGTATGGAAATAAGTACTTCGTCCATTTTTCATAAACTGAATGACATCTCCAGGTTTAGCATTCTTGATAACGTCTTTAGTATTATTGTAAGTTTTTACTTTTTGTGATCTAGCCCAATAAGCACCAAAATCAGATACTCTTATCCATGAAGAAGAGACTGCGCGTCCATACCTAAATATCTTTCCTGTTTCTAGACTATTTATAAAACTGTACCAATAATAGGTAGTATTATTAACCTTTAGTGGTTCAGCCCTCTTCCTATCTTGTTCCTCTTTCTTTCCACCAGAATAAAGAATTTGAGATACATAGTTAGTGCAATCTCCACCTGCTCCTGAGTAATCATTATAATTTCTATTTCTCCCATTGTACCATTTTCTTGCATATGCTTGTGCTTTAGTTACACTATAAGAACTTCCAAAGGCTTTTATTTTATTCTCATTTTCTTTAACTATTTGTTCTACATTATTTTCTTCTTCTAAACCTTCTTTACTGATTTGCCCAATTGTTTTATTTTTCATCTTACTAATATCATTATTATTTTGTCTTTCTTGTAAATAATAAACTAGAAAGTCACATATCATCCCATATTTTTCATGATTGACAAGAGCTTTATCTTTGTCATCTAATAATTGATCTGTAGCAAATTGATCAAATTCTTGAGTATTTAAACTAAGATTTTTACCGTTATTTTTTAAATAGGTCTCTAAAATAGTTTGAATTTCACCTAATGTATAATCATTATTTGATTTCACCTGTGTAACATTTGTTGATGCAGCTTCAATATCATTGGTGAAAAAAAAGTTAAACACTAATATACATCCTAATAATACTGTAATTATCTTCATTTCATCCTCCATTTTTACAATAATATCATATACAATAGTTCAATATGGTTATTTTGTCAATATATTCATATGATAAAAATCATTTTAATTAGGTATTTTTAATCAAAAAAAGAAGATTAAAATATTCAAATTAACTTTGAGCATTTCTTAATTTCAAATGAAATTTCTAACTCTTTATTCAATCATAAAAAAAGAGACCTAAAAAAGGTCTCACTTTTTTCAATAAAGATTTTTGAATAAATCTTTGGTGTTCCATTTTATTACTTTATTTTTTAATCTACTAGTAAATTATCAACAGGATTTTTTAGGAAAAGGATTATTTCCTCACTAGACACAAGCATTGGTAGTATCTGCTTTTCATTATTCTCCTGATGCCTCTTCTGTCACCTTCCCCTTCCAAATAAGAGTTAAGCCCAATCCAAGAAATAAGACAACACCTGCAAACAGAAAAGGGAAATGAATATTTTGATCGAATAAAATTCCGCCAAGTGCCGGGCCAAAGATCGTACCAAGACTTGTGTAGGTAGAGTTCATCCCTGCGACAAATCCTTGCTGATTGCCAGCGATTTTTGATAAGAAGGTCGTGAGTGCAGGGCGCAATAAATCGAACGCAAGGAAAATCACACACGTCACGATCAGCACAACCATAAAGCCTGACACGACTGTGGAAACAAAAGCGAGAACTGCTCCAACAATCAAGCATAGTTGAATAACTCGTTTCTCCCCAAGCGCATTCACCATTTTACCAAACACGAGGACTTGAATGATGACGGCTACAATTGAACTGACGGTAATGATAATCGCAATATCCTTCGGACCAAATCCAAACTTGTGATTTGTAAACAAGCTAAAGACCGTTTCATATGCCGATAGTCCAAACGCCAGCACAAAGACAATGATGAAGGCGATGAGATAGCTTGGATGGATCGATTTTTTCAAGTCTTTAAAGAAGGTCGATTCCTTCACTTGATCCATTTGCTCTTCTCGCTCTTCTTTTGTTAATGGTTCCTTCAGCATAAACATAGACGAAATCACAGCAATAAATGCAATCCCTGCTGCAAAGAAAAACGGCAGGCGAACGCCATATTCTGCAATAAATCCGCCAATTCCCGGGCCGATGATAAATCCGGTACTAATAGCAGCGGATACATACCCCATTGCCTTTGATCTTTCTTGAACGGTTGTGATATCAGCGACATAGGCAGTGACAGCCGGCATGATAAATGCCGCACTAATACCGCCTAGAAGCCTTGCAAAATACAGAACATACACATGTGTCCCAAGGCCAAAAACGAGTTCTGATAACGCGAATAGAAACAGCCCAGACACAATCATGATCTTTCTTCCGTATCGGTCTACCCATCTTCCCGCAATAGGTGATGCGATAAGCTGTGCAACAGCAAACGCCGCCACAAGATATCCCATCGTACTGCCCGTTAAATGCATGACATTCATAAAGAGCGGCATGACAGGTATAATCAGACCGATGCCTAAAAACGCAATAAATATATTACTTAATAAAATAACAAGTACCGCTTTTTGCTCACGAATCGGTTTTTGCATGATGTTTGTTTCCCCTTTACTGACTCACTTGTTACTCATGATGGTTGATTCCGTGAATAAACAATGAGATCGCCTCTTTTTGTAATTCCTTTTTCTGCTGCATCGTGTCATTTTTATATAACACGTCTAATCCATAGAATACAGAAAGTAATATTTTCACTTTTGATTCAACATGCTGAATCGACCAGCTGCCATCTTCGTTTCCTTCAAGCAGGATGTCTCGCATTACATCATCAAAGTCTACATCAATCTTGTTCAGCCGCTCCATGACTTCATCTGATGTAAATGCACTGGCACAGAATTCTTCACTTGCTCTCATTAAAGGATAGTTAATCCCCATTTGACTAAGCAGCTCTGCAAACCCTGCGAGCTTATCAATGGCCCGGTGCAGCGTTTGTTTCTCTTCATGCCACGTCTCCATCATGAATCGATGATCCTCTTCCATAATATGAAGGAACAAAAACTCTTTTCCTTTAAAATGATGATAGAGGTTGCCTTTACTAATCTCAGCCGCCTCTAGAATATCTCGCACGGATGTTTCGGAATATCCTTTTTTCGCAAATAAATCACGTGAAGCGGTGACAATCTTCTGCTTCGTCTTTTCACTTTTTCCAGCCCCGCTTTGTGTACTTGTCATCTATGAACAATCCCTTCTACCTTGCTTTTCTTCACATGGACAAATAAAACCGACCAGTTGGTTTATTTTTTTATTATAAATGGAGATCGCCCATAATACAATGAAAAAGGCATCGACTTCCTAAGGAGTGAATCTAAGTGAAAACAAACAAAACGATCATTTATGCCATCACCAAAAAGGACGTATACTTGTTTTTCTTTTATGATCTATTCATTGCCACCTTAGCCTACTACATGTTCAAAATCAAACCAACTATGTTTTATGAATGCTTAGGGATAACAGGAAGTATTCTTTGTCCATTGTTGATGAGAAAGTGGAGGTAGAGGTCATTTTCTCATCACATCTATCCCTCTTTTATTTAATTTTTCTTAACATTTAACTTTACTTAAATATTAAGATCGCATATAATATAGGAGAAAAGAGGTGATGTCATTGGATGAGGATATCATTCATTACAGCAAAAAAATCATTGAGTACTCAAACGCACTAGGTTCTATCTATGTAGAAGAGTATCAACGATTCTTGAAAAATGAGTATGCAGATTTAACAAGCAAACAAGAACTGACACTTGAATTGCTGCGGTCGAAGACGAGAACAATCAATGAACTAGCTGATTATTTCTCCATTTCATCTAGTGCCGCTAGCCAGCTCATATCAAAGCTTGAACAGCTTGGATATGTGAAAAGAGAGATTAATCCACATAACCGTAGAGAAATCATTGTTGATTTTGCTCAAAAGGGCCATGACTATCATAAAGATATTGAAAAAATTCAGCTACATCTTATTCAAAAATACTATGCCAAGCTTTCAAAAGAAGATCTAAAAACATTATTATCGCTTTACGAAAAAATCTATCAAATTGCGAAAGAAACGCCTTAACCCGGCCTTTCATGCATGAATATGTAAGCTAGATAAACGATGAAGGGGATGTTCATATGGACAGGATTCATTTGCAAGATGGACGTCATATTGGTTTGTCTCAATACGGTGATCTTGAAGGATTCCCAGTATTCTTTTTTCATGGGACACCTGGATCGAGAGTGATGTTTTTAGATGATGATCCAATCTCAAAAGAGCTTGGCATTCGTCTCATTTCTTTAGACAGACCTGGTTTTGGTTTATCTGATCCGCAACCTAACCGTACCATTTTAGACTGGGCAAAAGACGTACAGGAAGTGGCCGATCATCTTGACATCTCCCATTTTTCAGTGATTGGTGTCTCTGGAGGCGGGGCATTCGCTGCTGGTTGTGCCTATCAATTGCCAGACCACATTCTTTCAGCTGCTCTCGTCTCAAGTACCACCCCATTTCAGGATGGTAAACCGCCTAAAAGTATGCTAAAGGAGAACAAGATTGCCTTTTTCCTCAGTAAAAGAATGCCTTGGCTCTTAAAGGCAAGTTATCGCGCTCAGAAAAAACTAATTGAAAAGAAACCAGAGAAATTTAAGAAACTAACGAAAAAAGGGAACAAACATTTACATCCATCGGATCGGCAATTTCTTCAAACCGATGAGCAACTGGAGCTGATGATGCGGCATTTATACGAAGCTACTCGTCAATCAGTTGATGAATGTATTCATGAACCAGATTTACTCTCACGGTCATGGGCATTCGATATGAAAGAAATACAAATCCCTGTGGATGTCTGGCATGGAAAAGAGGATCAGATGGCCCCTTTTGCAGAGATAGAAAGCATTGCTCCGAACATTCCAAACGCCAAAACGCACTATATCGAGCAAGCAGGACATTTTCTGACTGATATAGATGATGTTTGGAGAGACATTTTACTCTCTTTAAAAAAACGGGCTGAACATCAGGTACCACATATAAAAAAGACCCAATGATTCGTCGGGTCTTCTTCTTTTTAATACTGCTCGTAATAGGATTGAATTTTATCTGGATCTTTTGTTTTCGTCAGAGCCAGCATGAGTAAAATGCGGGCTTTTTGTGGATTTAATGAATCCGATGAGACAAAATGATGTTCATCATCCATTTTTTCATGTGTGACAATGCCATTTCCTGCACGGCTTGACCTCACGATCACCACGTCTTTCTTCACTGCATCTGTTGCCCCATTGATCGCTTCTGTTGACATCGTTCCATTTCCTGCCGCGGCAACGACAATGCCTTTCGCTCCTGCTTTAACCGCAGCATCATACACATACTTTTGATCATTTTGATAGCCGTATAAGATACCCACTTGCGGCAGTTCTTTTAGCTTTGAAATATCGAATTCACTGTCAGCTGTATGTTTTCTTGTCGGTTCGTTATAAAAAGAGACAACTTCACCCGCCACTTCTCCAATGTACCCTTGCTCAAGAGACTTGAACGAATCGGTTGTGGTGGTATTTGTCTTCGTAATAAAACGAGCAGAGGCAATTCGGTCATTTAATGTCACCATTACACCTTTGCCTTTGGCTTCTTTTGTCGAAGCAATTTTCACTGCATGATACAGGTTAAGCGGGCCATCCGCACTAATGGCAGATGCTGGCCTCATGGAACCCACGACCACCACTGGCTTATCACTTTTTACAACCAAATGTAAAAAATAGGCCGTTTCTTCTAACGTATCTGTTCCATGTGTCACCACAATGCCATCCACTTGATCATCATTTAAAAGCTGATTGACTCGTTTCGCTAATTTTAAAAGCAGAGCGTTATCCACATTTTCACTGCCGACGTTCGCTACTTGCTCACCCGTGACATTTGCAATATCCTTCAGCTGTGGTACGGAAGCAATGACTTTATCGATTCCAAGTGCACCAGATTTATATCCAGTCGTATCTGTATTGCTGTCTGAACTACCGGCAATCGTTCCGCCTGTTGCCAGCACCTTAATATTGGATAAAGATTTGTTCCCTGTCTCAACAGCCGTGTTTTTTTCTTTTGTTTCACTGGTAGTGCTTTCTTGATTACTTTGATTATTCTCTTGAGTGCTATCGTTCGCACAAGCTGCGGTCACCAATAGTGAAACAGAAAGAAGGGCAGCACCAAACCATTTTGTTACGTTCATAAGATCATCTCTTTTCTTAAATGTGATGAATAATTATCTGTCTATAGGGTTTACTTTATACCATTCCTTCATTCATCAGCATGAGGTGAAAGTCACAGAACCAAATAAAGGAAAAAGGACACTATTATCAAAATTTATTTATACCATAATACCTAAATTGACTTCAGAAATTATTCTCAACCCATTTATGATAAAATATAGGAAATCTTACAAAAAAGGAGTACATACAGTGCGTTCCGTTCAACCATTTTACAAAATCCTACTCACACTATTCTTCAGTTCCATTTTACTCAGCTTGTTCGTATGTTTATATCCACCGATTCAGGGCGAGCCTGCGTTTATGATGTTTTACACTCCCATCTTTTTTGTTTATTATTTCATCTTTGCGGTACCTTTACAGTTGTTGTTTTCTTTACAGCCCAAGGCTTTTCATCCTCTTTATTTAGCGGCTTACTTACTGATAGCAATGATTGTCATGCTTTTTGTTATGGATGGAATTGAGAGCTCCACATCCCTTCCGATCATAATTGTCAGCAGTCTCATCTACTGGACCTGCGATTCTTTGATTTATCAAAAAATGCATAAAAAAAACACCTAATGTGTAGGTGTTTTTATCTATTCTAGTATGTGTTGACAGTGCTCCACATTATCCAAGACATCTTTCGGCTCGGTGACCTACTGATGTGATCATGGGTTTTGAATGATGAATAAGAGTCACTAAGAGAATCTATCCTCAGTGATTGGAACTTTTTATTTCATGCTTGTGCCAGCGTGTAAAAAAATGGGGTCCTTCAATTCAAAATCAAATGTCTTCCCATCAACGATACCAACTGTTTTTGAACTGTCGTAAAGCTCAAGCAAGCACGCTGCCATTTCTTTTGATGTGTGATATTTCTTGATAGTGCCTTCATATTCGAATTGATCGACATCTAATGAACGCTTTGCAAATTCCGATTCTGTCGCAGCAGGCGCTAATACTTTTGCCTGTAATTTGGCTCCTTTTTCTTTCAATTCTAGGGCCAGCCCTTCTGTAAAGGCGCTCACATAAAATTTCGTGGCTGAATAAGTGACAGCGTTGCCGACGACGGTATAACCCGCTCTTGAAGAGATATTGATTAGCTGCTTCCCCTCTTTTTGCTCATAATCACGGACAAACAGAGTGGATAAAATTGTTAACGCTTCAATATTGAGATGAAGCATGTCCCCAATTTTTTTCACATCCTGCTCTCCTATTGAACCAAAATGGCCAAACCCGGCATTATTAATGAACGTATCCAGCTCATCACCAGCTAATGACTCATAGAAAGAATACACTTGCTCTCTGTCTGTTAAATCAACAGACTGGACTTTCACTTGAATATCGGGATATGTTTCTAGAACCTTTCCCTTCAGTTCTTGGAGTTTATCAAGCCGGCGTGCAGCTAAGATCAGATTTTTTCCTCTTGCTGCAAAGGCCAAAGCCGTTTCATATCCAATACCTGAACTTGCCCCTGTAATGACTGTATAGCCCATTGTATATCCCCCTATTCGTATCTTCTAGCTGTTTAAAGTATAGCGAGAGCATGTGACTCTAGTCAATTTTGAAGAGATTCAAAGAGTCATGAACAACTGAACGTTCAGCTTTTAATCGGTTTCTTTTGAATCATGTTGGAGGATAGCCTGCTGAGCTTTTTTTGTTAATTTGTGAAAAACCAGTTGATAGGAATGTTCAATTAGCTCTTCGACAAATGAAGATGGAATATCTGCATCAAGATAAATAGAATTCCAATGCGTCTTATTCATGTAATATCCGGGAATAATTCCTTCATGCATTTCTCTTAATTCTTCAGCGCGTTGCGGATCACATTTTAAAGTGATGACTGGCTTGCGATCGACGTCTCCCCCCATCATGGCGAACATCTTTCCACCTATATGATAACGATCTGCCTGCCACTCAGGTTGATAGTCGTGGGTTGCTCCTTGTAAAGAAAGACAAAATGCCTGTAGTGTCTCTTTTTTCATTCTATTAGCTCCTTTTTTAGTTGTCTTCTATCTTTCTATTATATCGACAGTTGTGATTGTTGTATCTACACTTCTTTTCAGGACGTCAGCAAGAACACAAAAAAAGCACAGAAAAAAAGGTCTGTGCTTTTTACTTATATCCGAATATTTCTTATTCAAACGCCTTCTTAAGCTGATCGCTCATTAGATGCCAAGCCTCTTCAGCTATCTCTAAATCTCCGGCATGAGTGAACGCATGAGGGACTCCTTTAAATTGTTTGTATGTGACATCTACCCCTGCTTCTTTTAACTTGTCCGCATAATGCTCAGCTTCTTCAGCTAGTGAATCTTTCTCAGCTGTGATAACAAGAGCTGGGGGCATTTGTGCTAAGACTTCTCTCTCTGCAAAGACTGGAGAAACGAGCGGATTGTGCGGATCTTGACCTTGCAGATAGAAGGCATTAAACAGTCTCGCCATTTCAACTGGAATTGCTTCTTCAAACGCTGGCTTTTGTGCTGGATCAGTAGCTAAATCAAGCGGCGGATAATCAAGCACTTGATAGACAATCGGAAGTTTGTTCCCTTTTTGGATATCAAGCAAACAAACCGCTGTTGCCAAATTCCCACCTGCACTATGTCCGCCAATGGCTAATCGATTTGGGTCTATTTGTAGTTCATCAGGATGTTCATATAACCATTTCATCACATCGTAGCATTCATGAAGAGCGGCCGGAAAAGGGTGTTCCGGTGCCAGCTGATATTCCACATTGACGACGATACACTCCGCACGATCTGCTATGACCGGACACCAATGATTATCCATTTCAGCACTTCCAAGTATAAAACCGCCCCCATGCAAATTGACGAAAACAGGTAGGGGTTGTTTCAATGTTTTCACAGGTTTAAATACCCACACCTTTGTTTTACCAGCACCCGTTGGGATATCATATTCCATTTTGTTCACTTCAGGAGGGTGGACTGGCTTAAGTTCTGATTGACCAGCTAATGAATCTTCAGCTGGTTGACGCAATGACTCAGCCATTTTAATTTGTTCGTCTAAGTTCATGATCTCAGCTCCTATCTTATTCTTTTATCTCTATCCATTCGTTACGAATTTCGCCTTTTCCTTCAATGTCGTCAGAGAGTCGTTGCTTTTTATCTATCTCCCCATTTTCAGCTCCTTTGAAACAAACATTCACCCCTATGAGTAAATAAAAAAAGCACTGCGGTGCTAAGTCCTCAGTGCTTTTCATATATTATGATACTTGTTGTTCTACTTTCACTCGTTTAATAAAGAAAGCAATCACCAAGCCAATCACTGTCATGATGACAGCAAAGATAAAGGCATGCTGGACGCCATTTGTAAAGGCGAGCAGCTTATTGACTGGATTTGCGGGATCAGCCACATTTTCCATAAAACTGCGCGCTCCTGATGAAAGGATCGAGATACCAACCGCAGTCCCAATCGCTCCTGACACTTGCTGCAATGTATTCATAATCGCTGTACCGTGCGGATATAGCTCTGGCGGCAGCTGATTTAATCCATTTGTTTGGGCAGGCATCATGATCATCGCAATTCCTATCATTAACGTAATATGAAGCGTCACGATATAACCGATGGACGTATTCACACTTAAGTTCGTGAAGCCAAACATGGTCGCTGCAACGATGACAAGGCCTGGGATGACAAGCCACTTCGGCCCAAATTTATCAAAAAGCCCACCCATGATTGGCGATAGCAGTCCATTGATAATTCCACCTGGTAATAGCATTAAACCTGCTGTAAATGTAGAAAGTGCCAAGGACGTTTGCAGATATAATGGCAAAATCATCATAGCAGACAGCATCACCATCATACACACTAAGATCAGAAGTAACCCGATCACAAACATTGGATATTTAAATGGGCTTAAATTCAACATCGGTTCTTTCATGTTTAACTGTCTTAGGGAGAACACAAGAATGCCAATGACACCTACAACAATCGCCACAATCACATGCATACTGCTCCAGCCACCGCCTTCACCGGCACTGCTAAAACCATACACAATTCCACCGAAACCGATGGTTGATAACACAATCGATAAAATGTCGATTTTCGGTCTCGTGGGTTCCGTAATATTTTGCATAAAAATATACCCAAATACGAGTGCAGCAACTAATAACGGAAGCGAAATCCAAAAAATCCAATGCCATGTTAACGATTTAAGAATGAGACCAGAGACAGTTGGACCAACTGCTGGGGCAAACATAATGACAAGACCGATAATCCCCATTGATCTACCTCTTTTATGAGGCGGAATGATGACCAAAATCGTATTAAACATCAATGGAAGGAGCAAGGCTGTTCCTACTGCCTGCACCACACGTGCCACCATTAAAATACTGAAGACTGGTGCAACGGCCGCAATAAATGTACCGATGATCGAAAAGACCAGTGAAGTTATGAAAAGCTGTCTTGTTGTAAACCATTGAAGAATGAGGCCTGAAATTGGAACAAGAATCCCTAGTGTTAATAAATAACCGGTTGTAAGCCACTGAGCAGTCGTTGCTTCAATACCAAAGTCTAATGTTAAACTTCTCAGCGCCATGTTGAGTGCCGTTTCACTAAACAGTCCAATAAATCCAGCTGTGATAAATGAAATAATAATGGGCAGCGTTCGAATGTCGGAAGCTGCTGTTTGCTGTTTGTTCATATTAAGTTGGCTCCTTTTCTTTTTCAATATTGAGCAATCTTAGGAAGTCAGGCTAGTCAGAAATGAGCCACTTCATTGTCGTTGAAAAACAGATAAAATTTGTTTTTCCGCAGCGAATTGTGCAATTTTTTCGATTGAGTAGCCAGATTCATGAATATAAAACATGAGTTCAGGCGTCATTGGAGAGGACATACATAATGTCGTCAACTCAATGTCTTGTATGTTTGCTTCTCCCTTTACTTTCGCTTCCTCGAGCAAATCACGAATGATTTGTTTGAGTGATTGACTGTAATGACAATCATATACTTTACTTGTCTGCTCTAAGTTCCCAGAGATTGTGAGCATGCGAATCCAATCTAAATGATGACCGACGATGAGATGAATTTCTTCAAGAACATATCGTAAACGCTCACGAACCGGCTGATCACTGATTTTACTTAAGTAAAGATGCAACGCAGGGATCAGTTGTTCAAATTTTTCTCCAAGGATCGAAAGGCATAAATCACTTTTATTGGCATATCGGCGGTAAAGAGTACCCTGTCCAACACCAGCTGTTTTAGCAATTTTATGCATACTGACATTCTCTACACCAAACTCTTGAAACAAAGAAAAAGCGACCTCTTCAATTTCCTTTCCAATATCCTTTTCCATGATGCTTCACCTTCTTTACCTTCATCCACCTTGCATATATCTCTATGTGTAAATCAAATTTCTTTCATTTTCATTAGGACAATTGTACCGGTATTATCTTACGGACAACTGTCCGCTTTGTCAATCATTATTTTTTACCTATCAATTTTCTTTTCATTCTATTAAAAAAACACACTGTTTATCATTATTTAGACCGATTTTCCATTTTGAGAGAATCATGTATGATCAAAAAGAAAACGCTTTCAAAAAAAGAGAGGGGAATGCCTACATGTCTTACCGTGTAAAACGATTGTTGATGCTGCTTGTCACTGGATTATTCTTAAGTTTGTCCACATTTGCTGCAAGTGCCTCGGCACAAACGGGCGGGTCGTTTTATGAACCGTTCAACAACTATAATACCGGGTTATGGCAAAAAGCCGATGGGTACTCGAACGGAAATATGTTCAACTGTACGTGGCGCGCAAACAATGTCTCCATGACGTCGTTAGGGGAAATGCGATTATCGCTCACAAGTCCCTACTATAATAAGTTTGACTGCGGAGAAAACCGTTCTACTCAAACATATGGCTATGGGCTATATGAAGTAAACATGAAACCAGCCAAAAATGTTGGGATCGTGTCTTCGTTCTTTACTTATACGGGACCGACTGATGGTACGCCTTGGGATGAAATCGACATCGAATTTCTAGGAAAAGATACGACAAAAGTTCAGTTTAACTATTATACCAATGGTGTCGGAAATCATGAAAAAATCGTCAACCTTGGTTTTGATGCAGCAAACTCTTATCACACATATGCGTTCGACTGGCAGCCTAACTCGATTAAATGGTATGTGGACGGTCAATTAAAACATACGGCTACTACTCAAATCCCTCAAACACCGGGAAAGATTATGATGAACTTATGGAATGGTGCAGGTGTCGATGAATGGCTCGGCTCCTACAACGGTGTTACTCCACTTTACGCTCATTACAATTGGGTGCGTTACACAAAAAGATAACCACATCACAAAACCTGTGACAAGTCACAGGTTTTTCTTCATTTAAATAGAGCTCGTTTTTAATTGATGAACTAGTTTTTGTTCATAACTGTGGATAATATCTTCATAACTTTCGATCTTGTAATCTAACCGTTTAATCGTTTCTTCGATTTCCTTTTGTTTGTCTACGAGTCTTTCTCTCTCATTGACCAAAATACTCTTCCTTGAGGACAATGTACGATCCTCTCCCTCGATAAATAAAGCCGTATATTCTCTAAGAGCATCAATTGACAGACCCGCATTTCTCATACATTTAATAAATTCTATCCACTGAATATCTTCTTCTGTATAATCACGAACACCATTTTCATCACGCCTGATCGGTCTAATTAAACCTATATTCTCATAATACCTGAGCGTAGCAGTAGATAAATCGAGCTGCTTGGCGGCTTGTGCTATTTTCATTGTTTTCACCCTTCTCTTCTTTCTCTTACTTGACGATCTCCCTTTTCCCATCATCTCCATTTTAATCGAGAAGACAAGATACTTTTGGCTCAAATCTTGATTCAAGGTTGATGCTAAAGCCTGAATTGAGGCGATCAGAGGGTTCTATGTTGACTTAAAGTTCACTTTAAGACGTACAGTATAGAGGAAGGCCCGAATCTTACTTTTGAAAGGATGATCAAGAATGTGTCAGACGCACCAATCAAACGTTTTAAGTGTTTCCCATGCAAAAGCAAACTTTGAACGGACAACCATTGAACGAAGAGCACTTCGTCCACATGATATTTTAATTGATATTCAGTTTAGCGGGATCTGTCATTCAGATATCCACAGTGCCTTTGATGAATGGGGCGGCGGTATTTTCCCAATGGTTCCGGGTCATGAGATTACTGGAGTTGTTTCAGCTGTTGGGGATGCTGTCACGAAATTCAACATTGGTGATCGTGTAGGTGTCGGTTGTTTTGTCGATTCTTGCGGTACATGTGAATATTGCCAAAATGGAGATGAACAATATTGCAAGAAAGGAGTCGTTCAAACTTATAATAACCTGGATTATGATGGAGAACCAACTTACGGCGGTTACAGTCAGAAAATTGTTGTGACAGAACGATTTGTTGTCAATATTCCTGACCAGCTCTCCCTCGATGTCGCCAGCCCCCTTCTCTGTGCCGGCATCACAACGTATTCTCCGTTAAAACACTGGAAGGCTGGGCCTGGCAAAAAAGTGGCGATTGTCGGAATGGGCGGTCTAGGTCATGTCGCCATTCAATTTGCACGCGCACTTGGCGCAGAAGTGACTGTATTAAGCCGCTCTTTGAATAAAAAAGAAGAGGCGCTGTCATTTGGTGCAAAAGACTATTTTGCTACAAGTGACCCTGATACGTTTCAGACACTAGCCGGTCAATATGACCTCATTCTCAATACCGTCTCTGCCAATATCAACGTGGATGCCTATTTGTCCTTACTTCGTGTTGACGGAACATTAGTGAACGTCGGTGCACCACCAAAGCCAGACAACTTCCATGTGTTTTCATTAATTACGGGACGTCGCAGCATCGCCGGCTCACTCGTTGGCGGCATCCAAGAAACACAAGAAATGCTCGATTTCGCAGCTGCTCACAAAATCGCACCACAAATTGAAGTGATCAACGCAAACCAAGTCGATGAAGCATATGAACGTGTGCTCAAAAGTGATGTGCGTTATCGGTTTGTGATTGATATTTCGACATTATGATCGAATTCTATTTGGAAAGACCAGCTCAATGGCTGGTCTTTTTTTAATGGTGGATATTCTGTTTTTCTTGTAGCAAGGATTCTTGAGGATATGATCAAAAACCATCCGAAATTCACATGAAAAAATCTCTCTTTTTCAGAACAAAATTTATTGACAAAAAATAAATAAACATGTTATTATTAAAAATTTGATTATTTTACCTCTAAGTGTGGTACCCTTAAAGTAGATACATGATATGGAGGCGGATGATATGTTTCAAATTGGTGATAACATTGTTTATCCAATGCACGGAGCAGGTATAATTGAAGCCATAGAAGAAAAAGAATTCTCTGATGAAAAACAACAGTATTATGTCATTAAGATGGCCGTTAGCCATATGAAAGTGATGATTCCTACAAGGAAGATGTCAAGGTCAAGAATAAGACCTGTTACAGATATACTTGCCTTAAAGAACATTATGCACACTTTTCAAAATGGAACATCAGATAAGTTATTGCCATGGAAAGAGAGATATAAAATCAACACCGACAAAATCAAAACGGGCGACATACTAGAAGGCGCTGAAGTGGTACGTGATCTCATGCGAATGAAGAAAGAAAAAAACTGAATGCAAGCGAAAAGAAAATGCTCGACGATGCTTATGGTTATTTGATTAGTGAGCTAGAAGTCATCAAAGGAATCACTGAAAAACAAATCAAGAGTTTCTGCTAATATTGTCTACCTGCTTCCCCATTTTTTGAATACATTTTCTCTACGAACAAATCCCTCTATCTTCGACCAGTAAAGAAAAAAGAATTTATTTAAGCAAATTCCGCATATTGTAAATCCAATATGCTATACTGTTGATAAACCTTTGAAGCATGAATTTTTTTACGATTACCTTGTAACATCTCCCTACTTGTACGCTGAGTAGGGTTTTTTATTGCAGAAATAAATGAAAACACAAAAAAACAGGCTCTCTACAGAGAACCTGTTTTAAAAAATGAAGATTAAGCAGTTTTTTGAACGTTAGCAGCTTGAGCTCCACGAGAACCTTGCTCTACGTCAAAAGTTACTTTTTGACCTTCGTCTAAAGATTTGAATCCGTCACCTTGGATAGCTGAGAAATGTACGAATACATCGTCTCCTTCTTCACGTTCGATAAATCCAAAACCTTTTTCTGCGTTAAACCATTTTACTGTACCTTGTTCCATGTTTGTTGCCTCCTAGTGCGTTACCACACAATGTATTATACTATCCTTGCCCAAAGTATCCTCAAGACGAAAAGTCTTTCTTCATGCTATCCTTTACGCCGAACAAAAATAATTATTCTTATTGTAACATGAATCGGAAATTATTGCAATTTAGGATTTAAAAGAGCACCGAATGTGCTATGGTAACACAAATAAGACAGAGATTTAATGATGAAATGTTTATTTAGCTTTGTTCAATCATTTGTGCATAAAATCAGCTTTTTTCAGCATGAAAAGAAATCTTTATCTAAATTCTCTCTAAAATCGATTGGACAAAGTTAGTTTTTCCCTCGGCATATTTGTGTTTGTCATTTTTAATTAAGCTAGATAGGTTCAGTTTGAGTTGCTCGTACTCAATTCTTACTAATTTGTTACTTCTTAAATAATCCCTGAAATTTAACTGTTCAAGTAAATATCTATTGCCTGTTTGATACATATGAATTTGGTGAGTACGTGGTTCTCCTTTGTTAAAATAGTGTCTCTCAGGTAAAACTTTGGTCCCTCTATATGAATAACCAAGCCCTTGCAAAGCTGTTACACACTGTTTCCCGTCAAAAAAACAATCTATTTCAATCGCAATATCAATAATGGGTTTCGCACTCAAACCATTAACTGCTGTACTTCCAATATGATGCACATTCACTGTATACTGACCAATGACCTCTACTATGCGTTTCTTTTCCCTTTCAAATTCTTTGCCCCATTCAGCAGACCAGGGAACTAAAAAAACTTCCCCTCTTGGCAATCCAAGCATAAGCTCAACCCCACCTTATCATTTCGTTGTTTAGTTGGAAATTTCAATAGTTTGAAGCCATTCGATCGATTAGAATGACATTTATTATATGATAACTCATACAAAAAGCCCACTCACATAAGATGAGTGGACTTTTTCGTTCACAAACTATAAAAATCATTAATACAGCCACGAACCCGAATCAAGAAAATTTCTATTTATACAAAGGTGAACAACTACATATTTTCCGACTCAAGTCTGTTTAACCAGTTATGGACTAATGAATGAAACACATCGGGTTGTTCAATCTGCAGGTTGTGACCAGCCATATCAAGCACTGCAAA
The DNA here is from genome assembly GCF_038593205.1 of Bacillus sp. FSL W8-1141. Lineage (NCBI taxonomy): Bacteria > Bacillati > Bacillota > Bacilli > Caryophanales > Bacillaceae > Bacillus > Bacillus sp. FSL W8-1141. Next base: position 580,843 of record NZ_CP151973.1, on the reverse strand, counting down.
AGTGGCCCTTGGATAGTCTTCGATCAGCCGCCACGCATCTTGATATCCGACTACATCGTCTTGACGCCCTGTGATCATGAGCGTGGGATACTGAAATTCAGCTGAAATGTCGAAGGTATAGCCATACCCATTTTGAAGAATGTTATTGATGAATTCATGATTTGTTTGTTTAGAAGGAAGGTAAATTTCATCGCGAAACCTCTCCCATTCCGTTTTTCCTTGCACAACCGCCATGGAGCAAAATGCATCCGCCTCCTCTGAAGACAAATGCGATATCAAGTGGCTGTCACTTTTTAGAACTGTCTTCTCTGGTACGACTCTTTTATCGAATACAGGTATAGTCATTGGGGCCACAAGCAGTAATCCACGAACGGTTTCCCGGCGTGAATGAACAATACCTCTAGCTATGTACCCTCCATACGAATAACCACAAACAATAAACTGTTCATCAGGGATCATCTCGTCCAAAAGACGCAATACCGCTTCTAACATTTCGTCAGAGTTCTGAATAGATGGGTGAGGCTGGGAACGTCCCATACCCGGTAAGTCTATGTATATTCTTTTCCAACCGCTTTGTTTTTCAAATACCGGTTCCAATGCATGTAACATCACTTGATGGTCAAGTGTCCAACCATGCAATATCACGATCGGAAATCCTTCTCCAATGACTTTATGATAAATTGACATGTATTTGCATCCCCTTTTCTAGCGCTTCCCTAGTAATCTCAAGGTTTTTTGTTGTTTTGCTTGTTAGGAAACTATGTTGCGATAACCCCAAAAAAACTTCTAACAAAAAATATTGTGCAGCCTGTTTATATTCTTTCACTTCATCATAACAAATCCCCATATTCATGTGTGACATTGAAATGCTTTATGTTACTTCAAATTTTAAAGAATTGAAAATTGTTCCAAAGCTCTTCTAATGAATTGATCAGTTTCTTGCTACAATAAATTGACAACGAACAGTTTGAACCACATACTCTCCATACATGCTAAAATATAAAATTCTGAGAGGAGAAATGAAATGAACCCTTTATTGTTAGATATTCCTTTACAATTAGAGACAAAAAGACTCATACTTCGAGCACCCCACCAAACAGGAGACGGGAAAATTGTAAACCAAGCAATAAAAGATTCCTTTTCTGAATTAAAAGCATGGTTGCCATTTGCTCAAGAACTTCCTACTGCTGAAGAAACAGAGATCAATTTAAGAAATGCTCATATCAATTTTTTAAAAAGGGAAAGTTTCCGTTTTCTTATTTTTGATAAAAACAGCAATCACTTCATTGGGATAACTAGCCTTCAGGGGATTGACTGGACCATTCCTAAATGTGAGATTGGGTACTGGATAAATACAAAGTTTAGTGGGAATGGATATATGACAGAAGCAGTGGAGAAATTAGCTGACTTCGGATTAAACAATGTCAAATTTAGAAGAATTGAAATAAGGTGTGAATCAACCAACCTCAAAAGTCGGGCTCTCCCAGAAAAACTTGGCTTTGCATTTGAAGGCACTTTAAGAAATGATGATTTATCCGCGGATGGCAGCAAGCTGACTGACACTTGTTTTTATTCCATAATAAAGTAACCTAATGAACATCAGCAATTAAAGTAATGGGTGCATTAGTGGAACAAGAAAAAACATAGCATATTATATAATATGCTATGTTTTTTAATTTTGGCCTTGATAAGTGGGTCTACTCCTCTAACATTGTCCTTATTGCCTTTACTTCTTCATAATCTGATGTTTTCTTTGATAAACCCTGACAGAAAGTTTTCAGCAGCAGGCTCTCAACACAAGACCACAATGTAACTGCAATCAGCTTCGACCTGTCACGAGGTACTTTTTTATCCCAGTCAATTTCTTTTATAGAGCAATTGGATTCACTCTCCATTCACAGATTTCTAAAGACTTTCCTCCTGATTAGCTTTCATGTTTCTTGCCATTTTTTCATAGTTCGGTCTGTTTTAACTCCGTCACCATCATTTCCACTGGTTTAACTTAATTTCAACGACCTCAACACTCTGTTCATGAAAGGACTCGTAACCTGTTTTAAAAAAACAAAAAAGATGCTACATGTTGAAACACCTTTTTTTGTATTGACAGCTCTCATTAGCAGGGTAATATTACACTTGATTATTTATACAAGAATTTTTATACAACCAGTTTATAGCATCATTAAGGTCATTGGCTATATAGTCTATTTTAATCCCACTTAATTTATCAAAGTGTTCACTAAGCGAATATTCACCAGCCCCAGTTCTAACCAAAATTTTAATACTTCCTACTTTATCAGCTGCAACAATATCACTCCAACGGTCCCCGATTACCACACAATTTTCGAGAGTTAAATCGTGTTTTTGTTGAGCTTCCATTAACATTCCTATGCCGGGCTTCCTACAAGAGCATCCGTCATTATGACCGTGTGGACATATATATACTTCATCAAAACCAAAACCTTTCAATTCCTCTTTAAAATCTTCTACCTTAGCTAGTCCACTTGATATACCAGATTGATTTGTAAAAGAGAATATTTTCACATTATCTTTTTTTAGTTTATTAATTTGAATTGCTGTATAAGGAAAGAGTTCGAATTTTCCGGGATAATGAATAGTGTCATCACCACCAATTGTTCCATCTCTATCTAAAAAAATTGCTTCTATCTGTTTCATGTTATCCCCCCATTAGCTAGCAACTGATCCTGCGTTAAGATTTATTATTCCATTAGAAAATTTTGATGACATCAGTTTATCATAAATATTTATTATCAATATCCCCTAATAAAAATTAAAATCTTTTCAACTGTCTTTCTTTTCAATTTGTTTCATTCTTTCCAAGAAAGAGAAAAAGGATGTTCATGTTACAGACTTGCCAAATGAATTTACATAATAAGTTTCTACGTGGTGTCTTTGTAAATTACATTTGTTTCATACTCACCAACCATTCAACTTAATTATTAAGGAAGGCTCTGTTAACCTCTCATTAATTGAAAGAAGCTAAAAACATATCTTTAATATTGTGTTGTGTACTTCCGTGTACTGCGACTATCTACAAACAAAAACTTCAAAAATCTTCACTATCTTAAACACTCTCATATCGCTCTATTAATTGAACAAGGAGAAGAATGTATAAGGTCATTTATTTTCTAAAAAAGGCTACGGCTGAGAATTAGACGACAATATATAAAAATATCAAACTCAAACAAAAAAATCCATTTACTTAAGATAAGTGGACAAATTCATTTAAAAGTTATAAAAAACAAAAAAACCAAAGATCTATAACCTTTGGTTTCTTAGATGCGGCCGAGAGGACTTGAACCTCCACGGGTTATTCACCCACTAGGCCCTCAACCTAGCGCGTCTGCCATTCCGCCACGACCGCGTGTATGATGTGCTCATATATTCATAAGTGCACTGTTTGAAAAAACAATGCGGGTGAAGGGACTTGAACCCCCACGTCATAAAGACACTAGATCCTAAGTCTAGCGCGTCTGCCAATTCCGCCACACCCGCGTGACAATGGTGAGCCATGAAGGACTCGAACCTTCGACCCTCTGATTAAAAGTCAGATGCTCTACCAACTGAGCTAATGGCTCATCTGCTATGCAGAAAAACATATATAAAAAATGGCTGGGCTAGCTGGATTCGAACCAACGCATGACGGAGTCAAAGTCCGTTGCCTTACCGCTTGGCTATAGCCCAACGAATCAACATAAAAAGAAAACATGACCCGTACGGGATTCGAACCCGTGTTACCGCCGTGAAAGGGCGGTGTCTTAACCGCTTGACCAACGGGCCATATGATAATGGCGGAGAAGGAGGGATTTGAACCCTCGCGCCGCTTGCGCGACCTACACCCTTAGCAGGGGCGCCTCTTCAGCCACTTGAGTACTTCTCCATTATGGCTCCGCAGGTAGGACTCGAACCTACGACCGATCGGTTAACAGCCGATAGCTCTACCACTGAGCTACTGCGGAATAATGAGACATGTTTCATTATATCTATGCCAGAAAAATGTGTCAAGAATTTTTAAACGTTTCATTCCTGCTTCATTTGCGACGGCTTTTATAATTTAACATATACTAATATAACAGTCAAGCCTTTTTCCATGCCATTTGTTTAACTTGACAGAAAGCCCCCGACCTCCACGTAGACCAAGGGCCTTGATGCAGCCTTCCTCATAAGATTAAGACAGATGAAACTTTCGCATCCACTTATAAAAAGTACTTCTTGGTACTCCTGCTAACCTCGCTGCTTCTGACACATGACCTTTTGTTTTATGCAGTGCGTCTATCACTGTTTGCTTTTGAATGCGTTCCCTGAATGTGAGTTCTTTTGAAGTCTCGGGTTGCTCCGCTGGATGCAGCTTCTGTTTTTTCTGATCAATCGTCTCTAATACTGAAGCATATTGCGATTCACCAATCCATCCACCTTTCGGAAAGAGAACCCTTAGATGTTCAAACAGGTTAAAAAGCTCTCTTATGTTTCCTGGCCAATGATACGCCTGTAATTTCTGAAAAAATGATTCAGGAAACGCTGCATTCCAGTGATGCTTCTTTTGGTAATAACGATATAAATCATGAATGTCTTCTTTTCTTTCTCTAAGCGGCGGGATATTGATCGGATAGACATGAAGACGGTAATACAAGTCTTCTCGTATTTTTCCTTCCTTCAGCAGTTCGTTCATATTACGGTGAGTCGCTGTAATGATTCGAATATCCAAAGGGATTTCGTGTGTCCCGCCGAGCGGTACGACTGCCCTTTCTTCTATCACCCGAAGAAGCGCTACTTGCATCGCATATGGGATTTCGCCTATTTCATCTAGAAAGAGTGTTCCTTTATGGGCTTGTTCAAATTTTCCTTTAGCTCCGTGACGTTTTGCTCCTGTAAAAGCACCTTCAGCATAGCCAAACAGCTCACTTTCTAACAGGCTTTCAGGAATGGCTCCGCAATTAACAGCAATGAACGGCCCTTTATGCCTTTCACTGGCGGAGTGAATGGCTCTAGCGGCGAGTTCCTTCCCTGTCCCTGTTTCTCCCCAAATATACACATGAGCATCTGTTTGTGCCGCTCTCTTCATCTCACTAAGCGTCTGTTGAAATACCTTACTTGTTCCTGATTCCCCGGGAAATTGAGCAAAAGAAACGGTCATGCTGCTTTTCGCTACTTCTTCAAGAGAAAGGGATATGCCTAGCACCTTCCCGTCTTGCTCTGATTGAATGATCTGCTTTCCCCGGATAACAAATGGATGATCCTTAAGCCGCTCAACATCCATTCCATACCAGTCTGAAAATCGATCTCTAATCGACCTGCTGGCAGACACAATTTGCTTTTTTTCATTACAGACCACATACGGTTCATCTGCTTCCACCTGCTGGAGACAATGAGTGATCAGCTCCAGCTCTCTCCTTTTTTGCTCGACTTGAATTTCTCTCTCTATGGCATAAGCAACCGTTGAAGCCATTCCAAGCATAAAAGGGTGCTTGTTATCCGTCATACAGGAGATATCAATCACCCCTATGATCGTACCGTCCGCATCGCGAATTGGAGCAGCTGAACAACTCCAATGATGAGAGGCGATAGAAAAATGCTCCGTTCCGTTGATCGTCACCGCTTCTCCGATGACGAGTGCCGTTCCGATCGCATTTGTCCCTACATCTGTTTCAGTCCAGCGTGAACCCTCCATAAAATTAATTCTTCTGGCTTCCACCATCGTTCTTTCGCTTCCTGTCAGACTTAGCACATAACCATCTGCATCAATGAGTAAGGCCAGCATATCAGAATCTTTTAATTGCTGATTGATTTTATTTAAGTAAGGAAGAGCCGCATTTAGGAATAATGAATATTTCTTTTTTTGAGCACTGAATCGTTCCTTTTCTAACAACGACTGTCCTTTATCTAAATACGGATTCACATTTGCCTGTTTACACCTGTGCCATGATTCTGCCACTCTCTTATTCAGACGAGACTGATCAAGCAAACCTTCACGAACAAAACGTTTCCACGTATTTAAATAACAAGGCGTCGGATTCATTCCATCCTCTCCTCTGGGGGCTTTTTATTCATTATAGATAAACATAAAAGCGCTTTCAATTATCATTGGCTAACCCAAGAAGTCAATTGGATGGAAAAGGAGTCTTTTTCAGCAGTGCACCGCTCTTCCAATGGTTTGCAGAACGGCTTCGTGTATTGCCTCTGAAAGTGTCGGATGTGCCGCAATAAACTGCTCTAATGTATCAGCGGTCAACTCTGCATGCATCATCACCGCCGCTTGTCCAATCATTTCTGTTGCATTCGGTCCAATGATTGAAACGCCTAATATTTCTTGATATTGCGGCTCTACAATGACCTTTACGTGACCGGCTGGTTGATTTAAGATTAATGCTTTTCCATTTGCAGAAAATGCACATGTCCCTATCCGAATCTCCTCATATTGTTTTCTAGCACTCTCTTCATTTAAACCAACACTCGCGATTTCTGGAGAGGTGTAGATGCACCTCGGAATCACTTGTTCATTGACCTTTAGATGTTCACCTGATGCATGGGAAGCTGCAACCGTCCCTTCATGAAAGGCAGTATGAGCAAGCTGGACCCCACCTGTCACATCACCGCACGCATAAATATGCGGGAGATTGGTTTGCATATGTTCATTGACGTAGATTCCGTTTCTATCAAATTCAATTCCAATCTGATCAAGATTCAACTCTCCAAGTTGCGGAGTTCTGCCAATCGCCACTAAGCAAAGATCCGACTGGATGTCACAACGTTCTCCTTGATTATTCTCCACCACTACTTTTCTTGAAGAGGAATCAAGCTGTTTGACTGCGGCGGACGTCAAAATGTTTACACCCGTTTCTTCGAGTTGCTCGTGAAGACATTGTGCTGTATCACGATCTTCTTCTGGTAAAATGTGCACTGCCCGTTCAACCATGACAACCTTTGATCCCATTCTGCTAAAGATGCTCGCAAACTCACAGCCAATCACCCCGCCCCCAATGATACAAAGTGAATCTGGGATCGAAGAAAGTGACATGGCGTCCTTGCTGTGAATGATCCATTCGCCATCAAAAGGTGCAAACGGTAAAGCCGCAGGCTCAGCCCCTGTTGCAATAATGATTTGTTTTGCTTGAATGATTTCAGACTTCCCTTCACTTTCTAAGAATAGCTCATGTGCTGATAGAAATGAAGCCTTCCCATTTACCACGGTAATTTTGTTTTTATTCATCAAGTAACGAACACCATCAGTGAGCTGCTTGACGACAGACTGTTTCAGCTTTTGGACAGCATTCCATTGAATGATAGGCTCATGTTCTGGAAGCTCAATTCCAAAATGTCCAGCCGATTTCACATGCTCATACATATCGGCGCTTTGCAAAAGTGCTTTGGTCGGGATACAGCCTTCATTGAGGCAGGTACCTCCCAGCTGACCTTGATCAATTAACACAACCTCCCTGTCAAAACGGGCGGCTGTTATGGCCGCCACATAACCTGCTGGTCCGCCTCCTATAATGACCAGTGTCATGGTACATTCACCTTCTTCCTATAAAAGAATGGATATTGGTTCTTCTAAGTGTGCTTTGACCGTTGATAAAAATGCAGAGGCAGGCGCCCCGTCCAGCACGCGGTGATCAAACGTAAGACTGAGTGGTAGGATGGTCCCTTTGCACAATTCATCCTCTCGATAAACAGGGGTGTCATACATTGTTCCGACACCAAGGATCCCCGCTTCCGGCGGATTCAAAATTGGTGTGAAATGCTCTACACCATACGCTCCAAGATTGGTGATGGTAAAGGTAGAACCTTTGATTTCGTCATGTAGAAGCTTTCCTTCACGTGCTTTTTTACCATACAATTTAATGCCCTTCGCCAGCTCTATCAGCGTTAACCGCTCCGCATGCCGAATGACCGGTACAGCCAATCCGTTATCTAACGCAGCAGCAATCCCAAGATGAACATTCTCAAAGGTTTCGACAACTCCGTTATGATATTGACTGTTCATCGCAGGATGTTCTAACAACGATAGGATCGCTGCTTTGGCTACAAAATCGGTGATGGTCAACTTTGTCTCGTAACGTGCGATGGCTGTTTCATTCAGCTGTTGTTGTAGGTTTGTCAGTTTTGTCACGTCCGCTTTCATCGTAATGGTTAATTGTGCACTTGTTTGCAGGCTTTCCATCATTCTTGAGGCAATTGTTTTCCGCATCATGTTAATAGGCTGTTGCACTGTCTCGTTTTGTTTCTTCTCTTTCCGTTCAGGAAGTGCACGAAGCACATCCTCTTTCGTAATTCTTCCACCTGGTCCTGTCCCCACTAGCGTATCAATGTCTAGGTTTGCGCTATTCGCCATTTTACGGGCAACAGGGGAGATTTTTTTTCTCTCTTTCTTTGGTTTTGACTGGATTTCTTTTTCTTTCTTTCTCTCCACCTGTTCATTTCCTTCACCGATATAGCAGATGACCGTGCCAGGCGGTACACCTTCTCCCTCAGGTACTTTTATATCCAATATGGTTCCTTCAGCAGGTGATTCGATCTCCATTTCAATTTTTTCGGAGTTGATGCTTGCAATGCTTTCTCCTTTATTTACGGTCTCACCGACCTCTTTATTCCAGACAGATACCGTTCCTTCTTTCATCGACATGCCCAATTTAGGCATCACAACTTCGACAGCCATCTCCCTCTCTCCTTTCTCTAGTTCAAGATCTTGTCATGACTCTTGCCAATCATCTCTAATACGGTGTTCACAACTTTATCGGGTGTTGGCAAATATATATCTTCAAGAGGTGGTGAAAATGGCACCGGTGTATGAGGAGCCGTCACTTTTTTGATTGGTGCGTCCAGTAAATCAAATCCTTTATCTGCAATCAAAGAAGAGATATCTGCGGCAATTCCGCACCTTGGATTTGCTTCATCAACAATGACAAGTCGATTAGTTTTTTCTACTGAAGTCAGAATGGCCTCTTCATCGAGCGGTGACAAACTTCTTGGATCAATCACTTCCGCTTCAATACCTTGAGCAGACAATTGCTCTGCCGCTTCGAGTGCTGTACACACTTGTTTGCCCACTGCAAAGATGGTTACATCAGATCCCTCTCTCTTCACATCTGCTTGACCAAGCGGCAATGTGTAATACCTCTCCGGCACATCTCCTGTGATATTGTAAAGCGTCTTGTCTTCAAAAAAGATGACAGGATCCTGATCCTCGATGGCTGCCAGCAGCAGCCCTTTGGCATCATATGGTGAAGAAGGCACAACTACTTTCAAACCAGGGATGCTTGTAAATAGCGCATACAAACTTTGTGAATGCTGGGCAGCTGCTCTAAAACCCGCCCCATGTGTCGTTCTAATCGTGATAGGCACCTCTGCTTTTCCGCCAAACATGTATCGAAATTTTGCGCCTTGATTCAGCACTTGGTCGAGACAAGTACCGATAAAATCATTAAACATGAGTTCAGCAATTGGTCTTAGCCCTGTTGAAGCAGCAGCCATGGCCGCACCTATATAGCCAGCTTCACTAATCGGTGTATCAAGGACACGTTCACGCCCAAATTCCTGAACAATGCCTTTTGTTACACCAAGAACACCGCCCCATGCTTCATCATCCTGTAAGTGATCTACATGAGCACCTCCTGCAACATCTTCTCCCATTAAAATGACATCTCCATCTCTTCTCATTGCCAGTTTAATCGCTTCATTCAAAGCACTAGACATGCTGATTTCTCTTGTCATTTCCCTCTCTCCTTTCAGATTTATTGATACGAAACATACACATCAGTTAGCAATTCAGTATGATCTGGATATTCACTTTCTTCACTGAATCTCACGGCTTCATCTATCGCTTCTGCTACAGACGCTTCAATACTTGATATTTCTCGATCTGTTAGCAGCTGCTGCTTTAATAATTCATTTTTAAAAAGAGTGATGGCATCTTTCTCTTCTTGATGTTCGGTTTTTTCTTGATTGGTTTTGTAGCGCTGAGCGTCTCCTTCAAAATGACCATAATTCCGATATGTCATGCATTCAATCAATGTCGGACCTTCTCCATTTTTTGCTCGTTCTATCGCTTGTTCTGCTGCTTGATAAACGGCTGTCACATCTTTTCCATCCACTTGAATACCCGGAATACCATAACTGGCGGCTCGATCCACAATCGATTTGCAGCTTGAAGCATACGAAAATGGCGTCGCTTCCCCGTAACCATTGTTTTCTGCGATGAAAATGACTGGCAGTTTCCAGATAGCGGCGAGATTGATTCCTTCGTGAAAAGTCCCTTGATTGTTAGCACCATCCCCAAAAAAGCAAACGCTTACATTATCTTTCTTTTTATATTTAGCCGTGAGGGCTGCCCCGCACGCAAGTGGAAAGCCGCCTCCAACAATCCCGTTGGCACCGAGCATTCCTTTATCAAAATCTGCAATGTGCATAGATCCACCTTTACCTTTACAAAGACCTGTGGCTTTTCCATAGATTTCTGCCATCATTCCTTTTAGATCACAGCCCTTGGCGATACAATGACCGTGGCCACGATGTGTACTTGTAATACTGTCTTGTTCATTCAGATGAGCGCAGACTCCTACAGCAACAGCCTCTTCACCAGCATAAAGATGGACAAAACCTGGCAAGATCCCCTTTGTAAAAAGCGTGTGTACTTGATCTTCAAATTGGCGAATTTCCTGCATTTTTTGATACATCCAAACGGCTTTTTCTTTTTTAAGTGCCATTTCCATGTTAAAACCTCCTATCTTTTTTGCTTGCACTTCTATACAAGCAAAAAGCGTGCCAACATCATGGCGCTTGAAAGCTTAGGATTTGAGCGATTCCCATCGATCACAAAAGAGACAAAATGAGACTCGCGTCTCTATTTGTCTCAATATGTCTACTTCATCTCACAAAAAAAGCATCCCATAAAGGAATGCATATCACTCTGAACCGATTGTACGCTGCCATTTTAATTTTCCTTTGCAGACGCCGCACACATAACGAGAGGTATCAATTCGCCTTTTCCTGATAAAATACTGACCGCATCCTGTGCAAACATATTCTTGTCGCTTCTGTCCACGTCGTTTATTTTGTACGGTCTTTAGCGCTGTACAAAAACGCGGGGCTCCTACTTGTTTTAATAACTCTTTAAAGGAACGGTCCCGATGCTGATAGCCTTTTCCCTCAAGATGCAGATGATAATGACACAGCTCATGCTTGATGATCCCGATTAATTCTTCTCGTCCATGTTCTTCTAGGTATCGGCGGTTCAATTCGATATTGTGTGTTCCAAGTAAATATCTCCCGCCTGTCGTTTTTAAACGGGGATTGAAAACAGCCTGATGGCGAAACGTCTTACCAAAGAACTGCTCTGAAATGTCTTCTGTTAACTGCTGTAACTCTCTCTCGTTCAATCAAGATCGTTCCTTTCTATAAAAACCTCGAACGGGACAATTTCCTCTTTGCATACATTGAAGGTACACCCACTGTTTTGATCAAAGGAGGAATGGGCGATGCCCAACTGGCTGAAAAATCAGATGCAGAAAGCATTTTATGAGAAAAATCATTATCAAATCAAATTGCTTAATCAATGCTGGTACTTCTATAGAAAAAAACATTCAGTCACATCAAGGCACACCCCATCCTAAGGTGCGCCTCGTTTTTTGTTTAATCTGGTTTTAGCATCGAAAGAGCCACCCGACCTTTTGCCTGGTCAACGGAGTCTACCCATACGGTCACAATATCACCGACTGATACAACGTCGAGCGGATGTTTCACAAAGCGATTGCTTAGCTTGGAAATGTGGACAAGTCCATCCTGTTTTACGCCAATATCAACGAATGCGCCGAAGTCTACGACGTTTCTCACCGTTCCTTGTAGCTCCATTCCTTGCTTCAAGTCCTCCAATTTCAACACATCTGTTTTCAAAAGAGGTTTTGGTACTTCATCGCGCGGATCACGCTCAGGTCTTGTCAGCTGATCGATGATATCCTGAAGTGTAATTGGACCAATGTCAAGCTGCTGTGCGGCTTCGTCTAGCTTGACCTCTGCGATTTTCTCTTTTAACTGCTCTGTACCAAGATCGTCTGGCGTCATCTTAATCATGCGTAAAAACTGTTTTGTTTCTTTATAGCTTTCAGGGTGAATACCTGTGCGGTCAAGTGGATCTTGTCCATCTGTGATGCGCAGGAAGCCGATACACTGCTCATATGTCTTTGCACCAAGCCTTGGGATATCCTTCAGCTCTTTTCTGCTTGTGAATCTCCCAATCTCTTCACGGCGCTTGACGATGTTCCCTGCGACGGCTTTTGAAAGACCTGACACATATTGCAGCAGTGCCTGTGAAGCTGTATTAACGTTCACACCGACTTGGTTAACAACCGTCTCTACCACAAAGGTTAACGAGCTGTTTAATTGCTTTTGACTCACATCGTGCTGGTATTGTCCTACACCGACAGATTTTGGATCTATTTTTACGAGCTCTGCTAATGGATCTTGTAATCTTCGAGCAATGGATATAGCGCTTCGTTCTTCGACTTGCAAGTCTGGAAACTCTTCTCTTGCCAGTGCAGATGCAGAGTATACACTTGCCCCTGCTTCATTCACGATCAAATATGAAACCGGCTGGTCCAGCTCTTGGATCAAGTCTGCGATGAATTGTTCGGTCTCTCTTGAGGCTGTTCCGTTTCCGATCGCAATGACTTCAATGTTGGATGATTGAATGATTTCTTTCACTTTTTGTTTGGCTTCCGCTTTTTTCTGCACAGGCGGGTGCGGATAAATGACGCCAATATGATGGACTTTTCCTGTATCATCCACGACGGCTAATTTACAGCCTGTACGAAACGCAGGGTCCACCCCAAGTACACGTTTCCCTTTCATCGGCGGTTGAAGTAGGAGCTTTCTTAAGTTTTCAGCGAAAATATGAATGGCTTGTTCCTCTGCTTTTTCTGTCAGCTCTTTTCGTATTTCCCGTTCAATTGAAGGCTGAATCAAGCGCTTGTATGCATCATCAATGGCCGCTTCAATGTAAGGCCTCGCCGTCGTTTGCTTGCCTTTTAAGACTTGTTTATCGAGGTAGAAACGAATATTTTCAGCAGGTGGTTCGATGGTTGCTTTCAAAATCCCTTCTTTCTCGCCTCGGTTGACCGCAAGTACACGATGAGGCACAATTTTTTTAATCGGCTCTTGGTAGTCGTAATACATTTCATAGACGTTTTTCTCGTCGTTTTCAACGTCTTTTCCTGATGTGACAAGACTTCCCTTTTGGTACGTCTCACTGCGAATCCATTTCCGCATATCAGGATCATCCGCAAGCTGTTCAGCAATGATGTGCTGGGCGCCCTCTAGTGCTTCTTCTGCGGTTGTGACTTCTTTTTCTTCATTAATAAAAGCCGATGCTTTCTTTTCGATCTCATCGTTTGGCAGCTGCAGTAAATACTCCGCAAGCGGCTCAAGTCCTTTTGCTTTGGCTACATTTGCCTTCGTTTTTCGTTTTTGTTTAAATGGTCGATATAAATCTTCGACCTCTTGTAGCTTATGCGCCTGTTCGATCTTCTGTTTTAATTCATCTGTTAATTTGTCTTGTTCAGCGATTAAGCGAATCACTTCTTCTTTTCGATTCGTCACATTTTGGATATATGTATAGCGTTCAGAAATGGTTTGAATTTGCACCTCGTCTAGTGAGCCTGTCTGCTCTTTCCGGTAGCGTGCAATAAACGGGACGGTGTTGCCATCCTCTAATAGCTGGATCACACTTCCAATTTGTTTTGTTGAAAGCTTTAATTCTGTCGCAATTTGTTTCAATAAAAAGTCAGATGTCTTCATACTTTGCATCCTCTCACTGTGTCTTCTCTTTTAGTGTATCAAAAAAACTGGCAAAACAGAAAAAAGGTCAGCTATTTCATGTAAGCTGACCAAGTACATAGGTGAGATCGTCTTTCTTGTCTTGTGTGTATGTTTCAAGTTCTTTTGCGATGTCTGCAACTGAATGGCTATGCTTTAAACACATTCGCATGTTTGGCACATTCAGCCCGTCTGAATACATAATGAATGTCGAACCTTTTTCGTAGGAATAGGTGTATGTTTTGTATTTTCTAGGTTTACCTGATAGATATCCTGATGTCGGAAGTGGATAAATATAGTCGCCAGAAGGTGCATTCAAGATAAATCGAATATTGCCAACCGAACAATAGGTAAACTGCTGCTGGGAAAAATTCACCTTCAATATGGCCACAGTGGCTCCGCGTTTATTTTTCATGGCCTGATTGCATCTATCGATGAGGGTTGTCACATCCTCATGTCCATATTCTTCGACAATTTCGCTGACTAAAGAAGATGATTCATTGGCGAACTGGCCGCTGCCTAATCCGTCTGCTACAGCACAAATTAGTTCTTCATCATCTGCTTTAATAAAAAAACTGTCCCCGCAGCATGATTTTCCTTCTTTGTTCGATTGATAGATAATGGCGTTTACATGCTCATGCTGTTCGATCTGCTTCATTACCCTAGCTCCATAGACGCATCTTCTGACAATGCATCTCGTAGCTTTTTAACTGCCTTCCGCTGCAGCCTTGATACATGCATTTGAGATATGCCGAGTAAATCGCCTGTTTCTTTCTGGCTTTTATTTTGCAAATACGTGAGATTGATAATTTCTTTTTCTCTATCCGTCAGAACGTGAAGCACACTTTCAAGCATCATTTTTTGGTTTACACGTTCGTACCCTTCTTCTTGTGAGCCGACGACGTCTAAAATCGTCACAGTGCTTCCTTCAGAATCTGCCTCTACGCCTTGGTCAACAGACAGCGCTTGATAGCTTTTGCCCATCTCCATTGTTTCAAGAACTTCTTCTTCTGTTACATCTAGATATTCTGCGATTTCTTGTACTTTAGGTGACTTTTGCGTTTCCGTTGTCAGGTGATCAACTGCCATTTTGATTCTTGGTCCAAGCTCTTTAATTCGTCTTGGTACATGGACACTCCATGTTTTATCACGTAAAAAGCGTTTGATTTCCCCGATAATGGTTGGAATGGCAAATGCCTCAAATGATTTACCGACAAGTGGATCATAACGCTTAATTGCGCCAAGTAGACCAATCATTCCAACTTGTCTTAAATCCTCATGAAAGCTTTTTCCTTTGGAGTATTTCTTCGCGAGCATATCCACAAGATTTGTATAACACTCAACTAGTGTCAGCTGCGCCTGCTCGTCTTGGTTGGATTGATAGCTTTGAATGAGGCGATCCACTTCATCTTTAGTTAGTTTCATAGTTTTGGATGGTTGTGTCATGGTCAACTCGCTCCCTGTTTAAAAACTTTGTCATCGCCACGGTAACTCCGGAGTTTGCTTGCACCTCGACTTCATCCATCAATGTTTGCATTAAGTATAAACCAAGACCTCCTTCTGCCAATTGTTCCACCGTATGAGCAGATGTGTACGGCCCTAGGTCTTCCTGCTTTTGCTTAAAGTCAAAGCTACCGCCTTTGTCTGCGACAATGATTTCTAGACGATCTTCGTAGACAAGAAAGCGAACCGCTACCTCTCCATCTTCACCGTCTTTTCCTTTATAGGCATGCTGAACTGCATTTGTACAAGCCTCACTGACGGCAATTTTTAAGTCTTCAATCTCTTCGTAGACATAGCCCATTCGGCTCGCTACGCCTGAAAGAGTCAGACGAATGATGCCTACATATTCTGGTTTTGCCGGTATTTTCATCTCGATTAGATCTACTGTTTCGTTCATTGTACCCCACCCTCTGACTTTGCAGAAATGTCAATGATGTCCTTTAGTCCAGTGATTTCAAACAACCTTACAAGCCGCTCTGACAAGTTCTCAAGCTTTAGTGTTCCACCTGCTTTTTGAGCTGCTTTAAACAACCCAACAAATACACCTAATCCTGTACTATCCATATACGTAACATCCTTCAAACAGATCTCTAGATGTTCTCCCACCTCGGCTTTAGGCATGAGTGTTTCTCTTAGCTGAGGAGCAGAGTACACATCGATTTCTCCACTAACACTAATTTTTGTTTTTTGATCTATTTGATGCTCTTTTACAGACATATTCATTATGCATTCACCTCGAAATTCTTGTTTCCTTGAATTTTATATACCCGTCTATGCACTTTCTAAACCTTCCTTTTGAGGACAAGTAACGTAAAATCATCATGCAGCTGAAATTCTTGCAGCTTGAGTAAGCTGTCATAGATGGAATCCACCATTTCCTGAGCTGAATAGGATAGGTTCTCAGATATCAGGGCTTTGATATCCTCACGCTCTAGGAAGCCATCCTCCGATTTGGATTCTGTGACACCATCAGAGAATAAGATTACCATATCCCCTACGTCCAAATGCTTCTCATACTGCTTATAATCAAAATCTGGTGCAATTCCAAGCACAAGACCCTTTGCATCTAAATCGTAAAATTGATTCTCTTTTTTGCAATAGAAAAAGCCCGGCTCATGTCCAGCCGATGCGTACTTAAATTCATGTGTTTCTTTATTATAGCTGCCATAAAACATGGTGATAAACATGCTTGGGTCTACGTTTTGCTCGACCACACGATTAAGGGTTTTGAGCACTTTCGTTGGGCCGCTGCCTGACTCTGGCAAGGAATCCATCGCATACTTAATCATCGACATACAGAGCGCAGCTGGAATGCCTTTCCCAATGACGTCTGCAATCGCGATATTGATTGTATCGTGATCTGTTACGAAATGGTAATAATCCCCGCTCATCTGTTTTGCCGGCACACTGATGGCTCCGATATCAAATGTGTCTCCTTCTGGAATTTTCGTTTCCAGAAGGGTTTGCTGAACATTTGCAGCAATTTCAATTTCCGACTTAATTTCTTGCTGGATGCCTCTTAGTGTTAAATGCTCCTGGTAGGCAAGTCCGTATCCAATCATGACTTCAATTAAGAAGTCTAGTGAATGAAAGACATCTTCCGGCAAATCAGGGTAAAGCTCCTGAATCACTTTTCGGTGAACACTCACTATTTCTTCAGGAGGTATTTGATGCTCAATGGTTTTTCGGCTAAATTTTTGAGCTTGATAAAGCGATGTTTCAGTTAAATCACTGATATAACGACTGAGCAGCTGATGATAACGCTGCTCCATTACCTCCTTAAAATCCATGGTTTCCCTCCTAGCGAAGCCACTTGACAGCTTGTATCTCAGTTCCTTGTTCTGGTGCGGAATCTAATTTAAATTCATCCATCAGTCTTCTGACGCCCGGCAAGCCTGCTCCGAGTCCGCCTGATGTAGAAAATCCGTCTTCCATTACTTTACGTATATCCATGATGCCAGGCCCCTCATCGGCTGCGATGACTTTGAGTCCACGCTTTCCGCGCTCCATCACTTCTTCTATACAAATCTGACCTTTACCAGCGTATAAATAGATGTTTCGAGCTAATTCTGAAATGGCCGTCGTAATTCTTGCTTGGTCAACTGTTCCAAAACCAAGTTCTTTTGCAACATTCCGCCCCAATTGTCTTGCTGCGACTATGTCCCATTCCGTCAATATTTTTACACAGGATTGGTCTTTCATATCTATTCCCCCAATTCCCGCTTCAGTGTCTCAAGCCCTTGTTCAAGATCTAGTGCTGTCTGAATTTCTTCCAGTGAAATGCCAAGTTCAATAAGCGTCACAGCGACTGCCGGCTGTATTCCTGTTAATACAACTTTTGCCCCCATGAGCTTGGACATGGTGATCACATCGCCTAATACCTTTGCGATAAATGAATCAATCATATCGACGGATGTTAAGTCAATGACCACACCGTTTGCTCCTGTTTCATGAATTTTATTCAGTAAGTCTTCTTGAAAGTGAAGAGCTGTTTGATCATCAAGCTCCCACTGTATTGAAATCAGAAGACAATTATATAATTTTAAGATTGGAATCTTCGGGTGATTTCTCAATTGGTTATCCCTCCAATGAAACAATTTTTCGATTTGTCATTTCCAAAGCAGTTTGAATTCCTTTTTGAAGGGTATTCTTTGTTGTAACCTGAGATAAATCAATTCCAAGGTTAACGATTGTTTGGGCTATTTCTGGGCGAATACCGACAAGTAAACACTTCGCTCCTACTAATCTCACAGCCTCTGACGCTTGAATAATATGGTGGGCCACCATTGTGTCTACGACAGGTACACCCGTGATATCAATCAAAACGACCTGTGAGCGATGTTTGACGACACCATTAAGTAGGTTCTCCATAATTTTTTTCGCACGATCTGTATCAATTGTGCCAACAAGTGGCATGACGGTGATGTGCTCAAACACAGGGATTAGCGGGGCAGAAAGTTCCTGCAGCGCAATTTTTTGAAGGCTGACGGTTTTTTCCCATGAGATGGAATACTGGTTTAAGATCTCATTATGGATGGGTGTGATGAATCGATCGATTTGCCAGATGAGGTCATGACTTTCTTGTGTTGTATCTTTGTCATCGTTCATTTTTTCATATAAATGTGTACGGATTTCCGTTAGACCGTTTGCCAGTAACTTAAGTGATATACCCATTTGAACGATTTTCAAAGCAAAATTTTGCACTTTTTCTTCAAAATCTTCATTATCCCCCTCTGAAAGAGATGTAATGATGAGTTGAACATATTCCGAACAGATGGTTTCATACATTTTGTCGTTCAGCATCATGTCCGTTTCTTTTTCTCCGAGTCGTTTTAAAATGTCCGTCCACTCTGTTTCTAATTCCTTTTGGTGCTTTCTTGCAAAAGCTAACACGATATGATTCGACATGTTTTACCCCCTACTTACATTTAAAGCTCTTCTTTAGTCTTTCTTCATTATAACGTTAAAAAAAATTGAACACAAAAAAAGTTGCTCCCAATAGAGCAACCAAGTATCACCATATTAAAAATCAATAAGAGCCAAACTAACTTGTAAGGCTTCATCAACCTTCTCCATCATCTCATCATCAAGATGTGTGATTTTATCTGTCAATCTTTGTTTATCGATCGTACGAATCTGTTCCAAAAGAATGACAGAATCTCGTTCAAAGCCGTAGCGCTTTGCATTAATTTCGACGTGAGTCGGTAATTTCGCTTTTTGTATTTGGGCTGTTATGGCTGCAACGATAGCAGTCGGGCTGAAGCGATTTCCAATGTCATTTTGAATCACCAATACTGGGCGAACCCCGCCCTGCTCGGAGCCAACAACAGGAGATAAATCAGCAAAGTAAACATCACCGCGTTTAACAATCAAATGTTTAACCCCCGCTGACTAATCGCTCAACTGTATTCTCAGCCTCAAACTCTGCGTATTGTGCTTCTGAAGAGATATTCAGATTAATTTTCGCCATCTCCATGTAGCCGCGTCTCATCGATTCACGATTTTGTCGAATATTACGTTCACGAATATACGTTTTTGTCGCTCGGTAGATCAATTCATTTCTTGTTACCTTATCCTGCTCTGCTACTCGTTCGATCTCAGACATTAAAGTCTCCGGCAGTCGAATCTTCATTTCGTTTGTTGCGCTGGATTCAGACAAAAAACATACACCTCCACAAAACTTACGGATTCCGTATCGATCCATTCCAAGACTAATCATACCATTATTCAATGCACAAGCAAAGCTGTTTTTTCATGATTTCTTATTAGAACATGAAGCGGCTCGCCACCCGTAAATCAAGATGATAATGGAGTTCCTCTTTCCCATTATACGCTTTTTTCCGAAAATCATACGGTATTTCCAAAATCTCTAAAAAAGGGAGAATGTTTATGATGCCTTTGTAGAATAAAAGAGAACGATGTCAGTTTGAACATCGTTCCCGTGGATGTTGTTTATAAAAAGCTTGGACCGCCTTGAAGCAACGGATTTCGTACATGAACCCTTTCGCCGTCCTCTATATAGACTCTTGGGACGCGGTAGCCAACAGAACAAGTGACTTCGTAGTTAATGGTTTCAAGCCGCTTGGCTATTTCATCGACAGATATCCTGTCTTCGCCTTGTGTCCCGATGAGCACGACTGGCTCCCCTGCCGGAATGTCCTTTTTCAAATCAACCATGAATTGATCCATACACACCCTTCCGGCAATCTTTCGGCGTTTTCCGCCAACGAGCACTTCTGTTCCGGCAAGCTTCCTGATCCAGCCGTCTGCATACCCAATTGGAATTGTACCAATCCATGTATCTTGATTCGCTGTATAAGTTGCACCATAGCTCACGCTCTCACCCTTTTGAATGGGCTTTACATGTGCAAGTTTTGTATGAAGAGATAATGCTTCTTCCAGTTGAAACGGCAATTCATCTTTGATTTCTTCCGACGGCGACAGCCCGTACATACTGATGCCAAAACGAACCATATTAAATAAAGTGTCTTTAAACCTTAGACCTGCTGCACTGTTGGCGCAATGAATGAGCAGTTTGTCCGTATGAAGCGGTTGAAGCAATGTTTTAAACGTATCAACCTGCATACCGAAGTAGTTTTCATCTTTTTCATCCGCTGTGGCAAAGTGAGTAAATACTCCTTCCAGCTGTAAAAAAGAATGATTGTGGACAAGCTCTTTTACTTCGCTCACCTGCTCGATTGTTTTCACACCTAACCGATTCATGCCGCTGTCGATTTTCAAGTGGAAACGAATGGGTTGTCCCATCTGCCCTTTCATCACTTTGACGACTTCTCTTAGCCAATCGATCGAGTAAGCAGTCATGATAACGTTGTATCTAACGGCGACTTTGACATACTCTGCCGGTACTGCGCCGAGCACAAGAATAGGTGCTTTTACACCTTTATTTCTTAAAGAAATGGCTTCATCTAAAAAAGCGACGGCTAATACGTCTGCTCCTGCTTTGAGAGCAGCTCTTGTCACTTCTATATCTCCATGTCCATATGCATTGGCTTTCACCACAGCCATTAGTTGAACATTTTGACCGATATGATCTTTCATATGTGAAACATTATGCTTGATTGCTGATAAATTAATTTCTGCCCATGTGTCTCTATAAAAGGCGTTTGTGTCCATCCGTCACACTTCCCTATTGAATGATTCAATCCCCTCATATGATACTAAAAATCAGGAATAAAGTGAAACAAATCAAAGAAAATCAGCCCTTGTATAGGGCTGATTTTTCATATCTAAGGCTCTCGCCTGAGGTATTTATTTCGCTGACTGGCCTTCTACACTCTTTGCAACCATCAAGAGCTCTTCCTTCGATAAATCACTTGAAGAAATCAAGTAGTCAACTCCATCAGATGTCCAAGAAAGAGATTTGTCTGTCAGAACACCCACTGTCATGCCAAGATCGACTGGCTCGCCGTTCATCGTCACAGGCGTAGACGCTTCTGCTACCCGCGCTTTTTCCTGAATGAGCGTGAAGGATTTCTTTCCGCCATACGTCATCACATACCGCTTTCCAGCATCTGTTGTCATTTCTTTCTCTTCCATTTTCTTCACGCCCTCTGGCATATCCACAGGCGTTTTCACCGCAAAGCTGTCAGATGGATCTGCACTTGTGGCAACATCCATTTGAGAAAGTGTCATATTTTTCTTCTCATCAAAGGCGTCTTTGTCAAAGGATTTGTTGAATTCAAAGTGAGAGAATTCTACTTTCACCATTGGCTTTTTATCGCTATCCAGTACTTTCACACTGGCAGGCGCCATTGTTTTTTTATGAAAGGTAATCTCTTGGGTCGGCAGCATTTGGTTGTGCTGATAGTTGGTTTTTGTTTCAAAAACGTACTTCGACTCTTTTGCTTTGAACTGAGCTGCACTGTCATTTTTAATGTCTTTCACAAGTGATTCAAATAAATACACCTGACTGCTGTTGTTCGGCCAATCGCTATGGAAGCGGAAGCTTTTGTTTAATGAAGGTGTCAGCACAAATACACCATTGCCATTTCTTAAAATGACTTGACTCTGATCCTTCTTCGGATTTTCTAAGTAGACACGGTAAAGCTCCGGCTTCTTGTACCAAATTTCCACATGGTATTCCTGCGGATCATTTCCTGTCTCAATGGTCATTTTTGCTTTGGCTTTGTATGATGTCATTTCCTCTGCCTTTTTGTTTAGATCTCCAACGATATCCTGTTGAGATTTTTGACCGCATGCGGAGAGAATCAGTACAAAAAGGATCCCCGTTACAAGCAAAACAAAGCTTTTTCTCACCCTTTTCAACCCCTTCGTTAATTGTGTTAAAAGGAAGAAACCGCTTGTTTGACTTTAACAGTACGCCTCAAGAGTTAACTGCGTACCGCGAACCATCAAAGCCTGTTAGCAACTCGCCCTTCCTTATCGCACTACCCAATATATGAAGGGGGGACAAACAATATGCAGACTAGCTTGACAACCTTTCAATTAAAACTTGTGCTGCAGCATATTCTTTTGTGTGTGTAATGGATACATGAACGTAGTCTTCTTTTGTTTTCTCACTTTTGATGAGAGGTTTTCCGTTCGCATCTTTTTGTATCTCGATGTCGTGAAAGCTGACATACTGACCAATTCCCGTACCGTATGCTTTTGCGAATGCTTCCTTCGCCGCAAAACGTCCTGCCAGAAACTCCAGCTGTCTCTTTTCACTTAGTGTGCGAAAGACTTCCTGTTCACGTAAAGTCAAAATTCGTTCTGGTAAACGGGGCTGCCTGCTAAGCACTCGTGACAGCCGGCCGATCTCTACAATATCCATACCGATTCCTTTAATCATGAGGTACCTCCTATGATACTCGTACTAATTTGGATGTTCGCTTCATAAACGTGTTACTATAAACTTACCATTATCTAGTCAAAAGGGGTTTGTTATGTTTATTCGAACGGAGAGCTTTCAACAATTTATTAGATCGTATCCAATCGTAACAGCGATCCTTGCTTTGCAAATCGGCCTATGGCTTTTATTTGCAATCCCTATTCCAATGATCCAGCTTGGGCAGGACCATCTCGTTGGTTTTAATTATGGTGTTGCAGCAGGAGAATGGTGGCGGCTTTTAACGCCTATTTTTCTTCACGGAAGTCTGACACATATTCTGTTCAATTCCATGTCGCTCTTCCTATTCGCTCCAGCACTTGAGTATTTGCTTGGAAAGGTTCGATTTCTTGTGATTTATCTGGGTGCTGGATTCATTGGCAATCTCGGAACCTATTGGGTGGAGCCTTTAGAGTACGTACATGTCGGGGCTTCTGGTGCGATATTTGGTTTATTTGGCGTCTATCTTTATCTTGTCCTATTTAAACCGCATATGATGGACCGTGGTAATTCTCAGGTCATCTTAACGATTCTCGGCGTTTCTGTCATTATGACGTTCGTCAACTCGAACATCAACATCATGGCCCACTTATTTGGATTGATAGGCGGCATGATCCTAGCACCGATCACCCTATTCTTCCATTCAAAAAAACGACGCTATTAAGCTCATAAAAAATGTCGATCACTCCGTTTAACGGGAGCTGATCGACATTTTTTGGTTTAAGTTGATTGATTCGTTTCATAGGAATACCAATCGCATACACGTGCAGCATCTTCCTCTTCAAGGTGATGCACACCAAAGGAATCAAGCAAGGCAGAGGACTTCACAAAGGTGTGAATACTTGCCACCCGCCCTTTCTTTTGAAAATAAGATTGGGTCATCGTATAGTTTTGCATTCGTTTTCTTAAAACAATTCCGGTGGTCTTTCCGATGCCTCTTGTCGTTAATTGAATCAGTTGATCTTTGATCACATATCCTGATTGTTTATAGGCTAAATACCCAAAAAACAAGGCAAACGGTAATGGAATCAGCGCCAAATATCCCCATGGTGGAAAACGTACAGAAAGGATTATACCTACAAGTAATGGAACAAATCCGTAAGATATCAGATAACGTTTTAGTGAACGCTTCGGCACTTTTTTCAATTCACTTTCTGGTGCCAGCTGATATTGATCTGTAAATTGCGTTAACAATTCATTGATTTTTTTCTTCCGTATGAGTGGAAATAAGACAGAAGAAGTCTCTTTTTCTGTAATGGAACCTCCTGCGCTGACAAGCATGACCGTCGCAAAACCAAATGGTTCACGAAGAATATTTTCCTTGATTTTCACTGCTTGAATTCTCGCAAGCGGAATGGTCATTTGATGCCTTTCGATGAGTCCTCTTGTGATGATGATGTCTTTCCCTTTTCGTTTTGCGTTAAAATTCGCATATTGAAGGGCTGTTACCCCAACACTAAGAATCCACGCAATCAATACGGCAATAAATATGAGAATCGCATAAATCTCAACACTCGCATGACTTAAAAAAGAAAACCGTTTGAGGAATCCGTCCAAAGGCAGAATTTCATCTATTTGTGTGTAAATGGCGAGACACCCAGAAATAATGACGCCGATTCCGCTTGAAGTGGTCGCAGCCAAAAGCAGCTCTGGTATACCCATTCTGTAGGAAACACTGATTTCTTTTTCTACAGGCTGTTGCGCTGTCAGAGGATCAGGGAAATCTAAATTTTCATCATTCATTTCTTCTTGTTGCAAGCTTTTCTTCCGGTTGAAAATCGATTGCTTTAATTGCTCAGCTTCTGCTTTTGTAATAGCCGTCAGGCTCACTTCAGGTCCATCCGTCCCGCCTGCCGTTTCGATTTGCACCCGAACCAAACCAAAAATCCGCTGGAAGATGCCTTCACTTGTATTCACCGTTTGAATTCGTTCTAACGAGATATACTTTTTCTTTTTGGTGATCACACCTGATTCTACTCGAAATTCATCGTCTTCCATTCGATAGGTGAATCGTCTCCATCCTAAAACGGTTGAAACAGCTTTCCATAACAGAAGCACACCAAGAATGATAAACGCATAAAAACGAATACTTGAATTCGAGTTCACAAAAATAAGCACGAAAAAAGGGATAATGAAGTTTTTGATCATGGATACGGCATCTGATATAAAATCAATGAGCATCGAGATTGGATGTACACGTTTTGGTTCAGACATCATCTTCCGTCACCCTTGCTAATCGAGATATGTAATCGCGAAGCTCATCTGCCTCTTCTAATTCCAGTGCCGGAATATCATGCACTGTCGCAGCAGTAGAAATTTGAACAGATGCCAACCGGTAGCGCCTTAAAAGCGGCCCTTGGGATGTATCCACATGCTGAACACGTACCATTGGCACAATGACACGTGTGACACGAATCAGTCCGTGCTGTATTTCAATTTCGTTCTCAAATACTTCGTAGCGCCAGATGTGATGGCGGATTTTCGGTATGAGCCAGATTCCGAAGATGACCTGTAAAATCCACAAACCGATGAGGATGGCTCCAATCCAATATGGCCATTGAAAATAATAACTAGCTACAAATACCCCAATGATGATGAATAAGAAAATCAATGAGATAATTCCATTTTGAAGACGCCATACTTTTAATCCATTTAAGCTGATTTGACGTTGCGGCTGTTTTCTCACATTCTTCCCCCATTCTCTTACTTTTCTATCAATATATTACGAAAGAAAGCCTAAAAAGTTTCATTAGGCCTGTTAAAAAAAGCGAACCCTGCAAAGGATTCGCTTTTGAATTAGTTGTTATAAGATTTCTTTTGACGACGATCGTTAGAAGAACGATTGCGGTCATTTGAAGAACGCTTTTTATCACCGTAAGATGAACGGCTTTTTCCGCGATAGCCGCCTCCGCCGCCACCGTCTCTACGTTTTGAAGAGCTGCGGTTGTTACGATTGCGTTTTGAAACCATTGGTGCTTCATCTGTCAAACGAACAGGCGTTGCATCTGGCTCTTTTGTCATCATTTTGATGGCAGCCGCAACCACTGTGACAGAATCATGATCTTCTAACAATTCAGCAGCTGCTGTCATGTAGAAGTTTAAATTGTTTTCACTGATGATTGTGCGCAGACGATCAATAGTTACTTGTTGTTGTCCTTCGATTGCCTCATCTAGTGTTGGTTCTTTCATACGATCCATTTTACGTTTAGTTGTTTGCTCGATCGCACGAAGCATATCTTTTTCACGTGGTGTGATGAATGTCATCGCCATACCTGTACGTCCAGCACGTCCAGTACGTCCAATACGGTGTACATAGCTTTCTGGATCTTGTGGCACGTCAAAGTTATACACGTGTGTTACGCCTGAAATATCAAGTCCACGTGCTGCAACGTCTGTTGCTACAAGCACATCGATTGAACCTTCTTTGAATTTACGAAGCGCAACCATACGTTTCGCTTGAGTCAAGTCACCATGAATTCCTTCAGCTGTATAACCTCTAAGGTTCAGTGCTTCAGTCAATTCGTCAACGCGGCGCTTTGTACGGCCGAAGACAATTGAAAGCTCAGGTGATTGAATGTCAAGAAGACGAGTCAATGTATCAAACTTTTTACGTTCATGGATATCCAAGTAGAACTGCTGGATGTTAGATACAGTCATTTCTTTCGCTTTTACTTTTACGTGTTCTGGGTTTGTCATGAAACGTTCTGCAATACGCTTAATTGGTGCAGGCATTGTCGCAGAGAATAAAAGTGTTTGGTGTTCACTTGGTACATTTGAAAGGATCGATTCAATGTCTTCGATGAAACCCATGTTTAGCATTTCGTCTGCTTCATCAAGCACGACTGTTTCAACATTTTGAAGACGCATTGTACGACGGTTAATGTGATCGAGTAAACGTCCTGGAGTCCCTACGATGATATGAGGATTTTTCTTGAGCGAACGGATTTGGCGACCGATATCTTGTCCACCGTAAATCGGAAGTACGCGCGCACGCTTGTCTTGGCCAATTTTGTATAGCTCTTCAGATACTTGAATCGCTAATTCTCTTGTTGGCGCAATGATAATCGCTTGGATATTTGGAGACGCTGGGTCGATTTTTTCTACAAGAGGAATACCAAACGCTGCAGTTTTTCCTGTTCCTGTTTGTGCTTGTCCAATGACATCTTTATTCTGAAGACCGAGAGGAATTGTTTCCGCTTGAATCGGTGTTGCTTCTTCAAATCCCATGCGGTTAATAGCTTTCATGAGACTTTCGCTTAATTGAAAATCTTGAAACGTTATAGTCAAATTATTCAAACTCCTTCTAATTGCTGTTTCAGTAATCTCGTGAATGATCATTAAAAACTGCCCTTTGTATGAAAGGACAGGTCCATTATATACAAAGCCCGAATTACCCTACATTATATCTTACCATTACACTATTTGTTTTTCAACAAGACAGAAATGGATATATCTACTGCTCGACAATGACCGATTCACCTTCACTTTGATCTCCGTCCATCCATTTCCACTTTTCAAACAGTTGAATTTTTCCGTTATCCAGCTGCTTAGGAGTGGAATGACATGAACCGCTTCTCATGCTGCCATCCTTACTTACATGGTGATATCTAAAATGAAGTGCTCCGTCTTTATTCACAGTTCCTACAAGCACGCCAGATTGAATATTGCCGCCTTGATATGTGCCCGTTAAAATATTCCCGTCCTGACGATATTGAAATATGGTTCCTTCCGATACTTCCCCATTGCTCGAATTAGACTGCGGGATAAAGGTTTTTCCGTCATATTGAAACAACCGAATCGACCACCTTTTCTTACCTATTGTAACATAGGCCTGTCACTCATTCGACAAAAATGATGCAAATTTTAACAAGTGGGATTCAATTTATATTAGTTTAGCCACATTTTAGCTTTTCTATAGATTAAATTGTTTTTTTTAGAAATTGTTCTACTTTCTCAAACAATTGCTGTGCACAAGGCTCATGACAAACGTGATGTTTACAATCAGGTAAATAGAACATTTCTTTCTGACGGGACGGGATTTTATGATAAATGAATTCTGCACTAGAAGCGGGGACGATCCCATCACTTTCACCTTGAACGATCAAGACAGGTAGATGAAGCTTTTCAAGAGAACCTTTCGTTTGCTTCACCAATTTCATAAATTCTACAGCAGCTGATAGCGGTGTACTCGTCAGCTTATGACGATATCGATCATACAATGGGTTCGTCTCAATCAAACCAGACAAGGATTCCTTCACCATCTGCCTTGTGTCTTGAATCATTTGTTTTGGGTTTACATATTTAGCAGCAGCACTTAACAGAACAAGACGGGCCACTGGATACTTCGCTGCTAAATATGAGGCAATCATCCCGCCCATAGAAAAGCCGACCAAATAAATGGTGTCACATGTTCGGTAAAGGGATAAGAGTTCTAATTCAGCGGTGGCAATCCACTCCTGATAGAGAATGCCTTTGAGCTGAAGTTCCTCCCCATGCCCCGGAAGCGTGACAGATTGTACCGTCCAATCTGTCGTCTGCTTTAAATATTCCGCAAGCGGCTCTACTTCATACGGGGCACCAGTAAAACCGTGTATACATAGACAGCCAATCACCCTGTCACCTTCTTTGCCGATCTGATTTATAGTGCAGTAATAACGTCTTCCAATCTCATGCCACGGGAAGCTTTGACCAGAACGACATCGTCAGGTCCTGCCACATCCGCTAGTTTTTTCTTCAATTCTTCTTTGTCCATATAAGAAGACACGCGGTCGTCTCCAAATGCTTTCTTTGCTCCTTCAGCAATGAATGCGCCAAGACGGCCAAACGTTAAAACATGATCAATAAACTCAGGCTTGATGTACTCCCCTACTTCAAAATGATAGGTCTCTTCTTCACTGCCCATCTCCAGCATATCTCCGAGAACGAGTATGCGGTTAGCAAAGCCATCCATATCTCCTACAAGATCAATCGCTGCTTTCATCGACGTAGGACTCGCATTATACGCATCGTTGATAACCGTGATGCCCTTATCTGTTTTAAACAGTTCTAAACGCATGCCTGTCAATTTCGTTTGCATCAGCCCTTGGGCAATTTGTCTTTCATTCAGACCGAAATGCTGGCCGATTGCAATAGCTGCAAGAGCATTCTTTACATTGTGTTTCCCTAATACAGGAATGAGAAACCCTTGAGCATATCCCTCCACTTGAAATTCAGTGCCTTCAGCGAGTTGGTGAATGTGAATCACCTTGATATCACAGTCCTCTGATTCTCCAAACGTTTTTACGCTGCGTGCCAGGGCATTTGCTCTTTGGCGGAGTAAAGGCTCGTCTCCTAAATAATAAAAAGTCCCATCCTCTTTTAACCCTTTTGTGATCTCACATTTTGCATCTGCAATGGCTTCTCTTGATCCTAAATCCTGCATATGAGATTCTCCAATATTCGTGATGACAGCTGCATCAGGTTCAGCGAGTTTAGATAAAAATTCGATTTCCCCTTTTGCACTCATGCCCATCTCTAGTACAGCAATCTCGGTTCCTTCTGGCATCGCAAGGATGGTCAGTGGAAGTCCAATGTGATTATTAAAGTTGCCATCTGTTTTGTGGACTCTGTATGTCGTTTGTAGGACAGAATGGATCATATCTTTCGTCGTTGTTTTGCCATTACTTCCAGTAATACCGACAACTCGAGGGTTTTCCTCTTTTAAGTATGATTTTGCAAGCTGTTGGAGTGCTGTCAAAGTATCCTCTACAAGTATGACAGGTACACCGAACGGTGGATTCGCTTCTGTTTGATTCCAAAGAACCGCTGCCGCTCCAAGCTCCACTGCTTTTGAAGCAAAAGTGTGACCGTTAAAATGTTCCCCGATAAGCGGGATAAATAGTGCGCCTTTTGATACTTTTCGTGTATCTGTTGTCACTCCGTGTATCTGTTCTTCGCCAAAAGCTTCATTCGATAATGTGCCACCAGCCATTTGGGCGACTTGTTTCACTGTACGTTTGATCATGTTTTTTCGCCTCTCTTTCTCATATCACGTTTGAAGGAAAAGAGACACTACCTGTAGGATAGTGTCTGCTTGCTTCTTACATTAAAAAGTGGTTTTAATGGTTTGTTTTTCTTGATGGCGTTCAATTGCAAGTGACACCAGCTTCTCAATCAGCTCAGGATACTCTACACCAGTATGTTTCCAAAGCAGCGGGAACATACTAAAAGGTGTGAACCCTGGCATTGTATTCACTTCATTGATCAGCACTTCGCCTTCTTCTGTTAGGAAGAAATCTGCACGTACGAGGCCAGATCCATCAATGGCTTTAAATGCCTTAATCGCCATATCGTGAATTGTCTTGTACTCTTCCTCTGACACACTCGCAGGAATGATCAAATCTGTATCGCCATCTTCATATTTTGCTTTGTAGTCATAAAAATCTGTTTTAGGTGCAATTTCACCAACGACTGAGCATTTCGGCTCGTCATTTCCTAATACACCAATTTCAATTTCTCGTCCTACAACGCCTTCTTCCACAACAACACGACGATCATATTGGAAAGCCAAATCAAATGCTGTTTGCAGCTCTTCTTTGCTGCGGCATTTACTAATTCCGACACTTGATCCCATGTTGGCAGGTTTCACAAAACAAGGATACCCGAGAACTGCTTCTACCTGTTCTAGACTGTCTGATATGGCTTTCTCATAATCCTTTTTATTGAAGGAAAGATGCTTTGCCTGCGCAAGCCCAGCTTGAGCAAACACATCTTTCATCATGACTTTATCCATACCCGCAGCAGACGCGAGAACGCCGTTACCGACATACGGGATATTCATTAGTTCAAGTAACCCTTGCATGGTCCCATCTTCACCATTTGGCCCATGTAGCAATGGAAAGACGACATCAATCTTTTCATCAGCTGATGCAGGCTGTGGAAACATGCTTTCATTTAAAGAAGTTGGTAAAAACGTCTTTGCATTTTGTTCAAATTGAAGCATTTTGACGTTTGATACTGGTTCAGTGAGTTTTTCTCCTCTTAGCCATTCGCCCTCTTCTGTAATATAAATTGGATGTATATCGAACTTCTCAGTGTTAAGTGCTTTCGTAACTGCAAGGGCTGTTTGCAGTGATACATTATGTTCGGCTGACTTTCCGCCGTAAACCAATCCTAAACTTATTTTCAATGGATACTCCCCCCACTAAAATTCATCTTTACTATCTTATCACTTTCAAGCAAAAATGCTCTAATTAATTTTTGTTGTTACGGAATTGAAATGATTTGTAAAGGTTGTAAGCGCCCCCCGAGCATTTGTATGTCATTCGCCTTTATTTTATATTAAAATGACATTGAAAAGGAGTTGTGACAAATTGAAAAAAATTACAAGCACTGAACAATTCAACGAAATCATTCAATCAGACAAAGAGGTCATCGTTAAATTCTTTGCGACATGGTGCCCTGATTGCACTAGAATGGACATGTTCATTCCAGACATCTTAGAGGCTTATGCTCAGAATGAATGGTTTGAAATAAACAAAGACGACTTTCCTGAGTTAGCTGAAACGTATCAGGTCATGGGAATTCCTAGCCTGTTAATTTTCAAAAATGGCGAAAAAACAGGTCATTTACACAGTGCCAACGCTAAATCACCTGAAGAAGTCACAGAGTTTCTTCAAGAACACGTTTCATAACTCATTTGAATGGAGACATCAGCCAACTCATGCTGGTGTCTTTTTTTATATCCTTTTAAATCAAGTCTCTTCATAAGACGAGATGTGCGGCTAAAATGTTTCAACATCGGCAGGAATGTTTGATCTGATTTCATGACAAGGTTTGACAGCGGATTATTTCCTGGGAAAGAATTCATCGTCGATATGGATGGGAATATGTCGGTTACGTGAATTTTCTGAATTGAATCTTTACTTATGACATTCTGCTTTGTATAATGGAGTTGCTAATTGAAAATGATTATCAATTTCATCTGTGTGAAATCTTATAGAGTCCATTCTACCAAAGGAGCGTTGAGTTACATGTCTAAGAAGAAAATCAAAACGTATCAGCAATTGATTGAAGAAAACAAGGAAGCGATCATGCGAGACCCTAAGATGATGGAAAGTATATACGCAACCATCGACAAAAAGCACCAGAAGCAGCTTGCCGCTGCTGGACGTGAATCATAAACACAAGAAGAGCAGTCAAACAGATGGCTGCTTTTTTATTTGCCTGAAGAAAAGAAAAAGCCGATAAAATCTATTCTTCGATTTTATCGGCTTTTGTTTTAATGTGATTTCGCTACACGGTCTTGTTTCATTCCTAAATAGATGAGCATATATGTTAGATAACCCATTGTCATCGTTAAACCACCAAAGAAGAATTGTGAAAACACGGGTTCTTCAAATGTCGTAACGGCAGCAAGAACGATCCAGCTCGCATATAAATAGACCATGAACCATTTCATGTTTCTTTTAAGTGTATACAGAAAGAAAAGACCCGCTAATGAAAAGATCCCTAGCGCTAGTCTGAAATAAACAAGATGATCAAACTGGAAGGCAAAAGACACAAACGAAAACGACAACAGCAACAAAATAGGTAAAGCCGTAATAAAATTTTTCACGATAGTGCCACCTCCATGACTCTGTCTTATTATAAGACAAAACCAGCCGGTTATCGTGAAATACAGACTCGTTTTCACAAAGATGTCACGAATTTTTCTTGTTATTTGACACAATTTTTACACATTTACATCACGCTTCCAAAAAAGGAGCCAAGCAGCACCAACAAAGAAAACGAAATGCGCCCCTACAATGAATAGCGAAAACAGAGGGCTCATGCCCTGAAAGAGCGGCGGACCTTGAAAACTGTATTGTGTGAAGTCCGTATTAGCGAAAAGTAGAATTTTCCCCCACTGATTTTCTAACAGAGACATGATCGACACTAATGATTTCGCCGCGTATAAGACGAAAAATGAAGTCACAAGTGCAATCAGACTGTTTCTAAACAAACTTGAGCACAGAAAAGCAAAGCTTGCCATCATGACTACTTCCACCCACTGTGATCCAATCACAACAAATGTGTGCAGAAATAACCGCCCAGTGCTTTCATCAAAATCAGTACCAAAGAAAATAAGGCCAAAAAGAAAAGCGAACACATAATAAAAAACAAACAGGTAAAGGACCATCAGCACAAGTGTGATATATTTTGACAAGAAAATATGAAGCCTTGTCTTCGGCCTGATCAACAAGAACTTGATGGTTCTTTTTTGAAACTCTGTTGAGATCAATGTGGCGCCAATCACGACAGCGAACACTTGTAAAATAAACACAACATTCGTGGAATAAGCAAAATAGTTCGCGACTGTATCTTGCCCGCCAAGCCCGGAAATGACTCGTTTCAATGCTAGAGCCATCGTCAATTGAAAGACAACAATCAGTCCAAGTGCAATGAATGTGATCTTTTGTCTCGTGATTTTTTTATGTTCATTCTTGATGAGTTGAAGCATCTGCCGTCCCGCCTTCCGTCCATTTCATAAAGGCCTCTTCAATTGATTGTTTTTGAGGCGTCATTTCAAGTACATCAAATTCTGCTAAGACAAGCTGTTTATTCAGCTCCGGCACACGGTCTTTTTTCAGTTGAACCAGCACATGCTGCTCCCTTTGTTCATATGTATATCCTTGCGTCTCTAGCCATGAAACTGCCTTTTCTACTGGCTGAATATTCATCAGCACCTGCTCTTTTCCTTCCATGTCGCGAAGATTTGTATTGGCTTTGATCTGTCCTTTTTGGATGATGATCATGCGGTCACAAAGCTCTTCTACTTCATGCAAAAGATGTGTAGCAAATAACACAGAGACACCTTCTTCTTGTACAAGCATTTGCAAGTGCTCTCGAAACTCCTTCATTCCTGCGGGATCAAGCCCATTTGTTGGTTCATCTAAAATGAGCAGATTGGGCTTATGCAAAATGGCTTGTGCAATCCCGAGCCTTTGTTTCATCCCTAGTGAATACGTTTTGACCTTCTGGTGAATGGCGTGCTCCAGACGAACTCTTTTTACCACTTCAAAAATGCGCTCTTCTGAAACTCCATCATGCATAGACGCATACAGCTCAAGGTTTTCAAAACCTGTTAAATATGAATAAAATTCCGGATTTTCTATGATCGCCCCAACAGATGACATCGCTTTTAGATGATCATCATCTTGAGAATATCCATTAATGATGATCCGGCCGTTGTTTTTTTTCATCAAGCCAACAATCAATCGAATCAAGGTCGTTTTTCCAGACCCATTCGGTCCAAGTAAACCGACAATTTCTCCTTGCCTAATGTCCATCGAAATATGTTGCAAAATTTGATGCCGGCCAATTTGTTTATCGACGTTCTCTATGTGTAGAACAGCAGACTGCAAAGTGGTTCCTCCTTCTGATGTAAAACCTATGGCGGCAGTTACGGCCGCTCATCCTGTAAAAAGTATATCACGCTAGACAAGCCGTTCCACGAAAAAAAGGGCTGATCCAGTCAGCCCTTTTTGTTGTTACAGTGATAAATTAGGTGTTGGTGCTTCCTTCTCATGTTTCTTCTCGGTTTCAGATACAATCACCGCACATGCTGCGTCACCTGTAATATTGACCACGGTTCTTGCCATGTCTAATAAGCGGTCTATGCCAAGGATCAGCGCAATGCCCTCAACAGGAAGATTCACGGAATTTAAAACCATGGCTAGCATGATGAGCCCTACCCCTGGGACACCTGCTGTGCCAATACTTGCTAGTACTGCCGTTAAGACAACTGTCAGCATTTGAACAAGGGTTAATTCAACTCCATACACTTGTGCGATAAAAATAGTCGCAACCCCTTGCATGATCGCTGTACCATCCATATTAATGGTCGCACCTAGCGGCTGCACAAAGCTTGAAATAGGTTCTGGCACCTTTAAGCGCTTTTGAGCTGTTTCCATTGATACTGGCAGCACTGCGTTACTGCTTGATGTACTAAATGCCACAACCATCGCTGGAGAAAATCCTTTGAAGAATGCCATTGGATTTCGTTTAGCTAATAGGGCAACGGTTGACCCATAGGTCAGGAAGAAATGCAAGATCAGCGCAATTAAGACGACTGAGAAGTAAAGTCCCATCGCTTTCATGGCATCGAGCCCCTGACTGCCAATCGCCGTTGCGATCAAACCGAATGTCCCGTACGGTGCGAATTTCATCACAACACCGACAAGATACATCATTAATTCATTTCCTTGTTCAAACAGCTTCAGCAAACCTTCTGTTTTTTTACCGAGCAAGGCAATGCCAAGACCTAAAAATACACAGAAGACGATAATTTGAAGCATATTTCCTTCAACTAGAGATTGGACTGGATTGGTTGGAATAATATTGAGTAGTGTGTCTGCCATTGATGGGGCTTCCTCAGCGGAATATTCTGCCGCTTTCGTATCAAAATTGCCAAATGTGCCTGGCTTAATAAGTAAGGCCAATGAAATGCCAATAATGATGGCAAAAGTCGTAGTGAGTAGAAAGTAAGTAATGGTTTTTACGCCGATTCTGCCAAGTTTTTTCGGATCGCCAAGGCCTGCTACACCAAGTGTGATCGAAAAGAAGACAATCGGTACAACTAACATTTTAATCAGGTTTAAGAAGATTTGACCTAGAGGTGTAAATAGATAAGGGTCTAACACTTTGAATACATTTGGAGCAAAAATGTTGAGCAGTAGTCCTGTGATTGCACCTACAATTAAAGCAATAATAATTTTCGTCGCAAGCTTCAATAAAATCTCCCCTTCCTCGTCAAAAAGGCCCACGAGAGAGTCTTCTCGTGGGCCTGCGTGTCCATACGTGTACCACTGTCTACTCTCTTCACGCTGATGAGGTTAGCTGA
Source organism: Bacillus sp. FSL W8-1141 (assembly GCF_038593205.1). NCBI lineage: Bacteria > Bacillati > Bacillota > Bacilli > Caryophanales > Bacillaceae > Bacillus > Bacillus sp. FSL W8-1141. The sequence goes on along the minus strand of NZ_CP151973.1, from coordinate 545,309 downwards.
CGGGTTAGGACGAAGAGATGTCCTTTTTTCTTAAATAAGAAAAATTCACCCCAAAAACTTGGGTCCCCCATTCCTTTAGAAGGATTAAGCGTGTGGTAATATGATATTTTCATACTATTTATACCTTATTTTTAGAAAATTGTAAACAGGTTCATATGAACTTTTTAATTACTTTCTTCCTTATTCGTGACCTCCAAGATATCTAAGATAAACACAAAGATTGGGATGCCGATAATCAGTCCCCAAATGCCAATATAGTGTTCAGAAAAGATCAGGACAATAAACGTGAAGAAAATAGGGAGCTCTGTTTTAGCTGACATGAGCTTCGGATTTAAGAAGTAGGCTTCAATGGCATGGATGATCACGATCACCAGCACAATATATAGGACGTACATTCCGCCTCCAAGTGTATACGCAATGATGCTGAGTGGAACGAGGGAGATGACCACACCCGCTACCGGAATTAAACCTAACAAGAAGACCATGACCGCTAATCCAAATAATTGCGGGAAGCCCATAATGCCAAGCGCAATTGTCGTTAAGACACAGTTAACTGTTGCAATGATGAACTGTGCTTCAAGTACCTTACCAAATGTTCTGGAAAACTTACGTCCAAAGAAGGCAATTTCATGATAGAACACGGAGATTTTACTCGTTTTGAACTTATTCATGAATTGAATGAGGCGTTCCTTTTCGAACAGGAAGAACATGCTTAATATTAAGGACATAATGACCTGGATACTGAACGTGCTGAAATCTGTTAAGTATGTATAGAGGAAATTAAACCCTTTCTCGAAGAAAGAAGATATTTTGAAATCTCCGAACACATTGGTGACGACGTCAAAGAAGGGTAAATCTTGTGGATGATCTGCAATCTTTTTCCCTAAATGAAATAACTGTTCCACCTGTTTAGCAATGATGGGCACAAACACAAAGCCGCCAAACGTCAATCCACCAGCCAGAAGGATGTACAAAATGGTGATGACTGATTTCTGTCCTATTTTCAGGAAGCGATTTAAAAAGCCTCTTATGACCTCTTCTAACCGGTTCATTAAAAAAGTGAAAATGAAGGTCAGGAGGATTAAATTCATCATTCCTCTTAATAGATATAATGCTGTGGCTAATACTACAAATACTGAAAACCTCTTGACACCAGGTTTTTCAAACAATTTAAAAAATGCCGCCATACGTTACACACCTGCCAGGACTAAAGTCTATTTTTCGTTGGATCTCATATTCATTATATCGGATCTTTCTGTAAATTATATAACAAAAGGTCAATGAGGTCTTACGATTCGTCCTAAATTAATCAAGCTTTTATGTTTTTTCTTTTTTACACAAGAAAAAACCGAACCCCATGTAGACATAAGGTTTCGGTTTTTGGTTGTTTTTATACTAGACAGCCTGCTTGATATTTCGCATTTCCTGTAGCGCTGTTTTACTCTTCGCTTCGTCAAATTCCCCTTCACTTTTCGCTACAACAATTGTAGCAATTCCATTTCCAATCAGGTTCGTAATCGCTCTTCCTTCACTCATGAAACGGTCGACCCCTAATAGCAGTGCAAGACCTTCTAGCGGGATAACCTGAAGTGCAGCAAGTGTAGAAGCCAGCACGATAAATCCGCTTCCTGTGACTCCAGCTGCTCCCTTTGATGTGAGCATCAGAACAAGGATAATCGTGATCTGCTGTCCGATGGATAGATCCACCCCAAACACTTGCGCTAAGAAGACCACGGCCATGGACAAGTAGATTGAGGTTCCATCTAAGTTAAAAGAATAGCCTGTCGGAATGACAAGTCCAACAACCGACTTAGAGCACCCGTAGCGTTCCATTTTATCCATCATTCTTGGCAAGACAGATTCTGAAGAACTTGTGCCAAGAACAATTAAAATTTCATCTTTGATAAAACGGAGATAACCGAACAGGCTGAAGCCATACATTTTACAAATGATGTTCAGCACGACGAAAATAAACAAGAACATCGTCATATAAACGGAAAGCATCAGACTAGCCAGTGGTTTAATTGAAGCTAAACCGAAGTGTCCGATTGTATAAGCCATTGCTCCAAATGCCCCTAATGGCGCGGCACGCATGATGTAACCAATGATTTTAAAGAAGACAAGCGACAGCTTATCAAGCCATTCGATGATGCCTTTCCCCTTCTCGCCAAGTGCAGCGAGCGCAACACCGAATAAAATAGAGAAGAATAAGACCTGTAAAATATCTCCCTTTGCAAAGGCATCTACCATGTTAGATGGCACAATGTGTGTGACAAACTCCATCCAGTCGATACCCTGTCCCCCATTTTGGGTATATTGCGAGACATCCCCTTTTTCAAGCTTACTATAGTCAAGACCCGCTCCCGGCTTCATGATATTGACCACAAACAGTCCAATGACAAGCGCAAGCGTCGTCACAACTTCGAAATAGATAAAAGCTTTTCCCCCAACTTTTCCAACCTTTTTCATATCCCCCATCTTGGCAATCCCAAGTACGATGGTTAAGAAAATAATGGGTGCAATGACCATTTTCACTGCATTAATAAATGTATCACCAAGCGGCTTCATTTCTTTCCCGACGTTTGGCCAAACCATCCCAACAATGATCCCGATAATGACAGCTGCAATGACCTGAAATGTCAAGTTCTTCAATAGCCTCTTCATAAAAAATCAACTCCCTCACCCTTTGATGTAAACGCTTAACTGTTATCTGTAGGTAAATGATAGCGATTTCATCAAAGGCTGTGAAGCTTATGGACATATCGTACATTTTGGTCTTTTTGGTCTCTTAGTCAGAATGTACGATATATTTATTCACAGGGCGTCCGACCCCGCCATATTGCATATCTAATTTCAGCTCGCCTTCTTTTACAAGGAAGTCTAAATAACGGCGTGCCGTGACACGTGCAATCCCAAGTGCATTGGCGACTTCCTCTGCAGACTGCGCTCCTTCTTGCAGACGCATATAGGCTTTAATTTCATTCATCGTATGCACATTCAGCCCCTTAGGAAGCCATGTCTCTTCCTGCTTAACTGCAGGCTTTCGTATGATATCATCGAGCATCTCTTGAGAAAATTCTGCTGCGGTACGAATTTTTGATTTGAACGCTTTATAGCTTTCAAGAGATTCTTTCATCCGTTCAAACTTAAATGGCTTAATGATATAATCTCGGGCACCATTTTGAAGCATGGTGCCGATCGTCTCTTTGTCCTTTGCTGCCGAAATAACAATCACATCCACCTGCATCTTTTGCTTTCTGATGTCTTGCAGTGTTTTGACGCCATCTTTTTTAGGCATATACACATCGAGCACCACAAGATCTGGACGAATGTCTTTGATCAGCTGGATGCCCTGCTCGCCATTTCCTGCTACAGCCGCAACTTGAAAGCCAGGGACACTCTTAATGAACTCTTTATTGACTTCTTGCACCATCGGGTCATCTTCAATTAATAGCACCTTAATCTGAGTCATCTGTCTCTCTCCTCTATTGTCATTGGGAATTCGATTGAGAAGGTGGTACCAATGCCGATGCTTGATGTGACTTCTACATTTCCCATCCCTTTGTCGATAATCGTTTTTACAATATACAGTCCGTAGCCTGTTCCGCCTTCTTTACCGTGAGTAAAGCCTTTGTCGAAAATATGAGGAATCATGTCCTCTTCTATTCCAGATCCATAATCTTCAATTAAGATCGCGAGGACATCCTCTGTTTGATCAATACTAATAGAAATGAGTTTTGTGTCTCTTTCTACAGTATCATACGCGGCAAAGGCGTTCTCGATCAGGTTGCCAAGTAGCTTCGTCATATCATGCTGATCCAGCCGCTCTGGGAAATCGCGCAGACTGCTATTTTCATCTACTTCAACCTTTATGCCTAGCTCCTTGCCCCTTCTTATCTTGCTCATCAATAAACCTGCCACTGCGTCATGCTGTATCACACGGTGGAGAAAGTCCGTCACATGCTCCTGCTCTTCGGTCGTTTGAAACGCTAAATCGAGTGCTTGATCGGCTTTCCCCAGCTGAATTAATCCCGCAATTGTATGAAGCTTATTCATATGTTCATGATTTTGCACCCGTAGGCCATCAACGAAGTTCTTCACCCCGGTTAATTCCTCCGCTAATTTGGCCGCCTCTGTCCGGTCCTGAAAAATCGCAACCGCTCCGATGATTTTCTTTTTCATCACAATCGGAATTCGGCTGCTCATGATCCGCTTTCCGCTCATATGAATTTCTTCATTGTAGACAGGTTCTGCACGGTCAATGATTTCTGGAAGCCTTGTATCTGACAGCACATCCCAAATATTTCGGCCCACTACATCACCTGTCACGCTGAAAATTTGCTTTGCTTTTTCATTAAAAATGGTGATCATGTGCTGGTTATCAATGGCAATGACCCCTTCATTAATGGAATGAAAGGTAGCGGTGCGCTCCTCTAGCATTCTGACAATCTCATGCGGTTCCAGCTTAAACATTTGCTGTTTAATATGACGGGCGAGCAAAAATGAACCGACAAGACCAAAGCTGAGCGTGAGCAAAAGGATCATGAGGATATCCTGCTTCATTTCTCCTAATATATCTGCCATACTCGGCAATGTTCTTCCGACTAGTACAACCCCTGTTTGGTTAAATTTTTCATCCTTTACTGGATAAAAGGCTCTAATGGCTGTGCCAAGCTCTCCCTGTGCTTCTGAGAAATAGATATGCTCTGCAAAGGCAGGTTCTTCATCTGTCCCCTCAGAGCGCTGGCCAATCCTCGTTTTTACTGGATGTGTCAATCGCACGTGATCCATATCCATGACAACAATGTAGTCAGCATCTTGGATAATCCGAATCTCTTCAATGGCATGCTGCAACCGAGCACGCTCCTTTGTCTGATCATCCAATGCCTGCTTTACCTCATTCATCTCAGCTACTGTTCTTGCCGTGTTCATGAGCCTTTTTCGAAGTTCTCGTTCCTCTGTTTGCTGAATTCCCCCGACTAGAACAATTCCTCCGATTAAAAGGGCAAAAATGACAACGAAATATGTGAGGATGGTGAGCTTCCATCTAATAGATAATTGTTGTAATTTCAGTCGATTTCTCATCATTTTTTCACCTGTATCTTTACGAATTCTTCCTCTGTCAAGTATCCTTGACATAAGGGGGATCTGACGCATGAAGAATTTACTCGCCTATACGCTATTGCTCATCATCGGTTTTGTAACCGCTTTATACTTTGGTTTTTATCATATGATGCCTAAATCAGCGACGATCTTCGACGATGAACAGACTGGGCTGAAGGATCAGCTTGTGTTCAAATTCAGCCATGTTGTCGCCGATAATACCCCAAAAGGGCTGGCTGCAAAGAAATTTGCTGAGCTTGTTCATGAAAAATCCGACGGCAGGATCAGCATTCAAATCTTTTCAAACGGGAGTCTTTATTCTGATATTGAAGAAATTAATGCACTAAAAGAGAATCAAGTTCAATTTATTGCTCCGTCTACGTCAAAGCTCGGCATGCTGTCCCCTGAATGGCTGGCACTTGATCTGCCCTTTGCCTTTTCTAACTACGATGCTGTCCAAGAAGGGTTACATGGTGCGATTGGACAGAGACTGTTCGGCACACTGCAAAAAGACGGACTAAAGGGAATGGCCTACTGGACAAATGGCTTTAAGCAAATCACTTCGAATAAAGGCCCAATCAAGCAGCCTAGTGATTTAAAAAAGCAATCTCTCCGTATTATGCAAAGTGATATGATTGAAAAGCAATTCAAGCTTCTTGGCGCAAAACCCTATCAGGAATCGTTTAATTCAACTTTTCAGCTGCTAGAAACAAAAAAAGTAGACGGTGAAGAAAATACAATTTCAAATATTTATTCAAAAAAATTCTATCATATACAAGACTATATGACGATCAGTAATCACGGGTATTTAGGGTATGTCGTCTTAACAGATCAATCCTTTTTTGATCGTCAAACGCCTGAGACGAAGCGAATTTTACTCGAAGCGATGGAAGAAACAACGGCATGGAACGAAAAACATGCCGAACAAATGAACAAGGATCAGCTGGAGGATATTAAACGCGAATCTCCAATTGCCATACACGAATTAACACCAGCAGAGCGGCAAAAATGGATGAAGGCGCTCGATCCTTTGTATGATGAAGCAGAAAGGATCATCGGTTCCACCTTGATCAAACAAATCCGCGAGCTCCGGGCACGCTATGAATATTCTCCGATTCAAGCGTTTGAAGAAGATGCTGAGACCAAATAAAAAATCCCTTCGAGAAAGGGATTTTTTTATGCGCCGGAGTCACGCTGTTCTTGCTGAGCGAGCTCCTCTAATCTTGTTAATATTCTGCGCTTTCGATATTGCATGATGCCTGTTTCGGCAATTCCTTTTAACTGTGAGCGGTTGGACGCTGCACCAAACAAAATCCCCGCAATTGGGACAAGTTGAAACAGCTTCTTCCAGCCAAACGAATCACGGTAGTTATATACGACCTCACGCCATCCTTGAATTTGAGAGATCATGTTTTCGTGCTTCCCTTCTGATGCATGATAGCTCTTCAGCTCTTTTAATATTGATTTTTTCCCAACAACGTCAGCAGAATTCAACTGTAAACATTTAATGATAAAGACTCGTTCTTCTTTATTTTTCGGATCATAGCCATAGGTGACGGCGATATCCTGTAATGTTTTTAAAGAGAGACCGAGGACAGCCGGAATATCTGCCGCTAATGTAAACATACCTCCGACACCTGTTGTCGCACCTTGTACAGTGGCGAGGTTTGTTCGGTTTTTCCCCATCTGATCACTAATGACATCCATAACCTCGATCGGAGCCGCCTCAATATCTTCAATACGCTGAATCGATTCATCGGCACATTTCTTTTGAAATTGATGAATAATGCCTTTCTCTGACGTCAAATAGACACCGCCTGATTGAATGTAGTGCCCCATCTCATCTAATAACACACCGATTTTCTTTTGAATAAAGGCAGGGGTCAGCTTGTCCAGCATTTGAAATGGAAGCCGGCTAAGTTTCTCCCAAAACCATACCTTTTGCTGGTCTTTCTCCCATTTTTCAATCTCTTTTAATTGTGCTTTTAGCCACTCTCTTTCCTCCATGCCATTTGCCTCCTTAGATGCCGTTCAAGTATATGTCTGTTATTATACACAATCCTTGTCCATCATACGTATCGAACATTGAAGCGGTTCCGAAAGGTTTTAATCTCTTTTAAAACGGTTATTGCTTAGTAAACAAACAAAAGAGGAGTGATCAACATGTTAGGATTTCTGATTTCATTAGTTGTGGCGATTGTCATTGGTCTCATTGGGAGTGCACTAGCTGGAGGCAGTGTACCAGGAGGCTGGATCGGTTCAATGATTGCTGGGCTTGCAGGTGCTTGGATTGGTCATGGATTACTTGGAACGTGGGGTCCTAGTCTGGCAGGATTTGCGATCATTCCAGCGATCTTAGGAGCAGCCATTTTCGTCATTATTTTAAGCTTGATCTTCCGCAGCGTTGGATCAAGGGTTTCTTAAAAAACGATACAAAAGAAGAGGAAGCAGAGGATGCACCGCCTAAGATAAGAGGCGGTGTTTTTTATGTGTTGATTGACAAGGTATCTATTTTTTTCACTTACATATGATAAACAAACCTATTAGTTCAGATAGTTGACTTTTCATGAAGATGGGCATATGATGATTAAAAATTGCATCGAGGAAACTTTTTGTGCCAAAGCAAAACTTTGTAGAATCTAGGTGATGACATATGACAAACAAATACATCGAGGCACAGGCCCACATGTCAGTGGCAGCGGAGCGTGCACTTGAAGGAAAGGTGAAGGGATTTAGAAGGCTCCTTCCTTTTCTCGGACCTGCTTTTATCGCAGCCATTGCCTATATTGATCCAGGAAACTTTGCGACCAACATTGCCGCTGGCTCGAAATATGGCTACCTTCTGTTATGGGTCATTCTCATATCCAATCTCATGGCCTTACTCATCCAGTCTTTGTCTGCAAAGCTTGGAATCGCAACAGGGAAAAATTTACCTGAAATTGCTCGAGAAGAGTTTCCAAAACCAGTCTCGATCGGTTTATGGATTCAGGGCGAACTCGTCATTATCGCCACAGATTTAGCCGAATTTATCGGGGCTGCCCTTGGTTTATACTTACTCTTTCGTATCCCGCTGCTTGAAGCATCGATTATTGCAGCGATCGGTTCTTTTGCCATTTTAGAGCTCCAAAGACGAGGTTATCGAGCATTAGAAGCAGGAATTACCGGTATGCTGTTTGTTGTCGTGATTGCTTTCGCTGTACAAACCTTTGTCGCCAAACCTGATCTTGCAAGTGTCGCCGGTGGACTGTTCATTCCAAGGTTTGAAGGGACAGACAGCGTACTGCTTGCCGCTGGTATTTTAGGCGCTACGGTGATGCCGCATGCGATCTATCTCCATTCAGCCTTAACGCAAAGAAGAGTCGTCGGCAGAACGGAAAAAGAGAAAAAGCTGATTTTTCGTTTTGAGTTTTTAGACATCCTCATTGCGATGGTAGTTGCTGGCGCCATCAATGCCAGCATGTTGATTGTAGCAGCTGCTTTATTTTTTAAAAATGGTCTTTTTGTTGAGGATTTAGATGTAGCATTTCAGCATTTTGGAACTCTCGCAGGTCCTGTATCAGCGATCTTATTTGGTGTAGGTCTGCTTGTAGCCGGACTTTCCAGTTCTTCTGTCGGTACACTGTCAGGCGATATTATTATGCAAGGTTTTATTCAGTACCGAATTCCGCTGTATGTCCGCCGGCTAATTACCATCATTCCCCCTATTGCGATCATTGCATCTGGGGTCAATCCGACATCTGCGCTTGTGATGAGTCAAGTGGTCTTATCCTTTGGAATTGCGTTTGCTTTAATTCCGCTCATTTTGTTTACAAGTAAAAAACGAATTATGGGCGATTTGACGAATGCTCGCTGGGTGACCGGAATATCTTGGGTGATAGCAGCTCTTGTTGTCGCACTGAATCTGTTTTTAATTGTGGATACGTTTATGTAAAAGACAGTGATCATGCTGTCTTTTATATCGGGTTGTGGTAGAATTTCCCTTGAGAGGATGTGATCACATGTTTTTTTATCAGGATCAAGATCTATCCATGCGGCTGCTTGAACCAAGAGACGCGAGAAGTCTGTATCTGCTCATCCAACGCTCAAGAGAGCACTTACGTGAATGGATGCTATGGGTCGATTCGACGCAGACAGAAGAAGACAGCATGGCGTTTATTCAAGGTGCCATGCAGCAAGCTTTGCAAAACAATGGTTTTCAGGCTGGAATCTGGTCACATGGAGAACTCGTTGGTATCATTGGCACCCACCAAATTCATTGGATTAATCGGACGGTTTCCATTGGCTATTGGCTCGGGGAAGGCTATCAAGGAAAAGGCATCATGACAAAAGCATGCAAAGCGGTCATTCACTATTTATTTGAAGAGTGCGGTCTGCATCGCATTGAAATAAGGGCCGCTGTTGATAATCAAAAAAGCAGACGCATCGCAGAGCGTTTATCTTTTTCACTTGAAGGCATATTAAGACAATGTGAATGGCTAGGCGACCACTTTGCCGATCACTGTGTGTACGCACTTTTACAGCCTGAATATATGAAACAAAAAACGAATTCGATCAATCAGCCCACTTAATTGTGTCGATTGCATGAACTATTTTACAAAGTGAAGCTTTGTAGTATCCGTTGTGATTGGCATCTGATAAAATAGAAGGAAAAAATCGAGGTATGATGTATGTCTCTTATTATTTTATTTTACTTATGGATTGTCCCTTTATTATTTGGCATTTTCTTCTCATTCCTAACAAAGAAAGCCACATACAAACGCCGCTTTGTTCCATCATATAGCATGGCAGGACTCAGCATCGTGTTTCTCATTCTGGCACTCGTCTTTTCAGCCAGTCATTTTCTATTCATTTGCGGTATGTTCCTATTCGCCACTACACTTGTCGGCACAGGCATCCCGTTATTTTTAGCCTTTACCAAAACACCTTCATAAACAAAACCACCTTTTCGCGATGGAAAGGTGGTTTCTTTTTTTACTGCTGAGGCATTCGATAGGTCATCGTACCATTTGGGTTTTTTTCAATTACTTTCACAATGTCTTGAAGGATCTCTGACGCTCGATCGCTTGAGTCATACTTGCCGAGCGTCTTGACCCAAGAATCACTGCCAGCGATAAACCCTTCAATCTTTTTACCGGTTACTGTGACTTCGTGAACATTAACGAAACTTTGTTCGTTTTGTGTGAAAATCCATAGCATGGTTTATTTCCCCTTTTTTTGTGGTGATTGGGTTAGTTTAACATATGATTCCCAATTATGTGTGGGGTGATTTGGTATGAAAGTGAATTTACAGTTTAAAAAACCTTGATTTTATCAGAAAAATCAAGGTGAAATTTTCTATCTATGATAATCGTAATTCCTTCTACGAGTTCACCCATATTTTTATTTTCAAATTTCTCGGATATGATACTTATTTTATTGTCAATCTATGTTTTCACCGTTTCTTTCAAAATTTTATAAAATGATCCTATATATAACATTCCACGTAGAATTCAATCACCAAAGGACTTCTGCAATTGCATGAAAATCCCTATGCTCAAGAGAAAGGTCATTAGACAAACAATCTTATGTACGAAAAAACGATGGCTTATTTATCCATCGTTTTCTTTAAGTTCTCTACTTATTTAAAATCAATTGTTTTTCATTTTCTAAAAACTCTTCTACAAGTTCTTTCATTGTTTTTTGTGAATCATGGGGATAATAAAATGCGTCTGATACTTCTCTAAAAAAAACATACATATTTTCGGGCGTGTGAAAGACTGAGAAAATATGTTCAATTTCTTCAAAGATGGTATCATCAGTTGAGTGAGTATACGCTTCTTTCATAATACTATATAGCCACTTATGATATTCTCTCGTCATGTCTTCCGAAGAATTATCAGAGATTATGCTTTCAAGTATATCATCTACCTTTACTTCTTCTTGTTCCCACGCTAATTCAAGAATGAGCTCGTTATCATCATGAGGGTTATTTTCTAGATATTCCACTGCATAGTTTGTTACTTCTAAGGCAGGAATTAAATTATACTGTCTACCAATAAACAACGTAGCCCAATTACATTCAAATCCACTTTTCTTGATTATTTCAATTTTATACAATTTTTTATTTCCCCCATTGATTTATTTTTCCTGTAACTTTGCCGTCAGGTATAAAAGTTCTATGGGTTACTTTGTTAGTTGTTGGATCTACAACCCATTCAAACACGCCATTTCTTATCTCTTTCGACTGTATCATTTCAGGTGCATTATTCTTAATTTTTACAAACTTTGTCTCATACTTAACCATTGATCCCTCAATTTGATACAACGAATCCATATGTCCTCTTCTATTCGGCAAATCAAATCTTTTAGAATGAACTGCATAGTTGTCAATAATATCATTAAATCTATGATAAAAATCATCTTTTAATGCACTACCTACTCTTGGATTATCTAAAACCGGATGCTTAAGTTCACTCGTACTCTTAATCCCCATCTTCCCACGAAAACCTTTCGATCCAAACGGTAAAAGCATTGTAAGCGCCGTATTCATACTCGCTTCCTGTTGTTCTTTCGAGACTTTATTTCCAAACATGTCTCGACCCGTAATCGCTTCGCTGAAGCCGTTGGTCGCGGTGAGTCCATATAAGCCTTTTTGTGATGTTTTCAACGCATCGAAAGACTTCTGTGATGTCTTGTAAATGTCGACCGCTCTGACTGCGGCGGACGTGGCTTGAGTCGTTTTATAGACGGCTTTTCCGCCTTTGAAAATACGTCCTGCCCAGCCGACAATCGGGATGTATCCTGCTGCTGCCATGCCGCCTGCGGCGACTCGCTGGCCTGCGGTAAGTTCTTCACCTGTGATCGGATCGACACCTGTTGCGGCACGTTTTGCATCGTTCACGCCTGTCAGTTCATTGACGATATTTCCTCCGTAATCAAGAGCTTTTTCATACCACGGACGGTTGGCGAGCGCTTCTTGTTCCTTTGCGATCTTGCGAGCTTCTTCTTGATCTTTTTTGATTTTTAGATATTCAGAAGTTTGCTTCTCAATATCGCTTTTTGCCTTGTAGATTTCGCTATTTTGATACGCTTTCTTGTCAAAATTCATAGGCGAAATGGACTTTCTGTTATTTGTGGCATTGATCATTTCTGCGTACAATGCCATTGTAGCCTGCTGCTCCGTCTCTGACAAAGCATATTCATCTTTTAGATTTTGATCAAGTTCTCTTAGGTCTTTCACTGTCTTTTTTCGCTCGTATTCCGCATCTTCTATTTTTTCATCAAAAGTTTGGCTATCAAATACCTCTAGTGAAATGAGGTCATCTATATCTTGAAAAATGGTTTTGAGTGCCTTTTTTTGATCTTTTACAATGCTTTTGGCGTTTTTGATGCCCATATGAACGGCATTGTCTAAAAAGTGTTCTTCAACAAAGGTGTCGCCGCCAAAATTTGTATCATCAAGTGTCCCAGAAACACCTTCATGAAAGGCTTTTTGTTTATCAATGAAGCTAATAAACATGTCCACATTTCCGGCGAGTTCTTTGTAGAAGCTTTTAATGTTATCGGCACCTTTTCCAGTGAAGTCGTCACCGAGATTAGCAACACCTTGTAATGCCTTTTTTAAATCTATCATTTGTTCGCGGAGTTCCTGATAGTGTTTTGCCCTTGTATCCATGGCACTGGTTAGTGCTTTTGCATCAAGTATCTTGCCCAGATTAAGCCACTCCCTCCATTATTGATCATAAAGTCTATTTTACCTTTCTCACCGAATTGGAAAAATAGGCTTTAAGTTGCAAAAAATCCAGTCTGTATATTTTTATATAGAAGAAAACAAGTGACAATTGAAATGATTTTACCTATTCAACAAAAAAAGTCAGTCTTCTAATTAGAAGACCGACTACCTGCTGTTTAGAAAAAGCGTTTAAGGCTTTTCTTGAGTGGAGGGATATCCAGCTCACCTTTTTCAAAGAATTTTTTCAATAAATATTTACTAAAGCCTGCTGCTTGTGTGTACGTGATTTTACCAGGTAACGGTGGTTCATTGGTCACCGCAACATCAATAATCACAGGTTTCTCAGCTTGAAGTGCTTGATCAAAGGCTGGTGCTAGTTCTTCATGTGATGACACCGAGATTCCTTTACCACCGCATGCTTCTGCAAATTTTGCAAAATCAATATCTTCCAGCTCTATACCATAGTTGATGTTGCCTTTTACCTGTTGTTCATATTCAATCATACCAAGATTGTTGTTGTTTAAGATCACAACGACAATTGGCAGTTTATATTTTACCGCCGTCACAAAATCTTGCATCACCATTGTGAAGCCTCCGTCACCACAGACAGCAATGGCTTGGCGGTTTGGTTCGTTTAATTTAGCTGATATTGCGCCAGGTAACCCACAGCCCATTGTGGCAAGCCAGCTGGAAATAATGAAATCCTGCTGCTTCATTTCGAAATGACGTGCCATCCATACCGTCACATTACCGACATCAACTGAAAGAATGGCATCATCATCGACCGCTTCTTCTAATCTAGCGATGACTTGCTGCGGTTTAAGCGGTGATGTGGCAATAGATTTTTCCTTATCCATTTCTTCTCGCCACTTCATCATATGCTCTGTACAAGCTTCAAGGAAACCGCGCTGCTCTTTATATTCAATATAAGAGGTTAGTTCATGAAGACCAGTCTTACTGTCACTTACAATCCCCACTTCTACTGGATATCTTTTACCGATCTGATCCGGTTTGATATCCAATTGAATGGCAGGTGTGTCTTCCGGTAAGTAATCCCTATATGGGAAGGAGGTTCCAAGCATGATTAATAAATCGCACTCTTCCATCGCTTCATATGCAGGCTTCGTCCCGATCTGACCTAGGTTCCCTAAAAAGTATGGATGCCTGTCTGGAACAACACCTTTTGCTGGAAGTGTAATGACGATCGGTGCAGCTGCCTTTTCTGCAAACGAAAGAAGTTCTTCTTTAGCATTTCTTAATCCTTTTCCTGCTAAGATGACTGGCTTCTTCGCATTGTTAATGAGTTGAGCAGCCTTTAGCAGTTGATCTTTCTTCGGCCGCACATCTCCCTCTACATAAAGAGGTGATGTATAAACGGGACTCCGCTTAATTTTCTGAGAAAATAAATCATCTGAGACAGTGAGAACCGCCACCCCTTTATGGGTATAAGCAGCTTTGATGGCTTGATTCAATAAGTCAGGCAGAGCTTCTGCTGTTTGTACTTGCTGATTAAAGACAGCAACATCGTCAAACATCCGCTCTAATTTGATTTCTTGAAATGCATCTCTGCCTACTTCAGTTGAGGCAACCTGCCCTGCAATCGCTAATACAGGTGCACCATCCGCTTTTGCATCGTATAGTCCATTTAATAAGTGGACAGCACCTGGCCCAGCAATTGATAAACAAACACCAAGTTTGCCTGTTAGTTTCGCATCAGCTGCTGCTGAAAGTGCTGCCACTTCTTCATGTCTTGTTTGTATAAATTGAATTTTGCTTGATTCATGCCTTAGTTCTTCGATTAATTCGTTAATACTGTCGCCGGGCATTCCATAAATATGTTTCACGCCCCACTCTTCCAGTAGCGCTGTTACTTCTTTTCCTGCGGTTCTTTGCGGCATGTGAGAAAACTCCTTTTTTCTTACTCCATACCACCGCACCCTTTTGATCAAACGTTTCAACTTGCTCTTGTTACTTTTTAAAGTGATATGGAAGAGTGGCGACAACAATATCCCGTTTCCATAATAAACGGAACCTTAATAAGAAAGCAGATTGATTATGCAAAATGGTGTGCCATCTTTTTTTCGGAATAAATTGAGGGACGAGTACCATCACTCTATATTGATGCGCATTTGCTTTCGCTTCAATCGTTTCAAGAAACTTATCAAGCGGGTGAATGAGACTTCGATAAGACGAATGTAAAATCACAAGACGCACATCACTATTCAGCTTTTCCCAATCAGCTTCAATTTTCTTGTCTTTCTCTTTATCAAACGATACATGAACCGCTATGACCTGGTCTGATAAGGATTTTGCATATTGAACAGATTGTTCGACGACACGTGTGACACCTGCTATTGGGACGATGACCACATTCCCTTTGATTTCGACAGGCTCGGTTTCATTCAATAAACGTAATTGTTCTCCAACAGACAGATAATGTTTCTTAATAGAATAAAAAATAAATAGAACAATTGGCATGAAAACAAATACCGGCCATACAAGATGGAACTTGGTCAAAATGAGAATCATGAAAACCGTAAATGAAATAAGTGCTCCTACGATATTGATAGGCATTTTCACTTTCCATCCCTGTGGTTTTTCACGAATCCACTTTACACACATACCTGTCTGAGACAAGGTAAATGGAATAAACACACCGACAGCATAAAGTGGAATGAGGTGTTCCGTTTTCCCATCAAATAACCAAATAAGCAGCATAGAAGCTACACCTAAAAAGATAATACCATTGGAATAACCGAGCCGATCTCCTCTCACTGTAAACATGCGCGGCATATATTTATCCTTTGCTAAGTTGACAGCCAATAATGGAAAAGCTGAAAAACCTGTGTTTGCCGCTAATATTAAAATTAAAGCTGTGACAGCTTGAATGACATAGTAGAAAAATGTCCGTCCAAAAGTGTCTGATGCAATCTGTGACACAACCGTTTCTTCTGGCTTTGGCGAGATGCCAAAACCAAACGCAAGCAATGTCACTCCTACAAATAGAACGGCCAGTAATCCCCCCATCATCAATAAAGTTCTCGCTGCATTTTGTGCAGCTGGTTTTTTAAAGGATGGAATTGTATTAGAAATCGCTTCAACACCAGTTAAAGCAGAACAGCCAGACGAAAATGCCTTTAATAAAAGAAATAACGTGATGCCTGATACATGTGTGCCAAATGCTGTATGTTCAGGTGCTGGCGGCACTTGCCCTGTTAATAGTTTAAAACCGCCCACCCCAATTAAAATGAGCAATGAAAAGACAAATAGGTACACAGGATAAGCCAAAATAGATGCCGACTCTGTCAGTCCGCGAAGGTTTAACACCATAATCACTAGGACTAATACGATTGAGATCATGACATGATATGGATATAGAGCTGGAAAAGCCGATGTGATTGCATCGGTCCCAGCAGAAATACTCACTGCTACGGTTAAAATGTAATCGACGAGTAATGATCCACCAGCAACCAGCCCTGGTTTTTCACCTAAGTTTCTGCTGGAGACGACATACGCCCCGCCGCCTTCTGGATAAGCATAAATAATCTGGCGGTAAGATAGAATTAACGCCATTAAAAGAATTAATACACAACCTGCAATCGGGAGTGAGTACCAAAACGCTGCCGCACTGACAACTGATAGAACAATTAAGATTTGTTCTGTACCGTATGCGACTGACGACAATGCGTCTGATGACAATAATGCCAAAGCTTTGATTTTTGATAGTTTTTGTTCTCCTGCTGCCTGTGATTTTAATGGTTTACCAATTAAAATACGCTTCATCAAACTGTACATGTGATGCCCGCTCCTTTAGTGTCAAACGATTTGAGTTACAAAATTGGGATCGCCAAAAAGACACAGAGGCAATAGAATGCCCCTGTGCCTATTGTTTAGATCACAGGTTGGTCTTTGCTCTCTTTAACGCTTACGAGGTTAGCTGACGGATTCGGGCGCATGAGATTTTGCCCTACCTTAAAAGGATTCACCCCACGTGGTGTTTTATACCACCACAATTGGTTCCCCCGCTCATCGAAATGATTCAGCGATTGGTCTTTTATAAAAGAGATCATACTCCCGTTTGACACCAAAGTAAAGAGATTTTTTCAAGGTCTTTTGATCGTTTAGAACTCAGTCTTTTTACGGTTTTTTCGTACGAAATAGACAATCATCACAAGCACCAAAAGGATGAGTGCAGCGATACACGCAAAGTAAATCCAAGACTCGCTACTGCTTTGTTTTTCACTTGTTTTCAGACTGCTCGATGTGCTACTGACGGATTGATGATTAGTAAACACGCCTTTGTTTTTACTCTCTATTGCAACTGTTGCTTTTTCTGTATTTGTTTGAAGAAATTGCATTACTTCATTTGACACGTTAGCTTCAGCTGCAGTCATTCCTGAAAAGACTGTCATTGTCTGTTCTTTATTCCAAACAGATGGCTGCGTCCATACAATTCGAGCCGTTGTTTCGTTGATCATGCCGAAAGAAGATACATCATACTGATCCTTTTTCACCGGAACAACGAGATCGGCTGCTTTTTCTTTCAGAAGAGAGAATGTTTGAATGCCTCCGATGAAAATGAGAGGGTGATTTTTCAATTGTTCATTTGTCACTTGAGAAGCTTTCATTAAATGATATTGAGCTACTTCTGGCTGACTAAAAGATTCCGTCAACATGGCCATTTGATTGATTGTTTCACGTTTGATTTGATCTGGTATGATGATCAATGTATTTTTCGAAGTGAACGGGAGCGGCCATGCGGCTAAATCTGGCTTTTCACTCGTTGTTCCTTCTGGTATTTGAAGAGAGCTGTCTTTGTCAATGAATATCCAGCCTTCTTCATCCGTATGTCTGCAAGATTCCATGTTTTTAAAACCACTTGTGACAAATTGCAAATCAATATATTCATTTTTTTGAAGTATCTTTGAATCTACTGGAATCGAGACATGATAGAATCCATTCGCATCTTTACTGCCTAGTTTTGTTAATGGTACGTCGTGCGGTTCGTCATTGATCATAACAGTTAACCGTTCTGTTTTGCTTGCAGCTGTATCAGATTTTTTGAATGAAAGATTGAGCTTTGCACCTGATTTTTGGTTAGCCAGTAGCGCTTTCGGATAATAGTAGTGGTCGGATGCCGTCTTGTTGGTCCCAACCGTGACATCATCTCCGCCAAAATCTTTCAAAGGAATCTTGTGAGATGGTTTAGACGTTTGAGCTGCAGCCTTTTGAAGCAGCAGGTCTGTTCCAGTCAGTTGATCCGTTAATTCTGACTGAGTTAGAACATTGATTTTTTCAGCGATTGTCACAGGCTTTTCCGCTGTCACTAATAAAATGGGCTGTCTTGTTTTCTTTGCTGTCAAAGTTCTCATCGCTAACGTAAGATGACTACTTTTCGTTTTAATTCCTGCAGCTTGTTCAATCGTTTTCATCCGTCCATCCCAGCTTCCTATAGCTCCCACAGCAATCGTTGGGTGAGCCACTTGCTTGATGTCCTTTTCTTGGATCAGTTTGATCTCTTTTTGGCGATCTTTGTTTTTCAACGTACGATATACTTTGATGGCTGCTTCTAATTCAGCTGCATCCGGTGAATTAGGAATTACAATGTCTGTCTGTTCTTTCTGATCACCTGTTTGAATAAAAGGTGATGGAAAGCTATCTAATGTGAAATCTTTTGTCTGGATTCCTTTGAATGTAAGTTCACTTTCAGGATACACTTTTAGCCAATTAGCAGGTGTCTCTTGGTTGATACACACGCCTTCTTTTAAAACACCATAAAAGGTGACCTGAATGCGGTGAGTACCTTTTTTCAATTGTGCTTTGTTCAACTTGATTTGAATCGATTTCTTCTGGTTTTTCCCTGATACAGGGATGGTCTTTTCGATCTCTCCATCAATCATAACAGTGAATGAGGAAGGTGAAATCAATAATGGTGAAGTCTCTATATTTAACGTCAATGTGCTTGACTCTGTTTTTTCCTGATCCACTTGATAGGTAAAATCAGTGCGGTCTTCTTGTCCATATAAGGTCACTACGTCTTCTGATAGATGCTGCGTTTTTGTTTTGCTTTCTTTTGAAGATTGAACCCAATCATCTTTGACTTGAACTCGGTTGGATTGCGCCATTGCTTGACCTGCCATGAAAAAAGGCTGGATCGCTAAGGATAATCCTAATATATAAATCAACCATTTTAACGATTTCAATATGTCACCCGCTTTTCTTTTGTTGTTGATTGTAACGCTCGGTTTTGTACCATTTCACTTCTTGTTTCAATAATCGGCTTTTCACCTCTACACATAAGGAGTACACAACAAGCGCAATCCATACTTGGGAATAGGTAAAGTACATGAGAACGACAATGAGAATGTTTTGTTTGGTCAGCTCTGTTTTCTCTATGCTTAACGTAATCATCACTTCTGTTAAAAAGAGGAAGAAGGCTAACCCCCATAGGATGAGTGCCACAGCTCCCACAGATAAGTGAAGATCAACGAATAAGTTTACGATAAAAATGCTGTTGGAGAGCAGTACACCAAAGAAAAATAAGAAATACGTAAAGAAAAAATAAAATAAATCGAAAATCATTCGTTTTCGTTTTAATTTCATAAATTGCCTTAAAAATTTGAGCACAACATATTGGTTGCCTCTAGCCCAGCGTGTTCTCTGCCGCCACCAGACTTTCCATGTTTCAGGCTCTTGTTCCCATGTAATCGCAGCAGGAAAGAACCGAATCACATAGCCCAGATTATACACACGAATTGTTAATTCAGTGTCTTCAGCTAGTGCATGGACATCCCAGCCGCCAAGCTCTTCTAAAATGTGCCGGCGGATCGCAAAGTTGGTGCCTGGTATCGTCGCAATGCCAAACCATTTCCATCTCCCGCCTTGCGCCATCCACTGGAAGCAGATCGTTTCTATGTTAATGAATTTTGTAAGGAGGTTTTTGGCTGCATTGATGACCCTGAATTTCCCGACAACAGCACCTGCTTTAGGATCATTCAATAATCCAAGAACCAAATGGTAGACGGCTTTCTTTTCAGGCATATTATCTGCATCGTATACACAAATAACGTCTCCTGTCGAAGCCTTCAAGCCTTCATTCAGTGCAGTAGATTTCCCCTTCCCTGCAAATGGCGGCTTTGTTTCAATCATATGGACATGATCGTATTGCTCACTAAATGATTGCACAATCTCCCCTGTACGATCAGAGGAATTGTCATTAATCACAATGATTTCAAGAAGGTGTTTGGGATAGGATAACTGGACCATGGCTTTTAGCGTCTGCCGAATGACCACTTCTTCATTATGTGCTGGAATGAGAATGCTGACCGTCGGCAGATCTTTCCCTTGTTTCGTCCATTTAGGCAGCACTTTTTCGTAAGTTAAATAGTGCTGAAAGCCTCCCTGCATCAGAAACATATGATATAGGAGCATGATCCAAATCAGTATTAATGATAGGTAAAATAAGATATCAGCCACCTGATTTTCTCTCCTTAAAGATCCGTTTTTTCATCGTCAGCCTTAAATACAATGTGTAAAAAGCAAATGCCACAATAAAGAGCAGCACCACCACTGTGAGTATTCGAAGCATATTTTCCATCCCGCTTCGTTTGTTTGTTTTTGGTTCAGCTATATTGGATTGCTCTATTTGAATCTGTCCATTTCCTGTTGTTTTGATCTGGACATTCTGAGTTTGAACAGTCTGTTTTGTTTTCTTTAAATCTAGCCATTCACTAGAAGGGATCGCATCCATTTGTGTGATTACATCTTGCAGCCCATCTATCCCCGCTTCCACATCATAGGACAGCCCAATGGCGGCGGATTGGATATGCTGCAAGGATTGAATTGTTTGCTCAGTCAGTATGTTTGCACCTTCTTGGTCAGACGCTGTATCTATAGACTGTTCAGGATATAAAGTCATGCCATGAAGCATGGCGGGTGTCGACAAAAATGGTGATGCACTTCTTGTTTTCCATGTACGGTCTGAGAGCTGCACCTGTCCAAATAGACTGGACACATGGCGGGAAATCACTTCATAGCCTTGCAGGGAAATGGCGTCATTTGGCACTTCAAATGCAAGAGGATATAATCCCTGCTGCGCAAGCAGTTCAATGCCTTTTGTCAGCTTTTCTTCTGTATAGATGGCTTCTTGATGTTGATTGGATGTGTTATACGCATTAAAATCTTTTTCATTTGGAAAAAAGCTTTTGTTCAGCTGTTGATTAGCTTTCTCTGGTTCATTTGACGTAACGGGCTGATCGTACTTGACATCCCAGAATTCAAAGCCTTTACCCGACTCCTCCGTTCGATACGTACGGCTAAACCCGTGAAGAACGACACTTGCTCCATTGCTTTGCAATTGTGTTAACACGTGGACAAGTTTAGGCCGGTCACTGAGCGTCACTTCATCCCCTGTTGCTGGATCAATCCATATAGGGGTCACCGCCAGCAGAAAAGGGATATGGCGAGCTGTTACGTATCGTCCAAGTTCAAGTAACTTCTTCTCCTCCGTGACGGGGTTAATCTTCCCAATCTGTAAGTACTTTGTCGTCGTTTGATTAGAAGCCGGCAGGAGACTTTCCAGCACCTCTGCAAGCAGCTTGTCGTGCTGAAGGATATTTAGCATTCCGACATATGCCGCACCTTCTTTTGTTTGAATCACAAATGGCTGTTCAGCTTGATTTTTCTTCAATAAGAATTTACGTTGCAGATCTGTCCCTTGAACCGTCTGAGCTGTGATTCCTCTCTCTAACTGACGGTATTCTTGATCATCAGTATCTTTGATTTGACTGATGTGATCTTGTTTGTGAAAAGTAAGCTTGGAGAATGGACGAAGCTGTTCCGCATTGTATCCTATTGCGATTAAGCGTTTTGATTCGTTTATAAGACGAATTGTTTGTGCTTTCAACGTTCTCTTTTCTTCACCTATATAGATAACTAGCTGAGAGTCATTGAGGTTCTTTTCAGTGATTTGTTCATCAGATAAAATGGTCGTTCGTGTGGAAAAATGCCCCACAAGTACATCAAGCATATGAACAGATGGCGTTGTCTCACCTGATTGTGTGGAATAGACGATGAGGGTCCTTGACTCTTTCTCAAGTGCACCGGCTGATGTACTGTCTTTGATCGAAAGCATAGAGAAAAGAACGATTAACAAACAACATTTCGTCAAAACATTAAAGTTCATTCATCATCATCTCGTTTTCTAGTTCTTCTAAAAATTGCTCTGGTGTCCGATAATCCGAGCTGCTTGTTAAATGACAAACATGAAAGGTTAAGGTCACTTCACGACCATTTAGCAGGACATGCGTTTGCAGTTTATCCTTTAGCTTTTCAAGAACGATCGAGACGTTTTCTGCAGGTGTGTGAGTGAGCAGCAGCCCGATTCGTTCTTCGGATAATCGAAATTTCTTATCGGTTTCTCTCACACTTTCGCGTATCTTCATACTGAGTTGCTGGAAAAGATGCTGCATTTCTTTTTCTCCATATAATGTTTTGAATTCAGCTGAGTAGTGCATATGAAGAAGGATAAAGACGAATGGCTGTTTGTATCGTTCTGCTCGTTTCATTTCCTCAGACAATTCGAGCCTCATCCGCTCTGCATTGTCAAAGCCTGTGGTTGAGTCAATCGCTACAAATTGTTTGATGGCCCTCTTTTGTTGTTCAATGGTGTAACGCATCGTTTTTATTCGCTCATGCACGTTTCCAGCAGAAA
The DNA here is from genome assembly GCF_038593205.1 of Bacillus sp. FSL W8-1141. Classification (NCBI taxonomy): domain Bacteria; kingdom Bacillati; phylum Bacillota; class Bacilli; order Caryophanales; family Bacillaceae; genus Bacillus; species Bacillus sp. FSL W8-1141. Next base: position 522,783 of record NZ_CP151973.1, on the reverse strand, counting down.
TAGCAAAAAAGAGAAGCGCCACGCCCCATATCACGACATCTTGCAACGTTTGATGAGAAAAGAGGGAATTTGTGTGACCAAGCTCTGTAAAGAACATCCCGCTTCCTATAAAGAACAAAATCAACAAAGTAAAAACCAATGCTGGCAAAATACCAAATAAAATGCCGCATCCTATCACGACAAATGTGAGTGTGATGATCATGACACTCTCCGCATCACGTCCATTCAAGTAGCCCATAAATAAAATGAGTCCCGCAAACATGAGGAGCACCGTATAATACGTGCGATAGGTGTTACTGAATAACCTTTTCATTTAGAAGCTCCCTTTCTGCAATTAGAGGCAATAAATTATCAAATGAGTGTGTATCTTTTTCGTTCATGTAGCCTCCGTAATAAGGCTTGAGAGGATCTTGGATTTGCAGCTCTTTCATTCGGTGATAGACGTCTTTTGCAAAATCATCTTCTCCTTGTTTGAGTGCATATAAGATCACCAGTGCATAGACCGAAGGTGATTCATACGTCACTGCTGGCTTTAATGTGCTCAGTTTATATCGTCCATACAGTTTTCCTTCCTTTTGGAAGTTGGTTTTCAGCCATTTCATGATGACTGTTGTATCAACCTGTGCACGTTCGGCATAAAGAGCCGTATAAAGCTGGTCGATCAAGTTGATTTCCTGATCAAACGAGTAGACTTTCTTCGCTATGTCATAGGATTTTGGAAAAAATCCTTTTTGTCTCGGTGCATTTTTTAGAATGGCCAATTGGTTGTTCATCATTTGTTCTGTGAATAGGTGGAGGGATACTAGTTCTTTGATTGCTTTTGGGTCAAGATATGAAAGTGTGATTGTATGTGAAGTTTGCTTTGTCGATGCATCATAATAGTCGGTCAACATACCCTTGAACATGTTTTTGTCTTTTAACGCTTTGGCGATTTTTTTGGCTGTGGTTTGATACACTGACTTCTGCCACAATTGATCTGCTTTTTGAAGTGCTGTTACTACACGTAAGTCATCAACTAAAGCATTGACTTTGCTTTTTTGATGAGATTCGATTTGCCAGCTAAGAAGATTATGTTCCAGTAAAAATTGAGTGCGCAGGACGTCTACCTGTTGATCAAAAGATGTTTGATCTTTTTTTCTAACAAGATAATCCATCCAAAGTCCGAGCGATTCTGATAAGTAAGTAGGCTGCTCCGCAAGCGAGGTCCGGATCATGCCTTGATCTGTCATTAAGTGGTGAGTCATAAAGTACTCTCCTGACAATACTGGCTTTGCAGGTTCTGGTTGAGCTGAATGTTGCTGCTGTTTCCAGGTACATCCGCCTAGTAAAATGACAATAAGTATAGCGATAGACGTACGATATATGGGTGTATCCATTCGTGTCCCCTTTCAATCCTTGTTCTCTCTAAGCATCTAACGATTTATTATAGAGCGTTTCTGTTTAAATGAAAATAAATATTTTATACCAAATTACGAGTCTTTTCGCTTACATATTCCCATTTACAGAAAAACAACATGTCAAAATACTCGAACAAACAAAAAACCCATGCGAATTCACATGGGTTTTTACACAACTATTGATCTAATTTTAGTTTCTTCAATTGTTCTGCAAGTGCGTTATTGATTGGTTCTTCCACTTTCTTTTGTTTCTTCATATATTTAGACACATCGTGCTTACTGGCTCGTTTTTGATTGGATTGTGATTTGCGCTTTTCGAAAACAGACAATTTCTCTCTATGACCACAAACACAGGCAAATATTTTGCCATCACCTTCTCCTCGTAGCTCAAGCTTTTTATGACAGTTCGGGCAGCGTGCATTTGTTTTCTTTGCCACATTTTTTCGATGTCCGCATTCTCTATCCTGACAAACAAGCATGGTGCCGTTTTTCCCGTTCACTTTTAACATGAGTTTTCCGCAGTCAGGGCAATGTGTGCCTGTCATGTTGTCATGCTTAAAGGTTTGGTTCGTTTGTTTGATTTCAGATACGGCTTGTTTTGCATATGACTTCATTTCACTCATGAATTGAGAAGCTTTCAATTGGCCTTTCGCAATTTTAGACAGCTTTTGTTCCCATTCCGCTGTTAACGCAGGTGACTTTAAATCTTCAGGTACTAAAGAAAGAAGCTGCTTCCCTTTCGATGTGATGAAGATGTCTTTGCCTTTTTTCTCAATTAAGAAGCTGTTAAATAGTTTCTCAATGATATCAGCTCTAGTTGCCACTGTCCCCAATCCACCCGTTTCGCCAAGGGTTTTCACTAAGTCTTTTTCCTTGTTCTCCATAAATGCAGACGGGTTCTCCATGGCAGATAAAAGGGTCGCTTCGTTAAAACGAGCAGGAGGTTTCGTTTCGCCTTTTGTCTCTTTTAATTGGCGTACGTCAAGTGACTGCCCCTCTGTTAATGCCGGCAAGTGCTGATCTGCTTCGGCTGATTCCTCGTCTTCATAGGAATCATCGTACACGGCTTTCCAGCCGGCTGATTGCACAATTTTTCCTTTCGCTGTGAACGTCTCACTGCCGATCTTGGCGATCACTGTTGTTTCCTCATATTCAAAAGGGGTCATCAGTACAGCGAGGAATCGCTTGGCAATCAGGTCATATAATTTACGCTCTTTATCGCTTAATGCACCTGGATACAGCTCTTCCTCGGTTGGAATGATCGCATGGTGATCTGACACTTTGGCATCGTTGACGAATCCTTTATGTGCTTTAATGCCTGATTGTAAAATGCGATTCACATGCTGCGCGTAAGGTCTAACGTTCATTCCTTTGAGTCGATCTTTTAATGTAGGCACGATATCTGCCGAAATGAAACGTGAATCCGTACGCGGGTACGTGACGAGCTTATGCTGCTCATACAGACGCTGAAGTGTAGACAGTGTTTCTTTTGCTGAAAAACCGTAGCGTTTATGGGCATCACGCTGCAATTCTGTCAGGTCATACAACCCTGGAGCAAAGGCTTTTTTCGCTGTTTTTTTCAGTGCATCAATCACTGCAGGTTTTCCTTTACAGGCTGCCAAGCGCTCCTTCACTACATCTTCTTGGAATGTACGGTTTTGTTTTGTCTTTGCATCCTGCCAAGTCAGCGTCAGTCCGTCTACTTGTGCAGTCAGCCCAAAGAACGGCTTCGGCTGGAATTGCTGAATGTCTTCCTCTCGCTTGGCGATCATAGCAATCGTTGGCGTTTGCACACGTCCACAGGATAACTGCGCATTGAACTTCGTTGTCAGCGCTCTTGTTGCGTTGATCCCTACAATCCAGTCTGCCTCTGCACGCGCCACCGCAGAGCGGTACAAGTTGTCATACTCTCTGCCGTCTTTTAATCGTTTGAACCCTTCTTGAATGGCTTTGTCTGTAACAGACGAAATCCATAAACGTTTTAGAGGCTTTTTCACATGTGCTTTTTCAAGAATCCACCTTGCCACAAGCTCCCCTTCACGTCCAGCATCTGTTGCGATGACAATGTCTTTTACATCTTTTCTCGCCAGCTGCGCTTTGACCGCTTGGAACTGCTTCCCTGTCTTTTTCATCACGACAAGCTTGAGTGGTTCTGGAATAATTGGTAAATCCTCTAGGCGCCAGGATTGAAATTCTTTCCCGTAGCCTTCTGGATCAGCCAGTGTGACCAAATGGCCAAGCGCCCACGTGACAATGTATTGATCACCTTCTAAAAAACCATTTCCTTTTTTATGACACTTCAGCACACGTGCAAGGTCACGTCCTACCGAAGGTTTCTCTGCTAATACAACTGTTTTTGACACGAAATTTCACATCTCTTTCTTCTATCCATCCTTTTATTATAGCAGACGTGGAGATGCGGTTCTAATGACGGATTATTTCTTCAAGCGCTTGATGATTTCGTTTGTGATTTCTTGTGTTCGATAAGCCCCGCCGATGTCTGCCGTTAAAAAGCCGTCTGCTGTGACTGACTCGATGATTTCGAGCAGGTGTGTACCGAGTTCTTCCTCTCCGAAATGATCAAGCATGAGTTTAGCGGTCCAAATTTGACCGATTGGGTTGGCGATTCCTTTTCCTGCAATGTCTGGGGCTGACCCATGTACAGGCTCAAACATTGATGGATATTTGCCATTTACATTGATGTTGGCAGCAGGCGCCACGCCAATACCTCCCATAATGGCTGCCCCAAGATCAGTTAAAATATCGCCAAATAAATTACTGGCAACAATTACATCGAATTTCTCAGGTCTTGTCACAAAGAAGGCTGAAAGCGCATCAATGTGCTGCGAGTCTGCTGTCACCTTTGGATAATCCTTGGCTACGTCTTGAAACACTTCATCCCAAAATGGCATTGTATGAACGATTCCATTCGATTTGGTTGCACTTGTCACATGCTTTCGTCTCTTTTCTGCTAATTGAAAGGCAAAACGCATGGCTCGTTCTGTCCCTTTTCTTGAGAAAACAGCATTTTGAATGGCAAGCTGATCTTCCCCTTGATAGATGCGGCCTCCAATTTCACTATATTCACCTTCACCGTTTTCTCTTACAACAAGAAGATCGAAATCCTTTGGGTGAGCAAGCGGGGAGCGAATGCCGCTCAGCTGTTTTGCAGGTCTAACGTTGATCACCTGCTCAAATTCACGTCTAATTTTAATGAGCAATCCCCAAAGTGATACATGATCCGGCACTAAATTGGCATCTCCGACTGCTCCTAAGAAAATGCTGTCAAAGGCTTTTAGTTGTTCCAATCCATCCTTTGGCATCATTTCGCCATGCTCTAAATAATACTCACAGCTCCACGGAAAGTCCTGAAAGGTGAAAGACAGACCGCCATGCACATCTGATACCGCTTTCAAAACTCGAATAGCTTCAGGCACAACTTCCTTTCCAACCCCGTCACCTGGTATCGCTGCAATTGAAACATGCTTCATTGATTTTTCCCCCTTTGTTATCGGTCGACCGTCGACCGTTTCATTTGAGTTTACTAAAGAGTGCGTGTTCTTACAATGGACAAAAGACGCTTTTTTTGATCAAAGCGCCTTTTTATCCTGCATCAGCACATGGGGCTTCTGTTTCTTTCTTCCCGCACTTTTTTTATCTGAAAGCAGCAAACCTCCTAAGGTCAGTGCTGTTCCAAGCCCAGACATGAAGGTCAAGCTCTCGTGAAGAACGATCATTGAAATGATCATCGTGATAATAGGCACTCCATAAATATACATACTTGATTTCACCACACCGATCGTCTTCACGGAAAAGCTCCATGTCAGAAAACAAATAGCAGATGCAAAGACGCCTAAAAACAGCAAGTGGAAGGCAAACGATGGATTGGTCAACCGCTCCCAGTCTAAACGAACCTTAAAATGCCAGATCAGTGGAATCATCCATAGCAGTCCGTAAAAGAAGACACGCCTTGTTACCTGAATGATATGGTAGCCATATTGGTTGATCATCTTCGATAAAATGGAATAGAATGCCCAGACGATGGTTGCTGTTAATGCTAAGGCATCACCGAGTGGATTCAATTGAAACGTCGTCATTCCATTCATGCTAATCAGCACGATTCCCGTCATCGCGATGAAAAAGCCTATGAAAAACCGGCTGTGCAGCGGCTCATCTTTTAATAAAAAATAAGCCAATAAAAAAGAGAAGAATGGGACAACGGAGCTGATGACACCTGCATTCGAAGCGAACGTATAAGTAAGTGCGACATTTTCTAAAAAGTAATATAAGACCACACCGCATAAACCTGCCAGCGCAAACATCCCTTCATGCTTTTTACTTTGCACCTTCATCGTAAACGGATAGATGATCATCAGAGCCAAGTACCCTATAAAAAAACGGAAAAATAAAATCTCTGTTGGAGAAAAAGCCGTTAATAATATTTTGGTAGAGATAAAGGTAGATCCCCATAAAAAAATGGTGAACATGGCCGCTAAATGACCGAGCAGCTGTTTATTTTTCATCAGCTGTTACCTGCTTTACAAAAATTTGCTGATACTGCCCTGGCGTGAGCCCAATAAATTCTGAAAAGAAATGACTCAAATGACTTTGATCAGAAAATCCAGCGGAGGCAGCCGCATCTACAGGCTTCACTCCTTGGGCGAGAAGCTCCTTCGCAAAGTTCACTCTGACTGTCTGTAAATAACGATACGGCGTGATGCCTCTAAACTTTGTAAAAGCACGCAGCAATGAATATTTGTTCATGGACACAAGCTCGCCTAAGTCATCTAACGATATATTTTCCGTGAGGTGTGTTTCGATATATTGCTGTACGTCTCGGACTTTTTGTTCGTTGGCACGTGTGGCTGATGCTTTTTCCTCTGAGGTATCAGCATAGGCTTCAATCAATTGTTTCATAAAGAAATAGAAGGTTTCCTGTTTATTCAAAGCAGGAGCTTCTTCTGTGATCATTTGATGTAGATCATATAATGGCTTTGTTAGTTCACTTTGTAAAAACACAGGGGCTTTAAAATGCGGTTTGTGCTGAAAGACCTTCTCTAGCACACCTGCTTCAATATTTAAGCAGCGATAATCGAGTGTCCTGTGATCAATTTGTTCACATGCGTGATTATCATACGGATTAAAAAGAAGGATATCACCTTTTTCAATGATGTATTCTTGATTTTGGCAGACCAAACGTCTTTGACCGTCTTCAATAAATCCAATCACATAATATGTATGAAAATGATTCGGGAACTTTTGCATGATGCCATGAAAGCGATATGCCTCTATTTGTAAGTCTTGATCAAAATGTACAGTTCGTTCCTCTTGTGTGTTCATGTCGATCCCTCTTTTCGCTGAACTGATCATAAGTGTAGCACACCCCTTTTCTCTTGGATTGTACGATATTGACTTTTTGATGCAGGCTTGCCTAGAGGGAAAAACTTGGATAACATGAGACAAAAGATGATGTATTAAAGAGGGAATGATGGCATGAATTCATTCGAGATGGAAAGACCAACACCGTATCACATGCAATTTTATGAACAGCTGAAGCAAATGATTTTTGATGGCCAGTTTCAGCCAGGAGAGCGCATCAATGAAACACAGCTTGCCAAACAATTTGGCGTAAGCCGATCACCGGTAAGAGAGGCGATGAGGCTGTTAGAAAAAGACGAGCTCTTAATTGCGGATCATCGATCAGGCTATTCCGTCTATACGTTAACAGAAAAAGATGTCGAGGAGCTTTATCAAATTCGGGTAGCTTTAGAAACACTTGCTGTTGAGCTTGCCTGTAAGGAAGCCGTGCAAAGAGAAATGGATGAAATTGAGCAGGTTCTCACGCAGGCGGACGAAGCGATCAAGCAGCAGCTGCCCTCTAAAGAGATCGTCCAGTTACATGAAGCCTTTCACCAAAAAATCATTTTGGCGAGTCACAATGACCGCTTATCCAAACAATTGAATCACGTAAATGCACTCATTCACTATTGCCGCATCTTTCATTTTAGCGGCGGGGCTCGTGCTGAAACCATTCAAAGAGAGCATGCAGCCATCTATTCTAAAATAAAAAAGCGCCGCTCCACAGAAGCCGTTCAAGCAATGACGGAGCATTTATTGCATGATGTGATGCACTTAAAGCAAGTACTCTCTGAAACAAACAAGGAGTAAAGGACTTTTCCCATTTTTTAAGCATTCCATGAACATATTTTGAATTTTTCGTAGATTTCCGCATGTCCAGACGATCTTTCGTTTATATTAGAAGATGAGAAACTAGCTTTTATACAGGAGGATTTGTATATGCATACAAGTATTAGCCGTCTTCGACAGGCGGGTTTTATTGAGGGTATGTCTCTTTTAACCCTTCTTTTAATTGCCATGCCTCTAAAATATTTTGCGGATATTCCGATGGCGGTCACCATTGTGGGCTCTCTTCATGGCGCATTGTTTGTGATCTATATGCTCATTTTGGCATATGTGACATTTAAAGTTCGCTGGCATTTGAAATGGTCCATCGCCGGATTCTTTGCGGCATTCATTCCTTTCGGCAACTTCGCCTATGATAAGGTGCTTCGCCAGTATGATACAAAAGCTTAATCAAAAGGGCTAAAACGAAATTCGTTTTAGCCCTTTTTCTACACGCTGACGTATTTTTTAAATCGATGCATATTTCACAATGGCTGCTTGACGTGTCATTTCGTGATATGCCACCCATAATTCATCACCTGGCAGTACGCTAGTGATCGGATCGATTGGCTGTTTCACTTCATACATCACGCCATCTCTCTCAATCTGAATGATCGCTAACGGCTGGTTGCCGATGACACCGGAAAATGTGACATGGGTCACTTTTGCACTTCCTTCTTGCATAAGACTGATTTCTTTATCCAGCTCTTCTTGTTTTGTCTGCATCGTGATTTGAGTTCCTGGCTCGACCTCCATATGGTCAGGGATGAATTGACTGACCGTTTTTGTGATGGATTGACCTCCGCTAGAAACCGTCACATCCAGCATAATAGGCTTCTGATCATGAATTGTGACTGGATATTGCTTCACCCGTTGGATAGTTCCTGTTAATGTCACGTCTTTCCCCGCACGATTCCGCACTTCATGCCCATAGGCTGCCATTTTCAACTGACCGCTGATGTCAACGAGATCAGCTTTTTCTCCTGTTCTAAACTCAAAACCAGCGGCTTGAATCATCGGAATGGTATACCTTTTCTGATCTGCTTCAAATGTAAGCGATAAGACGGTGCCTCGTCCTACGGTTCCATATGATTCTATGTTTCTTAAAATAGCGCCTTTGATGAACTTTGGCTCGCTCGGCTGCGAGAAGTCACCCTCTTTTAAGAGCATTGCTTTTTTCTTTTTCGGATTGTAGAGAATGGCGATACGCTGATCCGGTTGCGGTATCTGAGTATAGGATACAACCGTTTTAACCGCCTTCTCGATATTTTCCCCATCATATTGAAATTGAAGCTGCATGTTGACCAGCGGCTGTTCATTGATGTAGGTACCCGTTTCTTTGACAGATACAATATTGGCTTCTAATGTGACACTGTCTTTTATCTTGTTCTTTCTCACCAGTCTCAAAATCGGCGGCAGGAAGATCGCTAGCACAAATAACAGCAGTGGGATAAAGAGCCATATCGCCCAGTTGAGAATGAGCGGTCCGCCCTTCATGACATATTGCATAAAGGTGTCAACAGACGTTTGGTGGGCTGGACTGGCATTTTCGATTGAGATGACCTTTTGCAAAGGGAATTCCTTTAGCTTTTTGCTTTTCGCCTCAAATGCCCCCGTTAATTGGTTGCCAAGTGAATAATAGAGCCAATCGCTCTTCACATTTTTATGAAAAGAGAGATCTTCTTTTTGTAAAGATTCATATGACAACGACTGAAAAAGCTTGCTGGCAGACGTCGCCTTATTTGTGCGATGATTATAAATATAACCAGTCAGCTTGCCTTTTGCTTCATCCTTTGCTGTAGAGCCTGCAAGAAGAACTTCTTCTTCATTCAGCTGGTAGATAAAGGTTTGGTAAATCGGTTTTGGTGTTGGGACGACTTCCCCAAGCCTTCCCTCTGCATTCACTTTCCTTGGTCTTTTTGGATAGGTGGATTCGACAGCGACAGCAACGTTTTGTGATGATCCGATCGTTTTTTGCAGCTGCTGCACGACTTTATCTTCAATGAGGCTGAACGGTTCTGCACTTTTGGAGACATAGACCCCAAGCTGATGTTTCTCGTTTGAGATTCCGCTGACATACGCCTTCTGGTCATTTTTCAAAGTCAATTCAAACATAGGGAATGGGGTCTGCCCTCTAAAAGAATTCATGACGACATCGATGGAAACAGGTCTTGCTGGCAGCTTCAGCTCGTTGAGATTGTGGACATGAAACTGACCATTCTTTAGCTCACCGAGGACCGCAGCAGCGCCTTCCTTTTCTCCTGTAAACAAGAGTCGTCCATTCCATTGATATGTATTCGTTTTTAAAAATGAGGGAATCTGTAATTTTTGCTTAACGAGTTCTTTCTTTGCTCCGCTTGGAGACAGTTTCTCGATCAACAGCTGCTCGTCTTTATTTTTTAAAGCAAGTAAGAGGTTGTTACCTTGAGTGGATGGCAACATTTCATTAAACGTATCGCTTTCCGTGGTCCATTCACTGATTCTTTTTCCTGATTGAGGATCATACATTGCAAAATGGAGCTGCTGGTTTTTTGATACAGCACTCACCACTCGTTTTCCTTCATCGAATGTAAATATTTGTTTGACGTCATATTGCGTCGCTTTCCCTGCTGACAAATCATCTTGGTAATGGTTCCACACCAAGACACTAAGAATGATTGCTGGAATAAAGAAGACAATATACCTGAGGAAAATCACTGGTATTCTTTTCACTTGATCGCTTCCTTTCATGGAGTTCCTTTTTCTTATACGTCAGTGCAGCGAGAATGTTTCATGCTAGCAGAATACCATTCCAACTTTCTAAATCCATATTTTACATATTTGATTATTTACGATAAAATCCAATCAGATTCAAAAAAAGGATGTTATCTCAATGGATAAGCTATCATCGATCATTCTAGCGGCTTGGCTGCGTGTTCCCCGTTGGTTCAAGCAAGGGGTGCTCGTATCTATTACCATTTTCTTTTTTTATATGTGCTTTGTAAAGGGGCTGACTAGCTGGCACACCTTGCCGCCTGTCACTTTGCTCGCATGCGCCATTTGTTCCTTTTTCATCTGGATGGTGTGGCTAAACAGTCAAAAAAACAAGTAAAAAGGAGAATTTCATGAAAGAATCCATCTTTTATTTTGCTATCTCTTTTGTTCTTCAATGGGTTTGGTTTGGGGTTGTGCATCCAGATAGAGGCGTGACACTGCTGGACATGTTGATCTTCTCTATTTTGTTTACGGTGATGTTCTTTTTTATTGGCCGGATTTGGAGGTATCAGAAGAAAGGGCGAAGTGAGTAATGATGAAGCATTTCCTCTTTCTGTCGATGAGTGTTCGTTGTTCTATTGTTGGCGGCGGATCTTTTTGAAGGAGATATCATGCGGACGGTGTCCGCTTTTATCTTCCTTTTTCCTATTTTATTGTTTAAAACGTAAAAAGGCTGCCAAATAGATGGCAGCCCGTTTCTTACTCTTTTCATGCAAATAAATAATCAATGTTTAATCTCCGTCACGGAGTGTATGAATTAAGATTCGATCATATCAGTGTGTCATATGTGTTCCGAGTGAACCTACGTTTGAAAGTAAACGCCATGGAAGTTCTGGATAACAAGACAACGAAAGCCCTACCTCTCATTCGTCCTTACGGCTCCGAAGCCGTGCCAGTGTGAATTGTAAATCAAAACGTCTTTTTTCCATTCTTCCGCTTTTATAGGGGGCGGTTGCAGAAGGAAAAGAATAAGTTTGTTCGCTTTGACAGCGTCTCGTTCTTATCAAGTAGAAGCTCTATTGCTTCTCATTATGTCATAGAAAAAAGAAAGTTTACTTTCTTTATTTATTTGCTATTTCAACACTTAATATAAAACTATAACACGTTCCCCCAAATTACGCAAGTGTTAAAGTGATAATTCTGCTGGTGTCCGGTTTCCTTCGTTCATATAACGAATGGAGGTTGGGTCAATCTTAAGGATCACTAGGTTTGGATCATCTTTTCCTTTAAACCATTTCTCCATCTCATCAGACCAAAGGCGGTCGATCAGTTCTGGATCATCAGTTAATGTGGCTTTACCTGCAATTTCTGCATATGTGTCCCCAAATCCTTCACCTGAATAACCAATGAGAATATGAACATTCGGATTTTTTTCAATCTCATCCGCTTTATGTGTTTCTTTGCTTGTTGGTGTATATAATGTCAGCCCTTCATGAAAAAAAGTCATATAGCGGGTATGCGGCTTATCTTGTTCAACAGTCGCCAATGTTCCCACTTTTTGTTCGTCTAATAAATTCATTACCTTTTGTTTTAACTCTTCTTGTGACATGTATCTTCACTCCTTCAAAATGTCATCCGTACTCTTAGGTTTCCACGACAATCCATTCATTAAACAAAGAAATGTGTTTTTCATAAAAAGACATCTTCTAGCTGATGCTATAAAAAACGGATACATTGAAAGGGGAAGTAGTTGAATATGCATCATGAAACGATGTTCCATTTGAGTTCGCTTGTTATTGCAGCGGTTGTTGTGGGCATTATCATATGGTCTGTCTCATCTGTACAGAAGAATCGGAAGAAATACTAAACACACCGCCCAATTAAATCTGGGCGGCGTGCTATTGATCATGTATTCATAAAGGAACCGCCGTTGACATGAAGTGTCTGTCCCGTCATATAAGACGATTCGTCCGAAGCAAGCAGTACATAGCAGCCTACATGCTCCACAGGCTGTCCTGGTCTTCCCATTGGCGTCTCGGCACCGAAGCTTTCGACACTGTCTTCATCAAATGTAGATGGAATGAGCGGCGTCCAAATTGGACCGGGTGCTACACCGTTCACCCGAATTCCATCTTTCACAAGCGACTGTGCCATAGAACGAGTAAAGCCGTTGATGGCCCCTTTTGTCGCTGTATAATCAATGAGCACTTTGTTGCCTCGATACGGGTTAATAGATGTTGTATTAATAATGGAACTTCCCGGTTTTAAGTAATCGAGTGCCTTCTTCGTAAAATAAAAATAGGAATAGAAATTGGTTCTAAAGGTTTGGTGAAGCTGTTCACTAGAAATATCTTGAATACGTTCTTTCGGATGCTGTTCGGCCGCATTATTGACTAAGATGTCCAGCTGTCCAAAGGCTTCAACTGTCTTTTCTACCGCTTTCTCACAAAAGGCTTCGTCCCCGACATCCCCTGCAATTGTTAAACATTTGACGCCTTCCTGTTCTACACGTTTTTGCGTATCCTCTGCATCCTCATGTTCATTTAAGTATACGATCGCGACATGAGCTCCTTCTTTGGCATACGCAACAGAAACGGCACGTCCAATTCCGCTGTCTCCACCTGTAATCAGCGCTACTTTTCCTTTTAGCTTACCAGACCCTTTATACGATTCATCCTCATAGATCGGCGCAGGATTCATTTCTCTTTCACTGCCCGGCTGCTGATCCTGCGTTTGGCGCGGAATGCCATTTGTTAAGTATTCACGTAAATCCATGTGTAAGCTCCTCCTTGATTTGTTGATGTATCCTTTCATTACCACTTCATTTTTTCACTCAAACATCCCTATGCGTCATCGATGCGTTTTGAAAACTGACAGGTTTCAGGATGGGAAAAATCGGTTACATAAACATAAAAAAGGAGCGTTCTCACATGCTGTCAACCATTTCTAAAACCTTTAGCAGACCAAAAGGCTGGCTCGGAAGCATCGCAGGTTTTATTATGGCAAATGAAAATAAGGCACTGAATCAATGGGCGATCCAGCATTTAGATTTATCAGATGGTGAAAACATATTGGAAATAGGCTATGGCCCCGGCTATAGCATCAAACATATGCTCAAGCATTATGACGATCTTCACATTGATGGACTAGATGCTTCTTCAACTATGAAGGAACAGGCGCATTCGCGTATAAAGAAACGATCCAAAGAGAAGCAGGTCCGGCTGTATGTCGGGAAAATTGAAAAAACACGCCTGCCGGCGGATCAGTATGACAAAGTACTTTCTGTTAACAATTATACGATTTGGGATGACCCAAAGGCTGGCGCACTCAACCTTTATCACACCTTGAAGCCGGGCGGAACACTCGTCATTGTGATGCAACCAAGAGAAAAAGGAGCGGACGCCAATCGAACAAAAGAAATGAGCGAAAGCATCCTCAATGATTTAGAATTTGCTGGATTTGATCAGTTTTCTGTTGAATATGAGGAGATTCGTCCCACCCTCGCTGTCTGTGTCACAGCAAAAAAGCCGAGAAGCGAATAAGCTCTCGGCTTTTTTCTTACCATTTTGCCTCTTTGACAAATTGATAAAAAAGTTGATGTAATTTCTGTTCAATCTCTTCCTTTGTTCCTTGTCCATAAAGTGCCATGCTTTCTTCGCTTTCAATGATGGATGAACTGATCAGGCTAAACATTTCAGACCCTTCTTTGCCAAGCTCTAGCGGCGCCAGCATGAGGAGCATTCTGGACATGAGCTGCTGCCCGCCATCCATGCTTTTGATCTCGTATGCCTCATCAAGATCATAGATATGAAAGACCGGTTTCTTAATGAGATCATGCTTTAAGTGAAAAAGAGCAAACTCGGTTCCTGGAATGCCTAAACCACCTTGCTGCTCACGCTCAAGCAAACCGGCTGTCACTTCGTCTGCACGTTCTAAATAGCCTTGACTTTCAACCTGACGCATCAGCTCTCTCATTGTTGACTCATGCTGCTCCGTCGTCTTCTTTTTTTCGATTGTAAAATGGGACAAGATACTGCGAATCACTGACATATAATTCGTGATTTGCTCTGCCATTCCTATCATATCAACCGTTTCCTCCACCGATTCTTTTGCAGATTCCTGCGCTCTTTTTTTCTCAATCAGATAAGGAATTTTTCGTTTAATATGAGACTTGACCCGCACCGCGTCATCCTCGTTTAAGAGCGGGCTGACCATAATGTAATCAATATGCTCGTAGGGGATCGGCACGGTTGATACGATCATGTCATAGCTTGCAGCGTCGATTTCCTTTAGCTCCATTAAGGAAGATAGATCGAATTTGGCGATCTCAGGCAATTCTTTTTTTAATCGTGATGCGAGCATTTTTGACGAACCGATACCGCTTGAGCAAACGACCAATGCATGAATCTTGGTTTCTTCTTTTTTAATTTCAAGCACCGAACCAAAATGAAGCACGATAAAGGCAATTTCATCCTCTGGAAATTCGATCTCAGGAAAGAAGCGCTCCACACCTTCTTCAATCGCCATGAACAGCAAGAAGTAGTCTTTTTTTATTTGTTGTGTGAGCGGATTATAAATCCGCATCTTTTCTTTTAATCGGTTCATAGCTGGTTCAAGATGAGACACGAGTCCCTCATACAATGAATCGTTTTCATTTAAATGATAGCCTGTTTTATGAGAAATAAAGTCAATGAGTTTCTTCGTTCTCAGCGCGATATCTAACTCAATCTCATCAATGCGGTATTCTGCCGTAAAGCTTCGATTTGCACTGCGCAAATGGATGGTCATGTATCCAACTTCAGCTTCAGGAATCTCTACATTAAACATGCGTTCTAATGCTCGCGCGATTCTGAGTGAAGATTCAAATTCCTTCGTCCGCTTTAATTCAAGCAATTCTTCCTCTTCCATCCGAATGGTTTCACCGATTTGAATGCGTTCAATGGCATAGGTTAAGTGAACGACAAGTGCAATATAGGCACTATCTGACAAAGAGAGAGAGAGTCTGTTTTTCAAATGAAAGAGCAGCCTTTCTACCTTGAGCAGCTGTCCTCGACTGACTACCCCAAACACCTTTTCAGTCGCTTTCGTTCGATGTTTAATATTCATCTCAATCGTTTCGAGAAATAATTGAATGTCGAGACGGTCAACAATCAGGTTCCCGACAATTTTTCGTTTGGCTTCCTCCGGTCCTTTTAATTCAATGCCGTACCCACGCTTGCGGATAAGCAGTAAACCGTAAGGAGCGATCCAGTCCGTCAGTTCATCTAAGTCGTAGCTGATGGTCGCATTTGTGACCTGCAAGTCGGCTGCAAGTGTATATAATTTCACCGGTTCTTTTGCTTCGAGCAGGGCACACAGGATTAAGAGCTTCCGTTCATCAGAACTATATTCAATTTGATCTTCATTTGAAATATGAGACAGAAGCCGCTGTTTGTCTTCCTGTTCACCGACCGCCTTCAAGCCCTTCCCCGGCTGTTTATCAAGTGATAGGTTGTAATTCTTTAAAATAGGTTTAATGGATTTAAGTTCTCTATGAATGGTTCTTGTACTTACCTGGACAGAATCGGCGATCTCACGAATGGTGACATAACGATTTTGCTGAATCATATATTTGATCACTTTCTGTTCTCGTGCCGTTATGTACATGAAATGCCTCCTTCTGCTTAAATAGGTCTATTGTCACACTTTAATATAAAACGCTTTCACTGATCGATGCAACCTGAAGTTGATCTAAATTTGGCACACAGGCTGTGACAAAATGAAAGACTCACACGTTTCTCCAAAAGGAAGGTCCATAATCCTTTTGATGAAATTGAATCGTTTGTTCATGAAATGGCAGTGTGCCCCCGACCTTTAATGAATAGGTAGGATTATAGACGGGAGAGCCAAAGCAATACTCCATCGTCCCTTCCTCCGGCCGAAACATGACGGTTCGCATCGTCCCAAACAGCTCTTCATAATTGTGCACAGTCAGACCAGCAGGGTATTCTGCCTGAAATAGTTCCGTCAGAGACTCGCTTGACGGCTGTTCTTCTAAAGCTTGAATTAACATGTCGTACCTGACAACAGAATGATGTTTCGTCAACCCTTTTGCCGTGTGATCAGCGAGCGGATGGTTCGTAGCCGCAATAAATCCACGCTCCGGCCTTCTCACCTTTTTTTGCCCATCAATCATTTCAATCACAGCCGCCTCTCCCTTCCGGTCAGCAAGCATGAGGTGAACATTAGACGCGACGGGCATTTCCTGTACCAAACGGACGGCATCCTCCACCGTTTTACAGGACTCTAGCACAGCACGAATGACATGATATACTTGCAAGCCAGCAACAGCCGGCGGCTTTAAGCCTGGTTCGTTGCCAACAGGCGGACCGCATGCAGAAAATGTTACCGATAGACCATGCTCATTCATCCCATCCGATCGACCAAATAAGATTAATGATGAGCCTGTATGGACTGCTGAGCCCTTCACATGCGTAGATACAAGACGCATATCATCAAACAGCGGAGAAAAATCATAGTTGCGCAGCATCACCGTCTGTTGATTGGCAGCCTCATTCCCCTGCATCACACAATGGGAACAGCCTGGCTGAAGATGCGAAGAATAGAAAAAGGTCAAATCGCTTTCATCTATTTGCATTTCATCACAAAATCCCGAGAGCTCTTCTTCTAACTGAGGAAGAAACGGTCGAATCAGCTGCTTTGTTTCCTTCACAGCCTCTTTTGATAACGGTTCTGATTGAATGTATTGTTTCTTAAGCAAAGGGCGTTCCTTCAGCCAAATAGCCTGCTGCTTTCCTACCTCATAAGCTGTTCCTTTCAATTCATGAAAATACGCACTCATCTCCTGCATGCATCCACCTCTTTTGTCTTTGTTTCTTTTATCATATCGAAACAGCCCTTCATTTAAAAGAATGAAAAAAACTGTAATCCCGCGGGATCACAGTTGCTTAGCGGATTGTTGAAACAGCGCTTCTGCCATTGCTTCATATCCTTTGTGGTTCGGATGAAATTGATCAATCGATAAGTATGCGCTTTGATGACCTTCAAATACACCGTAAATATCCACCACTTCTACATGTGGATTCGCAGCAAGCTGGCGAAGGTGATGGTTGTATTGCTTCAGCCATCTCTCGGCGATCGGAATCTCAGGAAAAGGATTATATAAATTCAATAAATATACGCAGTATGGTTGATGCTGCCCTCTTTTTATCAGGGCGATTTCTTGAACCATTTTGCTAAAATTCGCCTGACAATGCATAGACGCTTGCAGCAGTTTCTTTTCATCTTCACCTTTTTCATACTGCAGAACAGCTTGAACAAGATCATTCCCGCAGCCTGTGATGGTGATGATGTCAGCATGAGCAATCGCCCGCCTTACATCAGACCGCTGAAAAAGCTGCAAGATCTCTTCCGTTGTTAACCCTGATTTCGCAAATACGGACAGTTTCACCGGTATATGCAACTTCTTTTCAAGCTTCGCCGCATATCGCTCCGTAAAACCGCCGCCAAATAAACGTGCCCCCACCCCAACCGTTAAGGAATCTCCAATCGCAACATAGGATCGTCCCACTCTTATCCCTCACTCTCTCCTGCCTTCTCTTATATATACGAAAAAGAAGAGCAAATGCTTGTAGCAGATGGCTTAAAGGCATCCACCTTTTTTTCAAAAACGCAGGATGAGTCGCATTTACAAACACTTTACTTGCGATATCGATCCATTTTTTGTTCAATGGGAGTAGGGTTTTTTTGCTTAAATCGCAGACTTGAAGCGTTTCAGAAAAATTTACAAACTTTTTATCTTGATTTCAAGACTTTATACCTTGACTTCAAACTATATAGTGATTACAATAAAAATATCAGTTTTTATGTAACTGTGCTTGTTACATCTTTTTCATAGCATTCCAATATGATTAAAGATGCCACATATTCAGTGTATCTTTGGGATACACTAAAAAAATCATTGAAACAGGAAGGATTGAATGAACATGGCAAAAGTTTTATACATCACTGCACATCCGCATGATGAAACAGTTTCTTACAGTATGGCTACTGCTAAAGCATTTATCGAATCTTATAAGGAAGCAAATCCAAGTGACGAGGTTGTACATATTGATTTGTACAAAGAAAACATTCCTCACATTGATGCAGATGTATTCGCTGGATGGGGCAAGCTTCAATCTGGTGCTGGCTTCGATACACTTTCAGCTGAAGAGCAAGCGAAAGTTGCTCGCCTAAACGAATTAAGCGATCAATTCGTTTCTGCTGACAAATACGTATTTGTTTCACCACTTTGGAACTTCTCATTCCCACCTGTTCTTAAAGCATACATCGACTCTGTTGCTGTAGCTGGTAAAACATTCAAATACACTGAGCAAGGTCCTGTTGGATTACTAACAGACAAAAAAGCGCTACACATCCAAGCACGTGGCGGATACTACACTGAAGGTCCTGCTGCTGAACTAGAAGCAGGTCACCGTTACCTTGGAACAATTGCAAACTTCTTCGGTATTCCTTCTTTCGAAGGTCTTATTGTTGAAGGTCACAATGCTGAGCCTGCAAAAGCAGAACAAATTAAAGCAGATGCGATCGAACGTGCAAAAGCTTTAGGTAAAACTTTCTAATCATGAACACGCAAAAAGCCAATGATCTTAACGATCATTGGCTTTTTATTTGTTCAGTTGTAAAACCTAATTCTTTTGAAATGCCGCTGGCCGCTTTTTTGACCTGCTCAATTAAATAAGGAAGCCGTTCCTTTTGATAGCCTGCCTCAAACCCTGCAATACTAATGCCTGCTGCCACCTCTCCATGATGATTGAAAATGGGCGCTCCAATAGCCGCAGTATAGTTTTCAAGTTCTGAATAGCTTAACGTATATCCACGCCTGTTTGATTCTTCGATCATGTTTCGCAGGACATCTTTATCGGTAATGGTTCCGATCCCGATTTTCCCGAGCTCTACCGAATCAATATAGGCAAGTCTCTCTTCCTCTGGCAAAAAGGAGAGAATACTTCTCGCACAGGCTCCCGCATATAATGGCGATCTTCTCCCGACAGCGGTATAGAGCCGGACAGGCTGCGTTCCTTCCATTTTCTCCACATAAATGGCTTCATCCCCTTCACGAATAATGAGCTGAACAGCCTCACCTACCTCATCACGCAAGTTTTCCATAAAGGGCCTTGCAATTCTACGGATATCAAGGCGGTCTGCGACAAGCTGACCGTATTCAAGGAACATCAATCCTAATCGGTAAACACCTGAAGGATGCTTTTCTAATAACCCCATATCGGCTAACGAGTTGGCCATTCGGTGTACAGATGTTTTGGGCATGTTCGAGAGCTCAATCATGTCATTTAACGTTAATTGTTCGCGAGTGATAAAAAGCCGTAATATCTCCATTGATTTCACAACGGTTTTATTTGTGTTCTGCATGTTTCTCACCTTTTCTAAAACGAAAATGCTTCGAGTTTTAATCTTGCCGTCAGGTCCTTCATCTCTGCTTCTTGTGTGAATAAGGCTTGCTCTGCTTCTTGGCGGCCAATTTGTTGAAACGTGAGATTCGCTCCAGGCATCGCCTGCGCAATGAGCGGCAAATCGACTGTTGCCACCTCACCAATACGGGGATATCCACCTGTCGTTTGACGATCTGCGAGCAGAATAATCGGCTGGCCGTCAGGAGGAATTTGAATAGAGCCAAAAGCAACCGCTTCTGAAATCAATTCAAGTTTTTGCTTTAAACGAATCGGTTCCCCTTTCAATCTGCATCCCATACGATCAGATTGGGGAGTGACCTGATAAGACCGTTCGAAAAAAGCTTGCTGCGATTCTTCCTGAAAATGAGATAAATGTCTGCCTGCCAGCACCCGAATGACTGGTGATTTTCCGAGAGGCAAAAAATGCGCATGATTGACTGTCCAGTCTGGCGCACGTTCCCCTTTGCTTTTTAACATGTGAACGAGGCGCTCCGCCAGTGGTGACGGTTCTCCAATTGGCAGGACGTCTCCTTTTTCTAGCGGACGCCCTTCTATCCCGCCTATCTTCGCTCTGACATACGTACTTTTACTTTTCATCACCGGCTCAACATCAAATCCACCGGCTACAGCGAGGTAGGAGCGGCATCCCCTCTTACAAGGGCCAAAGGTGATCGTGCTTCCTGCTCGAATGAAGAGTGGTTTCCATAGAGGCGCTTGTTCCCCGTCAATCTCAATCTCCACATCAGCACCGGTCAAGGCAATCAGCTGATCCTTCTGACATGTCAACACTGGGCCGGGCCCCATTAAAGTGATTTCCAGCACCGCTTCGTTTTCTTGATTCCCGGTGAGGATGTTGGCGATTCGGAGCGAGAGCGGGTCCATGCCGCCGCTCGTTAACACACCGTACTTCTGATAGCCTATTCTCCCTTTATCTTGAATGGTGGTGAACATTCCTGGCTTGATGACATGCATACTCAACGATCTTCCTCCTTCATGCTGAAAAATTCCTTTTCAGACAGTTGAACAAATCGAACCTCGTCCCCTGCCTTTAGTAGACTAGGTCTCTCAGCATTCGGCCGAAATAAGGACAAAGGGGTTTGTCCAATGAGCTGCCAGCCTCCGGGTGTAGATATCGGATAAACCCCTGTCTGCTTCCCCGCAATACCCACAGATCCTTTTGGAATCGACATTCTTGGTGTTTGTCTGCGCGGAGCTGCAATTTTTTCAGAAAGTCCGCCTAAAAACGGGAACCCAGGAGCAAACCCAATCATATAGACAAGATACGTCCCGGAGGTGTGAATGCGTACAACTTCTTCAGGCGTCAAATCATTGATACGGGCGACTTCTTCTAAGTCAGGACCGAGCTCTCCTCCATAACATACAGGAATGTCGACGATCCGGCGCTTTGCCTGATTCCCCTCCTGCCAGTTGTCTTCAAGGAGGTTTTCAATATAGTCTTTGACCCATTCATACGGAGAGATCGCACGTTGCTTAAGCTGAGCAGATTGATACACCTTATAGGGCTCATAAAAGACGGTCACGTTTGTAAAAGCTTGAACAGCTTCCACATATCCTTCAAATGGATGCTGTTCAATACATGAAAACAGCTGCTTCACACGCTCATGAATGTCTTCACTTATATCAGTCCCGGCTTGGATGACAATGGCTGCGTCTCCTAGCGGGTGGAACGTGATCGTATCTTTTATCGTTGAAAATGTCACTCTTATGACACCTCTCTTTCTACAGGACACCGAGCTTTTGATCTCTTACATCTGTGATAAACATATGACCGGGTGCATGGGTGATCGCAATGTCTGGCTTAGTGTGCATGACGATGGCTTGCGGCGTCACACCACATGCCCAAAACACCGGAACTTCCCCTTCTTTGATCACAGATGGCTCTCCAAAGTCTGGTTGATCTACATGTTCTATGCCAATCACAGCTGGATCACCTATATGGATAGGACCGCCATGTACCGATGGGAATCTAGACGTCACCTGAACACTTCTTGTGACTTGATGCGCTGGGATCGGCCTCATGCTGACAACCATCGGACCATGGAATACACCTGCCCTTTCACATGAAATGTTCGTTTGATACATTGGGACATTATGTCCATTTTCAATATGGCGGACAGGAATGTCATTCAGCATGAGTGCATGCTCAAACGTAAAGCTGCATCCGATGAGAAAGCCCACCATATCATCCTCCCAATAGGAAGAAATATCTGTTATCTCTTCTTGAAGAACCCCTTTTTTGTAAACACGGTATTTAGGGAAATCCGTTCGAATATCCGCATCAGGTGCTGAACGCCTTGGCACTGGATCACCTGGGTCGAGCACATCAAGCAAAGGACACGAAGCCGGATTCCTCTGACAAAATAAAAGAAAATCGAAGGCCAGCTCTTTTTTGACGATCATTAAGTTGGCTTGCGCAAATCCCTCAGCAAAGCCAGCCGTTGGTCCTGTGATCTTCTGCTTACGAATCAATTCCCTTATTTGTGACGGCTTATAGGTTTGATATGCTTTCATGTGATCAGCTCCATAGTTTTGGAATTTCATTCATGATGGTATATCCGCCCATGATTGCCATGATGACAACAACAAACGCACCTGTTGCGGTCAAAAAGAATGGATGGCGATAATCACCGACAATTTCTTTTTTATAGGCAGCAATCAGCAATGTTCCGAGTGCAAGCGGCAAGATCAATGCATTGATGGCCCCAACCAAAATCAATATGTTCACAGGTCTTCCAATCGTTATAAAACAAATGGTCGAGAGCGCAATGAATCCAACGATAATGCCTCGTTGATTTTTCTCGATTTTTGGTGAGAAGGTTTTAAAGAAGGAAACGGAGGTGTATGCTGCTCCAATGACTGAGGTAATGGCAGCAGCCCACATAATAATCCCGAACATTTTATATCCAACATTTCCAGATGCTAATTGAAAAACAGACGCAGGCGGGTTCGACGGATCAATCTGTAAGCCTTTTGAGACAACTCCTAGAACGGCTAAAAATAAAGCCACACGCATTACGGATGTGATCAAAATACCGAAAATGGAACTTTTCGTCACTTGCGGCAATGCTTCCTTCCCCTTAATGCCAGCATCCAGCAGACGATGACCACCAGCAAAAACGATATAGCCACCAACTGTCCCGCCGACAAGTGTGACAATCGATAACATGTCAATTTTCTCTGGCACGAAAGTTCTCATGACCGCTTCTCCAACTGGCGGTGCTGTGGAAATAGCCACATACAGCATCAGACCAATCATGACAAAACCAGCGATTTGTGTGAATCGGTCCATCGCTTTTCCTGCCTCTTTGATGACAAAAATGAGAATGGCAATGACTGCACTGACCCCAGCCCCTATGCGGGGATCGACGCCGAATATGACCTGAAAACCGAGACCCGCACCAGCGATATTTCCAATATTAAAGGCAAGACCCCCAATGACAATCAAACAGGCTAACACATATCCGAGCCCCGGCAGAACCATATTGGCAATGTCCTGTCCTCTTTTTTCCGAGACGGCAATGATACGCCATACATTTGTTTGCGCAAAAATGTCTAGCAAAATGGAAATCAAAATGACAAACCCAAAGCTAGCTGCGAGCTGCTGTGTGAACACCGTTGTTTGTGTTAAAAATCCCGGTCCAATGGCTGACGTTGCCATTAAAAAGGCTGCGCCCATCAGCATAGAACGGTTCCCTTTTGGAGCTTTCATCTGTTTGGCTTTCTCTCTTTTCATGCTGTTTCCCCCTTTGATGACGATTTATCGAAAGGCCTTGAGTTGAATAGTGGCTTCTTTTAGCTTCGCTGTAATGGTTTTTGCAAATTGAAGCGCGTGACTGCCATCCCCGTGGATGCATACCGTATCTGCTTTGAGCTGAACATCTTCCCCTTGCACTGTACGCACTTTTCCCTCTCTTACCATACGGATGACCTGCTGAACCGCCCTTTCATCCTCTTCAATGAGTGCATGAGGTTCACGGCGGGATGTCAGTGTCCCGTCTGGTTGATACGTCCGATCAGAAAAAACTTCATGTGCCACTTGAAGACCGATTCTTTCCCCTGCTGACGCAAGTTCACTGCCTGACAGCGCAAATAACACAAGGTTAGGATCAATATCATACACAGCCTTCGCAATCGATTCAGATAATTCAGTATTTTTAGCCGCCATGTTGTAAAGGGCGCCATGTGGTTTGACGTGCTGCATCATGCCGCCTTCTGCTTTCAGAAAAGCTGATAGTGCACCAATTTGATAGATCACAAGATCATAGGCTTCCTCTGCTGAGATCGCGATTGGACGTCTGCCAAAACCGACTAAATCTTGCAGACCTGGATGTGCACCAATTTGAACCCCTTTATCCAGTGCCATTTTAACCGTCTTTCTCATCACAGTTGGATCTCCCGCATGAAAACCGCATGCAATATTGGCTGAGGTAACATATTCAAGAATTTGTTCATCTGAACCGATGGTGTATTGACCAAAACTTTCTCCCAAATCACAGTTAATATCCACTTGATACATAGGACCCCTCCTTGTCGTTCCGAATTGCGGAATAGAAAGTCCGAATATTCGAATTTATATTGATTATACCAACTTTGAATAGACTGCACATGAAATTGTCAGAAAATATAACAATAGAACTAGTAGAAAACAAAAAAAGCGAGAGGTCATGTCCTCTCACTTTTTCTACTCGTTTATTTAGACAGCACCCAATGTTGGATGGCTTTTGCTACCCCGTGGTCTGTATTAGGAGCCGTAATCCAATCAGCCGCTTCTTTCACAACTTCTTGTGCATTGCCCATTGCAATGCCTAATCCGGCTTCTTGAATCATCGCCATATCATTCAGACTGTCGCCAAGTGACATGACGTTGTCCATTGTGCAGCCAATGCGTTCTGCTACTTTTGCAAGAGCTGCCGCTTTGTTAATGCCTGCTGCATTGACTTCGATATTGGTTGGACTGGAATTCGTGATTTCTAGCTGTCCATTTGTTTTCAATGTATGGAGGACTTCCTCACGAACAGCATCGTCATGAATATCAAAACCAAATTTCAACCATTCGTGGTCATGAATGCGTTCTGGGAATTCTCCTCTCCACACTTTATCCACAGTAGATGCCCAGTAATCGGTTTCGTATCTGTTTTTTAGATCCCACATCATCTGAACGTGATCGGGATGCAGCAGTTCCCGTTCAATCAACTGGAAGTTTGAATCCCAAATTTCACTTCCGTTCGCTGTGACAAGATAAGAAGAGAGTTTCAGCGGCTCGACCAGCTCTCGGCATGTCATCAGCGTACGTCCTGTGCTAATCACCACATGGACCCCTTTGGCTTCTGCTTCTTTAATGGCTTGTTTATTTTCCTCAGGAATGACGTGCTCACTGTTTAACAGCGTGCCATCCATATCAATGGCAATCAATCGGATGTCTTTCTTATCAGCTTGTGTTGACAAATTGAGTACCCCACTTTGTATCATTTTTTGAATCTATCTTTATTTTAATATAAAGATGAAGATGGCACAAAGGGACGAGTTTGATCCCAAAGAAAAAAGACCTTGTGACAGGTCTTTTTTCTTCTTCTTAACGTTCACATGCGATGCCGTCTTTATCACGGTCAAGGTGTTTATTTTTTAAGTAAAGTGCTTTTGATACATAAGGCTTGTACTTCGTTTTTCCACCTTTGTTTTTCGTATTTTTGCTTTTTGCCACGCCGCCTTTATACACTTTGTTGAGTGCTTTGCAGTTTTTGTACTTGACTGTCTTTGCATCCGCTGTGTGAGTGTCAACTTGTGTAAAGCTAAGTAAAAGACCGAAAGATATGACAGCCACCATGATTTTTTTCAACATGTAAGTTCCCCCCTATTTTTTCTCATTTTACATTTTTATCATATGTCACCACATTTTGTTTTTCAAGACGATTGAGGTAGGAATATTGTTTTTTTTGGAATTAAATGAATCTTATTGCCTATGTGGTAAAATGAGTGGGAAACCTTTCCGGTTTTGACACGTATATGAAGAGAGGAGCTTTCCACATGAAAATGAAATATACCATTCTATATGTAAACGATGTTGAAGCAAGTATTCAGTTCTACCATCATATCCTCGGTTTCCCGATTAAATTGAGAGTTGAATCCTATGTTGAGTTTGATACAGGAGAAGTGACCTTATCGATTAATTCACGCCAAGATGTGAAAGAGTCACTTGGTCTGCCTGTTCCAGAGGCAGTTAGCTCGTCACAAACGTTTGAGATTGGCTTTGTTGTGGATGATGTGAATGAAACAATTGCATCCTTGAAGGAAAAAGGAGTACCTGTCATCAAGGAACCTGCCAAGAAGCCGTGGGGACAAACGGTCAGTTATGTGTCTGATCCTGATGGACATTTCATTGAAATATGTGATGCGGTCTCCTAATAGCTGTCTGAAGGAGTGAAGCATAATGAGAAAGAAACATGCTTTTTTTGCTGGTGGTTGCTCCATGCTGTTGATTTGCAGTGCGGCGCTCATATTACAGCACCATGAATGGATTGGATTCGTCAGTGGTGGAATCTCTATTATTGCGTTCGTTGCATCTGGATTTCTTATGGGTGCATGGACCAACGGGGAAGAGGCACGAGCGGCCTATCACTCTGAAACAAAAGAACACCGGATGTTTCGTCTTGATACGGCTTTTCTTTTCATCATCTTTGCCCTTCCGCATATGGGTGCAGCACTGTTGTATGTTTTTATGTAAATAGTTGATTTGGTTCAAAGGAGTAATTAACATGGCTGTTTTTGTCTTATTCGTTGTATTTGGTTTACCTATGATCTCTGTGCTGATTGGTATTTTCGGCACATTGTTTTTAAAGAACATTTGGTTTCCTACATTGATTGTGCTGGTTGCGAGTCTGATTCTGATGTTCACCTCTATTGGTGGAAATGAATCTTTTCTCATTTGGGTCATCATTTACACAGTCTGTGCATTTCTCGGTGCATTCATTACAAAGCGATTCAAAGCTGTTTCATAAATACTCATCAAAAAAAGAACAGTTTGCACTGTTCTTTTTTTGATTAAATATCGGCACACCATAGCTCTATTTCGATTTTCAGCTCTGGCCACCCTAATGCAGTCACATAGGCAACGGTCATTGATGGATATGCCGTTTTGAAGATTGCATCCCACTGTGGGTATAGATGATCCCAATCAATTTCTTCTGTTGCCCAAATATTGACTTTGATGACGTGTTCTTCATTCAACCCTTCTGATGCAAGGATTCTCTTTATATTTTCAAACGTATTGGTGACTTGGTCGTTTAAGCTTGATGGGATCTGTCCATCCGCTCCTGTCCCTACTTGACCTGATGTCACAAATAACCCTGCACCCTTTGGCACCCTTGTGATATGACTGTAGTTGCCAACGGGTTTCGGCATACTTTCTGGATTTTTTCTCGTAATTTTCTCCATGTAAATCCCTCACTCACTATGATTTTTCTGCGTGTTTTTCTTCCTGTAGACAGACTTCACCAATTTTTGTCTATCCTAAAAGAAAACAGCAGTGGAGTATCCGTAGCCACAAGGTAAGAACATCAATATTTTCTTTTTCATGGACGAAACACTCCTTTTTGATTGCGTGAGCAAGGTTTAGATTCATTTCATCCTACCTGATAAATGAACCACAGTCAAAGATAAACGATAACGTGCAATATCTTGATTCTTATTGCCTATTATCTAAAATCGTTCTTTTCTTGTTCATGGTTTGTTCAAATTTCTTCTATATAGTAGATCGTAATAGGAGGTAGGATACATCATGGCAAAAATAAATAAGAAAATGATTAGTCTTTGCACCGCAGCTATCAGCAGCTTATACATCACTGGTTATGCAACTACCCATCACGCGCAAGCCGTTCAGACAGCACAATCAAATACACAAACAGACGCTTCTAATCATACATCTCTCACATCAGATACTACCGCCACTCAAACAGAAGATACCACTTCAGAAACTGAACTCACGGATGGTACTTTCTCTGGTACTGGATCAAATGAGATTGGCTCTATCAGTGTATCTGTTACCATCAAACAAGGAAATATCACTTCTGTCGAGATTACGAGTGATAACACTAGATACGGACAAAGCTCCATTTCATCATTACCCAATGAAGTGGTCATCAGACAAAGTGCTGATGTAGATACGGTGAGCGGCGCAACATTAAGTACTCAGGATTTTGAAACAGCCGTTGCTCAGGCTTTAGAGCAGGCAAAGGCATAGAGAGGAGACACCATGATGAAATGGTTAGGACAACAAAAACTCATTACTTTTCAAAAATCCATGCTGGCTATGGGAACTGTTATCAATATTCAAGTGGTTGCCTATGAAGAAGATCGACGGGCTGTTTTAGAGGACATCAACCGTGCCTTTTCCATTTTTTACGATATCGAGCATCGTTTTAGCCGTTTCCGCTCTGATTCTGAAGTCATGAAGTTAGCCAATCGTTCAAAGCAAGAGGTATTAGTCAGTGAAATGCTTTTCGATTTAACAGCCTATGCGCTAGAGTTAGCCGAGTTAACAAATGGCAAGTATGATCCAACCATCGGAAAAATCATGGAACAAAAAGGATTCGATCGTTTATATACGACAGGACAAACTTTTTCATCACATGACGTTCCACATGTAGCCGTTCATTATCGTGACGTCCAGTTAAACGAGAAGAATCGGACGATTTATTTGAACAAACCGCTGATTTTGGATTTCGGTTCTATTGCAAAGGGATTTGCGTGCGATCTTGCCGCAAAAGAGCTTGAAGCATGGGAAGGCTTTATGATGAATGCTGGTGGGGATGTGTTGGTATCTGGATTTAACGAACAACAAGAAGAGTGGACAATTGGGATTCGGCATCCCATTCACAAACAGACCAACATCTCGGTCATTCAAACCACCAATTGTGCGATTTGTACATCTGGAAGCTATGAACGGATCAGTCGTTATGATCCTCATACGCACCATTTGATACACCCTCAAACGAAACAGTCTGAACAAAGTTTGTTAAGCTGTACCGTCATTGCACCACTTGGTATGCTCGCCGATAGTCTATCCACAGCTGCTTTTTTATTAGGTCGAGAAGAGGGTTATTCATTTTTAGCCGAACATGAAATACCTGCCGTGATGGTAGATCAAACCGCTGATATGATCGTAACACCGGAGATGAAGGAGGTTCACTCATGGAATCACAACCAGCACCTATCACAAACCAAACATTTTTGAAACCATCACCCTCACTAAAAACCTACATTCGGACACCAAAACGGTATGTCATCGCCATTCTTTTGGTCCTTTTAGCCGCCGGGAGTCTGCACGCTGGTTTTCTTAGTGGTCTCGCTACAGTTGCTACCAGCATCGGGACAGCACTAATTCTTGACTCTTTCATCTCAAGAGTGATTTGGAAAAACAATAAACACACATTCCCTGATGGAGCTCTTCTCACAGGGCTGATTATTGGCATTGTTCTAAGTCCAGCTACTTCTTTTGCTGTTTCTGTTTTCACAGCCGCAGCAGCCATTTTATCTAAGCATGTCATCACTTATCAAAAGAAACCGATTTTGAATCCAGCTGCGTTTGGTTTATGGCTCTCAGTCATTTTATTTTCTTCCAATCAAAGCTGGTGGGGCGGTATGTCTCTTCTACCTTGGTGGACCCTATTCCTTGTGGTGGTCGGCGGTTATTTGGTGACCAGCCGCGTACAAAAATTCCCGCAAGTTTTCGCCTTTCTAGCAGCATACGGCCTGATCCACCTCATATTGGGATTCATTGGCTTAACGGATGCTTCATCTGCTTTTATGACGCCCTACTTGAATGCTGTCTTGTTTCTTGCGTTCTTTATGTTGACTGATCCACCTACTTCACCAGCAAAGAATCGTGATCAAATCATCTTTGGTATCCTCTGTGCTGTCGTTTCGTGTGTGGACTTCTATTTATTTAATAGCTTATCTTACTTACTCACAGGGCTTTTATGTGCCAATGCTTGGAAAGCCTATCGAACGTACCAAACAAATCAAAAGCGACGGGCAACACGGACGAAAGTCGTCTAAATAAAAAAAACGGACATCGACTTTTCGACGTCCGTTTGACCATACCTTATAAACGATAACGTGCAATATCTTGATTCAATCGCATGCTTAGCTCATTGAGCCTTTCTGCTGCCTTCGCCACATTGGAGATGGCGGTGACTTGTTCGTCTGTAGATGCAGTGATTTCTTCAATCGCTGCGGCATTTTCTTGAGAAATATGGGCTGCACCATGCATCGCTTTTGTGATGAGGTCGTTTTGTTCCAGTAATGTATTCAGCTCTTTTGCCATCGCATTTGTTTCAACGATGGTTTGTGAAATCGATGTAGAGATGGAATTGAATTCTTGTTCTGTTGCGTGAACCGCTTCATCAAGCTCGGCAAAACGATCCATTGTTTTGGACATCATGCCAGCTGTAGCCGTCGTTTCTTCTTTAATGCCTTGAATCATCTGCTGGATTTGAACGGCTGATTGCTTTGTCTGTTCAGCTAAATTCCGCACTTCACTCGCCACAACCGAGAATCCTTTGCCATGCTCTCCTGCACGAGCTGCTTCAATGCTCGCATTCAGGGCCAGTAAGTTCGTTTCATTTGAAATGCTTTCAATGGTATCTGTGATTTGAGAAATATCTTGTACTTTTGTACTTAACTGCTCAATCCCTGATCGAATGCCTTGAGATGCCTGAATGGATTGCTCATTTGATTGTTTTAATTGCTGGACAATTTGCTGACCCTGCTCGGAAGATTGGTTCGACTGGTCTGAAATTCGTTTGATCTGGTCGCTTTGTTCTTTGACGTTTTCAATGGATTGATTGAACTGAGTCATTTGTTGATTGGCTACCTCAAGGTCTGATGCCTGATGAAGTGTCCCAGTTGAGATATCTCCAATCGCTCGGCCAATTTCTTCACTGCTGGCAGATGTTTCTTCAGAGATGGCGGATAGATCTGTCGCAGATTCGACGAGCTGGCTGCTCGTTTCCTGCAAACCGCTCACAAGTGCTCTAAGCTCTCCTGACATATGATTAAAGCCTTTTGCCAACTGCCCAATTTCATCCGAGGTTTCTTTTAAGCTGGTGCGTTCAATATTGCCCGCCGCAATTTCTTTTGAAGCAGCCGTAACTTGCTTGAGCAGTCTCACTTTTCCTCGGGCTGCCAAATAAAAGACACCCATACTTAAAAGAGCGACACCTGCTGTAATGAGAATAATATAGAGCTTCATCTGCTCTAGTTCTTTATAAAATTCATCCTGAAATACGGCGATTCCTATACTCCAATTCCACGGTGTAAACTGGTTCATATAAGCGAGTTTTTGCTTTTCTTCCCCCGTGGCATCATCTTTATCCATATAGGTGATATAGTGTGCATCCTCGCCTTTTGCTGTAGCGCCAGCGACCATTTTTTGACGGTTTGTCGTGTTATCTGGGATGACGCCGATGTCGTTAACCGGATGAACCTGTGATGAATAATCGGCTCCATATGCGACAAGGTAGCCTTTATTTTTATAGATGAAATCTGATTTTTGAAATTGGTACCCTTTGCCGTCGTCATTTTTAGGCCCGTTCAAATAAATACGGGCTTGTTCCTGCGCCTGTTCAAGCGTCAGTTCTTTTTTCTCCACACGGTCGTTCAATTGTTCAAGAGTGGCCATCGCTCCATTTACGATGTGTTTTAAATCTGCTTTCCCTGCATCAATTAAGACATTTTTCGCTAAAAAATACCCCGTTGTTCCTACAAGTCCGCCTGTTAAAATTGTAATAACGATAATGGCTGACATCAATTGAAAAAAGACACTCCTTGAAGCAAACGCTTTCTTTTTCATGTTCTAATTCCCCCTTACTACATATATCGTCATGCAGGGGAAAGTATTAAAAAAGTCATAGAAAAAAATCCCTTTCACGTTAGAAAGGGATCTCAGATTGTTGACAAAGGGCTAAAATGAACTTGATTTTAGCCCTTTGTCTTCTTTTCACGTTAGAAAGGGATTTTTTGATTATCGCTCGGTTTCTTTGAGGATGGCTTGATAGAGATCGTCTTCAGGTTGGAGTCCACATACCTCTTGAAGCACACCTTCAATTCCTTTTTCTTTCCTTAATGCCTGCAAGCGAACCGCTTCTTCGTCTTCTGCAAAGTCGTAAGCCAAAGCAGCAGCGATCCCTTTGATTAAGTACACTGGCTGCTTGATCTTTTTCGCTGGACCGATTAAACGGTCATCTGCTCCCAGCTTTCTAAGAGGAGAGCGTGCGACACGAGTCACTTCATCGGAAATAAACGCATTTTCAAATCGCTTGATGATTTTTTGAATATACGCATCATGTTCTTCTTTTCGGAAGCCATACGCGTCAATTAAATAACTGCCCGTTTCATGAAGGGCACCTTCGACAACTTGACGAATGTCTGGTGTATCAACAGCTTCTTTAATGGTTTTTACACCTTGCTGATACCCGACATAAGCCGCTAGTGCATGTCCTGTATTGACAGTGAAAAGCTTCCGTTCAATATACGGCGTCAAATCTTGGACAAAGGTCGCTCCGTCAATTTGCGGAACATCTCCAATAAAGCCCGTCTCATCAATGACCCACTCGAAAAATGGTTCAACTGACACTTTGAGAATGTCCTCATGGTGCTGAATCGGAACAATGCGATCAACCGCAGCGTTTGGAAAGCCAACGGTTTGTGATATCGCTGCTTGCTCATCTGCTGTTAAATGAGAGAACACCGCTTCTTTTAAATGAGCACTTCCCCCAATCATATTTTCACATGCCACGATGTTGATGATATGGTCTGGCTTTTTTTGTTTTAATCCTTCAGCAATTGATGAGGCAATGATCTTCAATACGGCTGGTCCAACCGCTGTTGTAATCAAATTGGCTGTGGCAACCGCCTCTGTTAATGCTGCTGGATTTTGCGAAGAATTGATCGCTGATACGGGCCCGACTACTTCTTGCTTCTGCCCTGGTGCTGCCAGTTCAACCGTGTATTCTCCTCTTTCATTCAGCTCATTGATGACCGCTTCATTCACATCGGTAAAGACAAGTTCAAAGCCTGATGTCTTTAACAAAGATCCGATAAACCCTCTGCCAATATTCCCTGCTCCAAAATGAAGTGCCTTCATATTAGTTCACCTCGTTAAAGATGGCGATCAGTTCAACCTGATCCTTTGCATGAATGATCCGTTCTACATTTTCTTCTTCTGAACAGACAATCGCAATTTGAGACAGAATATCAAGATGCTCGTTGTTTTTCCCAGCGATCCCAAAGACGACTTTCGCCACATTTCCTTCACCATATTCAACACCATCTGGAATTTGGATAATCGAAATCCCTGAATGAAGGACTGCCGCTTTCGCATCCTCTGTTCCATGAGGGATTGCAATGCCGTTCCCCATAAATGTAGAAGAGATCTCTTCTCTTTCAAACATTTTGTTGACATAATCACTTGTGACATAGCCGTTTGCTACGAGGACTTCGCCTGCTTTTTTGATGGCTTCTTCTTTAGAACCTGCTTGTTCGTTTAGAAAAATATTGTCTTTAGAAAGTACTTGTTTCATACATGATCACACACCTTTTTTAGAATAAAAATCAGGAAAACAACCAAAACGGGGAGTTCAATTAGGAAAAATTGGACTCAACCCGTTTCGTCATGTTATTTTTTCAATTTCTCAATCAGCTCATCATATTTCGGGCTGTTTAAGAAATTATCCACTGAGATATGCACAGCGCCTGGCAGCTTTGCCTTGGCTCTGTCTGTTAAATCTTTATGAGTAAAGACCACATCCGCATCGTCTGGGATGTTGCTGATAGAAGTGTTTGTCACATCGATATCAAGCTCTGCCTTTTTCACTTTGTTTTTCAGAATGGACGCACCCATTGCACTTGAACCCATCCCTGCATCGCAGGCAAAGATGATTTTGTTCACGTCATCTGGATTGACGTCACTTGGAGATGCTGCTTGCTCGTTTGCTTGAGCGTCTTCTTTTTGTGCCGTAAGAGCAGCGGCTGCTGCACTTTTCTTGCCTTTCATGTCCTGCATCTTTTCAGTTGCTGCTGTTAAATCTTCGTCAACTTCTTTAGATGCTTTCAAAATGACCGATGCGACAAGGAACGATACGATAGCTGCTACGACAACACCTGCTAAAACGGCAAGGTGACCGCCTTTTGGAGACATCAGCATAAGCGCAATAATACTTCCTGGTGACGGCACAGCTTTTAATCCTGCATTTAATAATGTGAACGTCAGGACACCACTTGCTCCCCCTGCAATGACAGCCAAAATAAGTTTTGGTTTCATTAAGATGTACGGGAAGTAAATTTCATGGATTCCTCCTAAGAACTGAATGACAATAGCACCTGGTGCAGACTGTTTCGCATTTCCTTTTCCAAAGAACATATACGCAAGAAGAACCCCTAAGCCTGGCCCTGGGTTTGTTTCAAGCAAGAACAAAACAGATTGCCCTGTCTTCGCTGCTTGCTCGACCCCTAACGGACCTAAAATACCTTGGTTAATCGCGTTGTTTAAGAATAATACTTTTGCAGGTTCAATGAAGATACTTGCTAGTGGCAGTAAATGAGCATTGACAATGATATCTACACCTGCCGCAAGGGCTTTATTCAGACCTAGTACCACTGGGCCGATAGCATAGAATGCAATGGCAACAAGAATGGCACCGAGGATACCTGCCGTAAAGTTATTCACAAGCATTTCAAAGCCAGATTTGATTCGGTCTTTGAACAGCTGGTCGATTTTCTTAATAAGATAACCGCCCAGCGGCCCCATGATCATGGCACCTAAAAACATTGGAATGTCTGAGCCAACAATGACCCCAATCGTAGCCGTAGCACCGAGCACTCCGCCTCGATGGTCATAGACGAGTTTACCGCCTGTGTAACCAATTAAGAGCGGCAGTAAGTAGTTAATCATCGGTCCAACGAGTGTAGCTAATTGCTCATTCGGAAGATAACCACTTGGAATGAACAAAGCTGTAATCAGTCCCCATGCAATAAATGCACCAATATTCGGCATAATCATGCCGCTTAAATAGCTTCCAAAGCGCTGTACTTTCACGCGGAATCCGCTTTTTTCCTGCATCTGTGAAAACCCCTTTCTTCTCTCCCTTTATTTCGGGCTTTATAGGTCAAAAGATATAATAACAAGAGTCAGTGAAGCCCTTATACCTATCGTAAAACGCTTTCACTTTCCCTTCAATTGAAACTAAATGTCACTTTGTCACTTAGTGTGTGACAAAATTGAAAAATAATGTGACACCTCTCGGCATACCATAGATGATAGCGGGGTAAAAGTTGAATCTACTGTTGTTTTGGCGCAAAATTCATTGGAATTTCACAACTTTCAAATGGTCACTTCTTGTTTCCTCTACTTAAATCGAATAGGCTTATATTGATCAAACATTCAAGAAACGTCTGCGCAGACAAGACATGACACAGAAAAAGTGAACCATCTTGCTATTTGTTTCGTTTACCTTTTAGAGTGGGCGGTACAATAGAAAGAGCGGTTTTTCTGTGACTCACAGTTTACTGCCGCTTTCTTTCTGATACATGAGACATTTTCATAGGTAGAAAGGCGGTTATTCACATTGTTGAAATATAGTAATTGGCTTTTGCTGCTCATCTTCATGTTCTCCTTCTTCATGCCAAAAGAGGCATTTGCTCATGCATATGTAGTGAGCTCAAATCCAGTGGCAAATGAAGAGCTGGATCAGCAGCCTCCTGCAGTCTCGATCACCTTTAGTGAAGGAATCGAAAGTGGATTTCATGCCATTAAGGTGTTCAATGCAAAAGGGGATCGTGTCGATCAAGGAGATACGGTCATCAAAGAGCAAAAGATCATGGAAGCAGCTTTAAAAAAGAATTTACCTAAAGGAATTTACACCATTCAATGGAATGCGGTATCAGCCGATGGACACTCTGTGTCTGGCATGATTCCTTTTAGTATCGGAAAAGCGGATGGAGGATTTGATCAATTAGATCAAGGACAGTCGAGTGAATCCATCGATATGGCTTCAACCATTGACAAAGCCTTTCTGTATACGTCATTTAGCTTATTTCTTGGAACCATTTTATTTGGACTTCTATGGTTTAAAGCGGCCATAACCGACGTTTTAGCCCGGCGAATGAAGCGACTCTTAACTGTTTCATTGATCATGATGGGCGGAGCACTCTTGTTCCAGCTGCCGATTCAAACTAAATCAGCGGCAGACGTGTCCTTTTTAGGGGCATTTCAACCATCTCTTTTACAAGAAACCATTGCGTCGACTTCGGGCGGGAGTCTGTGGATGATGCTAATGGCGTCATTTGTTCTACTGACGATCTGGACGATTGTGGCGATGAAAAAAGGAAACTTCACTTCCTTCCGGGTATGGCTGTTTCCACTGCTCATTTTCATCGTACTCCTTTGGCTGAAAGCACAAATCGGTCATCCAGCCGCAACAGATAATAAAATACTGACAACGTCACTTGACTTCATTCATCTCGTTTCTGCATCCATTTGGGTCGGCGGCTTAACAGCTATTGTCCTTCTTTTGATGAAGAAACTGCCGAATGAAGATCAACCGCTCATACGCAGCACCCTGACAGCTTTTCATCCGTGGGCACTGCTCTCGGTTGGACTGATTGTGTTTTCTGGGTTTGTGAATGCGATTTTTATTCTGCAATCATTTGATGCCCTTTTCCAATCAGCTTATGGACGCACCTTCTTAATCAAACTTGGTTTATTTATCATCATGGGTCTCCTTGGGCTCGTCCATTATTTGATGCTGAGATGGGAAAAGAAGCAGAAACGAAACGTATCTTTACGAGCAGAGTGGATCATTGGGATCGCTATTTTACTATTAACAGCCGTATTCACCAATATCCCAAGTCCTCCGCCGCCTGCACCAGAGCCATTCTTTGCAGCCAATCAGGTGGAGCATCGTGACCTTGTGTCTTTGAGCATTACCCCGAATGCTCCTGGTAAAAACACGTTCGAGGTGGCATTTACGAAGAAGGATGGACAAACGATCACAGACATTCAATCTGTGACAGCTAAGATCCACAAAGTCTCCTTGTTCGGTGATGAAACGCCTAACGAGTTTCAGCTGAAACGATTAAAGAATGGACACTTCTCGGCTGAAAACCTCTTACTAAATGAAAAAGGCACTTGGAAAATTAACATTCATGCGTTAACTGGTTCTTTTGACAACATCGATACGACATTCATTAGAAGAAACTAAAAGGAGTTTATATGATATGAAAAAATACGTTAAAGCTTTATTACCAATGCTTCTCGCTTCATTTTTACTGGCGATTCCTGTAAGTGCACACGTGACAGTCAAACCTGATACATCTGCAACTAATGCTTGGGAAACCTATACGTTAAAAGTACCTTCTGAAAGCGACAGTCCGACAACAAAGGTTGTCATCACGATGCCTAAAGGCGTAGAATTCCAGCAATACGAGCCAGTGCCTGGCTGGAAAACAACAACTGAAGAGAAAAACGGAAAAGTCACAAGAGTCACTTGGGAAGCAACTGGCGATGGTGTCCTTGCTGGGCAGTTCCAGCAATTCGTGTTTGTTGCAAAAAACCCTGAAAAAGCCGGCGAAGCGGCATGGGATGCGTATCAATATTATAAGGATGGAACAGTAGTTGAATGGACTGGCGACAAGGACGCTGATAAGCCTCATTCAATCACAAATATTGTTGCGTCTAATACCGTAACGGATTCACATGGGCAAGAAAAACCAAAAGAAGAAAAGGCATCTGAAACAGCCTCTGCTTCTTCTTCACCACTTGTTCTTGGTCTGTCCATTGCAGCCTTAGTTGTGGCATTGATTGCACTTGGTCTTGCTTTTAGAAAGAAATAAACCTTACATGAGCGATCGTTTTTTCAAGCGGTCGCTTTTTATTTTCCCAACCTATCATTTCCAATATAGGATTGAATAGGATACTCGTGCATGCCATAATGAGACACATGACCACCTAGGAGGCTATGAGATGAACCATCTAATCATATTTGCTCATCCCCAGCAAAGCTTAAATCAAACCCTATTAGATCTTGTTGTAAGCACTCTTTTGAACAATGGTCATGATGTGACAGTTCGTGATGTGTATGCCATTGGCTTTCCGCCAGAGCGGACAACAGCAGAAAAGGCTGCCATGAAAAATGGGCATGTGCCGGTACCGGTTCAAAGAGAGCAGAAGCTGATTCAGCAAGCCGATGTCCTCACATTTATCTTTCCAATATGGTGGACAGGCTTGCCGGCGATGCTAAAGGGTTATGTAGAGCGCGTTTTTTCAGAGGGGTTTGCGTATGAGATCAATGAAAACGGAGTGGTGAAAAATCTGCTTCGAGACAAAAAAGGGGTCATTATTAATACGCATGATGCACCGAGGACCTTTCTTGATTCAAATATGATCATCACCCCCAGCCATCAGATGACGACAGATACAGCCGCCTTCGATCTGATCGGCGTTGAGCCAGTCGAACGGCTCTTGTTCAGCAGCATGGAACAAGCATCTGCAGACGACATCCACGAGATTCTCAAAGAAACAAAAGAAACGGTGGATCAACTTTTCCCACCGGCTGTTTAACATAAAAAAGACTGCCGAGACTTCTCGGACAGTCACAGATTGTTGACAAAGGGCTAAAATGAACTTGATTTTAGCCCTTTGTCTTCTTTTCAGCGTGATAGAAAACCTTTGCAGTCTAGGAAGGACGAGTACTGGCGCGGAGCGAATTTCACATTCGTGAGCACCAGCGCGTAGGACTGACAAAGAATGCGAGGGTTTGTCTACATGCTGAGACTGCCGAGGCTTCTCGGACAGTCTTTTTCACATGTTATTCGTCTAAACCAATTGACACATACTTCGTTTCTAAATAAGGTTCGATGCCTTCGATGCCGCCTTCACGGCCAATACCGCTCTCTTTCATACCGCCGAAAGGTGCCTGCACAGCGGATGGTCCCCCGTCATTCCAGCCAATAATCCCGTAATCTAGATTCTCAGATATATAGAGGCCATTGCGGTAATTCTCTGTAAAGAAATAAGCCGCAAGTCCAAAAGGTGTATCGTTCGCTAATTCAATGGCTTCATCTAAAGTGCTAAATGTCGTAATTGGTGCAACTGGACCAAACGTCTCTTCATGCATAATGTTCATTGAAGGGTCGACATGAGTTAGCACCGTCGGCTGAACAAAATAATACGACTTCTCCTCGTCAAAATGTGTATCGCCGCCGACAAGAACTTTCGCCCCTTTATCCACGGCATCTTGAATTTGGTCGACAATTTTATCGAAGCCTCGCTTATTGATAATCGGTCCGATGGACGTGCCTTCTTCAAACCCATTTCCTACTTTCAGCTTTTCCACTTCTTTGCTGAAGCTTTGCGCAAATGCTTCATGAATTTCTTCATGGACGATTAAGCGATTGGCACAAACACACGTCTGGCCTGCATTACGGAATTTAGATGCCACTGCTTGTTTCACAGCCAATTCAAGGTTGGCGTCCTTATCTACGATCAGCGGGGCATGACCGCCAAGTTCCATAGAAACGTGTTTCACCGTGCTCGCACTGTTTTTGATGAGATGTTTTCCAACTGGTGTTGAGCCAGTAAACGTGATCTTGCGGATCAATGGACTATCTGTGAAAATTTCCCCCACTTCTTTTCCATCTCCAATCACCCATTGCAAGGCTTCCTCTGGAATTCCGGCTTCATGGCCTAATTTCACAAGCTCAATGGCCGTAAGCGGCGTGTCTTCAGCAGGTTTCACGATAAACGTACAGCCCGCCGCAAGCGCTGGTGCAGCCTTCCTTGTAATCATCGCCGCAGGGAAATTCCATGGTGTAATGGCGGCAACAGGACCGACTGGCTGTTTTGTGACAAATAGGCGTTTGTTTGTCGTATGTGATGGGATCGTTCTGCCGTAAATCCGCTTTGCTTCCTCTGCGTACCATTCGATATATCCAGCGGCATAGACAATTTCTCCTAATGCTTCTTGATACGGCTTCCCGTTTTCTTCTGTGATGATTTTTGCAAGCCTTTCTTTATGCTCGATCATGAGATCAAACCATTTGCGAATGATATTTGCACGTTCATGGGCTGACGTTTTTGCCCATGTTTTGAATGCTTTGTGTGAGCGAGTGATCGCATCTTCAATCTGTTCTTTTGTATGCTGAGCAACTGAGGCAATTTCTTCTCCGGTTGCAGGATTATACACTTTGAGTTCGTTTGTCATGCTCTATCTTCTCCTTCGTTCTTGGATTCATTACATATAGTATATACCCAATGAGTGCCCAACCTAAAAGCAAAATCCATTCAGCTGGCCATGACAAGGAAGCCGGCATCCCTGGAAAATAAAATGAAAGAAAAAGGAGACTGAGTCCAATGGCAAAAACGCCGGTCGTCCGCCAATATTTAATGCGGTATGGACGCTCAAGCTCAGGTTCTGTCTTGCGAAGTCTCATAAAGGCAATGGACACAATCAAATACCCAACGATGATGCCCACACCCCCTGCATTGACAATCCACACGAGGGCAGGTCGGCCTAGTAATGGTGCAAAAAAGGCCAATGCACCTAAGAACAAAATGGCATTTGTCGGAGTTTTATACTTCGGATGAATATACGCAAACCATTTGGAAATCATGCCTCTTTCCGCCATTGCGTAGAGGATACGGCTTGCACCAATGATAAAAGCATTCCAGCTCGTTACGATACCTGCTACACCACCAATGACAAGCACAGTCCCAAACGCCTGATGACCAAGAAGCTGTACCATAGCATCTGCTGTTGCTAGTGATGAAGCCTCAAGCTGACCTTTTGACAATCCTGCCGCTACTCCAAAGACAATGAGCAGATAAAATACAACCGCACTCACAATGGAGATAATCAAAATTCTCCCGATGATTTTCTTCGGTGCGTTAATCTCCGCCG
The DNA here is from genome assembly GCF_038593205.1 of Bacillus sp. FSL W8-1141. Taxonomy (NCBI): domain Bacteria; kingdom Bacillati; phylum Bacillota; class Bacilli; order Caryophanales; family Bacillaceae; genus Bacillus; species Bacillus sp. FSL W8-1141. The sequence goes on along the minus strand of NZ_CP151973.1, from coordinate 482,067 downwards.
CTACCTGCGGGATGACATCAAACCCAACGAATAAAAAGGGAATCATCACTAACACAGCCATCAGACCGCCAACCCCGCCTTGAAACATCGGCTCAAGGTTTGCAAAATCTCCATTAAATGTAGCTCCGCCTAATAGAAGAAAACCTGTCAGGATAATGGCCACTGTGAACACCGATTGAAAAATAGCAGCAGGCTTTGCGCCAATGTAGTTGAGAGCTGTTAAAAACAGCGCACCGCCAGATCCAATCAATACCCATGTAAAGTAAACATCCCATCCTCCTATATTCCATAGGAAACCAACATGCTGTGTTGGAATGACATAGTCAATGACTGTCGGAAGTGCGACCGCTTCAAACGTAATCACGGACACATAACCGAACAATACGCCCCATGCGGAGACAAACGCTGATTTGATCCCAAATGCCCGCTGGACAAAGACGAGTCCTCCGCCTGTTTCTGGAATTGCAGAGGAAAGCTCTGCATACGTTAGTCCAATAAAGATGACGAGAATGCCCCCTATGACAAAGGCAATCACACTTCCTAAAAATCCAGCTGTTAAAATCCAATCTCCCGAAAGTACAACCCAGCCCCAGCCAAGCATTGCACCAATGGATAAAAACAGTACGTCTGACTGCGACATGGTTTTAGCCATTTGTTGTTTTTGCATACAACCATCCCCCTTTGTTGTTTAGCGTGCTGTGAAGGCGTCTTCGATGATCCCTAGTCCTTCTTGCAGCAGCTCATCTGTGATGACAAGTGGTGTTAAAAAGCGAATAATATTCCCATTGATCCCTGCCGTTAATAAGAGTAGTCCGTGCTTGTTTGCATAGGCTGCAATCGCTGCGGCTGTCTTCTTATCTGGTGTACGCGTTTTTTGATCTTCCACAATTTCAATGGCCGCCATTGCCCCTAAACGCCGGACTTCCCCGATGAATGAATACTGACTTCTCCACTCATTCGCTTTGTCCTCAATGACTTGTCCAATGTGTTCAGATCGTTCATTCAGTTGTTCTGTTTCAATAATATCAAGTACAGCCAATGCCGCCACACAGCCTAATGGACTGCCAGCATACGTCCCCCCTAGCTCCCCTGGGTCCGCTGCATCAAGTAATTCTTTTCTGCCAACGACACCGCTCAGCGGCAGGCCAGCTGCAAGTGATTTTGACACAGTGATTAAGTCTGGCACCACATCGAAGTGTTCAATCGCAAAGTATTTCCCTGTTCTTGCGAATCCTGTTTGGATCTCATCTGCCACGAATACGATTCCATGCTGCTGACAGAATGAAGCGACGTGCTGGACAAAACGCTTCGATGGTACAATGAATCCGCCCTCCCCTTGGACTGGCTCCATCACCACACAAGCGACGGTTTCTGGTGCAACGGTTGCGACAAAGAATTGATTGAACTGATCAATGATGTATTCGTCGTAGGCTGCATCGCTTAATCCTTCAGGTTTTTGATAGTAATAAGGATACGGCGCTTGATACACCTCTGACGCAAATGGGCCGAATCCAAATTTATAAGGCTTGACCTTGCTTGTCATGCTCATCGTCATATTCGTTCTTCCGTGGAACCCTCTTGTAAAAGAGACAACCGCTTGTCTTTTCGTATATTTACGGGCAATTTTCACTGCGTTTTCAACTGCTTCTGCACCTGAATTTAAGAAAATGGCTTTTTTGTCGTGGTCGCCTGGTGTGAGGTGGCATAGTTTTTCTGCCAATTCGATATAGGATTCGTACATCATGACATTAAATCCTGGGTGAATCAGGCTGTCTGCCTGTGCTTTGACTGCTTCCACAACCTTTGGATGGGAGTGTCCTACATTTAATGTACCGATGGCGCCTGCAAAATCGATAAAACGATTGCCATCAATATCGAAAAGCTCGGCTCCCTTCCCTTTCGCTGCAAGATGACGGTTGCCATTACTTACGCCTCTTGCGACGTATTGATCTCTTTTCCCCTGCCATTCCTCTGTTGAAAAACGGTTTGTTGTCGTTTGACTCATTGTCATCCATCCCCTTTATGTCTTTTTTATTATTCTGAATATTTTTTGGTATGATAGAAAGTACCAATATCATTTTTTTCATGGTACCAGAGAGGATGGAATGACGAGATGCTGACAATTCAACTAGATCAAACAGGGGAAAACGGGTTTATTTATCATCAAATTTATACAAAAATTAAAGAGGAAATTTTAAACCGCAACCTGCAACCACACGATCAATTACCGTCTAAACGAGAGTTAGCAGATAATTTAAACGTCAGCGTCAATTCAGTGAATGGCGCCTATCAGCAGCTGCTTGCCGAGGGATATTTATATTCAGTTGAACGGAAAGGCTTTTTCGTGGAATCACTGGAAACGTTTCATGAGTCAGGTCAGCTGAAACCCTCTTCCCTTCCAGCTGATTTAAAAGAGAATCCGATTGAGCGAGATGACTGGTATTCCTTTTCTCATATTTCTGTTGATACAGCCAATTTTCCTTTTAAAAGCTGGCTGAAAAGTGAGCAAAAAGCGATTCATCTCCACCAAGAAGCCTTTGGTGAGCTGCCGCACCCACAAGGCGTCTATGAACTACGGGAAACGATTGCCCGGCTGATTGGACTTGCACGAGGGGTCAAATGCTACCCTGAACAGCTCATTTTAAGTGCGGGTACACAGTCACTCATTCATTCGTTATCTAGCATCCTTCCAGCTGATCAAATATATGGATTAGAAAACCCCGGCTACCGCAGACTGTATCAAATGCTGAAAAACAATCATCACCGGATTGAAACGATTGGCATTGATCGAAAAGGGGTGCGGATGAGCGATATTCAGAAGAAAGAGCCAAATGTCTTGATCATTACGCCTTCTCATCAGTTCCCAACAGGGGTGATCATGCCGATTTCCCGGCGGATACAGCTGTTAAACTGGGCGGCTGATCAGCCAGACCGCTATATCATTGAGGACGATTATGACAGTGAATTTAAGTATGGCACAGACAGCATACCGGCGCTGCAGAGCCTTGACCGCTATGACAAAGTCATTTATATGGGGACCTTTTCGAAATCATTGCTGCCCGGCTTGAGGATCAGCTACATGGTGCTACCGCAGCATTTATTAAGACGCTATAAAGAAGAACAGCACTTTTTTATTCAAACGGCTAACCTTTTTACACAATACACCCTTCTTTATTTTATAAAAGATGGCGCCTATCAGCGGCATATTAAAAGAATGAATGGGCTATATGAGGAAAAACGAAAACAGCTCATTGGAGAGCTCGACACTGTCTTTCGTGACAACGTAAGGATTATCGGGGAAAATGCAGGGCTGCATTTTATCGCAGAGTTCCGTTCAAACCGCACGCAGCATGAGATTTTACAACGTGCCAAAGAGCGAAAGCTAAAAATGTACGGAATGGACCGTTTCACCCTTGATGAGCATGTACCCGGTCACAAAGAAGGCTTTGTCCCGCTCGTCCTCGGTTTCTCGCATATGCGGCCAGAGGATATTAAGCCAGCGGTGAAACGCCTGTATGACTCGATTTATGGGAAATGAAACAGCTCATGTAGATGAATCGTGGCACTCCTTTGACGGGACTATCCCCATAGAGGAGTGTTACGATCACATTCTTTCATAAACGAAATAGTTGATGTGAATATTTTTTTCTAGCAATTTCACGAGTGTTTGAAGGCTTTTTAAGTTGGTTGGCAGTAACGCAATACCATCTCCCTGTTCAACGATTTTGATCATTCCTTCAAACGAATCTAACTCAAATAGGGTTCGATCACCCAGCATACGTCTGGCCTCATGTCTTAATGGGCAAAGCTGATCACGATTCACGACCAATGAAATATCATCATCGTATATCTCTTTAGATTTTCCATATACGTTCAATGCCAAGCTCTTTACCTCTTTTAATTGATATTCCGCTTTTTCCATTTGATTAAAAGAAATGATTTGATCATACACATCCTCTGTTAATTTTTTGTTGATCGTACTTGATGAAGCAATGATAAAATCAGTGGCTTGAATATCCTCTAAAACATGCTGCTCGTATAAAACGGTAAATAGAAGCTCAGAGCATAAAACGGTCTTTTTCTTTGAAGTCAATTTTTGTTGAATGGCCTTCGTTTCTTTTACGATTTTTTGAGCGTATTGATAAAATAAATCCCCCTGTCCTGTTGAACTGATTCCATGATGATGCCGGATAAAAAATGTTGCATCATATAAAGTTTCAAGCGCTTTGATTCTTTGAGAAATATTGGATTGCGCATACCCTAAAGCTTTAGCCGCTTGATTAATCGATTCTTTTTGATACACCTCTATAAAAATAATCAAATCATTTATATTCATCATGATCACCTATCACTTTTTGTGATAACAATAACACAAATATGTATTATTCAACTGGTTTGAAGTCGATTATGATGGCTATTGAAAGGGAGTGTTTCTATGCATGCCATGCAATATCATGTGGATCTGCCTGCGGATTATGATATGAATATCATTAGAAAAAGAGTACGAAACAATGGATGGAAAACAGATGGATATCAGGATTTATTATTTAAAGCTTATTTGATCACTGAAAAAGACAAACATAGGAGTTTACACAATGGCTATTGCCCATTGTATATTTGGAAACAATCTGAGGGCATGACGGATTTTGTGTTTAAGGGGTCATTTGATCATATTTTACGTTCTTTTGGCTGGAAACAAATCAATATTGGCATCACGTATTCCGTTCATTTAACAGATGATTTTCATCGTAGCACATTCGTTCTTGAAGAGTATGTGACGATTCATCCTACTGATTGCCTGGAAAACCTAGATATCGCTCATCTCTTTTCCCATTTTAACGACAATAAGGGGGAAGTCATCGTATATAACCCCGATAAATGGAAATACGTCAAATATTCTTTTCTAGACTCATTGCCAGTGAATATAGAGAAGCAAATTCACACTTATGAGATTATCCATCTGTCTATGGATCATTCAATGGCCTAATTCCGTTTTACACGAGACGCATCACAAATCCCCAAGGTTACAATGCCTTGGGGATTTGTCATTTATTGATGCAAAATTCTCTTACCACCGCTCCTTGTCTACAGCTAATACGGATGACAAGAGGCCTGGAAAAGCGGTATCAATGTCGTCCTTTCTGAGAGAGTAGTAACGGTGCTTCCCGTCAATTCTCACTTTCACGATGCCTGCTTCTCTTAGTACTTTAAAGTGATGCGACAGTGTGGACTTGGCAATGTTCATATGATACGTACCGCATGTTCTCTCACCCGCTTCTGCTAAGCAGCGGACAATCTCCAGCCGAACAGGGTCAGCCAATGCTTGCAGCACAGAAATGAGTCTCATGTTTTCTTGGGTTGGATGATTTGGATTATTCATACGATAAATGTATCGTATTTTGTTCTAACATACAATCTCGTTACTCGTCTATGACATTGTAACGTGACAACCTTTGGAAACGACTATGACTCATAGACACTATTTTGAAGGGAAGAACCTTATTTGACACGTACAATATGGACTTGCTTATTCATGCTCTTATTGGCAACGAGCTTATGCGCCTGCCAATCTGTTCAGCAATTTGAGTCAAAACCACCTAGTGCAGAAGAGTTATTAGCTCTCGATCCACAGGCAGATTTATTTCAATGGGAAGAAACGATCTATGAAACAAACATAGATTGGACAAAATCATTAAATGTAACAAAACATCAGCAAGTAGGTGTCATTCAGAAAACAGCTACCACACATTTTGAACATGGAACAGCTTCTCGGTTGAAAAAAGGAACACCTATTTACTCTGTCAAGGAGCGGGAAGACCTTTTGATCATCGAACGTAACGGACAGATCCACATATATGCCGCACATGCGGAAGGATAAATACCTGTCATTGGGGCAGGTATTTTTTTAAGTTCATTTTCTTGTCATGTGCCATTGGTTTTGTTATCATAGCAAAAGTGACCACTCGGTTTCCATTGTGACCATATGGTTTTGCCGATTCGGAAAGGACTTATGAAGATGAACGAAAAGCAAGAAGAGATTTTGCGGGTATCGAAGAAATTATTTTCTCAAAAAGGCTATATGAGTGTCTCCATGCAGTCAATTGCTGATGCCTGTAAAATATCAAAAGCGTCTATTTATAAACTGTTTGATTCAAAGGAAGCTCTTCTATTGGAACTGATTAAATACAATCAGCGCAAAATGAGAGAGATTTCTCAGATCATTCATTCCGAAACGACGCTGTCCAAAAAGGAAAAATTCACAAAAAAGATTAAGCTTGAGCTTGAAGAGTTTAAAGAGAATCATAAATTTTTGAATATGCTGTCCTTTGAAGCTTTTTCACAGCATTCGCCCATCGTCATTAAGCATTTACGTGAGACACGCTCCATTATCATGCAGCGGCACAGAGACATCATTTTAAGCACATATGGTGAATCTGTTGCGCCTTATGTGTGGGATCTTGTGATTGTCCTCAACGGATTAATGAGAGAATTCATCTTGATGTTGGCGATTGAGCACAAGAACATCCAATTAGAAAATGCCGCCGAAATGATCATCGGTGTGATGGACCGTGTATCAATAAAGCCTTGCTCCATTGAGCCTGTGTTAACAGATCAGCTGATGGACTCTTATTTGCTTTCCACACAGGAAGAATATGATGAAGAAAAGCTTGTCATCTCGTACTTAACAAAGATGAAACAAGAGCTTCACACACTCTCAAATGGAGAAGAAAAGGACGATCTCCTCTCTGCGTTTGAGCTGCTGAGTCAAGAACTGTCAAAGGACCAACCGAGAACCTTTTTAATCAGCTCATTGCTTGATTATTTAGGCAAACACAGCGTTTTATCTCAAAACGTGTCACAGCTGAAAAGCATTATTTTATAGATAAAGAAGGGATAATATGAACCAATCAACAACATCGTATAACCGGTCTGTGATTGTTGGGATTTTCCTCGTTGGGGCGTTCGTTGCGATCTTAAACCAAACGCTTCTCATTCCAGCGATCCCGCATATCATGGAAGAGTTCAATATTGATGTCAGTAAAGGCCAATGGCTGACCACAGCCTTTATGCTGACAAACGGGATTCTCATCCCAATTACGGCCTTTTTAATTGAGAAATTTTCAAGCCGTTCCTTAGTCTTAACGGCTCTTAGCATTTTTACAGCAGGTACCATTCTTGCTTCGTTCGCCACGAATTTCCCGGTGCTACTTGCAGCACGTATCGTCCAGGCAGCTGGCGCAGGGATTTTGATGCCGCTCATGCAAACGATCTTTTTAACCATTTTCCCAAAAGAAAAACGCGGGCAAGCCATGGGTATGGTCGGACTAGTGATTTCATTCGCACCGGCGCTTGGACCAACACTTGGCGGCTGGATTGTCGATTCCTTTAGCTGGAAGTTCTTATTCTATATTGTTCTTCCAATCGGTATTATTGATCTCATTCTTGCTTTCTTCTTAATGAAAAATGTCACACAGCAAAGAGACACTCGTATCGATGTCTTATCGGTGATCCTGTCTTCCTTCGGATTTGGCGGACTGCTGTACGGATTTTCAAGTGTCGGAACGTATGGTTGGACGAGTGCGACCGTTCTGATTTCACTCATTGTCGGTGCTGTGAGCTTGTTCTTCTTTATCCTGCGTCAGTCGAATTTGAAAAGACCGATGCTTGAGTTTGGCGTCTTTAAGTTTGCGATCTTTAGCTTAACGACCTTCCTCGGTATGCTCGTCTTTGCCTTACTGATTGGAACAGAGACGATTCTGCCGCTCTATACGCAGAATGTCAGAGGGTTATCTGCCCTTGATACAGGGCTGATCTTATTGCCAGGGGCTCTCTTTATGGGATTCCTATCACCGATTATCGGACGAATTTTTGACAAAGTAGGCGGTAAAGGGCTGGCTCTAGGCGGGTTTACGATATTAGCTGTCACTTCCCTGCCATTTATGATGCTGAACCTTGATTCATCGATTGCCCTCATTACAGTGGCCTACACACTTCGCTTAATCGGGGTTGGGATGATCATGATGCCGCTGACAACAGCCGGTATTAACTCGTTACCACCGCATTTGATTCCGCACGGGACAGCAATGAATAATACGATGAGACAAATGGGCGGCTCTATCGGGACGGCTGTGCTTGTCTCCATTATGAGCAGCTCTGCTGCCAATGCAGCATTATCCGATCCAATGAAGTCAGCCGTTCATGGCATGAATACGTCATTTATCGTGTCTGGTGCTATTGCGGTCATTGGACTCGTTCTCTCGTTCTTCTTAAAAGAAAAACGTAAAAACAAAGTGATGAAGCAGGAGCTATCTTCTTCGTCCTCTTCTTCATAAAGACAAAGAGCTCGGCATATCGCCGGCTCTTTTTTCATCTATTCACACATAACGTCCTCCCCAAAAATACATTTGTTCATTCAGAGAAGAAAAACCTTGATAATTTGAAGAAAAGAGTTGATAATAGAAACTATTCAATTTGTGAGAAAATTTTTACTATAGGAGATGTATGCATTGAAGGTCGTTAAATTTGGTGGCAGTTCTCTTGCTTCTGGCAAGCAGCTGCAAAAGGTATTTGACATTGTCACAGCAGATCCAGCTCGAAAAGCAGTCGTTGTTTCCGCACCAGGAAAACGGCATTCAACGGATACGAAGGTCACCGATCTATTAATTAGCTGCGGTGAACAATATTTACGTTTAGGTGAAGCACACGATTTACAAGAAGCTGTCATCGAGCGATATGCCTCGATTGCGGATGAGCTGGGGTTAGGTCATGACATTATTGACACCATCCGGCAAGATGTAAACACGTTATTACAGGCTGATTCTTCTCATCCTGAGCGTTATCTTGATGCGATTAAAGCAAGCGGTGAAGATAATAACGCAAAGCTGATTGCAGCCTACTTTCAGCATCAAGGCGTCGAAGCGCACTATGTGAATCCAAAAGAAGCCGGTCTATTTGTCAGCGACGAGCCTGGTCAAGCGCAAGTCCTTCCAGAATCGTATGATCATTTGTACAAATTAAGAGAACGCTCTGGCATTATTGTGTTCCCTGGCTTTTTCGGTTTTAGTCTAGCGGGTGATATCGTCACTTTTTCCCGTAGTGGATCAGACATTACCGGTTCCATTTTGGCAAATGGACTGAAGGCAGATGTGTATGAAAACTTTACCGATGTGGATGCAGTCTACGCCGTCAATCCAACGATCGTTCATGAGCCAAAGGAAATCACAGAGCTGACGTATCGTGAAATGCGTGAATTGTCCTATGCGGGTTTTTCTGTATTTCATGATGAGGCACTTATTCCAGCCTTTCGGGCAGGCATTCCTGTTCAGATTAAGAACACCAATAATCCAACGGCCAAAGGCACAAAAATTGTAAATCAACGGGATCATACGAATGGCCCTGTTGTGGGAATCGCGTCAGACAATGGATTTTGCAGTATTTATATCTCTAAGTATTTGATGAACCGAGAAGTGGGCTTTGGACGTAAGGTGTTGCAAACGTTAGAGGAATATGGACTTACGTATGAACACGTGCCTTCTGGCATTGATGATATGACCATTATTTTAAGGCAGGATCAGCTGGAGGAGCAACAGATTGAACAAGAACTTTTAGACCGATTAAAGCTTGTGCTTGATGCAGATGAAGTGGTTTTAGAGCGGAACCTCTCGCTTATTATGGTCGTAGGAGAAGCGATGCGTCATAATGTTGGTACAACAGCAAGAGCGGCAAAAGCGCTGTCAAAAGCCAAAGTGAATATTGAAATGATCAACCAAGGCTCTTCAGAGGTGAGCATGATGTTTGGCGTCAAAGCGGCTCAAGAAAAAGAAGCCGTTCAAGCCTTATATGAGGAATTTTTCTCTATGTCCACGGTGCCTGTCTCCATTTAATCAGCAGACTGTCAGATCTCCGGATCGGCAGTCTTTTTGATCTCACACGATTTGCGCATTAAAGTATATCTATTTCTCGTTTGATTTTGTATGATAGAGACAAATCAACTATTGTTCCGGCCATTGATCGGAGCTACAAGGAGTCCTAATCCATGCCTCGTCAACAACTATTAAAACAGTTTCGCAATTTTCATGATGCTTCTACAAGTATTTTAAACATGATGAGTCAATTCATTCATATGAATACACTGTTTATTGCTAAAAATGATCAAAACACCAATCAGATTGTGAAGGTGCTAAATCATGACGAGCAGCTTCTTGAAGAAGGAGAAGAAAATCCTTACGAGAAGACATTTTGCAAGCTGGCGGTCGATCATCGCGATACGCTGTTGATCCCTGATATCCGCTTGGACGAGCGTTCAAAAAACTTAGACGTCACGAAACAGCTGCAAGGCGGCTCATTTATTGGGGTTCCCATCGATTTTACTGATGGTACGAACTATGGAACAATTTGTGGGCTTGATCTAAGGCCGCAGCAATTTACAGAAGAGCATGTTCATATGTTTGAAACGATGGCATCTTTGTTGAGTTACGTCTTAGAACTCGACCAGGCCAATCGGCAGATTCAGCAATTATCTGTACCGATCGTACCTGTTGTTGACGGTGTCGCCGTGCTCCCTCTTCTTGGTGATATCGAAGAGACACGTGCGCAGCATATTTTAGAAACCATTTTACAGGAAAGCTACAGGCTGTCGCTCTCTCATTTGGTCATTGATGTTTCAGGGACAAAACGACTCAATGAACAAAGCATTCAATACTTGGTCAGCTATGCGCAAACGTTAAGACTGTTAGGCATCTCAGCTGTTTTAACAGGAATTAAGCAAGACCTTGCGCTGAGTGCGATTCAATCGAATATTTCATTTAAAGACATCACCATTCGTAAGGATTTACCGCAGGCACTTGCTCATATCGGCCTAACGTTCTCCAAAACAGAATAAGTGATGATACACCAAAAAGGGCTAAACCGAGTTTAGCCCTTTTTCTTCTTTTCAGCGTGATAGAAAACCTTTGCAGTCTAGGAAAGACGAGTACCGGCGCGGAGCGAATTTCACATTCGTGAGCACTGGCACGCAGGACTGACAAAGAATGCGAGGGTTTGTCTTCACGCTGAGGCTAAACAGAGTTTAGCCCTTTTCCTGTGGGAGCGGCAATCGAATGATAAATGTTGTTCCCTTATGTTTTTCACTTTTTAAATCAATCTGTCCGTCGTGCAAGTCCACAAGCTGCTTGACAATCGACAATCCAAGTCCGTATTCTCCATATGGTGTATTCGTTCTCGAAATATCCGCTTTATAAAAACGTTCCCAAATGTGTTTGACTTCTTCGGGTGCAATGCCGATTCCCGTGTCTTCTACTTCAATGATCGTTTCCCCATTCTCTTCTTTCCCTCTCAAAGAAATACGGCCGCCTTCTGTAAATTGGATGGCGTTCTTTGTGATGTTAACGAGGATTTGAATGAGCCGGTCATAATCTGCGTATACCTTTTGTTCAGGGTGAACCTCTACCATGAGCTGATTGTTTTTCTCTTCAGCCATTCGGCTCAGCTGCTCCTTAATCACTTCAAACGTATCAATGAGTGGATAGTGAAATTTTTGAAGGGTGATTTGATTCGACCTGATTTTCTCATAATCCATATTTTCATTGACGAGACGCAACATTCTTTTTGTTTCATCAGTGATGAGCGCATAGCATTTCTCTTTCTCTTCTGCCGGCACATCCGCAGTATTCAGCCATTCGACCAATCCTCGAATGGTCGTCAGCGGTGTTTTCAATTCGTGAGACACATCCGCAATGAATTGGCGTCTCCGCTTTTCGAGCCGGTCAATTTCCTCTCTTGATCGTTGAAGACGATTGGCCATCATATTAAAATCCTCACCTAGTGTGCCGATTTCATCAAGGTGTTTGTTTTCAAGATGAATGTTGTAGTCACCATGCGCAATTTTCTCAGTTGCCTCTCTCAGTTTTTTGATACGATTCACATGGAACTTCGACAGAAACAGACTGAGAATAAAGGTAATCGTCAATGCCACAAACACGATGATATATAAATACCGGTTCATTTGAGCAATCAGCTCTTCTGCTCCTTGAATAGGAGCTATGAGTACCACCCCGCCCTTCAGCTTTCCGTCTTCCATGACAGGAAGTGCCACAAGTGATGCTTCTTGATCAAGCCGGCGCGAATCACTTCGCTTGACAATGATTTCTTCTCCTTTTGCAAGCTTGGCCCACAAATCTTTTGTGAGTAACGCTTCATGCGGTGGCATCTCTTGCTGCTGAGACAGCACAGTCCCTTTTTCATCAAAGACGAAAAAACGGATTTGTCTTGTCGAAAGAATGTCTTCAAATGGACGCAAACGGAAGTTCATCTCGGCTTTCGACAGTTGTTTAAAATTCTCCAAAATTTCATTCCCATACGAACTCATTTCGTCTACCCTATTTTGATAGGCAATATCTTTTACAAAATGAGACATGAGGGTGCTGATAATAATGATGGCAATGAGCAATAACCCAAGGTGACTAATCAGCAACTGGTAAAAATATTTAATCTTCATCGAACTTATACCCTACGCCCCATACCGTATACAGAAAGGGCTTAGGTCCGTCTCCGATTTTTTGGCGCAATCGTTTAATATGAACATCAACTGTTCGTTCATCACCATAAAATTGGTATCCCCAAATTTGCTCAAGCAATTGTTCTCGTGAAAATACTTGCCGAGGATGCTGTATAAAAAAGCACAGCAGATCGTATTCCTTTGGCGTTAAATTTTCGATCCGTTTCCCCTCTAGAAACACTTCTCTCGTTTTTTTATCTAACTGAAAATGTTCGGTCTCTAGCCGTTCACCCTCTTTCGCTCCTTCTTGAGTAGATGTTGTTTGAGCAAAACGTCGTTTCACTGCTTTGATTCTTGCCATTAAGGTGAGCGGACTAAAGGGTTTTGTCACATAATCATCTGCCCCAAGATCGAAGCCCAGCACCTGATCAGATTCCGTTTCCTTTGCTGTCAGCATAATAATCGGAACATCACTAATCTGGCGTACTTTTTGACAAATGGTCAGACCATCCATTGAAGGAAGCATGACATCTAAGATGAGCAGATCCCAATCCTCCTCTTGCTTAAATCGATTCAATCCTTCTAATCCATCATGGACGAATTCCGCTTGAAATCCTTCTCGTTGAAAAAACATATCCGTCATTGTACAAACACTCTGGTTATCTTCAATCATTAATATTTTCATCATCAGCCTCCGCTGTTGCCTTTGTTTTTCTATATGTAGCTTTATTTTACATGTTCCTTCTCAAATCTCAATTGGATTGATACGATTTCATGAACTTATCATGCTTTGGTCATCTTTTATTCATACTTTTTGATGGAGTTGACATTTTGGGGAATCACATTGTTCTTTTTTAATATCGTAGAATGGAAAAATGAAGGAATTGTAGAGGATAGTCTAAGATGAGGACAGTGTCATTTACGTTCTTTGAGATGGAGAAGTCTCCCATGAAGTAAAAGAATGAAATGACACGCTTCCTGATCGTTATAAATGGTCTATATAAAACAGTTTGGAACTGGGCATGCATATCGAGGGCGGGTGTGCCCTAACGAAGCTAATTGTGATTTTCTATAAGGCACCCCATTTCGATGCGAATTTCCTTTTTCTTTATATCTTCATTTGAATAAGAGTTGACATTTAATCCAATCAGTTGAAAGCCATTTTTCAAATAAAACTGGATAGCTGGAAAATTGGATGATTGGGTTTCTAATACAATCATTCTAACTCTCAATTCACGAGCGCGTTTTTTTGCCATTTTAATGAAAGTGCTGCCAATACCTTTTCTTTTAAATTGTTTATCCACATATAAATCATGAATGAGTAATGTATTATTCCATTTCATGTGTTGAATGACTATAATTCCAGTTTCTTCACCATTCATCTCTGACACGTAAACCTCTGAACCCTCTTTATATGGATCGAAAATCTCCTCTTTTAGATTTTTTTAACTGGCGCTTCAAATACTTCTTCTGTAAGGGAGATGTTCCAACCATTGTGACTGGTTTCCATATGAATTTCATAGTATTTTTCAGATGTATATTGATAATATACTTGTTTTCCTTTAGGATAATTTTTTTGATAGATACGACGAATAGTTAACATTTCATACTCCCTTCATATCAATGATTTAAATCTTTAAACGTACTACTAAATTCGTCGATTTGCGATTTGATACCTTTAAAAATACACCTAAAAGATAAAACTCGTTTTGGCTCTGTCATAGAATAGGGTCGTTTTTAAATGTGATTGTTGTAGATCAATTGTTCACCTGACGAAGTTTGACGTCATAGAGTGTATTCACTCTTATAAGAATAAGGACATTTAAAAAGCTCATCTCCAAAGATGAGCTTTTTTCATATCACACGAGCAACTTCAGATAGGCAGCGTCATTCCCCTCTTCAACCGCCTGTAAAAGCTGCTTTGCCTGTGATGTGCTGGTGACGCTGCTTAACTTTTGTATGATGTCTTCTGTCGATAACGCACAGCCTGGTGCTCCCCGAGGGATATCGACTCGTTTGCTGATGGTGGTGCCGTCAGATAAGGTGAGCTTTACAATCGTAAAACGTCCTTTTGGCACTGCGTCTGGATGGGGTTCTATCGTTTGATCATATACTCTATTTACCCGCTTCATCCATGTCCGCAGCTCTGGTGAAATGGCTTTTTTCGTAAAAGCATCCAGTGATAAAGGTTGTCCAAACACCGCTAGTGCGATGACATACTCGACACTAAATCGTCCCTCTTCTCCCGTCAAAGGTGTCCGCTCCGTGAGTGCGGCATCTCCGCCAGGCGGAAACATGACGTCGACCTGTTCGATCTTCCCCTGTAAGTAAGAGTGTTCTTGTACTAATGACTCGATCGCATCGGCTGCATGATGCGCCGCTGAACAGAACGGATAGACTTTGAACCATAGACCTGGTGACACAATACGCCACGCAGTGCCATAGTCCTCTAGCAGACGTCTTTCCGCTAGTTTCTGATCCCCATAGAGAGAAAAGAAGCCCAGCTCTCCATCCAGAAGCGATTCACTCCCGCCAAAACCTGAACAAGCTAAATCCATGGACCATACGGCGGTTTTAGCGGCGAGGCCAGCTTGTAATGGTTTCATATCAGCACCAAACTGCTTTCGCATTCCAGCTGATTGCGCACCTGCAAAGCCGATCGCTTTCGCCAGCTCTTTCTGTGAAACTTGTTTCAAATAACCAATCGCACAGACTGCTGCAATGGCTCCGAGAGTTCCGGTATTATGCCAGCCCCGCTCATAGTGCGACTTGCCGATAGATTCACCTAGCCTTGCCATTACTTCGACGCCAGTAATGTAGGCTGCTAGAAATCGATCACCGTACGCCTCCCCGTTGGTCAGCTGGGAAAGCAAGGCCGGGATGATGACCGCACTTGGGTGTCCTCTCACATCAGAATGCACATCATCATAATCAAGGGCGTGAATCAGGTAGCCATTTAGCATGGCTGCGGATTGACGGCTGACCTTCTTCCCTTGTCCAATGACAGGAATTTGAGCCGCGCCGCCTTCTTGTTCCACCAGCGCCATGAGTTTCAGAATCCCTTCATCCTCTTTTGCAGCAAGCGCTGCTGCCGCAGCGTCTAACAAACCGTTTCGAGCCATTTGAACGGCCTGTTGATCTTGCAGCGGATCAGCAGATAGCACTGCCTCTGCGAGCTGTTTCGTTAGTTCCATGATCTTGACACCAACGCCCGAACCGCAAGCTCGGCAAAGAAGGCAGCGGCAACAGGGAGTGCCTCTTCATTTAACGTAAAGGCAGGGTGATGCCATTCCTCGGTACCGCTTGTCCCCATCCAGACGAAAAAGCCTGGAATGCGTTCTTGGTAAAGGGCAAAGTCTTCTCCGCCTGGTGACTGTTCTGCCTCTACTACTGCGAGATCAAGTGCTCCTGCCGTTTCTTCCACAACCTTTGTCAAACGCTCGTCATTCATCACAGAAGGCAAATACGGATGCCATTTCACTTCTGCCTTTGCGCCAAATCCTTCTGCGATACCGCTCACGATTTGTTTCATGAGATCTGGAATCATCGCTCTCACTTCAGGTTCAAACGTCCGAACGGTCCCTTCCATCTCGACGCGATCAGGTATCACATTCCATGATGTGCCGCCTTGAATACGTGTGATGCTGACAACCGCATGATGCAAAGAACTAATGCGGCGGCTGACAATTTGCTGTAGGGCGCTTGTGATCTGACCGCTGATGGCAATCGGATCAATTGTGTGATTTGGAATTCCAGCATGACCACCCGTTCCTTGAATGTCGATTTCAAACCGATCGACACTCGCCATTAACGCTTTTTCTCTTATCCCGATGGTGCCAACTGGCAGGTTAGGTTTATTGTGCATACCAAATATCGCATCCACTCCATTTAAGACGCCTGCCTCTATGACGTGTTTCGCTCCTTGCGCCACTTCCTCAGCCGGCTGGAACAAAATGCGGACTGTTCCCTTGAGCTCATGTTTCCGTTCGTTTAATAGGACGGCCGCACCAAAAATCGAAGCGGTATGGAAATCATGACCGCATGCATGCATTTTCCCCTGTATCTTTGAAGAAAATGGTTCGCCAGATGCTTCTTCAATTGGAAGTGCGTCAATATCGGCTCTCAGAGCAATCGTTGGTCCCTCTTGTTCTCCTTTGATTTCACAAACGACCCCGGTTTGAAGATCTGGGAAATCGAGCACTGTGATCCCTTCCTCTTCTAACCAGCCTCGTAGTTTTTTTGTCGTTTCATATTCTTCAAATGCCAGCTCTGGATGCTCATGAAGCGCTCGGCGTATGTTAATTAAACGTTTGTTTAAAGATTTATTTCCTAATGATTTCACTGATACTCACCCCTCTAAAGAGTAAAAAGCAGCTTATGCTTCTTCAGCCGCTGCTTCTTTTTGGATAAATCGTTTTGTTCGTTCATTCTTCGTTTCGTCAAATAGTTCGGTTGGCGTTCCCTGCTCAATGATATGACCATCTGCCATAAAAATCACATGATCTGCTACTTCTCTTGCAAACGCCATTTCATGTGTCACGATGATCATCGTTGTTTCTTGGATGGCAATGGATTTAATCACTTGAAGCACACCTGAGACAAGTTCTGGATCGAGTGCTGATGTTGGTTCATCCAGCAAAATCGCATGTGGATCGACCGCTAACGCACGGGCAATCCCGATTCGCTGCTGCTGACCGCCGGATAGTGTAACCGGATAGCTGTCAGCTTTTTGTTCTAGCCCTACTTGTTTCAATAGCTTCATACCAATCTCATTTGCCTGCTGTTTTGTCATTTTTTTCGTCACAAGCAGTGACTCTGTAATGTTTTGCAAGGCTGTTTTGTTTTTGAATAAATTATAGTTTTGAAACACCATGGCCGTTTGCTGACGCAGGTGATGGGCTTCTTTACGTGTATATTTAGACGCATTCAGCTTCGCATCGCCAATTTCAATCGTACCTTCGTCTGGCGTTTCTAATAGATTTAGACAGCGTAGCAATGTTGATTTACCGGAGCCAGAAGGTCCGATAATGGCCACAACCTGCCCTTTTTGCACGTCAAGATTAATTCCGTCTAAGACGACAAGGTCGCCGAATGATTTTTTCAAATTGGTGAGCTTGATCATGTCCACACCTCCTTAATTCCGGTAAGGTTTGCTGATTTTTCGTTCAAATAGGTCTTGTAGGAAACTATAAATGATGGTGAGCACCCAATACACAATGCCAACCGCTAAATACGTTTCAAAGTACTTATAATTGGCCGATGCAATCATTTTCCCTTGCGCAAACATTTCTGCCACCCCAATGGTAAAGGCAAGCGATGTTTCTTTTAAAAGTCCAATAAAGGTATTCCCCGTCGCTGGAATGGCATTTCTGACGGCCTGCGGGAAAATAATTCTGACGTAAGACTGCCATCTTGTCATGCCGACAGATAAACAGGCCTCAAGCTGCCCTTCATCCACTGAATTAAGAGCCGCTCTAAAAATTTCTGCTAAGTACGCTGAGTTTTTAATACTTAAACCGATAATGACCGCTGTTAAGGCATCCATTGAGGTCATCGCAGGGAATAGCTGCGGAAGACCAAAATAAATGAGAAAGAGCTGAACCAAAGTTGGAACCGCTCTGAAAAAAGAAATATACAGCTTGGCAAATTGGTATAAGACAGGTATCCGGTTTTTCGTTATAAGCGCGAATACCACACCAATGATAATGGCAAATACCATGGAGACAATCGCCATGAAGATCGTTATCGGCAAGTATTGAATCAAGGTTGGAAAAACCGTCACCATATACTGCCAATCAATGTGATTCATGTCTGCTTTTCACCGCCGCTGTTGTTATTTTTTAATTGGAACTGTGACATCGTCTTTGAAATATTTCTCAGACAATTTCTTCAGTGTTCCGTCTTCTCTTAATTCTTTGATCGCTTGATTGAATTCTTCTCTTAGCTTGTCGTGCTTTTCATCTTTGGCAAATGGGTAGCCGACTTCTTCATATACGATTGGGTTGCCGACGATTTTGAGTGGAAGTCCTGTTTTTTCAATTTGAGCTAACAAGACACTGCGTCCGTTGACGTAAGCATCTACACGGCCATTTGCCACTTCATTTAAGACACCGTCTTGTGTTTCATATGTTTTGATGTTGATTTTCTTGTCTGGGTCTTTGCTCTCTAGGTTTTTGGCATGGTTTGAGCCAAGAACAGCCGCCACCGTTTTTCCTTTTAAGTCGTCAAGTCCTTTAATGTCCTTGTTGTCCTTCTTGACAATGATTTGTGTTCCTGCGTATGCATACGTATCTGTAAAGTTGAACGTTTGTTTACGCTCATCTGTAATCGCAACTTGGTTTGATACGGTATCCAGCTTACCAGATGTCAGCTGGCCCATCAGTCCGCTGAATTCACTCAGCTGCCAGTCTAGTTTGTAGCCTAGCTTTTTCGCAATGGCTTCTGTGACCTCGACATCAAATCCTACTAGTTTGCCGTTTTCTTTATAAGCAAATGGATAGCTTTGGCCTGTAGCGCCCACTTTAAGCACTTTCTCGTCTTTGCCTTCACTCTGATTACCCCCGCCGCATGCTGCTAACACTGCAAGCATTGCCGCAAATAAAACAACTAGCCACTTTTTGTTTTTCATGTTCGTACACCCTTCTTTCCTCTTATGGTTGTGTAATATCTGATCTTAATTGTTTTTTAAAATAAATGGTGATATGGCCTTTGCCTAG
The DNA here is from genome assembly GCF_038593205.1 of Bacillus sp. FSL W8-1141. Taxonomy (NCBI): domain Bacteria; kingdom Bacillati; phylum Bacillota; class Bacilli; order Caryophanales; family Bacillaceae; genus Bacillus; species Bacillus sp. FSL W8-1141. Next base: position 462,855 of record NZ_CP151973.1, on the reverse strand, counting down.
ATCCTTTTCACCTGCTCTGACATAGCCTTTACGCTCATACATGTCCATGAGCCACGGATGCTTATCAGCTGTCCCAAGAGAGACAAACGGTACCTTTAGTGTGTCCCTTAGCACTTCCGTTTCAACCCACTCAAGCAAGGCTGAGCCTGTGCCTTTTTTTGCCGCTGGTTCTGAAGCAAACCACCAAATATGCGGAACGCCGAATGGTCCTGGCTGTTCTCCCCACGGCATACGGAGTGATAAGGTGGAGAGAAGCTCTCCGTTTTCTTCCATTACATAGCAAAGGTTCTTTTGTACATTTTTCTGAACGAGGGCGATATCTGCATGTGCTGCTTGGAACTGGATGCCGAGCTCACGAATCGGCTCATAGGCTCTTGTTGTCAGTTCAAGTAGCGCTTCTATATCATCCTCAGTTGCCAGACGAAACGTATATCCCAACGTTAGTCACCTCACCTTTATGTCGTGTAGCGATTTTTTGGCTGTTTTAATCCGAGATTTTCTCGTAAAGTTTGTCCTGTGTATTCTGTTTTGAACAGGCCTCTTTCCTGAAGGATCGGAACGACGCGGTCTACGAAGGCATCAAGTCCTTCTGGCAATAATGGCGGCATCACGTTAAAACCGTCGGCTGCTTCCTCAACGAGCCATGTCTCCATCACATCTGCTAGCTGCTCTGGTGTTCCAATGAAGATATGGTGCCCACGGGACCCTGCAACAGATTGGTAGAGCTGGCGTATGGTCAGGTTGTCCTTTCTCGCCATATTCATCACAAGGTCAAAGCGGCTTTTCACGGCATTTGACGCGCTTGGATCAATCTCTGGAAGCGGTCCGTCTAGTGGATACTGCGAAAGATCAATACCCCCTAAGTAGTTTTGTAAAATGCTAAGGCCGATTTCTGGAACAATCAGCTCTTGTAATTCTTCATACTTCGCTTTTGCCTCTTCTACTGTATCGGCAATGATTGGGAAGATGCCCGGCATGATGCTGACATCCTCTCTAGCTCGTCCAGCAGCCTCTACTTTTCCCTTCAAGCTTTGGTAAAATTCCTTCGCTTTGTCGAGATCGTTTTGTGCCGTAAAAATAAGCTCAGCCGTTTTAGCCGCAAGCTTTTGACCATCTTCAGAAGATCCTGCTTGAATGATCACCGGCTGTCCTTGCGGTGTGCGTGATACGTTAAGCGGTCCCCGTACGGAGAAGAATTCACCTTTGTGCTGCAGCTCATGAAGCTTACTAGACTCAAAGAATTCCCCTGTTTCTTGGTTTCTGATAAGGGCGTCCTCTTCCCAAGAATCCCACAAACCTTTGACGACATCGACGAATTCTTCAGCTCGTTCGTATCGTTTGTGGTGTGCTAAATGCTCTTCTCCGCTAAAATTTTTCGCTGTTTCTTCAATAGAAGATGTGACCACATTCCATGCTGCTCGTCCGCCTGATAAATGATCGAGTGAGGCAAACTGTCTCGCAATATGGAATGGCTCACTGTATGTAGTTGATGCTGTTGCTGCTAAACCAATTGTTGAGGTAGACTCTGCAATCGAAGAAAGCAGGGTGAGCGGTTCAAATCTCGTTAATACATTTGGATGAGATGTATGATTAATTGATAAGCTGTCGGCTAAAAAGAGCAAATCCAGCTTCCCTTCCTCGGCCTTTTTCGCTAATTGTTTAAAGTAATCAAGATTCATGGCTGCGTCTGGTACTGCTTTCGGATGTCTCCAAGAGGCGACATGATGTCCAGTTCCCGCGATGAATACGCCTAGCTTGAGCTTCCGTTTCGGCTGTGACACTTGTTCTTCATCCTTTCTATATCTTCCTTGTATCAAGTGATTATTTTACAAGATACATTTTTCTGATTGAATTAATCGGTTTTATCCATAAAAAAAGGGCAAATGTTGTGAAAAATGAAAAATAATTATTACTATATGCCCTTTTTACATGATTGTCAACCGCCTTCTAAACCTCCAAAAAAAGGGATTTACAGGCGTTTACGGTGGATCAATTTCAATATTTCCGATGAGCCGGTCCGTGGAGTGCGTCATCAATTGACTGCGCTCTAGTACGTTATGGGCAATCACCGAATGAGTGGAAGATGTGGTGCGGACGGCAATCGCTTTTTGAGGAGAGAGATTAATGATGTTATTCCGCAGCACACGTGCTGAGACAACCTCATCAAGAAAAACGGCTGTCGGCTGTCCGATCGAACGATTTAAATAAAAGCGGTTATCTCCAATTTGAGGTGAGCCATTTTTAATGTACATCACCACATATAAGGACGTTTCTTCAAAGGAATTGTCTTTAATCTCTAAAGGAGCGGTCGTATTGCTGTAGACGGCATAGTTTTGATAGTGCTTAAAACGATTCTGCCATATGAAAGCCTTTGCATTTCCTGTCACGCTGATTGTATACGAAGATGCGAGCTGTGAATGTCCTTCTTGAATAAAGTGATTGCCGTTGATCCCCGCTTCTCCCTCCTGCACCCATATCCCTCGGCTGAATTCCTTGAATTGATTATGCTGAATTAAGATATTCGTTCCTCTGACCATCGCCGCATCGATGACAGAGTAGACGGTATTGTTTGAAAAAACAATGCTGTCTGATTGATAAATACGCAGCGATGTACTTCTAAGCCGTGTGTTTGTCCCTGACTCAATATGGTTTCCTTCTATTAAAATACGATTGGCCATATAGACAGACACAGCCGCATCTTCAAAAAGACTGATTTTATTACCTGTGATGTGCACGCTGTCTCCCCTCACATCAATACCCTTTTCAAATCCTTCAATCATATTGCCAATAATGATCACATTGTTTTCCGATTGATCAAGCGGCACTCCTAAACTCGTAATCCCTGCTTTTGTCACGCCCCCTCCCACTGCACGAATCAAATTATTCGCAATGATCATTTCAGTGGCGAAGCCATAGGAGATACTGCTGTCCGTTTGATTGCCTTCAATGATCACACCATAGCCGTTGAAATTATAGATAGAGCTGGCTGCGCCGCCTCTGACTATGTTGTTTCGAATTTGAATATTCAGCGGTTCCTCCAAGTTGGTCGCATTTTCTCCGTATCCTTCAATATCAATGCCCATTTTTGGCTCGACCCCGTTTACCCCTGCCCTTTCAAGCAAACAGTCTTCCACAATGACACCATCACAGCCTGTAATAGAAATATTGTTTCGCCTTGAATCAGTGATGGTACAGCCAGAAATATGAATTGACGAAGCAGGCGAGTACGATTCGATATGGGTCAATAAACCGTGCGGACTGACAATGATACCGTCTCCCGTACAATTGTTGATTTGAACACGATCAATATTCACATGGGAAGCACCTTCAATACACACCCCGAAGCCCCATTCATGTGTTTTTCTTTCTGGCGGGAGTGCCTTGTACACATGCTCATCACGGTCGCCTTCAATCCGCCCGCCCCGAATGGTCACATGCTCTACCTCTCCTATATAAAAGACTGCATATCCCCACGAATCATTTGGTTTCACTTTGATGACGGCATCTGATGCCATCTCAATACAAATATGACTTGGCACTCGTATGCCGGCATGACGAAAAGGAAAAAATTGATCCCCCCTGTACACCGCATCTATGACATACGTTCCACTCGGCAGCCAGACGTGGGAGTAGCCCTGTGCTTTTGTCCATTCCAGGCATTCGTTCAGTTTCGCTGTACAGTCCGTTTTCCCGTCAGCAATCACGCCAAAGTCTAATACATTGACAATGGGTTTCTTCAGATCAGATTCATTTACATCCCCCAATGAAAACCCCTCCTTTTTACACATGTCCTCTTGTCATCCTATGCATGTGGGAAAGGTTTGCTTGTACGATATTTCAAATTTTATATAAATTCTTCTGGAATAACTTTCCGATGATTTATACTTGAGCGAATTTTTCATCTTTTTGAGTATTTACGCCTATTGAACTAACATTTTCCTGTTTTAGAATAGTTTTATATTGACACAAGAACTATACAAGAATATCATTTTTCTCATATCTCTTTTTTTAAGAAAGGATCTATGCCATGTCTACAATTGACCACGATAAAATTGTTAAAAGTGTTCCTCAAAAAGGTTTTTTTGGACATCCTAAAGGACTTTACACACTGTTTTTCACTGAATTTTGGGAGCGTTTTTCTTATTATGGCATGCGTGCACTGCTTATTTATTATATGTACACAGAGGTGACAAAAGGCGGTCTTGGCTTCGACCAGACAACCGCTAATTCGATCATGTCTGTCTATGGTGCGCTTGTCTATATGTCAGGCATTATTGGCGGATGGCTTGCCGACCGGGTATTTGGTTCATCCAGTACGGTCTTTTATGGCGGGGTATTCATTATGCTTGGTCATGTCATTTTGGCACTACCTAGCGGTGCAACAGCGCTCTTTATTAGTATGGGGCTGATTATTATTGGGACAGGTCTCCTAAAGCCGAACGTCTCAAACATAGTCGGTGACCTGTATACAAAAACAGACCCTCGCAGGGATTCTGGATTCAGTATTTTCTATATGGGGATCAACATGGGTGGTTTTATCGCCCCATTAATTGTCGGAACACTCGGTCAAAAAGTGAATTTCCACCTTGGTTTCTCACTCGCTGCCGTTGGTATGCTTGTTGGACTTATTACGTTTGTCATCACGAAAAAGCCGAATCTTGGACTTGCCGGCACTTATGTCACAAATCCACTATCAGCTGCTGAACGCAAGAACTTCAAAATTTTCGGTACATTGATCATGATTGTACTTGCTGTTTTTGCTGTCATCGGTATTCAAACAGGAGCGCTCACGATTAATCTATTCACTTGGTTTGTCAGTGTCCTTGGTGTGCTGATTCCAATTGTTTATTTTATTGTGATGTATTTTAGTAAAAAAACGAGTGCAGTGGAGCAGTCGAGGGTACTCGCTTATATTCCATTGTTCCTAGCTGCGGTGATGTTCTGGGCCATTCAAGAACAAGGCTCAAATATTTTAGCCACATATGCAGATCAGCGAACAAACTTGAATTTCCTTGGCATGACATTAGCCTCTTCTTGGTTCCAATCATTGAACCCAATCTTTATTGTGCTCCTGTCACCAGTATTTGCTTGGTTATGGGTCAGACTCGGTAAGAAACAGCCGTCTACCCCGATTAAATTCTCACTTGGCCTTCTGTTCGCAGGATTATCCTTTATCATCATGATCATTCCTGCCTACATGTCTGGACCACATACACTTGTAAGCCCACTATGGCTCGTTCTAAGCTTCTTCCTTGTCGTCATCGGAGAGCTTTGCTTATCACCAGTTGGGCTGTCAGCCACAACAAAACTGGCACCTGCTGCCTTCTCAGCGCAAACGATGAGCCTTTGGTTCCTTTCAAATGCAATGGCACAGGCCATCAATGCGCAAGTGGTCAAGCTATTTGATAAAGTGCCAGAAACCGTCTATTTCGGGATCATCGGCATGCTCGCCATCATTTTATGTGGTGTCATGCTCCTGCTTACACCGGTGATTAAGAAAGCGATGAAAGGCGTGCATTAAATTGAAAAAGAAGCCTCCCGAATGGGAAGGCTTCTTTTTTCGAATTAAAACCGAATTTCATCATCTCCGTGGATTTGCAACTGGAGCGGTTCACTTTTCACCTGATGTTTTTTCACATAGCGGTGATAGACAACATATCCAATGATCATGAGCGGTACGCCGACATACAGCCCAATCCGCTGCTCCGCATCAAAGGCAAGACTGATTAGCACAATCGAATTCAGCGTGATCGCAATGATCGGCAGTACCGGATAAAGAGGGGTTTTAAATTTTAGGTTTTCCAGCTTTCCGCCTGCTTTCAAATATCTTCTGCGGAAAAGCAGCTGTGATAATGTAATCGTAATCCAGCCGGTTTGGGCACTCATGCCCGCAATAGACACGATCCAAGCAAAAACGGTTTTCTCTGCAAAAAATCCTGATAATAACGAAATACCTGTAAACAGGAAAGTGAGCAGTAAGGCATTCATCGGGATGCCCCGCTGATTGACTCGTCTAAACGCCTTCCCTGCCATTCCTTCCTTCGACAAAGAGTACAGCATTCTCGTAGAGGCATATAGGCCAGAGTTCGCCACAGATAATAAAGCAATGATAATGACAAAGTTCATGATATCTGCCGCATAAGGAATGCCTGTTCTCTCAAACACAGTGACAAATGGGCTTTGCAGCACACTCGCTTCTTTCCAAGGCACCATACCCGCTAAGACAAAAATAGATAAAACGAAAAAGACAAGGGTGCGCCAAACCGTCTGATGAATCGAGCGAGGTACGGTTTTCTCCGGATTTTCACTTTCTCCTGCCGCAATCCCGATCAGCTCCGTCCCTTGAAACGAAAAATTCACCGTGATCATCGTGACGACAACGGCCAGCAAGCCATTCGGAAACAGACCGTCACTCACAAAATGACTAAAGTAAGGAGCTGGTTCCCCGCTCGTCGTTTGAATAAAACCAAACATCGCCGCTCCGCCTACGCCAATAAATAGTAAGATGGCAACAATCTTAATGGTTGAAAAGAAAAACTCCGACTCCCCGAACGCTTTCGCTGACCTGGCATTTAATAAGAACAAACACAGCCCAAATATGAGACACCAAATCCACACATCCACTTGTGGAAGCCAGCGTCTCATCAGCTGCCCTGCTGATAAAAATTCCAGCGCCACGGTGGCTGCCCAGCCAAGCCAATAAATCCAGCCAACAGCAAATCCTGCTGCAGGACTCACAAATTTCGTCGCATACGTATGAAACGACCCCGACACAGGAAGCGCGACTGACAGCTCTCCAAGACACAGCATGGTTAAATACATAATCAATCCGCCCACTATATAGGAAAGAACAGCTCCAACTGGCCCTGCTTGTCCAATCGTATAGCCTGTTCCAAGGAAAAAGCCTGTCCCAATGACACCGCCAAGAGAAATCATAAATAAATGGCGGGAGGTCATCGCCCTTTTCAATTGTTCGGGCTGATTTTGTCCAACATCCACAATGATGCCCTCCTTCTTCTAAGATGTTCTGTTATCAAAACATGTCTCCATGTGATTATTCCATTTTCAAAACAACCTACTAATTATACATCTTTTATAATAAATATGCTTCCTTCTATCGTCACTGTTACAAAGTCTTTATTTTAGTAATGTTCGCACAACTAAGAGCAAATAGACATTGTAGAGAATGGAGGTTTGAAAGAATTGGGTTCAGGGCATAAAGTTGGTGAGATTCGCTCAAGCTAGTTTCAAATGCTTTACTTTTAGGTTGCTTCTCTGTAAGATCATATGTTGTAAATACCAACAAGAAAAGTGGGGAATAAAATGAAAAAAATGTTCTTTGCCATTATTTTAGGCGCTTGTGTTGCATTGATCACAGCATGTGGATCATCTGCAAACGACAGCGCAAATAAACAATCTGGGTCTAAGGAATCAGGTGACCTTTGGAAGTCCATTCAGGATAAAGGCGTATTAACCATCGGTACAGAAGGTACATATGCTCCTTTCACCTTCCATGACAAAAAGACAGATAAATTAACTGGCTATGATGTCGAGGTCATCACAGAAGTCGCAAAACGTCTTGACTTAAAACCAGAATTCAAAGAAACACAATGGGACAGCATGTTTGCTGGTCTGAATTCAAAACGTTTTGATGTGGTAGCGAACCAAGTTGGTAAAACTGGACGTGAAAATCAATATGATTTCTCTGATAAATACACAACATCTCAAGCCATTGTTGTGACAAAATCAGATAACAATGACATCAAGAAACTTTCTGATGTGAAAGGCAAAAAAGCAGCACAATCATTAACAAGTAACTACAACAAATTAGCTACAGATGCTGGCGCTAAAATTGAAGGGGTTGAAGGTCTTGCACAATCCATTCAATTGATACAGCAAGGGCGTGCTGATTTGACGTTCAATGATAAATTGGCTGTCTTGAATTACTTGAAAACAAGCGGTAACAAAAACCTAAAAGTTGCATTTGAAACAGGAGATCCACAAGAAACGTATTTTGCCTTCAGAAAAGGCAGCGGCGAAGTCGTTGACAAAGTGAATGGCGCACTAAAAGAAATGAAGAAAGACGGTACACTCGCTAAGATTTCTAAGAAATGGTTTGGTGAAGATGTTACAAAATAATATCCTCGGAGTCGTCATTCCGTGGGATCTTCTTCAGCAATCTTTTTGGCCAATGGTGATGCAGGGAATTTATTATACAATTCCCCTCGCCATCATTGCCTTTATCATTGGTCTTTTTATCGCGCTTGTGACAGCTCTTGCTAGAATGTCTAAAATCAAAGCGCTCAGATGGATTTTTTCTATCTATGTGTCGGCTGTTCGCGGAACGCCGCTTTTTGTGCAATTGTTTATTATTTTCTATTTCTTTCCGACATTTAATATCACACTTGATCCCTATCCAAGTGCTATCATCGCTTTTTCTTTAAACGTAGGTGCGTATGCTTCGGAAATTATTCGTGCATCCGTCCTCTCTGTTCCAAAAGGACAATGGGAAGCGGGGTATTCGATTGGGATGACCCATCGCAAAACGCTCGTCCGCGTGATTTTACCGCAGGCAGTGCGTGTATCGATTCCGCCGCTGTCTAATTCATTCATTAGTTTGGTGAAAGATACATCGCTTGCCTCCCAAATCCTCGTGGCAGAGATGTTCCGTAAATCACAAGAAATTGCTGCGGCGAACTTGGATCAAATTTTATTTATTTATATGGAAGCAGCCCTGATTTATTGGGTATTCTGCTTCATTCTATCGCTCGTTCAACACCAAATTGAAAAACGACTTGATCGATATGTCGCAAGGTAAGGAGGGAACGACATGCTAACAGTCAAAGGCTTAAACAAATCCTTTGGTGAAAATGAGATTTTAAAGTCGATTGATTTTACGATCAACAAAGGGCAGGTTGTGGCGATCCTTGGTCCATCAGGTTCAGGAAAAACAACGATGCTTCGCTGTTTAAATGCACTTGAAATTCCAAATGCCGGCTCCTTTACCTTCGATGATTTCTCGATTGATTTTTCTAAAAAAAATAAACAAGCTGATTTGCTCAAGCTTCGCCGGAAGTCAGGCATGGTGTTTCAAGATTATCATCTGTTCCCACATCGCACTGTTCTTGAGAATGTGATGGAAGGTCCAGTCCAAGTCCAGCGCCGTCCGAAAGAAGCGGTGCGAAAAGAAGCGATTCAGCTCCTGCAAAAGGTAGGACTTGAGGATAAAAAAGATTTGTATCCCTTCCAGCTGTCAGGCGGTCAAAAGCAGCGTGTCGGCATTGCCCGTGCACTTGCCATTCAGCCAGAGCTTATGCTTTTTGATGAACCAACCTCTGCGCTAGATCCTGAGCTTGTCGGAGAAGTCTTAAAGGTCATGAAGGATCTAGCGAAAGAAGGCTGGACGATGGCGGTTGTCACACATGAAATCAAGTTTGCCCAAGAAGTGGCGGACGAAGTGATTTTTATTGATGGCGGCGTCATCGTCGAACAAGGTCCTCCAGAGGAAATTTTCAAACGACCAAAGGAAGAACGAACAAAACAATTCTTAAACCGGATTTTGAATCCAGTATGATGAAAAAAGGCTGTTCTCATCATGTGAGAACAGTCAGCTTGTAGACAAAGTCTACAAGCTTTTTTATATAATAAGGGTAATAACACAATTCTGTGGGGGATGAACATGTTATGGAAACATGAAGAAGAAAGAAGAAATCAACTAGAAGTAGTGGCTTTAGATGAATTAGTACCTAAAGATCATCTTGTACGAAAAATTGATCAAGCGATCGATTTTGATTTAATTTATGATCTCGTCAAAGATCATTATAGTTCTGTTAACGGTAAACCAAGTGTGGATCCCTTTGTTCTCATTAAAATGGTTTTGATTCAATATCTATTCGGCATTCGCTCCATGCGTCAAACCATTAAAGAAATTGAAACCAATGTGGCTTATCGTTGGTTTATTGGATATGGATTTTCGGAGAAAATTCCGCACTTTTCTACCTTCGCTAAGAGCTACGTGAAACGCTTCCACGATACAGATTTATTTGAACAAATTTTTTACCGAATCTTAAGAGAAGCGATGAAAAAATGTCTCGTTGACCCTTCTATCGCCTTCATTGCTCAACCCATGTAAAAGCGAACGCTAATAAGAAAAAACTTGAAAAGAAAATCGTTCGAGTAGAAACACGAAGTTATCAAAATCAGCTTCATGAGGAGATCAATATTGATTGTGAAGAACATGGAAAAAAGCCCTTCCCCTACAGAATAAAGAAAAGGAAAAAGAAATCAAGGTCAGTACAACTGAACCAGAGAGTGGCTACTATGTAAAGGATGAACGTGAAAAGTTATTTGCTTATTCATTTCATACAGCTTGTGATTCAAAAGGATTTATTTTAGGATCACTGGTCACTGGTGGAAATGTTCATGATAGTCGTATGTTAGATTCACTCGTATCAAAGGTGACAAAGAAAGTCGGAAAACCAAATGTAGTTGCAGTAGATGCTGGATATAAAACATCCTTACATCGCCAAGTTTTTAATGGATAAGAGATAAGACCTGTCATGCCTTACACTCGTCCGAGAACAAAAGCTGGTTACTTGAAAAAGAATGAATATGTGTATGATGCACATTTTGATTGTTACATTTGCCCAAACGGGCAAATTCTTTCTTATCGTACAACAACTAGAGAAGGCTATAAGCAATATACGTCCGATTCAGAGGTATGTAAATCCTGCTCATTTCTAGAGAACTGTACACAAAGTCAAAATCATACCAAACAAATTCATCAGCATATTTGGCAGGACTATCTAGATGAAGCAGACCATCTGAGACTCACACAAATGAATATGGACATCTATGCAAAACGGAAAGAAACAATAGAAGGCGCCTTTGCGGATGCAAAAGAAAAGCATGGTATGCGTTGGACGAAACTTCATGGACTAAAAAAAATTTGAATGCAAGCGATGCTTACTTTCGCTACCATGAATCTTAAAAAATTAGCAAACTGGACATGGAAAGAACCATGTCCAGCGTAAGACATCAGATAGATTTTATCGAAATAAGTGAAAACCCCACTTTTACTTGAAGTAAAGGTGGGGTTTGTCTACGGTCTGACTGTTCTCATCATGTGAGAACAGTTTTTTTGATTTTACGCATCAAGCTAGCAAATCTGCATGGACCCATAAAGTTATCATGGCCAAAATAATTATTCAATCTTACGATAATTTTTTATTAACCATTTCATCTAAAAAATTGGATGACTTCTCTCCCATACAATTTTTATTAACTAAAAAAAAACTGTAAAAGTATTTTCAAATTAAAAAATTACTGATTGATTTCCCTTAAAACTTGATAAAACGATAGTTTATTTCTTACTGTATATTTTATATTTTATAAATTTTAATAGGTACAGCCCTTAAATATTGAATCTTTCCTTTCAGTATCAAAATCTAAGGAACACATTTTTTATGAGTAGAATTACTCTTAAAAGCAGCAATATTTCAAATTCATTAATTTTTAAGGAAAAACGACAATTTTCACCTTACTTCGACAAAACGACGGTGTTATATTGCATTTAGATACATTTTATTACATCAATGGATAATTAGTTGAATTAAAGAGTAAAAATGACAATTTTGATATACCTCGTTTTAAACAAATGTTAATTCGTTTAAAACTAAATGAAACGCCAGCAAACAAATATATATCTATATTTACAATTCATGTAGCAAAGCCAGTTTTTAAAAGAACATTCTAACACATGTATTTGTCATTCAAACGGCGCTTAACTTAATCCTTCAAGCCTAGAATTTAAACTAAACCAATAAATTCTATCCTCTTTGAAATGCACAGTTATTTTTCATCATGATAAACACCTTATTGTTTCCTTAACAAATATCTTACGTGAAACCTATAATTAATTATCCGAATTTTGCAATACTTATATGCATAAATGGAAAATTTAAATTGCTTCTTAATCCGAAAATTAAATTGTATAAACATAGTATAAAAAAGGGGTTAAATCCATGAGTAATCAATATATCTATACATTAACTAAACATTTCTGGATTTCTTGCGCCCATAAAGTCACAGGTGCGGGAAAATGCGCAAGGCTTCATGGCCATAACTACAAGGTTACCTTTTGCATTACCGGTTCAGCATTAGACGAAAAAGATATGTTAATAGATTTTCGTGAAGTGAAGCACCATTTAGAGAAAAAGTATGATCATTATGTGCTAAATGATTTTGACGAATTTAACAAAATAAAAGGAGGATATGAGCCGAGCACCGAAAGGGTCGCTCAGGTTTTTTTCGAGATAATAGAATCATTATGCAACGCAAAGAGGAATCAGCCGCATATTAAATGGATTGAAGTTCAAGAAACCAATGAAGCCAGTGCGAGATACGAAAAACTTGAAAGGAGGTGATCTTGTGGAAAAAGAAATCGTGAAAAAAGAGGAAGATCAAATTTCTGAAGATTTGCTCTTGACTGACGAATTGGAGCTTGAAGAAAAAGAACTTTTTTTAACCAACGCTAAGACGATATAACAAAAAATAGGATCTACAAAACAAATCGTTTTGTAGATCCTGATAATGATAGGGTGTGATCTTATAGACATTTTAAAAAAATGCTATGAAGATTTTTTAAAGATAGATATGGAAACAGAAATCGGACATCTTCTTAAACATAAGCAAGCTGAAAAAATAATTGGCATATGGAACTTATGGAGCGGTATCAGCTTCACACAGTTTGAAAAGTATGTGTGGCAATGCATAAATAAGGCAAAAAAAATTCAAGACGTCATCAATATAACCGGAACGATGCACATTGCCATAAATCTCCTCTACGTTTTAAGGAATCACCAACTATGTAAAATAAGCAAAATTGGCGAAATCGAATTTTCAAATGATCTGATGAACTTTGAGGTTGCTGGTGATCTCGCAACTGCGGTTTTTCCGGAACGGATAAGAAACAAAAAAGAACATGGGCAGTTTCAAGCAACATGGACCACTTCGGTTAAGCGTGCAAATATAATTTTTGAGAAAGTGCCTCCGTGGAAAGATGTATTTTTTTGCGGCGATGATGATTTAACAAGCCTTGCTCTTGCCCAAATCAGTGGCAACGCATTTAACATATCTGTAGGTGATATAGACAGCGATCTCGTGTCTTTTATAGAATCCATCAACAGACGGGAAGGGTTGCAAATTGAAACATTTGAATTTGATGTCACATATGAAGCCCCTGACAGGCTTAAAAAGAAATACGACGTATTCCATTGTGATCCCCTCGATCATGGGCAAGGCATAGATTTATGGTTACAGAGGGCACAAGAAGTATTGAAAGGCGAACCAGGGGATTTGATTTATCTGAATATTAGTGCGGATCGTCTCGGACAAAGAGAGTATCTTCTATTCAAGCATCTCCACGAGATGGGCTTTTACTTGGAGGAAAAACATAAAAATTTTAGTAGCTATCAAGTGGAAGAAGAACCTTTTTTAAATAAGGAAAAATTAAATGATGAAATAGGAAAATTAAACCTTGAGTACAGCGCAATAAAAGATTTATATATTCATACAGATCTATATGTTTTCATCAGAAAAGCGGTTAGATCAATTTTTCTTCCGCAAGAATTTTTGGAGATTAGAAGAAAAATATGATGAGGTGTTTTAATGTACGTGCTAGGTATAAATGGTTGGGATAAAGGTGTGCACGATACGAGTGCAAGTTTATTTTATCAAGGAAAATTGCTCGCTGCCGCTGAAGAAGAACGATTTATAAGAAGAAAAAAAGCTTTTGACACAGTGCCCGTTCATTCTATTTCTTATTGCTTGCACGAAGCAGGTATTACAGCAGATGAAGTCGACTATATAGCATTAGGCTGGGATGTGGAAAAACTTGAAATTGAGTATGGCGACAAACAAAGGCTGACAACTAAAGATATCTTGCATTGTGTTTTCCCTAAAAATATGTTTCCGAGAAAAAAAGACCCAACACTACAAATGTATCCCCACCATCAAGCCCACGCTGCTGGCGCATACTATAGTTCCGGATTTGATGACGCAGCAATACTTGTAGTAGACGGTTCGGGCGAGGAAGAGTCCATCACAATCGCTAAAGGAGAAAAAGGGCATATCGATTATCTTGAAGTTTACCCTTTGGAATGTTCCTTGGGAATCTTTTATGAGGGGTTATCAAAATATATTGGTCTGGGCAGATTTAGAGAAGGAAAAACAATGGGCTTGTCATCTTATGGAGTATGGGAAGGGAACGTCCCGTTAATTGTCAACAAACATGATGGATATAGAAGAACTTATAATCAAATTTTAACAGATTGGGTACGTTACTTTTATAAAAAATTCGGTGAAAAGAGAAATTCAGCACATTATGTCTACGACCACAAAGGGGCTAAACTATACGATCAACTTGATGCATTATCTTATAATCATGTGGCAGCTTTTGGACAAAAAGCATTGGAAGAGAATTTGATCTACCTTGCCAAGAGGGCGATAGAGATTACCGGTTGCTCTCGATTATGCATCTCCGGCGGCGTCGGGCTTAACTGTGTAAGCAATAGGAAACTGCTTGACTTAGAAGAAGTTAAAGATATTTTTATACAGCCCGCTGCATCTGATGCAGGAGTATCATTAGGGGCAGGAGCAATGCTGTCTAAAGAACTGGGTTTTGATGTAAAGCTTTCGAAAGACCATGTCTATTCAGGACCGGCCTTTAGTGATAGAGAAATTAAAGATTTGCTAGAACAATACAAAATTAAATATGAGTTTTTTGAGAATGGCATAAACGAAGCTGCAGTCGAGCTTTTAAAAAAAGGAAGTGTCGGAGCTAGATTTTCCGGAAGAATGGAATTCGGACCAAGAGCTTTAGGAAACCGAAGCATTCTGGCCAATCCGCAAAGCAAAACAATGCTTCAAAGGGTAAATTATATAAAAGAAAGGGAACAATGGCGCCCACTTGCACCTAGCATTAATGCAGAGAATCAGACGATGGCGATAAACGAGGTAACGGCATCTCCTTATATGCTTTTAAACGCAACAATACATAAATCCTCGCTAGAGTTGCTTCAGGCAGTAACTCATATCGATGGTTCCACAAGGCCTCAAATCGTAGATAGAGAGGTGAATTCACCTTATTGGGAGCTTATTCAATGTTTTTATGAAGAAACCGGAATACCAGCTGTTTTAAATACGTCTTTTAATATTGGAAATGAGCCGATCGTTTGTTCACCGAAGGATGCAATTCGTTCATTTTTTTGTTCTGAGCTAGATTTTCTATTCTTAAATCATTTTTTAATCAAAAAATAAGATGAGGTGAGTGTTCATGAGTTCTACCTATCCAAACTTTCCGGAATACAAACTGAAAAACATCTATAAGGGGGAAACCTTCTTTAAGAGAGGGGCGACCAGCGACCATATCTTTCACGAAGAATTTGAACAATGGCAAAAATTCTTTTGTAGTGATGAGTACCTTCCGCCAGCCGGAAAAGACATCATTTTATTCCAAGTCTGCACATGGGCAAAACCATATGACTTTTCTTATATTGGAAAAAAAATAAGAAAGATAACAAATAAATTTGAAAGGATACACCCCATCATATTGTCTAATGCAGGCGTTATCCCTTATGAATATCAAATGAATCCGGCATTTTGCGCATACGATTGGATACAAACAGAGGATATATCCGAAGAAGAAGCTTTAAGAATGAAAAAATTATATCAAGATTCACTTTTAAATCGAATAAAGAATTATTTAACCTCCAAGCAGCAACATTATAAAGCAGTTGTACACTATTGCATGCCAATAAAGGATTCAATTGTGACTGACATTCATGATTTTTGCAAAACAATAGACCTCACATATTTTCATACACCTGGTTTGGAGACATTCAGAAGTTCAAAAGGCGTCTTGACTAACTTAAAGGATTGGGGAGAGTTTTATATTTTAGATCCTGTGTTGAATGATTTGGAAAATACTTTAAAAAAGGTGAGTAGCATTGATAGATCTGTCAATCGTAATACCAGCTTATAATGACCCTAGACTTGACGATTGTTTAAAAAGCATAGACATAGAGGCAGAAATTATAGTCGTACTCAACGGCGCAACCAAACAAGTTGAAAATATCGCCAAAAAACACAATGCAATAATGGTCTATCTTCCCTTTCCAAATCTTGCAAAGGCTTATAACGAAGGAATCAAGTCTTCAAGCAAAAATAATGTTCTGCTAATGGATTCAGATTGTATTTTTAGAAAAGGCTGTATAGATAAGTTATACAACATGTTGTATAAACATCCGTTAGCTAAAGGAAGGGTTCTTTTTGCCTACCGGTCAAAAACAGAAAAAATAATTGCAACTTCCAGACATATTCATACTACTAAAAAAAATGCGTATTCCCCCCCTTTAGCATTTAGAAAGAATATTTTAGATCAAATAGACAACTATTATTTTGACGATCAAATAAACTGGACAGAAGATTATGATTTTGATGCAAGAGTGAGGAGGGCTGATCTCAGCATCGGATACGATGATAGTGCCCAAGTCATACATCCTGCCTTGACGCTGTTAGGCGATTTGAAAAGCTCTTACAACTATGGAAGGGGACAAGCAAGAGGGGTTAAATCGAATAAAGAATGGTATTCTCCTCCTAGCAACCTGTTGAAAAGCATGCTAAAAAGTTGGACTCCTTTGAAAAATAGGTTTGGTACGGGTGTAGCTATTTATCTTTCTTTATGGCAGATTGCATTTTTCATGGGGTTTAAAAAGGAAAGCAAATCATTTGAAAGAGGTGTAAAAAAGAGTGGTTCAGCAAATACAACAGTATGACAATATCTCTAGCGTTTATGATAAATTAATTCCTGAACCGGACGGACTATTTGATTTCTACAGCAGCTTTGTAAAGGAAGGTATCACAATTCTTGACATCGGATGCGGATCTGGCCGACTGGCCTTTCAATTAGCCCAAAACGGTGCAACCGTTCATGCTATCGATATTTCCGCAGGGATGGTTGAAAATGCAAAAAGGAAACTTGCTACATCTGACCAGAAAACATTAGAACGTATACATTTTGAGAAGGCCGATATAAAAAATTTCCATTGTGATAGCCAATTTGATTATATTTTTATGAGCGGTGGTGTTTTTGAGTATCTTTTGACCCCAAAAGATCAGGTCGAAGCGCTAAAAAAAATTAAGCAACTGCTAAAACCTGAAGGCAAGTTTATTTTTGACATCATATCGCCGCCGCAAGTCTGTCCTTACGACAAGAGGCAAAAAGATTTTGGAAACACAGCTAATCCCTCCAAAGATCATCAATATATTAAATCCCAAAGTATATTTCGAATAGACCATTATAAACAAATTGTATCAACTTATTGTTTATTTGAAATACATCAAGGTGATAAAGCAACGGAGAAATACGAATTCAAGTTTTTAACTAGATATTCACTACCGACAGAACTGTTTTATCTTCTAAAATCCAGAGGTTTTACTGTTTTAGACTTTTATGGGGATTACAATAGAGAACCTTTCAAGCGAGGCAGCGAGTTTATGATCTACATCACAAAGCTTTCTTAAAGAAAGGAGAAAGTGAATGCACACAAATAACAGAAAACATTTAGTCATCGCGCCACATCATGACGATGAAATGATCGGATGCGGGGGAACAATTGCCAAAGCGATTAAACGCGGGGATCAGGCGAGAATTATTATCGTCACAAAGGGCGAACTTTCCGGAATCGATGGCAGCATTGAACAAAATATTCAAATACGTGAAAACGAATGCAAAAGAGCTTGCGCAATCATCGGCACACAAGATATTCATTTTTTAAAAGAAAAAGACCGGGCGCTCACCTATAGAAGAGATCTTGTTGAAAGAGTGCTGATGCATATAGATGATTATCGGCCTGATTATGTATACTATCCTCACTCGGAAGAAGCTGACCGTGACCATCGAATTGTTCATGAAATTACCAGTGAGGCATTATTTTTAAACCGCTCTAATTTTCTGCGAAACAAAAACAAGATCAAAAGATGTTTGCAGTATGAGATTTGGACTCCGTTAACCACTTATCAATTAGTCAGTGATATCAGTAGTGTGATAGACCAAAAAATGGAGGCTTTAAGCGCATATAAATCTCAAGGAGCCATCCTCCAATTGGAAAATGGGGTTAAAGGGTTAAATGCATATAGAGGTATGCAGGTCGGCACTGAGTTCGCAGAAATTTTCAAATTTTAAAACTTATCAACGGAAGGATTTGGTTATGTTCATACAGGTCGAAAATGTATCACGTTCATTCAGCAGAGCTTCAATGGATGAAGGATTTTGGAATTCCGTTAAGAGTCTATTTCATAGAGAAAAAGAAGTCATTCATGCTATAAACAATGTTTCTTTTTCAATTCCAAAAGGAAAAATTATTGGTCTTATCGGTGCAAATGGGGCAGGCAAGTCAACTTTAATTAAGCTGATGACGGGTTTGATTACACCGACTTCAGGGAGGATAACGGTCGATTCATTTACGCCGCATAAAAAAGAACCGGCGTTTTTAAAGAAAATAGGGGTTGTATTAGGACAAAAAAATCAATTGTGGTGGGATCTTACACCATACGAAACATTTTTGCTCCATAAAGAAATATATCAGATTGCCCAAGCTGAGTTTGAGGATCATATAGAGCGACTGACAACCGCTTTGCATGTGAAGCATGTTGTGAGATCTCCCGTTCGAAATCTTTCTCTTGGCGAAAGAATGAAATGTGAATTGGTAGCCGCGCTACTTCACTCTCCTGAGATTTTATTTTTGGATGAGCCAACAATTGGCTTAGATTTTATTGCTCAAAAAAATATTAGACGATTCTTGAAGTCATACTGCCGGGAACGGGAAGTGACAGTTATCTTAACGAGCCATTATTTACAGGATATCGAGGAGCTTTGTGAGCAAATTATGATTTTGCGAGATGGAGCGCTTTATTATAATGGGAGCTTTAAAGGTTTGCCAGGTTTAAACGATGATGAATACAAGTTGTTGTCGATCACCCTATCAGAAATGGAAAACCTTTCGCTTTTGAAGCAATATGGTGAAATCATCGAAGAACTGGATCATACTGTTCTTTTGAAAATTAGTAGAAATACATTCAGTCAGGCTTTGAGGGATATTATCAATAATTACGATATTATTCATTTTGAGGAGAAGCATACAGAAATCCAATCTTTATTAGAGGAGATTTATAAACAATCAGAGCATGTCGGAGTTGAAAAAAATTGAGAAAATATATTAAGCCGGGGCTCATGGCCATACAGACGGCTTTTCAGTATCGACTCAACACCCTGCTGTATATGGCATTTAGCCTGCTTCCACTTATTGCAGTCATTTATTTATGGCAGAATGTCTACGATCAAAAACAAATCATTGAAGGCTACACAATTGAATCAATGATTACATATTTAATTATAGCAAAGATTCTCGAGATCTTATTGCTTCCTTCTTTCCACTGGTCAATTCAAGATGAGGTGAGCAGCGGTGAACTTTCAAAATATTTAACAAAACCTATTTCATACTGGGGATTCTGGTTTTCAAAAAATACCGGAAATAAGCTGGTCCAATTAACGCTTGTTATTATTCCAATAGGAATTATTTCTTTTTGCAATAGAGAATATTTTTTATTTCCTGATTTTCATGATTTAGCAGGTCTGATTGCAGCTGCCATCTTGGCGATGATTTTGTATTATAATTTGTATTTTCTTGTTTCTCTATTTTCTTTTTATTTTGTTGAGATAGCTTCGTTCTTTTTTACAGTAGATATTTTGCTTGAACTGCTATCAGGTACGCTATTTCCATTAAAGCTTTTGCCGGACCCATTTTTTCATATCGTTAAAAATCTCCCATTTGCCTATTTGATTGATTTTCCTGTAAACATATATCTTGGCCGTTTGGGAATGGGAGAAATCTTTTACGGCTTATTTATTCAACTTATATGGATCGGCATACTTTCTGCTTTTTCGAAGTATGCGTGGAAACGTGCGATGTCAAAATATGAATCGGTTGGTGCATGAAATGAGATACATCACTCTTTTTCTCCACATTGTTAAAATCAATAGCATTAATTTAATGATGTACAGAACCAACTTCTTTATGAATATTATTGACAGTCTCATATGGTTTGTCATTACACTAATTTTTTTCAATACACTCTTTGGTTATGTGGAAAACGTCAATGGATGGAGTATATATGACATTTATTTACTAATCGGAACAAGCGAGATATTAAAATCTTTAATTTTTGTATTGTTTATCAATAACCTTCCCTATATCCCATCATTGGTTAATAAAGGAACCTTGGATCTTCTTTTATTAAAGCCCGTAAACAGCCAGTTTATTATTTCTTTGCGGAAATTAGATATGGGGAATTTCGGGAATTTAATTCCAGCAATTTTGCTTGTTATATATGCATTGATCAATCTACATGTCGCCTTACAAATAAACCAAATATTTGAATATTTGTTCCTTATTTTAACCGGAGTAGTGCTGGCTTACGCACTCTGGTTTATCACTATGACATTATCGATTTGGATTACGAAAGTTGACGGTCTGCACGAATTGTTTTTAGGGGCAATGACGCTATTTAGATATCCGACGTCTTTTTTTAAAGGGATTGGCAGAATAATTTTTGTTTTTATTTTTCCTATAGTGATCGTCGCAAATGTACCGGTGGAACGCCTTCTTGATGTGTCTAATGAAACAAACGTTTATCAGTATTTCTTATATGTTATTGGTTTTCTAGTATGTAGCGCGATATTTTGGAAATTCTCTCTGAAACATTATCAGAGCGCGGGAGGGTGATGAGCGTAAAATGAATGCAGATACAACAGTATTACCAATGGTCGAAATTTTCGAAACAATAGAGGGTGAAGGATCTGCTGTGGGAAAACAGACGACATTTATAAGGCTGTTTCATTGTAATCTGCGTTGTGTGTGGTGCGATACAAAATACAGCTATGCCCCCAGCAAACCCGAGTTTGAAGCTACAATAGAAGAGATCGCACAGAAGGTGTCCCGTTTGGCAAACCATTATGTTTGTTTAACCGGGGGAGAGCCCTTAATCCATGGGGAAAAATCTTTAGCTTTAATTCAGAGGCTGGCTAAAATCGATGTAATTAAAGATATTCATATTGAAACAAATGGTGCTATTCATTTAAAGACTTTTATAAACATGAGGCGTCAATCCCCTAAAATGTCCAATAAAGTTCGATTTATAATGGATTTTAAACTACCAGAAAGTGGAGAAATGGAAAAAATGATCTATGAAAACTTTGATTTATTAGATGAAAATGATGAAATCAAATTTGTTATAGGATCTGAAAACGATTTTCAAATCGCCATGGATGTTATTGACAAGCATCATAAAAAGGGCCGGCTATTAATGAGTCCGGTTTGGGAGACGATGAAGCCAGCGAATCTAGTCAAAAAAGTTCTAAACAGCCGGCGGAAAGATATTCAAGTTAATCTTCAGATTCACAAAATCATTTGGGATCCGAAAGAAAGGGGTGTTTAATATTAAAAAGAATGATAAGAAAGCAGTCGTTGTTTTAAGCGGTGGATTAGACAGTGCCACCTGCATGGGAATTGCAGAGAATGAAGGATACAAGTTGCATGCCCTCACGTTTTACTATGGGCAGAGACATTCCAGAGAAGTGGAACAAGCTAAAAAAATTGCAGAGCATTATCAAGTACAAGAGCATAAAATTGTAAATATTGATTTTTTAAAAAATTTAGGAGGCAGCGCATTAACCGATGAAAATATAGATGTACCGAAAAAAGTGAATCAAAATAACATCCCGATAACATATGTACCGGCTAGGAATTTAATTTTTCTCTCCTGTGCATCAGCTTATGCGGAAGTGATTAAAGCAGAAGCTATTTTCACTGGAGTAAGTAGAGTCGACTACAGTGGGTATCCAGATTGCCGTCCAGAGTTTATTGAAAGCTTAAACAATACGGTCCGTCTTGCGACCAAAAGAAATATCGAAGGGGAAAAAACAAACATTTATACTCCTCTTATCAATTTAAGTAAAGCGGATACAATAACGCTGGGACTTAAGTTGAATGTGCCTTACGAGCTTACTACCTCCTGCTACAACGGAGAAGAGTATGCCTGTGGTGAATGTGACAGTTGCACATTAAGGTTAAAAGGTTTTAAAGAGGCTGGTTATAAAGATCCTATTACTTATAAAAATATTCAAATGATTTAAAAAACGGAAAATCGGTAGACACCAAAGATAACCTTATCATTTAAGTAAACAATAAATCAATGTACTGATCAATTTTACGAATCAGGTGATCCTCTTTGATCCAATTGATCTAACAATACAAATTCTGCTTCGTGCTGAGGATAATTTCTAATGTGGAACATGAGAAAATCACCTTCCTGTACTAGACTTTTTCCTATTATAAATGAGAACATGGAAAATTTAAGAAAAAGGCTGTCAAGATTTTCTCGACAGCCTTTTTTTATATCTCTTTTTGCAGCCGCAGCGCTAGTAAATCTTGCAGGAGCAGTCTCGCTCCCTCTGGGCTGACAACTACACCGCCTGACAGCGCCTTATTGGAACAGGTGACTTGCCCTGTAACGATACAAGGTTTATCCTGCCAATAAGGCTTTATCACAATGTGACTTTCTTCTTGATAGATTTCAATAAAATCTTGTGGATGAATTTTCAACCGTTTTCTTATATCTGTCGGCAGGACAATTCTTCCAACGTTATCTATATACTTTACATCTTCTTTATTTAACAAATTGACCCCCCCTGCATCTCTAGATATGATATAGAAGATTCCCTGTTTATCAAGGGATTAAGCGCTCTAATCGGTTAATGAAAAGAATGAGCTGCAGGCTGCTCCAGTGGCTAAACACGCTTCCCATATATAATATATCTGTTTGGCGCAGGCCCAATGAAAGAAAAAGGATAACATGTGGTGAGGACAAGTTCTTCCTTTTCCTGTTGTAGTGTAATAATACTTTGATCATCTTTTTTCACAATCTTTGTTTTCTCAATTTCATAGGTAAACCGACCGTATGAAAGCTCTATGACAAGTTGATCCCCTTTCACAAGTTCTCCTGTTCGTCTAAACACAGTATCACGATGCCCAGATAAAACGATTTGTCCCTGTTCGTTAGGAAAATAGCTCTCGTGATAATGACCCACTCCCTTTGCCAAATCCTCCGCCGCTGTTCCTTCTACAATTGGTAACTCAGCGTTTAACTTTGGAATGTGCAAGAGCCCAATGGTTTCACCAGCCTCCGGCACAAAAGAGGAATCCATTTTCCCCTTTTGCTGGATGGCTGCTTGCGCTGACTGGAATGATTGATCTACTTGTCTTTGTCCATCAACGATTTTCATATATCCTACAATCACAAGACAAATACCTGCTGTAATCAATAGAGCTGAGATGATTTTTTGAAACATGGACGATTATCCGTTTCTTTTTCTTCTTTTCCATACAATAAGGGATGCACCTATTAGTACAAGTGCAAATCCTGCTAGTAAAAGGTTGTACATCTCTGTTGCAGTGTTCGGAAGATGATGACCAGGTGTATCCGGTTCTGAATGAGAAGGCTGCTCTGGATTTGCTGGCACCTCTGGCACATGCGGCGGTACTACCGTTGTTGAGTTTTCAGGTTTGTCTGGTTCGTCAACATTATCACCCTTCACAACTGCGATATTTTGAATGGTTTTACCTTCAGTTCCTTTCGCGACCTTCGCTTCAAAAGTCACCGTATGCCAGTCCGTGTCTTTGATATCGCCAAATTGTCCGGCTACTGTGCCTTCTGTGTAGTCTCCGTTGTCACCATCTTTTGCATCTGTGACGGCTTGGTCATCTACTTTTAATGATCCTTCGACATATTCAAGACCTTCTGGCAGTTGATCTGCGATCACTAAATCTTTGATGATACTGTCTTCTACACTATTTTTTGTTTTGATGGTGTAAAGGAGAATGTCGCCTACTTGTACTTCTTTTTCATTTGTATTGCCTTCTGCTTTTTGAGAGATCTCAGATGTTTTTTCTGATTCAAGCTTTGGATCTCTTGGATCAATGTTCGTTTCGGTTGTCGGCTCATCTGGCGGTGTGTTTTCGCCTGTTACTTTCGCTGTGTTTTGAATGGTTTTATCCGCTTGGCCTTTTGCTACTTTCGCTTCAAACGTCACGGTATGCCAGTCTGTATCTTTGATATCGCCAAATTGACCGGTCACTGTGCCTTTTGTGTAGTCTCCGTTGTCGTCATCTTTTGCATCTGTGACGGCTTGGTCATCTACTTTTAATGACCCTTCGACATATTCAAGACCTTCTGGCAGTTGATCTGTGATGACTAGATCTTTGATGACACTGTCTTCTACACTATTTTTTGTTTTGATGGTGTAAAGAAGGGTGTCGCCTACCTGAACTTGTTTTTCATTTGTATTGCCTTCTGCTTTTTGAGAGATCTCAGATGTTTTTTCTGATTCAAGCTTTGGATCTCTTGGATCAATGTTTGTTTCGGTTGTCGGCTCATCTGGCGGCGTGTTTTCGCCTGTTACTTTTGCTGTATTTTGAATGGTCTTACCTGCTTGTCCTTTGGCTACTTTCGCCTCAAACGTCACAGTATGCCAGTCCGTGTCTTTGATATCACCAAATTGTCCGGTGACTGTGCCTTTTGTGTAATCTCCGTTATCGTCATCTTTTGCATCTGTGACGGCTTGGTCATCTACTTTTAATGACCCTTCGACGTATTCAAGACCTTCTGGCAGTTGATCTGAAATCACGAGATTTTCGACGATGCTGTCCTCTTCAAGATTCTTTGTTTTGATCGTATAAAGAAGGGTATCGCCTACCTGTGGTGTTTTTTCATCTGTGTTCCCTTCTGCTTTTTTCTGAATGCTCGCTGTCTTTTCTGATGCTAGTTTTGGTTCACGAGGATAAATTTCTGTTTTCGTTGTTGGATCATCTGGCGGTGTGTTTTCACCTGTTACTTCGGCAGTGTTTTGAATGTCTTGACCAGCCTGTCCCTTTTCAACTGTCACTTCAAACGTCACGGTATGCCAATCTGTGTCCTTCACATTACCAAAATAACCGGTGACCTTTCCATCTGTGTAGTCTCCGCTATCGTCGTCTTTCACATCTGTGACAGATTCTCCATCAATTTCAAGAGACCCAGCGACATACGTCAGCCCTTTTGGTAATTGATCTGAGATCACTAGATTTTCCACAAGGCTGTCTTCTATCGTGTTCTTTGTTTTAATTGTATAAAGCAGGGTATCTCCTACTTCTGGATGCTTCTCATCTTTGTTACCTTCAGCTTTTTTCTGCAAGACCGCTGATTTTTCTGATTCCAGCTTTGGATCACGAGGATAGATTTCTGTTTTTGTTGTCGGATCGTCTGGTGGTGTGTTTTCACCTGTGACACTCGCTGTATTTTGAATGTCTTTGCCAGATTGTCCTTTTTCAACCGTCACTTCAAATGTCACGGTATGCCAATCTGTATCTTGAATGTCACCAAATTGTCCTGATATGGTACCATCTGTGAAGTCTCCGTTATCGTCATCCTTTGCGTCAGTGACTGCCTCTCCATCCACTTCAAGTGAATCCGGCACATACGCTAATCCTTCCGGCAGTTCGTCTGAGATCACTAAATTTTCAACAAGACTGTCTTCTATCGTATTCTTTGTTTTAATCGTATAAAGAAGTGTATCACCGACCTCTGGATGCTTCTCATCTGTATTGCCATCTGCTTTTTTCTGCAAGACCGCTGATTTTTCAGAAGTCAGCTTTGGGTCACGAGGATAGATCTCTACATTCGTTGTCGGCTCGTCTGGTGGTGTGTTGCCGGTTGTGACACTCGCTGTATTTTGAATATCTTTGCCTGCCTGGCCTTTTTCAACTGTGACTTCAAACGTCACGGTATGCCATTTCGTATCTTTCACTTCACCGAACGTTCCAGTGACAGTTCCGTCTGTCATATCACCGTTGTCGTCATCTTTTGTATCTGTGACTGGATTTCCATCTACCTGAAGTGAATTTGGTACATAAGATAATCCTTGAGGTAACTTGTCAGAAATCACAAGGTCTTCTATTACACTATCTTCAACAGCGTTACGGGCTTGAATGGTATACAGCAATGTGTCCCCTACTTCTGGGTGCTTCTCATCTGTATTCCCATCTGCTTTTTTCTGTAAGACCGCTGATTTTTCTGATTCAAGCTTCGGATCACGAGGATAAATTTCTATGTTTGTTGTTGGATTGTCTGGCGGTGTGTTTTCCCCTTTGACATTCGCTGTATTTTGAATATCCTTGCCAGCTTGCCCTTTTGCTACTTTCGCTTCAAATGTCACAGTGTGCCAATCGGTGTCTTTCACATCACCTATTTGACCTGTCACAGTACCGTTTGTAAAATCACCTTTGTCTTGATCCTTTGCATCTGTTACGCTTGTGCCATCTACCTTAAGAGATCCAGAAACATAGGTTAAGCTGCTCGGAAGATTATCTGATATGATCAGATTTTTAAGAATGCCGAATTGCACCGTATTTTTTGCTCTAATTGTATAAAGCAAAGTGTCGCCTACTTCTGGATGCTTTTCATCTGTGTTGCCTTCTGCTTTTTTCTGTAAAGCAACAGATTTTTCTGATTCAAGGTTAGGGGGATATGGATCGAATTCAGGCTTCACCCTTGAAGCTAAGTCGTAAGATAATGAATCACCTACAGTGCCCATATATGTTGTACTTAATGTTTTCGCATCAAGTGTAAAAAGAGTAGAATGACCAATAGAGTCATCTTTTCCTGATTGTAATAGCATTTGTCCATTTGGCAAAAAGCTAATTCCTCGTACTCCTCCCTCAATCGGTTTACCATCTGCATTTGTGATTGGAATCACTCGAATGACTTCAGCTGTTTCAGGATTCATTTGCGCAATGGATCCACTGGTATTAGATGCGAACCAAAGATAGCCATCCTTATCGACGACAAGGTCTCCGCCAATGTCTCCGCCAATGCCAGGACCAACGTCATAACCGACAATTTTCTTAGACGTTTTTTGACCAGTTGCTAAGTCGTACGTTGCAAGGTAGGGTTCTCCATCAACCGCATACGAATGAATATATTTACCGTTATAAACAACGGCATTAGGCGCTCTTCCGCCTAAAACACCTACACGCTCTGCTTGTCCAGTGGTCGCATTTATTTTATAAAGAACTGGCTCTCCACTTGCTGTCGTAGTTGCATACACAGTGTTTTCTTGATCATTCACAGCAACACCGTTCACTACAGTCGAATTAATTCCCTTCACCTGTACACTAGCCTTTACGTTTGTTGGATTTTGCCCATCAAGCTGATAAAGAACTAACTTCCCATTTCCAATCATGTAGGAATCTGCGTTATTGACAACCACCGTCCCAGCGGCTTTCGTAACAGGTGGCGAAACTGTTAATAAATTTCCAGCAATCAGCACCAATATTAGAAATAATTGACTCGTTCTTTTTAATATGTTCATTTTTTGACATCCCCTTTTCCCTGCTCTAAATCATAATGGTATGTACCAGTTCACCTCCCACACTTTGGTAAAGAATATCAGTAACATTTCAGAACCCTCAACATGACTAAAAGACTATTTTCGACAAAAATAGCCCTTTTGTCATATACAGCTTTCGACATCTGATCCATCTATGTTTTTTCCAATAAAACAAGTTTTTTTATCGTGTATTAAAATATTTTATCTATCAATAAAAACAGGCCTAACGGCGCAATTTACATACAATCTATTCTAATTTATCTTGAATATTCTTTAATTGGATAAAGGTTGTTTTTTTGTCATTTTATATTGAATTTTTTTCTTATTTTCTTAAAAATTGTTAATTATTGGTTCACTTTGTTAAAAAAAACAAGGCAAAAGTCTTGCTCCAAAATTTGATGTTTTCTGCTCTTTTTATGGAAAAAATTCTTTTTATTGAGTAAGCGATTACAATTGAGCAAAGCCATTTAAAGGGGCGTGCGAGTATGTTACGATTGAAATCGAGTGTTTAAGAAAGAAGGGAAAGCTTTTGAAGCGGGAACATCTTTTACGTTGGTTTTTTTATTTTGTTGGATTGATTGTACTTGCTTTTGGACTATCGCTGACAGTGAAGGGAAAGATCCTTGGCATTGGTCCGTGGGACGCTTTTCATTATGGACTGTTTCAGCATTTTGGTTTAACCATTGGACAATGGTCGATCATTATTGGTGCACTCATTGTGACACTGACATCTGTTTTCACGAAATCTTTTCCAAAGATCGGCGCCCTTCTCAATATGGTGCTGATTGGCGTGTTTATTGATTTCTTTAATGCAGTATTACCTGCACCACATGGGTATTTACCTGCTTTATATGTATTTATTACGGGCGTGATTGTGTCTGGGTATGGCGTTGGCATTTATGTCTCAGCTAATCTTGGCGCTGGGCCAAGAGATTCATTAATGCTGCTCATCTCAGCAAAAACAGGGCTGAACGTACAGTGGGTTCGAAATGGTATTGAGTTAACCGTGCTCCTATTTGCATGGATGCTCGGCGGCCCGATTGGCATTGGAACGATTCTGACGGCCATCTTTACTGGACTCGTCCTTCGCTTTTCATTGCCACAATCGACACGGCTCTTGCAGCTGCTCATTACAAAAACAGCGGAGAAACCTGTTCAAACCCTTACCCGATAAGAACAAGCCATTCTACTAAAAGAATGGCTTGTTTTGTGCTAAACTAAATAGACGAAATATTCTCAAAACAGGAGATGATCCTCTGATGCAGCTTTTCCATTATCATTACTGGACACCATTTGTTGAGGAGACGGAGAAGGCGTACACCTCATTAGGCTTTGAAGTAAAGGGGCGTTTCGCAAAGGAAGGTTCCTTTCCTCCTCCGCAGACATGGGATGATTTTAGAGAGAAGAAGCCCTCTTTCCGAATCATTGAGATGAGAAAGGGACAGATCAATATCACATTTGGTTATAGTAAAAAAGTCCTTTTTGATCACATCGGCTTTCTAGTGACTGATGATGAATATGATCAGTTGCTGGTACAAGCGCAAAAGAGAACCTGGGCAATCCAGACCGGGGAGCGAAGAACGTTTCTTTCTACACCAATGCGCTTAAGGCTTGAATTGCAACGGCGGACAGATGTGATTGAAACTGGTGAAGAAGCAATTGCCGAGATGACGATCGCAGTACCTGATTTGACTCATACACCTGCGGTCGATCAGTTGCTGGACGGTTTGACACAACCTATTCATTGGAAAAAGGGAGAACGTCTCTCTTTACTTGAAGTGAAGATGATGGATTCTCATGGGATGAATACGACCGATCCAAACGGTGTTCACGTCCTCAAACAAGGATAAAAAGCAGCGAGATACGCTGCCTTTTTTATGATTGTTTACGGATTGGAATCCAAATCAATGTCACATGATCTGGAGAATGTATCTCTCCATCTAAAGGATACGTTTCCATCTCCATTCCCCCAGCATGCTCATATCCTGAGGCAGGAAACCATTCTGTGAAAATACGTGTCCATGTTGAATGCACAGCGATTTCGACAGGCCCCTTTGCCTGAAATACAGCCCATGTACTGGCCGGAATCTGCTCGACTGTCATGGTCGAATCTGGTTCTTCCTCACCTTGCTCAATCCCAATGATATAGTCAAATGTTTCAAGCGTTTCATCAAAATGCGCACATACACCGATATATCCGAGTTCTCCAGCTGCATGAGCCAGTGAATCCGTCCATCCTTCTTGATTGACACGCTTCCAAAAGGCGGGAATATCCTGTTTGTTTTGGCTATTCTTTGTTGTTGTCTTTAGTCTTCTGCCCATGATTGAAAATGAATCCTTTTCCACAATTCGATAATGCATCGGTTCGACTCCTTTTATTTGAAGTTCGAAGGAGAGACGGGGGTAGGCTTTCACTGTATACTCGCCTGTTTTCACTGCTGCCGGTGTATATCCGTGATGCCGCTTGAAGGCTTTCGCAAACGACTCTGGGGTTTCATAGCCATACTTCACCGCCGCATCAATAACTTTCACTTGCTTGGTCATGAATTCTTCTGCCGCAAGGGTTAATCGTCTTTTGCGAATATATTCTGCTACTGCAATTCCTGTCAGCATATGGAATAGCCGCTGATAATGAAATTTAGACATACAGGCGGCCTCTGCCACTTCTTCGATCTGCAAAGGCTGATCCAGCCTCTCTTCCATATAATTGATACTATCCATGATCAAGTGAATCATTTTTCCCTCTCCTTCCTTTTCAACTATATCGAGAACCGCCCGCACCTTCCTGTCATTTTGTGCTTTCATTGAACAGGATGTCTGTTTCTCTTTTGCAGAGGTTCATCCAATGGTACAATAAATGTAAAAAATTGAGGTCCATTATGAAGATTTTCGCTATTCAATTACAACCTTTAGATGATAAAAATGCACGAAAACAAATAGAACAGCTGAAGCCTTTTGTATCACTTGAAAAACGCGCCGCCGCTGAGCGCTTTCGTTTTTTGATCGATGCAAGAAGAACGCTTTTAGGTGAGGTACTGATTCGTCACATCATTCATGAGATGTACGCACTGCCTATGGAACAGATCATTTTTGAAACAGAAGGGAATGGAAAGCCTGTTGTCCGGCAAATTCCTTCTTTTCATTTTAATCTTTCTCACTCTGGTGATTGGGTCGTGGGCGCAGTAGATGATGCGCCTGTTGGCATTGATATTGAAGAGATTAAACCGATTGATTTAGCCATTGCCAAACGATTTTTTTCAGCTGACGAATATCAAGATTTACTCTCACAGCCGGCAGAACGGCAGGAAGCCTATTTCTTTCATTTATGGTCCATGAAGGAGGCTTTTATCAAGCTGACAGGGAAGGGAATATCCTATGGTCTCTCATCCTTTACCGCTCGCTTGTCAGAGGATGGACAGGCTACTTTGAGATTACCTGATCACGAAGCCCCTTGCGTTGTCCAAACATATTCACTTGATCCTGCCTACCAAATGGCGGTTTGTACAAGAAAACCCGCTGCGGCTGAGCAC
The DNA here is from genome assembly GCF_038593205.1 of Bacillus sp. FSL W8-1141. NCBI lineage: Bacteria > Bacillati > Bacillota > Bacilli > Caryophanales > Bacillaceae > Bacillus > Bacillus sp. FSL W8-1141. The sequence continues at coordinate 431,784 of NZ_CP151973.1, read as the reverse complement.
GTCGAGATACTCACTTGTGAGAACATGCTATCTCGCCTTAATAACGTGTGATTTGTTGAAGTGATGACTTTAGCAAATCGACGCCTAGTGCGATTTCCTCTTCTTTTACATGCCAAATGTTCAGTTGAAGTATAGGCTCCTTTTGATAAGTAGAAATGAAATGGCGGTCGATCGGCTGAACCATCACAGAAGCCTTTTTTAGCTGCTGAATGAGCTGATTCATCGGAATGGACCGGTCGACACGAACGTGGGTATGGGTAGCTGGCTCCTCTTCTCCCAGCTCATAAGCGCCTTGATCATTTTTCAAACAGGCCACAAGTTGTTTGGATCGAGCTCTATAGGTCGCCTGCATCCTTTCTCTATGACGCTCAAACATCCCGCTTTTCAAATAAATTTCTAAAGCAGCCTGCGAGAGCATCGAGCTGTCTATATCAATAAGCCGTTTATGTTCACTAAAGGGGCCAATCAGCTCGTTTGGTAAGACGACAGCACCTGTTCTAAGCCCCGGAAAAATGATTTTTGAGAAGCTTTTTAAATAAATGACCTTCCCCGCCTGATCATATGAATAGATCGGGTCTCTTTTTGTATCGAATTCTAAATCAGCCAAATAATCGTCTTCAACGATGTAGACATCATATGCTTCGGCAAGGGCTGCAATCGCTATTTTTTCTTGTTTCGACAGACTCGTTCCAAGCGGGTTTTGAAACCTTGGCATCGTATAGAAAAAGCGAATATCCTCCTCTCGGAAGATACGCTCCAATTCCTGAAGATCGAGTCCTTTTTCCGTCCGCTGAATCCCCCGGACAGGCAGCTGGTTTTTCTCTAAGTATTGGAGGAATAGGTGATAGCCTGGCTGTTCGACCAATATGGTCTGTTTTCCATTTGGAAACGGGATGGTGCTTAAAATCGATAAAGCCAGCTGAATACCAGAAGTCATGACGATCTGTTCTGGAGAGGCAAACACTTGATAATCCGTTAAACGCTTTGAAATAATTGGCAGTAAAGATGGTAATCCATTGGTGGTGCCATAGATAAATAAATCATTTTGATACAGATCAATCGCTTGATTGATGCAGTGCTGAAAATCGACATATGGAAATACAATGGGATCAGGCGCAGAGGAAGCAAAATCAATCCATGTGCCTCCCTTCTTAACGGCTGACTGATTGGTTTTCACAACAAAATAGCCACTTCTTTCTACAGAGTACAACAAGTGTTCACGCTCTAATGTGTCTAGTGCTTTTATGACAGTGCTTTTGCTCACAGCATATTGAGCCGCTAAGTGACGAATGGATGGAATTTTCATTCCAGCATTGTATTCACCGCTCTCGATTTTGTTTTTTATATTCAACACAAGCTGATCATATTTCCTCACAGTACTACCCTCCTTGTACCGGTACAGATATCAATAACTCTTATTGTACACTTTACTTGATCCGTTTACGATAAAAAGACAGAACCGGTCAATTCAACTGAAGCATGCATGCTCTTGTAAGGAGAATTCTGATGGATATGTCAAAACAAAAAGCGTATGCTGCTTCGATCGCATACGCCTGCATTATTGGTTTTTCATTCTTGTTTGTCAAAGTAGCCTTAGCATCAGCGAATCCGATTGATGTATTGGCACACCGATTTACTGTTTCTTTCGCAGCGGCTCTTTTGCTATTTCCATTTTTACGAAAAAAGTACCGTTTTTCCATTCAATGGCGTGATCTCATTTACATTGTGCCATTTTCCTTGCTTTATCCTGTGTTGTTTTTTGCATTTCAAGTGTGGGGGCTAATGTTCACCTCTTCATCAGAGGCCGGCATTATTCAGGCGACCATCCCTATTTTGACAATGGTGCTTGCAGCATGGTGTTTAAAGGAACGCCCTACCTCGATTCAGGTGCTGTTTACCATTCTTTCTGTGTCCGGGGTGATGCTCCTCTTTGTGGTGAAGGGAATTGATGTGAAACATTCCCATCTCATTGGTTATGTGCTGATCTTACTTTCAGCCTTATCATCCAGTGCCTATAGCGTATTTGCCAGGGTGATGACACGGCGATTCCATGTCATTGAACTGACTTTCGTGATGACATTCTTTGGATTTGTCTTCTTTAATGCTGCTGCTCTCATTCGGCACTCGGTAAATGCTACACTACCGCAGTTTTTTAGTCCGTTTACGCAGCCATCCTTTGTATGGTCTATGCTCTTTTTAGGCATTCTCTCATCACTGCTCACAGCGTATTTATCAAACTATGCTCTTTCCCACCTTGAAGCAGCAAAAGTGAGTATCTTTAACAATCTTTCTGCTTTCATTACCATTGCCGCTGGCGTCCTTATTTTACATGAAACGATTGATATGGTTCACCTCATCGGGGCTGTGCTCGTCATTGGCGGAGTGATTGGCGGGAATGTGGTGAGGAAGGGGAATTCAACACAGAAGAACTAGACAAAACTAACAACAAAACCATTTATTGTCTTGTATTTTTTTGTATAATAAGGAGAGAGAACCTTTCCTTATTATACAAACTAAAATGGACGTGTTATGAGTGCATATATTTATAGTATTTACAAAGATATTGATCCTCAACGAGTTAAGAGGCTATCAACGTAACAGACCTTATTTATATGTGTTATTTGCGATGAACTACATACTAGCACCACTCTTCCTAGGTGGACTGCTTGCGTTTTTTGTCAAAAACGTATCAATCATCTACATCTCTTTTTTCATTTTTTTAACAACGATTCACCTTGATAAAAGTCTTATGCGAATCTTATTTTCTTCAGATAAAAAACAAATGGCCATCCTAAAATTGAATATGGATCAATATATTTTTGGGAAAGATATGAGTAAATTTTTCGGTGTCATGATTGGTTTTATATGCTTTTTTTTAGGTTCTTTCTGCATGATTTTAAACACACATGCTTTGTATCATTCTTTTATTCTTGGGGCCTTAGGCATTAGCTCGTTATTATTCGGATATTTACTTAGATTGAACTTATTATTACTTCTTACTAGACCTAGATTCTTTTCAATCACACCCATGATTCAACACATCACCACTGGGATCATTGCTTCTTGGATGTTTTTTGTTTTTAAATTCGAATTATTTTCTATTCCTTTTTCTAACCAATTGGTGCTTACGCTTGCTGCTTTGATCTTTCTTACTAGTCTTATTTTGTTAATCAATTGGAAAAAGAACCTTAGATATACGCCTATCTTCCATTCAGATGAGAAGGATAGAAATCATCAAAACACAACATCAAGATCTTTCGATCATATTTTATTTTTTGAAATCACCCTTCTTTTGAGAAACCCTCCAATACAATGGTCGGTTTTACTATTTATATTAACAATATCTGGTGGTCTATTTACTCTCATTCTGTATGGTGTTCATACAAACCAAATCGAAACACTGAATATAGAAAATGATTTTTTGTTTATCTTTAGTGTGATATTCCCTATGATTTTTATTTCTAACGCCCTTCAATCTTATGTCTCTTTTGATGTTGATGGTCCCATTATTCCTTTAAAACATAGGTTACCTCACTTTATAAAGAACAAAATAAACTCTAAGTTGATATTATCCGTTTTATTACATATGTTTTTTTGTATTGTATATGCTATCTTTTCTACTTTTACAATAAATGTAGATCACCCCTTTTATGTGATATTTACTTTGTTAGTTAGTAGCGTTTTAATAGGCGTATGCACAGTTGGTTCTACTGTTCTATTTCCTTATTTTAAATGGGAGTATGTGTATCAAGTTCCTAGCACACTGAGCAAATTAACATTAAACCTTTGCTTCAGTTTCATTTTAGGCTTATCCGTTATGTCCTCATATAACCTAGCCTCTTTTATTGCGGCAAATACGATCATGATTGTTTGTACAGTGATCATCATCGTCATCATGTTTTTATTTTGGGATAAAACGATTAACAAAAACTGCAAATCAGTTAAAACATTATTCGAGTGAGGGATTGTATGCTTTCAATTCATGATCTAATCAAGGAATATACAGAGTCCAACTTCAAAATATCAATTCATGAATTACATTTTCATAAAGGCTCAATTGTTGGATTATTAGGCAAAAATGGTGCTGGAAAAACAACCATTCTTGAAATAATCGCGGGGTTGATCACACCAGATAAAGGTGAATTGATCATACAAAAGGATATAGCAAATGGTTTTTCAACTGTCGGTTACATGGAAGATGATCCAACACTTTTTGAAAACTTAACATGCTTCGAATTGATTAAATATCAATCCATGCTAGTTGAACAACCGTTAAATAAAAAACAGATTCAACATTTATTAGAAAAATATGGGCTTGAAAAACAAGCCCATATTCGCTCTTCTTCTCTATCCCGAGGGATGAGGCAGAGAATTTCTTTTATATTAACCACCTTACACAATCCAGCTATTATCTTATTAGATGAACCATTTACCGGTCTAGACCCAGCAAATATGACACTTATGAAAAGACATCTAAGAGAATTTAAGGCTCAAAATAAAACGATCATTCTTTCTACACACATCCTGCAATTTGCCGCTAACTTATGTGACGAGATCCTTTTTATAAATGAAGGACAAATCGTTCATTCAGAAAAAAGACCTTCCGAAGAAATATTTGATGAAGGTCAGCTTGAAAAAAGATTCTTTGAAACGTTATCCTAAATAGCAGTTTCTCTGCGTTTAAAATGATATTCAGTGCTATAGAAAACAACGGCCCTCGTTTGACGGGGCCGTTGTTTTCTTTTATTGGCTGATGAATTGCTTTTTTGTTGTCTGCTCAATGACATGCCTCATATGTTCTGCGAACTGCTCGAGGTGTGTGTTGATATACATGTGGCCTCCTTCGAAATCAGTGCGTTCGATGGCGTTTGCCCATGTTAGCCAGCCGTCTGCGTCTTCCATGCATTTCTTATCTTGCTTTCCGTTCAATAAATAAACGGGTGATTCAATGATTGTTTTGTCTGTGTGCTGGAAGGATTCTAATGCTTGATAGTCGGCACGTAAGGATGGTGTAAAGTAATCCATCATTGGCTTGTTCTCTAACAATTCCTTTGGAATCCCGCCCATTTCAGCGATTTGCTGAACAAATGCTTCATTCGATAAATGGGTCAATATTTGTCTTTTTGTTTGCGGCGGCTGAATGGCAGAAATGACAACTGCTGCCGGATCGATGCCTTCCTTTTCTAGCAGCTGAGTCAGCCTGTACACCACAAGTCCGCCCATGGAATGTCCGAACAAAATAAATGGACGGTTTAATTTTCCTGTCAGTCCTTCTTTATACAATTCAGCCAGCCGGTCAATGCTTGTTTCAAGCGGCATGAGGTTCGTTCCATGACCCGGAGGTTCTGCTGCTGTCACTTCGGCCATGTCCTTCAGCTGTTCAAAGAGCGGACGGTAAGAGGCGGAATATCCGCCTGCAAAAGGAAAACAAATAAGCTGAATGAGATCTGATTTTTTTTCAAAGGTTTTAAATAATTGGTTCATACGTCCTTACCCCTTTACGATCGTTTCAAGAATCTGCGCAAGTTGGTCTGCCTGCGGTCTTTTCATCATGGTCACATGGTCGCCTTTTATTTGATAATACGAGCACGTTTCTCTCGTGTAAGCTTCCCAATCGGCAAATTTTTTCTGGAAATCTGTGGCGTGATCGCTGCTTTGTATAATATAAAACGGCACAGAGAATGGGTCTTTTTCTAATTCAATGGCTTGTGACATGATGGTGTTATGAGTCTGCATTTGCAAGTATTTATCTAAATAGTGATCATTCATAAATTGATGAACGACTTCATCCTTTTCTGCTTCTTTGAGGATTTTCTGCTTCACTTCTTGGAAGCTGAGCCCTTGTAATGCTTCTGGTTTGATGCCGACGAGGTTCCCCATACCTAGGACGAGGGCCAGCATTTTCACTTCTTCTTCGTTCATATCGGCATGAAGCGCTTGATCTGCCTCATCTCTTAATACCGGAACCGTATCTAAAATGATCAATCCTTTTGGCGCTTTTCCTGCATGACAGAGTCTCTGATTCATTCCGTAAGCAAGATGTCCGCCCATGGAATGCCCTGCCAAATAATCAATGCCTGGTCGATAGAATGTTTCAATGGCTTCAATAAAAATGGTGACAAGCTCTGTATAATGAAGGAATTGTGGTTCTTCATCCTCATACAAGCCTGGAGACTGCAAGGCGTAAACAGCTCCTTCATGTGTCATGAGCTTGGCCACATCAATATACCCCATCACCGTTCCACCAGCAGGCGGTGCAAAGAAAATTCTCGGTTCAGCCGGATCCCCTTTTTTCAACTCGATCACATAGTCTTTCGGCGCTCTTTCGACAGGCTCGCCTGTTTCTGGCACTGTGTCCAAATATGCCGCTAACTGCGCTGGCGCTGGGTGCATGAAAATCCATTTCGGATCAACACGGACACCTTTTTCTTTTAATTTGGCAACGGCTTGAATACTCATAATCGAATCTCCGCCTAAATCAAAGAATGAATCATGAATTCCTACTCGTTTGACACCAAGCACTTCACTGAAAGCTTTCACAATCAGCTGCTGGGTTTCTGTTGCCGGTTGATCGTCTTCATGTGAGGAAGAGACTGCGTCTGTCGGCTCCGGCAATGCTTTTTGATCGACCTTCCCATTTGTTGTGACAGGAATTGCGTCAAGTACGATAAAGTAACTTGGAATCATATAGCCTGGCAGGCTTTCCTGTAAAAATGCTTTCCATCCGGGAACAGGCTCTCCCCCATCTGTGACAAGGTAGGCTGCCAGCCGTTTTGAGCTGCCGTACGTTTTAGCAATGACGGTACACTCTTTTACTTGTGGATGTTTGAGCAGGGCTGTCTCAATTTCTCCACATTCAATTCGGTAGCCTCTAATTTTGACCAAGTTGTCTTTTCGGCCAAGGTATTCAATACTGCCATCAGACCGCCATTTCCCTAGGTCACCGGAACGATACAGTTTGTCCCCTTTTAATGCCGGGAATGGATTGTCAATAAACCGCTCCTGCGTGCGCTCTGGGTCATGCAGATATCCTTTTGCCAGCCCTGTTCCGCCGATATAGATTTCTCCTTTGACGCCTGTTGGTACTGGATTGAGATGATCATCTAGTATGACAACCGTTGAGTTGGCGACTGGCACACCGATTGGTACTGATCTTGCATCCTCCGGTACGTGTGTGACTTGATAAGTGGTCGCTAATGTTGTGTTTTCTGTTGGACCGTAAGCATTGATCAGCACACCCTTCATATGCGGCAATGCCTTTCGTGCATGCTCACTAGACATGGCTTCTCCGCCAACAAGTAATGTACGGTATCCAGCTACACTTTTTGGATCATGCTCAATCAACCGGTTGAATAATGCAGTTGGCAAACAGTTGGCTGTGACTTGATGCGTTTTGATTAAACGGGTTAATTCGTCCATATTCAGAGCAGCATATTTCGGGATCAGAACCAGCTGACCGCCATTGAGCAGCATCCCCCATAATTCAAAGGTAAAGGCGTCAAATGCATAGTTAGACAGCTGAAGCATTTTATCTTCTGAACCAAGCTCAATATAGTTTGTTTCTTTCACTAAGCGGACCACTCCTGCATGAGGAAGCATCACGCCTTTTGGTGTGCCTGTTGAGCCTGAAGTGTAGTTAACATAGGCAAGCTGGTCTTCTCCTACAATCGATTTTTCCCTTTGATACACTGCGCCTGTTTCTGGTAACGGCTTGTCCATTTCAATCTTTGTGCCGCTCAGATCGTCTAAACGATTGATCAGATGCGACTGGGTTAAGATGATATCGCTTTGTGTATCGCGAACGATCAGACCGATGCGGGCATCTGGATACTCAGGTGACATCGGTACATAAGCAGCACCCGACTTGACGATCCCTAGAACTGAGACCATCATGTCAAACGAACGATCAAACAGCATCGGGACAAGTGAACCGGGTCCAACGCCTTTTGACTGTAAATAGGCAGCCAGTTTTGTCGCCCTCTCGTCTAAATCTTGATACGTCATATGCTCTTCCATATAAGATACAGCAATCCGGTGCGGGTCACGCTGCACTTGTTCTTCAAATAATTCTTGCAGCGTACGCTTTGGATAAGGCGTGTCAGTTTGATTTTTCCCTATGATCATGGCATTCTGTTCTGTTTTGTCCATGACGCAAAAGTCAGCAAATGTCCGTTCAGGCTGAGCCGTCATGCCATCTAACAGATTGAGATAATAATTCATCATACGGTGGATCGTTTCTTGCTCAAATAAATCCGTATTATATTCCACATGGATAGACAGCTTGTCCTCCTGCTCAAATACATGCAAGGTGAGATCAAATTTAGAGACGGTATGATGGACCATCACTTGTTCCGATGTCAGTCCTTTTAGGTTGATATCCAGCGAATCAGTGACATACCCCATGGCGACTTGGAAAATTGGTGAACGACTTAGGTCTCTATCCATTGAAAGGTCATCCACAAGCTTGTCGAATGGATAATGCTGATGCTCAAAGGCTTTTAACGTCATTTCTTTCACCTTTGCCAGTAAATCGGCAAAGGTATCGGCTTTTGAAACGTCCTGTCTCAGCGCCAATGTATTGACAAACATGCCGACGAGCTTCTCTGATTGTTCGACATCACGGCCAGCGATCGGCGATCCAACAATGACATCTGTTTGTCCAGACAACTTGTGAAGCAGGACATAATAGGCTGACAACATTGTCATAAATAGTGTTGTCCCCTGCTGCCTCGACAAGGCATGTAAACGCCGAACAAGCGGTTCATCTATCACGATTTGCTCTGTAGCCCCATTAAATGTTTGAACCGGCAGACGAGGACGGTCAAACGGGAGCTCTAATACCGGCAACTCTCCTTGTAACGTTTCTAGCCAATAGCTCTGAGCCTCATGGTGGTTCTTTAATTGCTCATTCTCCCAATGAACATAATCGGTCCATTCAATCTCAAGTGCAGGTAACTCAGGCGTTTTCTCTGATAATAGCGCACCATACACGACTTCTAATTCTTGAATAAGCAGGCTGAGCGACCATGCATCGGAAATGATATGATGCTGCGCACAAAGCAAGTAATATTCCTCTTTCCCCATATCAACAATTGTCCATTGTGCAAGCGGTCCCCGTTCTAAGTCATAGATGCGGTTCGCCTCTTGCTGAATCAGCTGTTCCAATCTTCTCGCTCTTGTTTTTTCATTAAATAATGAGAAATTCGCAACGGTTACTGATGGCGGAAGATCTTCACGGATGACTTGAACCGGCTTGCCGCCAATGGTTTGAAATGTTGCGCGCAGTGCTTCATGACGTTTTGTTAAGAGACCGATCGCCTTTGTTAACGTTTGGATGTGTAATTGGCCCATCAGTTTCCAAGCACCTAATATATTGTAATGATGACTCTTTTCTAATGTAGATAAGAACCAAATTCGCTTTTGAGCGTGTGACAGCTCATAGCTTGTTCGTTTTTCCAGCTTTGGAATGCTGGCTTCCTGAATGGCTGGTGCTCCATTAATGTCATCGACCATTTGTGCCAAGTGTGCCAGATTCTTGCTTTCAAATAATATTTTTAGCGGTGCCTTTATTGAAAACTCATGATTAATACGAGAAATCGTTTGAGTGGCCTTTAATGAATGTCCACCAAGGTCAAAGAATTGATCCTCTTTGTACACACGATCGACTTCTAAAATATCCTCCCATATGGCCGCAAGCACCTGCTCTGTCTTCGTTTCTGGCAATTGCTTTTCAAACGGCTGTGCGTGTTTGTGATGGAACTGTTTGAGGGCTTCATGATCAATAGAGCCATCTTGTTTTTTCGGTATATCTTCCACTTGCCTGATGTCCCATTTCCCCTCTATGATTCCTGTGATCTTGTCAACATCCACTTCTTTGCCTGATTGCACCGTATAGTACAGTTTCTTTTCAAAATGCGGGATTGGTGCTGGTTGAAGATGTTCAGCGATTTCTTGATTCGCCCCATCTAGGCCAATAAATAGATGCGCTTCATTCAGCCGAACACCTAGACATAATGAATGGAGTCCTTGTTTTTTTCCAATCAATTGAAAGCCCTTGCGAACGGTTAGCGCAGCCCCAGTATGTCCCTTAGACAAACCAAGATTATCCCACATGCTGAAATTCAACGAAATCGCTCTTCTTCCCTCATGATAGGTAAGGGCATGTGCGAATCCATCTAAAAAGCTGTTCGCCGCAGAATATGCGCCAAATGTGGTGCCGCCAAAAAAGCCATTTACTGATCCAAAAAAGACGAGTGGAACTGACGGATCATGCTTGAAGGCTTCTTGCAGCACCCAAGCACCATCTGCCTTCCCTGAAAGTTCTTTGACGAAATCTTCTTCTGTTGTATGAGCCAGTGTGTACGTATCCACATGCTGAAAATGCTCAGATACATTGCCAGCACCGGCTAAATGAAGCGCTCCTCGGATCGACTGTCCGAAATGCTTTTCTGCTTCATATATCGCCCGCTCGACGTCACATAAATTCGTCACATCGGCTCGTACATAAAGGACGTCTCCCAGATCTTTCAGTTGTGAGAATGACGCCTCTTTTTCTCTGTCTTCTTCAAGGGATGTCCGTCCAATTAACACGAGCTTCAAGCCAAATTGGAGCATTTGCTTAGACAGTTCAAATCCAATACCGCCAAGCCCGCCAGTCAGCAAGTACAAGCCTTCATATTCTAAAAACCCTTCTGTCTGAGGTGCCGTCATCATATTCACTTTTTCCAGCTTTGGTACGAGGCGCTGGCCATGCCGGTAAGACACTTCTGCTTTCAAATGAATCGCACCTAGTTCATCCGTAATATGCTTGGCATCCTGTTCCACATTCTCCGCTTCAATATCAAGGTGAGACACTTCTGCCCCTTCCCATTCTTGCGGGATGGTTTTTAATAATCCGGCAAGAGACGTTTTCTCCACATGAAGCTCATCTTGCAGTTTTACAAATTGACCACCTTTTGTGACAACAACGAGACGCATCGGCTCTTTATTTGCTTGTCTCAATGCTTGATACAAATACAAAATGGATTGGCTAGTGCTTGCATTCAGTTCTTTGAACTGCGCAGGGCTCGCAATCATCTCCTTGTCTGATACATTCCACAAGTGGAGCATACGGTCAATTTTTAATTCATCGGCTTCAAGCGCCGCCACAAGCCTGACGTAATCCCCCTTGATTCGAGGGTTCATCTGATACATCCCTTTTGACAGGCGTAAAAATTCATAACCCTTTTTCACAGAAACATAAGGCAGGTTCATTTGTTCAAATTGTGTATAAAGCGATTGATAAAGCCCTTTTTCATCCTCAAATACGAGTACATGATCAGTGGATACTGGCTGGGATGGACCGATATTCTCTTTTACCCAAATACGTTTAAAGAACCAATCTGGGAGGGTTTGTTCATTTTCCGAAGCAAGATCAAGTGCACGTTCAATGTCATGAAATACCCCATCTTTCAGTGCCGCACCTAGTTGGGCACGTTGGATTTTTCCGCTTTCTGTTTTCGGAAATTGGTCTTTTTTCACCGGAATGATATGGTCAGGTTCGATTCCCATTTTGCGAATGATGCTCTCTCTAATCTGCTGAATCATTGTGATTTGATCCTCTATCGAATCCTTCTGCGTGACAAAAAAGACGGCGAGTGTGTCATTACTTGATTCGGGATTGTAAATGCCGTACGCAGCGGCAAAGGTGACTTCAACCCCCTCAACTTCTTCCACAACGGCTTCAATTTCGTAATTCAAATAGTTCGCTCCGTTGATGACGATGATATCCTTTTCTCGTCCTGTGAGGGCTAGGCGCCCTTCATGAATAAATCCTAAATCTCCTGTATGAAACCAGCCGTTTTCCGCAAATACTTCTTCATTGGCTTCCTCATTTTGATAGTAGCCCATCATAATCGTTGGACTCTTCACCTGCAAGCGGCCGACTTGATCTTCTGGCAGCACTTGGTGATGCTCGTCTACAATCCGAATCCATACAGAAGGGATTGGTGCACCGACTTCTGTAAAAGTCATCTTGTGCGGATGATCGTGCGTCACATACTGAATCTCACTTGTTAATGTGGTCTGATCAATGGTCAGTTGTCCACCCTGATCATCATGACGCATGAATTCTTTTGACTGGACAATGGCTGATGATGTTTCTGACATGCCATAAGCCGGCACCATCGCATGGCGGCTTAATCCGTTCTCACCCATGATGTGCATGAAACGCTGCGTCACTTTAGGAACAACTGCTTCGGCGGCGTTCATGATATAGGTCAAGGTGGAGAGATCCCAGCTCCCTTTGCGAATGTCGTCTTCATATTCATTCATCATCGCAAAGGCAAAGTTTGGCGCCCACGTCCTTGTGACACCGTATCTTTCTACCCAATCCAGCCACACCATCGGCCGTTCGATAAATTGATCAATGGATGGACTAATTTGCTGGCAGCCGAGGTAGACATCATGGACATGAAACATGACAATGCCCCCTACATGATCAAGCGGCATCCAGTTCATTGATACATCCTCATGCGTGAAACCATTTGCCTGCTCAAAGGAAATGATTCTAGATAAAATGCTTTGATGGTTGTGCCGGATACACTTTGGCACACCCGTACTTCCTGAGGACAGCAGCTGAAGCACAGGCTCATCCGGCTCTGGTTCATAATGCTGTTCATCTGGGTCACAGGCAAGTAATGTTTCGATTGTTAAAATCGGAATCGCTTTTGATTCAAACGTTTTACGTAGCCCTGCAATGTCCTCAGCACTCGCTTCATTTGTAATAATGAATGGCTCATTTTGAAGCTGAAATACGCCCTTGAGCTTGTTCACACCTTGATTCATTTCATCATACACAGGCGGTACAGAGACTGGGGTTGGAATGATTCCACCGAGAATACAGCCCCAGAATACCGTGATAAAATCTTGATGGTCCTTCAATTGAAGCAGCACTTGATCGCCGTTTGAAAGTCCGGCTGCCCTTAATCCAGATAGGACACGTTCCGCTCCTGTGAGTAATTCCGGGTAAGTCTGGATCACCTCATGACCGCCTTCTTTGAGATACGTGACTCCGCGATTTGGTGACATAAAGGCGGCTCGGATCAATACCTCTGTCAATGTGACTGGTGTACCTGGTTTTCTGATCACATCACCTCCATAAACAAGAGCTGGTGGTTTTTCTTGTACGGAGGATTGTATGGTTTGGCTGACTTCATCTTTTGAAAATGATTCGTTTCCATTTGTACGCTGTCTATCTGGGAAGAGGTCATCTAAATGATAGGGTGTTTGTTTTTCTGTCTGACTCTCTATCAAAACGGCTGCTTCCTCTACTCCATCTATGGCTTTCGTGCGCTCTTCTATCTTTCTTCGTTCCTCTTCATCTAGTACGTCAATGGCAAGCAGCGCCTCGGTATCGACCGCTCCATTTTCTTTTCGCGGCAAGGAAGGGACGAGGACGAGTGCGGCTGGCACTTCATCAGGATGAAGCGGGCCTTTCATCATATCCTCTCTTGTCAGCGAAGGGTCCTTCGCCTGTGCAAACAGCACAAGCGATAGGCCTCCTTCTTGATTTTTCTTCGGGATGAGCGCACATTCCTTTAGTGGAAAGTGAAGCATGAAGACTTTCTCTAATGCTTTGAGATCGATTCGTTTTCCATTGATCCTGACAATATGATTTGCTGCATTTCCTTTTCGTCTACTAACTAGCATTCTTCTTCTCCTCCTACATCCAATCCAAAATCTGAATCTTGCTTTCTTTCGTCCAAACGCCGACATCCCCTGTCGGATAAAGATATTCGTCTGTTTGATGTTTGAATGGATGCGGAATTTTATGCGCCTCCATCCAATCGGCTAGCTCTCCAAAAAGTGCTTTGATCTCTTTGGCACCGATAAAAATATCTCCAGGAAATCCAATCGGCATGAGCTGATGTTCTTCATTCAGGACATATATTTCCGTTTCATAGGCAGGATCATGTACGCCTGCATAAACTTCTTCTTGGTCTGGGTATAGCACGCTGACATGTGCGTTTTTCGCCCAATCACTGATCATCCGCTCTTTTTCCTCACTTGTCACAATGGTGAAGGAAGTTAGCGGCGTATCCACTTGTTCTGTCATGGCTTCAAGGGTGTGAATCAGCTGCTGCATCAGCGTTTGTATTTGCTTTTCTGTATATTGATTTAAGTTGTATGTGATCCGAAGCTCCAGCGTATCTCCCGGCACTGCGACAAGGGTTAAGTCATAATTTGTTTCTTCATGACTGGCGATGTCTAAAATGCGTACGCCATACGGCTCAATGGACTCAATCGGATAGTTTTCAAACACGACAATGCTGTGAAACAATGCCTCTCCATTTGGAATTTCCGTCATCTGCTGAATATCTGGCAATACGGTATACTCGTATTCTCTCATCTGAAAAACGGTTTCCTGTGTATAGGCGAGCAATCGCGCAATCGTCCAGTCCGAATGGATCGGTAGACGAAGCGGCAATGTGTTAATAAAGAGCCCTGTCATGCTTTCCACTTCTGGTAAGTCGGCTGGGCGGCCAGATACGGTCACCCCAAATATGACATCCTCTGCGCCCGAATGAAGGTGCAAAAGCAATCCCCACGCTGATTGAATCAGTGTGCTCATCGTGACCTTCTGCTTGCCAGTCATCTTCTCCAGCCTCTGCTGCATCTCTGGCGTCAGTTTGACGCTGGACTGCGCCATGCTTGCTTCTTGGTCTGAAGCATGTTCTTCGCCGTCTCCTGGAAGCGGTGTCGCTTCCTCTACGCCTGACATATAACGCTGCCAGAATTCTTGCGCCTTCTCTTGATCCTGCTTTTGCAGCCATTCGATAAAATCTTTATATGGACGGACTGTAGAAAGACTGATCTCTCGTTCATCCACAAGAGAGCGATACAGCGCAAAAGATTCCTGAATAAAACTGAACAAACTCCAGCCATCGATTAAAATGTGATGAAAACTAAAGACAAACGTGCATCTTTCCTCATCACAACGGAATAAAGCAATCCGAATCAGCGGTTCATCTATATGGTCTAAATTGAAATCCTTTGAACGATCAGATACTAAAAATTGTTCGATTGTCTCTTCTTGCTCCGCATCACTCAGGTGGCGCACATCGTGCTGAGTGAGGTGGATGCTTCCTTCTGATTGAATGAACTGAACAGGCTCCTTCAGCCCTTCCCAAGCGAATTTTGTTCTCAAAATCGAATGACGTTCTACAAGAAGGTTCCAAGCTTGTTCATAGGCATCACCGTTTGTTAAGCCTTGGAGCGTCATATGCACCTGACCAAAATAAGCTTGTGAGGCTTGATCTAGCAGTGCATGAAACAGCATTCCTTGCTGCATTGGAGACAGCGGATACACATCGACTACATTGTCTGGAAGTTCATCTATTTGCTTTTGCGTAAGCTGAACCATCGGAAAATCAGATGGTGTAAAGCCGCCGCTCGTTTCAACACAATGCGCCAAGATGATCTCCATTTTTTCTTTAAAACGTTCAGGTAACAACCGCACCTCTTGATCTTGCAGCAGTTCCCGATTGATCATAAAGTTCATCTGCAACTGACCATCTGTCACATATCCATACACATCGATCAAATGCTGTCTTTCTGCTTTCGGATCGTGAACATGTCCATTTCGTTCGTCTGCTATATAAAACTTGGCTTCGCCATCTGCCTGATCTAACTGACCGAGGTAATTGAAACTCATCTGCGGCGTTACCGTTTTGAGTAAACGAGATTCTGTCATGTATTGAAGCAAACCATAGCCGATTCCCTTTTGCGGCACAGCTCGTAAGGTTTCTTTGACGTCTTTGATTTGTCTTGCAACATCGGTTTGTATAAAAGGAATAAAAATAGGATAAGAGCTTGTAAACCAGCCGACTGTCCGTGACAAATCCATCTGTTCAAATAAATCCTCGCGTCCATGCCCTTCTAACGTGATGAGCATTGGCTTCCCAATGGCTTGCGTGAGTCCTGATAACAGTAAATCGTTAATCTCTGTTCGGTATGCTTGTGAGGCCTGTCTAAGTAACATATCTGTTTGTTCCTTTGTGAGCTGAACCGACAGGATCTCTGCATGTTCTTCTATATTAGAAAGCGCAGGCAGTTGGAAAGGAGAACCTTCTTCCTCTTGATCCTTGATTTTTTGCCAAAAAGAGGCCTGCGCTTGTAATTGATCTGTTTGTGCATATTCATATAAGGCATCTGCCCACTGCTTATAGGAGGCGGTTTTTTTCGCAAATATGATGTCCTGCCCCGTAGCAAGCTGTTTCAATCCATTTAGTATATCTTCTTGTATCATGCGCCATGATATGCCATCCATGACGAGATGGTGTGCAGCAATAAAGAGCTCAGACGTGTCTTCACCTGTATGAAAAAGAATCGCTTTGATCACTTCTCCGCGCTCTAATGACAATGTTCCTTGACAGGCACTTGTCTCCAAGCGGATTTGTTCCCGTGCTTCCTCCTGAGATACATCCGTCACATCAAAGAATGTGACACATGGTGTGACACCAGGCTCACGAATGGTTTGAATCCATGTGCCATCTGCCTCTTTTGTATAGATAGCTCTCAGCATATCGTGATGATCGACCAGTTTTGAAAGAACCTGTGTTAACTGTTCATGTGGAACAGATCGCTTCATTTCAATATGCGCCGATAGATTCCAATAATCTTGATTGGTCATCGATTGCTCAAAGAACCAAGATTGAATCGGGAGAAGACGAACCTCTCCTGTCACAGGTGATTGATCATAGACCTTAGAGACCTCTGACTTTCTCATCGCTTGTGCGAGTTGTGAGATGGTCTGTTTTTCAAATACATCTCTCGGCTGGATGACGTAGCCTTCCTGTGCTAAGCGTGCCACCATTTGTATGACAATAATGGAATCTCCGCCAAGCTCAAAGTAGTTATCATGGACGCCAATAGAAGGAACGCCTAGCAGCTGAGACCACACTTTTTCTAACACACGTTCTTCCTCAGTAGCTGCTTTGTCAATGGCTGCTTCTACTTCTTCTTGTCTCCACTCTGGCGGCGGAAGACGCTTTTGGTCTACCTTGCCATTTGGCGTGAGCGGTAATTCATCCAGCTCTATTAATAGGCTTGGTACCATATAATCTGGCAGAATGTCTTTTAAGTTATGGCGAATGTCTTGCGTGGTCATGCCGCCTTTTTGGACAAAATAACCGATCAATCGCTTATGACCACTCTCATGCTGATACGGGATAACGGCACATTCTTTGATGTCATCAAATGTCAGCATAGCGGCTTCAATTTCTCCGCATTCCACGCGGTGTCCACGAATTTTCACTTGATGATCGATTCTTCCAAGACAGTCAATGATGCCATTTGACAGCCAACGGCCCATATCGCCTGTTTTATATAAACGCGCTCCTTCTTGGAAAGGATGCGGGATAAATGATGATGCTGTTTTTTCTTCATCTCCAAGGTAACCAAGTGCTAGCCCTGTGCCGCCAACATAAATTTCGCCGATGACGCCTTGCGGAACTGGCTGCATTTGGTCATCTAATACATAAGCTTGTGAATAAGCAATAGGCTGTCCAATCGGGACCGTCGCCTGATCTTCTTCCAGTGCCCGAATGTGATGCACACAGGAGAATGTTGTATTCTCTGTTGGTCCATAACCATTTAAAAGCCCTTCAGGCAAATACGGTAGTGCTTTTCGGATATGAGCGGCTGATAAGGCATCTCCGCCGACCAATAATGCATGAAGTCCAGATAAAGCTTCTGGATGTTCTTCTGTTAAACGGTTGAACAGCGGCACAGTCAGGAACCCTGTTGTAATCTGATGAGTTTTTAGTGCTTCCGCTAATGTATCCATTGATAAAATGGTATTTCGATCCGTCAGTATGAGCCTTCCCCCGTTTAAAAGGGCACCCCATATTTCATACGTAAAAGCATCAAAAGAGAAGCTGGCGATTTGTAAAATGCGCGTTTGTTCATTAAGGGTGACATAGTCTGTTTCACACACAAGCCGGACGACCGCTTGATGCGGGATCAGTACTCCTTTTGGCTGTCCAGTTGACCCCGATGTGTAATTGATATAAGCAAGTCCATCAGGTCTTAGTGCAGCGGGCATGACCTCTGCTTCTGGTAAAAATTCTTCATACCCTTGATCAAGACAAATGAGTTCCGTTTGATGGATGGATACTTTTTTCAGCCATTCATTTTTTGTCAGTAAAAGCTGAATCCCTGTATCTCTCAGCATATAGTCAATGCGGGCATCTGGATATTCAGGATCAATTGGCACATAAGCCCCTCCTGCTTTCACAATGGCCAGCACCCCAAGAATCATTTCAGGCGATCTGTCGATGAGCAGTCCAACTGGTTCATGCGGCGTCACGCCTCGCTGCTGCAAATAGGCTGCTAGTCGATCGACTTTTTCATGTAACTCCTGGTACGTCCACTCATCTCCTTGGAATACGAGCGCCACTGCATGAGGTGTCTTTTTCACTTGCGCTTCAAATCGTTCCGTCATAAGCAGCGGACCTTTTGGTTGATCAGTCTTTCCGCTCCATTCATAGAGCAATTGATGCTTTTCTTTCTCTGGCAGGAAATTCACTTGTCTGATCGGCTGCGCTGGATTTTCACAAATGCTTTCAAGCAGGTGCTCGTAGTATGCGAGGAATCGCTCCATTGTGTCATCAGAAAATAAATCCGCATGATACTCCAGTTTTAACTGAAGGCCTTCAGCTCCTTCAAACACAAACAGGGAGAGATCAAATTTCGCTGTATCATTATCTTCAATGGTTAAAACCGACGTCGCCTCTCCCATTGGAGAAGCTTCAAGCGGTAGGTTTTGCAGAACAAACATGACCTGAAACAGCGGCTGCTTACTGGCATCACGCACAATATTCAATTCATCGACCACCATCTCAAACGGCACATCCTGATGTGCATAAGCACCGACAGTTGTCTCCTTCACTCGCTCTAATAATTCCGTAAAGGCTGGATTCCCGCTATGGTCGATCCGAAGCGCCAATGTATTCACGAAAAATCCGATTAAATGCTCCATTTCCGTTCGATTTCTCCCAGCAATGACCGAGCCAATGACAAACTCATCCTGTGAAGACAATCGATGTAAAAGCGTAGAGAAAGCCGACAGCAAGGTCATATACAGTGTGCTGTCTGTTTTCTTAGATAGCTCATCAATCTTTTCAGACAGTGACTTCGACAGTTGATATGTTTTCGTCTTCCCTTTGTAGGATTGAACGGCCGGCCGCGGATGATCATACGGCAATACCAAATCTTCAACAGGTGCCGCAAATTGCTCCTTCCAATAGGCAAGCTGCTTATGCAATGGCTCTCCTGTCAAATACTCCTTCTGCCACAGTGCGTAATCCGCATATTGAATAGGCAATGCCGGCAAGTGAGGCTCCCGCCCTTCGATCGCCGCTGTATACCACTCAGATAATTCTCTTGCAACAATGCCAATCGACCAGCCATCTGACACGATGTGGTGAATGGACATAAGCAAGATATGCTCTGCGGATGAAAGACGAATCAGCTTCACTCGAAAGAGCGCTCCGTGTTCTAATTGAAAAGGTGTGGATGCCTCTTCTTTCGCCCATTCAGCCGCTTTTTGTTCTTTCTCTTCCTGTGACGCTATGCCTGAAAGGTCCATCACCTCAAGCTCTGGCAGGGCCATCTGTTCATGAATGACCTGTACCGGTTCATCCCCGCTCATCGTAAAGGACGTTCTGAGCGATTCATGTCTTTCCACCATATGATGCAGACTTTCCTGAAGCACCTTGATATCTAAAGGCCCATTCATCCGAAACGAAATCGTATTATTGTAAAATGGCAGATCCGGCTCTAATTGATAGAGGAACCACTGTCTTTGCTGGGCATAAGACATCGGAATGTCCTGACCCTTCTCCATTTTTCTCATCGGAATCACTTCATCTGCTTTGGCATTTGAATCGATCCAGTCTGCTAATTCTCCGAGTCTCGTATGTTCAAACAACACAGCAAGCGGCACGTCAAACCCTGTTTTTTGCCTAACCGCAGACAGCATTTGCGTCGCCTTCAGCGAATGACCTCCTAGTAAAAAGAAATGATCGCCGCAGTTGACATCTGAGACACCGAGCAGCTCTGACCAAATGTGTGCGAGCAGTTTCTCCGTTTCTGTGTGAGGTGCTCTGTTGTCTGCATCCATTCCGCTTTCCTCTATTAATTCATGAAAATATGCCTCGTCTGGCGATCCATCTTCTGTTTCTTTCCAATATTCCTCAGGAAACAAATGTACGGCATATTCACCAGATAGACGGGACTGTAAACATGTATGAATCGATTGATAAAGCCGCTCCTCCGCCGCCTTTGTTTGATCCGTTTTGAAAAAGACGTAAAAGGTCTGCTCTGTTTGCATCTCCGCATCCCCATGGATCATCTCGTGAATCTCTTTCTTCGATCGATCCAATCCCGCATAAATGAGCGGAGCATCTGTCATCAGACATGCGAGCATCGTTTGGAAGCCTGCCTGCTTTGAAATTGGTAGATAACCTCTTTCTTTTAAAATGCCTTTTATCATGGAGCCTTCACTCATGCCAATCTCGTCCCACATGCTGAAACTAAAGCAATATGGCTTCACTGTAGATGTCAGCTTCTGATAATGAGCAAATTGTTCCACGAACTCATTGGCAGCGCAATAGGCGCCGACAGTCATACCGCCCTTTAGCGTTCGGGCTGACGAGCTGGAAAGAAATAAAACATTCCTGCGTTTGGAGGCAGCTTCATGAAGCGCAATCGTTCCATATACCTTCGCTTCGTACATGTCATTCAGAGACACAGATGTCATATCAGCAAGTAGTTCTTCTTGAATGATACCTGCGAAATGAATGATGCCATCCAGCCTTTGATTTCCAGCGACCTCATGTCTAGAGATGATCGCTTCCACCTCTTTTTCAGCCGTGATGTCTGCTTTCTCATACAGAACCTTGCCACCATGCACTTTTGCCTGCTTTTCTAGCAAAGACAATGTCTCTTGCTGGTCACTAGAAAGTGCCTTTCTCTCTTTCCTTCCAAGCAACACAAGATGTGCTTGATAAGATGTCAGTAGGTGTTCACTGACTAAACGTCCAATTCCGCCTAGCCCGCCTGTTATGACATAAAGCCCAGATGATTCAAATGGCGGCTCTTTCCTTTTCTGTTCCTTTTCCAAATGAAGAGGTGCTAAAAAGGGAATATAACGAACACCTTGACGATAAGCAGCGACATGACGGTCTTGGTCATGCGTGAGTTCTGCCATAATCGCCATTGCATGGGAATGACTAGATACCGATTCTGCTAGAGAAAAATCAAGACATTGCACCTTGATAAACGGCCATTCATGCTGAACTGCTGTCATCAGTCCGGCTGTCGTTGCTTTTTCTACATCGTGGATATGATCCTCCGGCACATTCATCGCATGGGCTGAGACAAAAGTGATGGCCACCTGCTCCTCATAGACGGAAATGGCTTTTGTTAAAAATAATGCACTCATGCTGCCCGTTTTCTGCGCTTGTTTCGCCTTGGCCACATAAAGCTTGTCTTCTTGGTTTGTATAGTTCCAAAGGTGAATGATGTGTTTCACCGAAACGCCATACGAACGGAGCGTCTCAAAGAGTTGTTCGTAGTCAGACGGCCGATTCGGGTGGATGATGAAGTGAGTGTGTGTGAGTTGTTTGAACGCTTGACCCGGTTCAACCGTAATGTATGTTTGTTCACTGTTTGCAAAAGATTTCAATTGATCTGCCAGTCCTAATGGATCTGCAAAGATCACAACGTCCCCTACGATCTGCTTGTCAGCTGCATCAAGTGGAGCAGGTATCCACTTCTTTTGATAACTCCAATCAGGCAAGGTATGTTCATTTTCAAGTCTCATGTCCATTTCCATGATCATTTCATCAAATTCGCCTTCTTGCCATCTTGTCTTGAGCTGTGCCCTTTCTATTTTTCCAGAGCTTGTTTTGGGAAATGCATGCTTCTGGACAGGAATGATGCGAGATGCAGACAAGCCCATTTTTGTTGCAATATGGGATTTGATGTGCTGACTTGCCCTCATAATATAAGTCGGCTCATACAGCTTCGGTGTAAAAAAGAGAATCAGTTCATCGGATGCAGAAGCCTCCATTCGGACGGAACAAGCAGCCACAAAGCTCGTTTCTACTCCCGGTACTTCCTCTGCTATGGCTTCAATTTCATAGTTGTGATAGTTTTTCCCGTTGATGATAATCATGTCTTTTTCTCTACCGGTTAGTGTCAGCCTTCCTTCGTGCAGGAAACCTAAATCACCCGTGTGAAACCAGCCATCCGCTTGAAATACTTCTTGATTCGCTTCGTCATTCCGGTAATAGCCCTTCATGGTGGTTGGACCTTTTATTTGCACACGGCCAATATGATCTTCTGGAAGAAGCTCATGCTGATGATTGACGATGCGTATCGTGATACCTGGAATCGGTTTGCCCAGCTCTGTAAAGCTGACGGTTCCTGTCTCACGTGCTTCTGCTGGTCTTAGCTGCTCTGTCAGCGATGTTTCCTCAAAGGTCAGAACCCCGCTGTTTTCATCTCCACGCTCAATCGCAAAGGAAAACACAACCGCTGATGAGATTTCAGACATGCCGAAAGCCGGTCTAATCACATCTCCCTTTAAGCCGTGCGGAGCAAGCAAGTTTAGAAATCGGTGGATGGTTTTTGGAACGACCGCCTCTGCCCCATTGATCATGCAGGCCATCGCCGACAGATCCCAAGACCCTGATGAAATCTCTTTCTCATAATCGTTGATCATCGCAAATGCAAAGTTAGGTGCCCACGTCTTCGTTGCACGGTAGCGGTCCATCCAGTCAAGCCACCGCAGCGGCTGAGCGATAAAGTCATCTGTTCTTGCCCGAATCTGCTCGCAGCCTGTGTACACATTGACAAGGTGGAACATCACGATGCCACCAATATGATCTAAAGGCATCCAGTCTAACGAGACATCCTCTTGTGTAAATTGATTCGCTACCACTGTTCCTTTGACGTTCGCCAGCACACTTCTATGGGAATGCTCTACACACTTTGGCATCCCTGTACTTCCAGACGTTAAGATAAAGAAGACGGAATCATCCGGCGCGGCAGGGTGAGCGGCTGTATCTCTTTCTAATGTCAGCATCGGCTCAACTGCTGCGACACGTAATTGGTCTGTATGCCACAGTAAGGCTAACCCTTGCACCTCCTCGATCAGTGAGTCATCTGTTAGGATGAGCGGATGCTCGAGCAGCTTCCAAGCATGATGAAGCTTCTTCACTGCAGCATTCATCTCCCGATAGGTTGGGGCAGCTGACACAAGCGTTGGAACAAATCCGCCTAATACACATGCCCAAAAGGCAGTGACCATGGCATGATTCGATGAGAATTGAAAGAAAACAGGATCGCCTGCCTTCAGCCCCAGTGCCCTTAAACCAGTCAGAACCCTCTCGGCGTCTCCTTGTAACTGCGCATAAGATTGTGTGAGTTCGTTCTTGCTATTCACGATATACGTAAGCCCATTTGTCGTTTTTGCAGCCTCTGTTAAGACTTCCTGTAAGGTCTGTGCGCCTTGTGTGACGTCGAGATCCCCTCCATAGGAAAGAGCGGGCGGCATGTCGACCAAAGCAGGTACAGCCGTTTGCGCCTGTATCGCTTCCGCTGCGGCCTCCTGCTCAATGTGCTTGTCGAGAAATAAATGAGAGAGGTGATACGGCCGCGGTCGAATGGTTTTTTCACGTGAAAAAACAGCGAAGCGTTCGATTTCGTTGGTTTGTAAAATGGTTGTCTTTAAATCTTGTAAAATCGCATCCATTGATTCATGTATACTCGTTTGGTTAATGGTTGATGGTTTCATATGAGTTCCTTTCCTTTTTTGTTAGGCAGGACTGCAAGGCTGCATCCTGCCTAATCTAAAGTTTACAAGACTCGTTCTCTATTTGTTTGATTGACAATATGTTTGATCAGCTTTGCATTTTGAGCTGCACATTCTTTATGTTTAAACATATCAGCATGCCGGCCATAGCCTTGGTATTGGGTAAAAGATCCGGTCGTTGCCTGTGTCCACTCTTCCATCCAGTCCGGGATCGCTATTTGTTCTTCAGATTGGATGAACGTAATATCTGCCTGTATTTTGCCTTGATTCACTCCCTTAACAAACGTTTCATAGTAGGCGCGCGTCTTTTGGGCAAGCGCTTCTTGAACGATCTCCCCTTGAGCAAGTTCGCTTTGTTTCGTTTGATGAACAATCGCTTCAATATCATCATCAATGGATCGCCCTTCTAAATCACTTTCTCCAATTTTCTTATAGGAATCGATCATGATGACCTTCTCGACTGTCCGTCCTCCTTGTTCAAGCGCTTGAACAAGCTCAAAGGCGAGGAAACACCCGCCTGAGTACCCCATCAACGTCAGCGGCCCTTTTGGCTGAAGGTGCTGAATATGCTGAACGTACTGCGCCATTCGGTTATTCGTTTCAATAAAATCAAAGGCGATCAACCGGACATCATCAAGCGTTTTTGCTGCTTCCTGATAGATAAAGCCGTAGCCTGGTAACGGCGGAAGAGCAAAGACTGTTGATGTTTGAGATTCATTGAATACAAGATAGCCAGCGGTTTCCCCGTCCTGATGCTGAATATAATGACTAAGCGCTTCAATCGTCGGGGTCTCAAACAACAAATGGATCGGCACCTGAACCTCAAACTCTTTTGATACTTTGGACAAAAGAGACATCGCTTTTAAAGAATGTCCGCCAAGCTCAAAGAAATGGTCATCTGTGCTAATATCTTCTCGTTCAAGTACTTCCCGCCACATCACCAACAGCTTTTGTTCCACTTCATTTGCGGGCAGTTTCACACGGCGGTTTCCTTGCGGTGCCTCTGGTTTTGGTAGCTGGCGTTTATCAACCTTCCCATTTGGCGTAAGTGGGAGGTTCTCCAGTTCAATCAGCTCATGAGGCAGCATATAAGCTGGAAGACGCTCTTTCAGCCTTGATTTGATATCATCGAGTTTGCCTTTCCATGCATCATCACACGTGATGTAGGCAAGCAGCCTTGTATGATTGGTTTCATCATGATCCGCTAGGAGTACAGCTTGTTTTACACCTGGGTGCATGAGAAGGTTGGCTTCAATTTCTGTCAGTTCAATACGGTGTCCTCGAATTTTTACCTGATCATCAACTCTGCCTGCATACTCAATCAGACCGTTTTCTCGAAAGTAAGCTAAATCCCCTGTGCGATACAGGCGCTCACCCGAAGCAAAAGGATGAGGAATAAACACTTGTTTTGTCAGATCAGGACGATTCAAATATCCTTTTGCCAGTCCTTTGCCGCTCAGACAAAGCTCTCCAACCATTCCAATCGGCTGAAGCTGCCTGTGCTCACTCAATATATAAGCGCCCGTCTGGTTGAGCGGCTTCCCAATTGGAATAGAATGTGCCTCTAAAGGGATCGCTTCATCTATCGGATAATATGTGGCAAAAACCGTTGATTCGGTTGGTCCGTATACATTCAACAATCTGCCTTTTCCCATCACATCAAAGGCTTTTCTCACATGCTGAACCGATGCCCTCTCTCCCCCAAACAGCACCTTACGCACACCGCGCATCCAGTCTGTTCCTTCATCAACGAGAAGATGGAATAAAGCGGTTGGAACAAACATGACAGAAATATGCTCTCCTTTTATCAGCTCAGTGAGCTTCCCCATATCTAAAATGGTTTCTTTTTGCGGCAGGACAAGCTTTGCTCCGTTTAAAAGCGCACCATATACATCAAATGTAAAGCCATCAAATACGCTATTTGATAACGACAGCAATGTATCTGTTTCTAAAATGGTTAAATAATTCGTATTTTTGACCACCCGGGCAATATTGGAATGGGTCGTCATGATGCCTTTCGGCTGTCCGGTTGTTCCTGATGTATACATGATGTATGCCGTATCATCTAAACCAGCTTCAAGTGGCAGATTCTCTGAGCTCATCAGTAAAATTTCTTGATCATCTGCAAAAAGATACGTGCCATCAAATGCGAGTGACCTCGTCTGACTGATAAAGGATGAATGAGTCAGAAGATGCGTCGCTCCACTGTCTTTCAGCATATATTGGATACGGCTTTCTGGATAATCTGGATCAATCGGCACATAGGTGGCACCTGCTTTTAAGACAGCGAGTAAGCTGACAATGAGTTCAGGTGTCCTTTCTGCTAAAATGGCGGTCACCGTTTGATGTTCGACCCCATTTTTTTGCAAATGCCTTGCCAGTCGATTGGCTTGTTCGTTCAGCTCCGCATATGTCATCGTGTGATCACCTGCTGATAATGCCACTGCATTCGGCTGTTTTCGGACATTATGTTCAAACCACTTTGTCAAATAAAGCTGATCATGCTCCAGCTCAGGTGCATTCCATTCCTCTAACATTCGCTGCTTTTCCTGCTTTGTCACAAGTGTCAGTGTATGAACTGACTGATCTGGATGTTTGATGGTCCCTCTGATCAAAAGGGTCAGCTGATCCTTTAATTTATGGACAAATGCAGGATCAAATGCACGCTGATTAAAGGCCAGCTTCAGCTGCAATTGTTCCCCAGGTGATGCAAGTAAATTGAGATCATAGTTCGATTTTTCATAGACATTCATGTCTTCTACTGTAAAGCCAAGCAGTGACTCCTGCTCGTCTTTCTTTGCAGCAGGGACATTCTCAAACACCACAATATGATCAATGAGCTGCTGCTGACCTGCCTTAGCCTGAATATCATAAATCGGGATATATTGGTGCGGTTCAGCCGCTAAAGACTGCTGCTGCGTCTCTGATAATAGAGAACGGAACGTCATTTGGTCTGTCAGCTGAATTCGTCTTGGAATGACATTGATGAACAATCCCACCATCCGGTCTACACCAGCCAAATCTGCCGGACGTCCTGACACAACCGTTCCAAACAACACATCGTTTGAGCGCTGATACCTGCTTAGTAAGATAGACCAAACCGATTGAAGCGCACTGCTTAACGTGGCATTCTGCTGCAAGGCTAACTCTGATAAAGCAGCTGTTTCTTCTTTACTCATGGCCCATTCGATTTCGCCTAATTCATGCTCATTTGTTTGCTTTCGCTGTTCTTTAAAAGTCGATTGCCCCTCAAAGCCAGCCAAAGATTGCGTCCAATATTCAAGTGAGGCTTGTTTATCTTGTTTTTCCAGCCATTGAATATATTCTTTATATGGCTTGACTGGCTCCAGCCTGTAAGGGATGTCATGCAAAAGTGCATGATAAATCGCAAACAATTCCTGCACAACTAGACCAAAACACCAGCCATCTAGAAGGATATGGTGATAGCTCCATATCCAGCGATAGCTTGAAGGACCCGTTTGAAAAACAGAGGCCCGCATGAGCAGATCCTTCGAGAGATCAAATCCTCTCAGCTGATCCTTTTGTTTAAAACGATCGATACGTTCAAGCTGTTCACTTTCAGAAAGATCCTGTATGTCCACAATATCAAGCTGGAAAGGTCGATTCTTTAATACAACTTGGACAGGACGCTTCACTTTTTCGTGGAGGAATACGGTACGAAAAATATCGTACCGTTCCACGATGATATTCATGCTTTTCTCAAGCAGATCAGACCGAAGTGTCCCCTTCACGTTCATATCCATTTGTTCTACATAAAAGCCTTTTTCTTGATGATGGAGGGTATGAAACAGCATTCCTTCTTGCATCGGTGACAGATAGTACATATCTTGAACTTGATCCCTTTTAAATTGACTCATCTATTTCATTCCTCCTTTCCTTTTTCATGACTGATCTAGTGGTGTTACGTCAATTTCTCCTCGAGCATGTCAAAGATATCGTCCATTTCATCCATTTCAAGGTCTGCAGCTGAGAAGTCACTTGGCGTAAATTCTCGCTCTTGATGCGCTAAGCAATGAGTGATGATGGATCTGATTTTCTCCTTCAACAATGCGATGAACTGCTGTATCGTTTGTTCTTCATATTCACTTGCACAATATGAGCACGACAGAATGAATTGATTGTGCTGAACAAGACCGCTGAGGTTCAGCTTATAAACAGCTTCTGATTCAGAGCTTGCTTGACGGCCCATATCATAGGTTGAGGGCCCAAAGAGTTCTGTCGTCACTTCCTGATCAATCTGCCCGAGATAGTTCAAGCTGATTTCAGGCTGCACGTGTTTGACTGACGGTTCGGATGGTGTCATGTATCTTAAAATACCGTAACCAATCCCTTTATTCGGTACACGCCGCAGCATCTCTTTCGTTCCTTTGATAGCGTCTGCAATGGTCTGATTCGGTTTCGCTTCAAGAACGACTGGATACATGCTCGTAAACCAGCCAACTGTGCGGGATATATCTAATCCTGATAAAATATCCTCTCTTCCATGACCTTCAAGCTGTACATGTACATGAGATTGTCCTGTCCATTCCTGAACGGCCAGCCCGAGCGCACATAGAAGAATATCATTCATTTCTGTTGTGTACGGAAGATGGATATTCGTTAACAGATGCTCGGTTTCTGCTTCTGTCAGCTGCATTTTGACCGCTTTCGTATCCGCGACTTTTCTTTCTTTTACTTCATGGTCAACAGGTAAAGTCGTAAACGGTCTATTTTCAATCTCCGCCCAATACTCCTTCTGGTTTTTTAGCAGCTGCGACTGCGCGTATCGTTCAACCGCTTCTGCCCATTCTTTGAAAGAGTGCGTTTTTGGCGGCAGAACCATCGTTTCTCCTTTTTCTGCCTGATGATAAAGAGACATAAAGTCTTCTAGTAAAATCCGGCAAGAAACGCCGTCAATCACAAGATGATGGGTGATGATGAGTAAGTGATCACCGTTTTCTGTATGGAAACAAATCACTTTCATCAATGGACCTTTTTCAAGATTCAGTTGACGCTGATACTCATTGGCGTATGTGGAAATCGCCTGTTTCACATCTTGCGCTTTTGAAACATCACAAGAAATAATTGAAAATGGTTCTGTCAGCTCCCGCTGATTGTATTGCAGAATGTCATCATGCTCCTGTCTGAACACCATGCGCAGTGCATCATGATGTGAGAGCAGTCTTTGCAGAACTTGTTCTGTGACAGCCAAGTCAAACCCTTTTGGCGCATGAAGCATCATTGAGAGATTCCAGTGGTGCTGGTGATCAAAGTTACGTTCAAAGAACCAGCGCTGAATCGGTGTTAAAATGACCTCTCCTTCGACAGCTGACTGATCGGCTGTGAGAAGATCCGCTTCTTCGATATATGGGCGAAGCTCCGCAATCGTTGGATATTGGAAAAGCAGTTTCATATCGAGCTTCCAGCCTTCTTGCGTGAGTCTGCTTGCCATTTGGATGCCTTTAATCGAATCTCCGCCAAGGAAGAAGAAATGGTCGTGAATACCAACTTGGCTGACGCCAAGCACATCTTCCCAAATGCCGCAAAGCAGTGCTTCCACCTCATCTCTTGGGGCTTCGTATGCTATTTGATTCGCTTCCACATCAGGTGCTGGCAGTGCTTTGAGATCCACTTTGCCATTTGCCGTCATCGGCAGTTGGTCTAGCTTGATGATCCATGATGGCACCATATATTCAGGCAAGGTGCGCTTTAAGCTTTCTTTCAAAGTGGCCGCTTCTTCATCTGTGATGACGTAAGCGACAAGAGCGTCTTGATCACTTGCGTCTTTGACCGTTGTCACGACGGCTTCTTTCACTTCATTTAGCGCAAGGAGCTGTGCTTCAATTTCTGATAGCTCAATCCGGAATCCGCGGATGTTCACTTGATGGTCTTTTCTACCGAGGTAGATCAGCTCGCCATCCTCTGTCCATTTCACCAAGTCGCCTGTACGGTACATGCGCTCTCCAGGATAAAACGGATCTGGGACAAATCGTTTGTCCGTTTCCTCTGGGAGATTCCAGTAGCCTCTTGCCAGTCCTTTCCCCGCAATTACGAGCTCACCCGGTACGCCTTGCGGCGAGAGGTCATATAACGAACCCATAATGTAAAAACGAGTATTGGCAATCGCTGTTCCGATAGGAAGCGTGCCTTGATCTGGATCAATGATCCCGCTTGTCGCCACGACCGTATTTTCTGTTGGGCCGTAGTTATTGACGAGTTTGTATGGAACAGGCTTCACCTGTTTTAGCTTGTCCCCGCCTGTCAGTAAGTAACGGAGAGAATGATTGTCCATCGACATAAACTGCTCACATAGCTGTGTTGGCAGGAACGCAATGGTGATGCCTTCGTCATTGAAATACGTATTGAGCTTGATCATATCGAGGCGAATCGCTTCGTCGATGATATGGAGCTCTGCGCCCGCCATCCACGTCGGGAACATCTCCCAAATGGAGGCATCAAAGCCAAAGCCGGCATATTTGGCGGTTCGGTCTTGTTTCGTCACCTGGAAAGCATCATTGTGCCAAAAAGCAAGATTGACAAGAGACTGATGCTCGACCATGACACCCTTCGGCTGTCCAGTCGTTCCAGATGTGTAAATCATATAAGCGAGATCCATTGGTTTGATAGGAACATGAATCTCGTGTGCTTCTCCTTCTACTGCCTCTTCTATGAAGAGGGTATGACCTGTGAATAAAGGTGGTGCAGTGAGCCCATTCTGAATCAGAAGGACCTCTGCCCCGCAATCTTCCAGCATATAAGCAATGCGCTGCGCTGGATAATCGGCATCAATCGGCACAAATGCCGCACCTGCCTTGAGAACTCCGAGAACAGCGGCTGTCATCTCAAGCGATGGACGTGTGAGAATGCCGATGCGGTCTCCCGGTTTTGTGCCGCTGGAAATGAGTCTTGCGGCGACTGTATTCGCCCGGTTGTTCAGTTCTTCATACGTCCAGCTTGTGCCGCAGAAGGCGGCGGCTTTTTGATCAGGTACTTCCTGTGACTTCGCCTCAATCAATGCATGAACCGTTTGATCTGTCGGGACATTTAGGACAGGTCCTGACCAATCATCAAGCAGATGTCGCTCTTCTTCTTTTGTTAAGATGGAGATGGTCGAGATCGACTGATTCAATTTCGCAAGCATTTCGTCTATGATTCGCTCAAAATATTGACTCCATCGCTGAATGGTACTCTTTTTAAATAATGCCGCTGCATATTCAAAGCGCAAGCCCACTTGATCTTGTTCCTCAAAGACACCGAGCGTTAAATCAAATTTTGCCTGAACGGCTTCTTGCTGTTTGTGCGAAAGCGTAAGTCCATTCAATTCCGGTAACGTCAGATCACGCTCATCCGTTGTCATCATGACACTAAACAACGGGTTGCGGCTCGTGTCTTTCGGAAGGTCTAACTGCGCGACCAAATCCTCAAATGGGAATCCTTGATGTTCATAAGCTGATAGATTGTGATCTCTTATTTTTTCTAGCAGATGCTCTGCAGTTTCTTCTAACTGAACGTCATGTCGAAGGGCCAGTGTATTCACAAACATGCCCGGAATCCGTTCGATTGACGCATGTGTACGTCCAGCCGTTACAGCCCCTATGACGATGTCATGCTGTCCAGTCAATTTATGAAGGAGAATGGCAAAGGCCGTTTGCATCACCATGTTCAAACTCACATTTTTTTCAGCCATGAGCGCTTTGATATGCTGCGTCTTTTCAGCAGACAGCCATCTATCAACCCGGTCTCCTGCAAATGACTGCACGCTAGGCCGCGGGAAATCAAGCGGAAGTGCTAAGTCTTCTGGCGGCTGTGCATATTGCTCCAGCCAATACTGCCGCTGTTTTTCAAGTGCTGCTTGCTGCTCTTCCTCTTGCTGCCATACCGCATAATCCTTGTAGTGCAACTGAACTGGCGGTAACGTCTTATGCTCATACAACTCGCCTAATTCTTGAATAAGCAGACTGCGTGTCACTCCGTCTGCGATGATATGGTGCATATCCATCATGAACACATATTTGTCATCAGACAGCTTTGCCACTTTAGCTCTCATTAGAGGTGCTTGATGTAATGAGAATGGTGTCATGAAGTTGTCTACGACGGATTGTACCTGATCGCTTTCTACTTCAACCATCTGTAACGTAAACGGCACACGGCGATAGATTTTTTGGACGGGACTGCCATCAATTTCAACAAAGGCTGTCCGCAATGACTCATGTCTATCAATTAAAGCTTGAATCGCTCCTTCTAGCTGCTTCAGATCAAGGTTTCCTTCCATCATGAAAACGGCTGGCATATGGTAGGTGACGGATTCTGGATGCAGCTGCTGTAATACGTACATTCGCTTTTGTGCGGAAGAGACTGGATAGAAATCTTGCTTTTCCGCTGGCTGAATGGATGTGACGAGCGAAGCATCAGCTTCTTCCAAATAGGCAGCTATCGCCCGTATCGTTGGCTTTTCAAAAAGAACCTTGAGTGGAACATGCTGATTCAGTTTGGCTTGCATTTTCGAAATGAGCACCATGCCTTTCAAAGAATGCCCGCCTAATTCAAAGAAATGGTCATCAATGCCGACTTTTTCAATCTCAAGAACATCTGACCAAATATCACAAAGCGTCTGCTCAAGCGCCGTTTCTGGTGCTGCATGTGCTGTGCGGTTCATATGTGCCTCATGAGGAAGCGGCAGAGATTTTGCATCTACTTTTCCGTTTTGTGTCAGCGGCATATGATCCACTTTGACAAAATAAGTAGGAATCATGTAATCCGGTAGTGTCTCTGAAAGCTTTTCTCTAAATGTCAGCGTTCCAATGTGATCAGGTGCTGTATAATATAACGCCAGCTCCGGTAAACGAGACGTGTTGATCACCTTGACATACACTTTTTGAATGGTTGGAAGGGCACGTGCGGCATGCTCAATTTCTTGTTTCTCAATTCGATAACCGCGAATTTTCACTTGATCGTCTACTCTTCCAAGGAATTCAATCTCCCCATTAGCATGCTGTCTAACCAAATCTCCCGTTCGATACATCCGTTCTTGAGGGAAATAAGGATTTTCAAGAAAACGCTCCGCTGTTAATTCAGGCTGATTCAAATAACCTTTTGAAACACCATCACCTGAAATGTAGAGCTCACCCGGTGCGCCATAAGGAACAAGACGCTGCTCGCGATTGCATACGAGCGCTCTTGTATGAGCAATAGGCTTTCCGATGATAGAACGCTCCTTTAAAGCGTCCAGCTCATGCGGTGTCATTAGCTTGCTCACTGTACCAATCGTTGTTTCTGTCGGACCGTAATGGTTCATCACTGCCACGCATGGATGCTGCTTCATAAATGTCTCAACATCTTCAGAGACAATCGGTTCTCCTCCTAATACCACAAGCCGTAAAGCGTCAAATGTATGACCCTTCGAATCTGCCATCATATGAAATAAGGATGGTGTCATTTTGATATAAGTCAGCTCTTGTTCATCAATAAAACGCATGAGACGTACAGGGTCTGTATACACGTCTTCACGAGGAATATAGAGTGTCCCGCCTGCTTTTAGAACCGGGAAAATGCTTGTGTAACCAAGGTCGTATGCATAAGAAGACAGGAGTGCCGTTCGATCGCATTCTTGTAAAGTCACTTCATGTGTCAACCAATTGACGTAGTGTGATAGATTACGATGCGTGAGCTGTACACCCTTAGGCTTCCCTGTTGTTCCAGATGTGTAAATCACATAAGCCAGTTGATCAACCGATACGTCTGGCAGGTCTAGAGAATCGTTTCGTTGGACGGCTTTCTCCACATGTACGACCTGAATCGACTTGAGATGCTGATACGAATCGCCAAGAGACTCATTTGCCACGATGACTTTTGCCCCTGAATCTTTTAATGTGTAACGAATACGTTCCGCAGGAAAAGCTGGATCAATTGGTACAAATGCACCGCCTGCTTTCATTACACCTAGCATGGAGACAATGACATAGACAGAGCGATCAAGAATAAGTGCGACTGTGCTTTCTTTCTCTACGCCTTGCATCTTCAGCTCACTGCAAAGAGCATTGGACATGTGATCTAGTTCACGGTAGGTCAGCTTCCTTTCACCATCCATCACCGCAATGGCATCAGGCGTTTCCATGGCTTGACGTGAAAATTGCACATGGTACGGCTCATGTTGACCTGTTTGTTCTCCATCCCTTTTCTCCAGCCGCTCCATTTGCTCATGCTGATCCAAGAGGTTGAACAAGCCAATTTGTTCATTCGGATGCTGGACCGCCTCACGAATAATCGCAAGAAGATGTGTTCCGAACCGGCGGATGGTTTCCTCTTTAAATAATGCCGTTGCATAGTCTAGGCTTAGTTTTATTTCTCCCTCACGTTCAAATGCTTCTAGAGACAGATCAAATTTGACGGATCGGTGCTGCATCGCATAAGGCGAAATGTTCAGATCGCCGAGCTTTAGTGCAGGAACATCCATGTTCTGCATATTAAACGAAACACTAAAGAGCGGGCTTCGGGTTGTATCACGATCAAGCGGTAGACGCGCGATTAACTCTTCGAGCGGATAGCTTTGATGTGCAAAAGCATCTACACTCGTTTCTTTTATTTCTTCAAGCAGCTGTAAAAATGACTTTGTTTGTTCCGGTTTTCCGCGCATCGCAATGGTATTGATGAACATCCCTGGCATGTCCTGAATATCTGGATGTGTTCGCCCCGCAACAGGAGATCCGACAATGATATCTTCCTGTCCGCTGTAGGATGCGAGCAGCACTTGAAATGCAGATAACAAGAACATGTACAGTGTCGTATCTGTTTTCTTGAGCAGCTCATGAATACGCTGAGTTGTCGCTTGATCACAGCCAAACATCACTCGTTCTCCAGAAAAATCACGTTCCACTGGACGCGGGTAGTCTGTCGGCAAATCTAAAACCGGTACATCTCCTTCGAATTGCTTCAGCCAATACGCTTCATGCACACGCTGTTTCTCTGATTCTTCTTCACTTAACTGCCAGACAGCGTAATCTTTATAATGAATGGCTCTTTCTGCAAGTACCTCTCCATCATAGGCTTTCGCCAAATCCTGAATGAACGTCTTCATGGAGCTGCCATCGGTAATCAGGTGATGTGCTTCCAGAACTAAAAGATGACGGTCGTCACTCACTTTGAGCAGCTGTGCCCGCAGGAGGGGAGCGGATGTCAAATCAAACGGCGCCTGACGTTCAGCAAGAAATGCCTCGGCCTCTTCTTCCTTTACATCATGGATGGGGAGGTCAAATGCCGCTCGTTCATGTACCCTTTGGACGATGTTCTCGCCTTTCATATGAAAACTCGTTCTTAAGATTTCATGCGTTTGAATCAATTCATCAAATGCTGAGGTGAGCCTCTGATGATCGAGCGTACCTTCAAGCGTTAAGACGATCGGAATATGATAGTTCGTACTCTTAGGTTCAAGTGTTTGTAAAATGTATAAGCGCCGCTGAGCTGGTGACACTGGGTAGTCTTCCGCCTTCACTGCGGGTAAGATCGGATGTCCTTGTTCTTCTTGACCGTCCTGGTCAATGTATGACGCAAGTGATCGAACCGTTGGCTTTTCGAATATCACTTGAATCGGAACTTCCTTTTGGAACACTTCTTGGATTTTGGCTGACATCATCATTGCTTTGAGTGAATGTCCGCCAGTCATGAAGAAATGCTCATCTATTCCCACCGCTTTCCCAAGCAGTTCCTCCCAAATTTGAGCAAGCGCCTTTTCCGTCTCGGTTTCAGGTGGAATGATCCTGATTTTTTCACGATCAGCTTCGTCAGGTGTTGGTAAAGCTTTTCGATCGACCTTTCCGTTTGCGGTAAGCGGAAAAGCATCTAGCTTCATGACGTGATGAGGTACCATATATGCTGGCAGTGCTTGATTAAATAGAGCCCGCACTTCTTCTTCCGTGATCGTTCCCGTATAGTAAGCAGTCATTTCTTTTTCATCTGAAGGAGACTCATGGATGAGCACAACCGCATCATCGATCCCCGTCTCTTGTTGAAGAATCGTTTCAATTTCACCGAGCTCAATACGGAAACCACGAATTTTCACTTGATCATCTGTCCGTCCGAGGAATTCGATTTGACCATTTGAACCGTACCTAGCCAAATCTCCTGTTCGATACAAACGCCCTTCTGCCTTGAAAGGATCAGCGATAAATGCTTGCTTTGTTAATTCTGGACGATGGAGATATCCTCTTGAGACACCGTCTCCGCCAACATACAGCTCTCCTGGCGCGCCAATTGGCTGAAGTCTTTGATTGTCATCTAAAATGTAAGCGGACGAATGATTGATCGGCTGACCAATTGGAATCGTGCCCGTTTCATCCCCTCTCACCTCATAAATGGTCGAGATGGTGGTGTTTTCTGTGGGACCATACGCATTCAGTAAAACAAGTGATGGATGTTTTTTCTTCACAAGCTCTGCACTTTTCACATTGATCACATCACCGCCTGTGATCAATTTGGACAGTCCTTTAAATATATGCGGCCGCTGCTGAGCGAGTTGATTAAACAAACCAGTTGTTAAAAAGAGCGCCGAGATTTGATTCGTTTGGATAAAGCGTTCAAACCGGTTGATGTCCAATAACGTGTCACGGTCAACAGGATAAAGCGTTGCACCGTTCAGCAGTGTGGTGAAAATTTCAAAAGTAATGGCATCAAAGCTGACTGCTCCTGTATGTGCCATACAATCCGACTTGTTCAAGCCCAGTGTCTCCTGAGAACATGCCAATCTGACAATATGCTGATGCTCAATTTGAACACCTTTTGGCTGGCCGGTTGACCCCGACGTGTACATGATATACGCCAATTGCGAAGGAGAGGTCTCGACTTCGAATGGTCCGTTGGAATGATTCGATATGTCCGACACACGAACGGCTTGGATACTTTCATGAACTGGCGGCTGGCTGTCCGCATAGAGCAAAACGGATGCGCCGCTGTCTTCAAGCATAAAGCGGATTCTCTCCTCTGGCTGGGCTGGATCAATTGGTACATAAGCAGCCCCTGCTTGAAGAATCGCTAAAATGGCGATCACCGCTTCAGCAGATCGATTCATATACACTGCGACGGCATCTTCTTGTTTCACTCCGCTATCAATCAAATATCCCGCAACACGATGGATTTCTTGGCCGAGTTCTTCATAGGTGAATGCCCGCTCTCCTTCGACTAACGCTAGATGGTCTGGCTGCGTTTGAATGCGTTCTTTAAGAAGCTCAGGAATAGATAGATGCTTTGGATAATCTCGTTCTGTCTTGTTCCATGCTTCAATCTGCTGTTTTTCTTCTTCGGTGATACACGTCACGTCATGAAGGCGAACTTCCGGATTCTCGATGATCTGCTTCATGAGGTTGGTCAGGTGTTTCGATATTTTTTCAATGACCTCTTCTTCAAAAGCCACCGCATTGTATTTGATTTTCAATGTCCATGTTTCACCTGGATATACGAGGACATTTAGATCGAAATTCGTTTGTTCAAATCCGTCTTTTACATCAATGGAAAACCCTAGACGTTCCGACATGGTGTCACCAGATAGCTCTTGATCTAAAGGATAGTTCTCAAACCCGACCAAGTGATCGAAGAGTTGTCCTCCTGCAGCTGTCTGTTGCTGAATATCATAAAGCGGCATAAAATCATAGTTTTCCGCTTCCAGCGCATGCTGCTGAACTCTTTGAAACAGCTGTTTGAAGGTGTCTTCCTGATCCATTTCTACCCTGACCGGTATTGTATTGATAAAAAGTCCTGCCATCTGTTCTATACCAGCCACACTTGGCGGCCTGCCAGATACGACTGTTCCGAAAGTGACATCATGTGCCGCATGGTAAGTGCCTAAAAGAACCGACCAAACAGCCTGGAATAGATTTGGTGCTGTCACTTGGCAATTCCTTGCGATCTCTTGAATGGTGCTGACCATTTCAGCATCCCATGTGAACGTCCATTCCTGATGGTCATATTGTCCGTTCGCTTCTTTTTGCTGCAAAAGCCCTTGAT
This sequence comes from Bacillus sp. FSL W8-1141, assembly GCF_038593205.1. Lineage (NCBI taxonomy): Bacteria > Bacillati > Bacillota > Bacilli > Caryophanales > Bacillaceae > Bacillus > Bacillus sp. FSL W8-1141. Next base: position 393,929 of record NZ_CP151973.1, on the reverse strand, counting down.
GCTGAACCGCACCGTCTAAGCGATCCTTCCAATAGCCTTCCGCTGCTTGTTGATTTTGCTTGCCAAGCCACTGAATATAATCTGCATAAGGTTTTCCTTGTGAGCGATCCGGCGTTTTGCCGTTCCGATAAGATTCGTAGTAATGAAACAATTTTTTCATCAAAACTCCCATGGACCAACCATCCATGATGATGTGATGGTTGCTCCAAATGAGATGCCAGTTTGTTTCATTCAGTTGAAAAACAGCGACCTTCAATAACAAATCATTCGTTAAATGGAAGCCTTGCTTTCTCACTTGCTTTTTATATTGATCTAGTACCTTTTGCTGTTCCTGATGGTTCAGGTGAGATAGATTCTCTCTATACACATCTAGATTGCGCTCTGCCAGTACAACCTGTCGCGGCTTCTGTAATTGCTGATAGACAAAGGCTGTACGGAGAATGTCATATGTGCCGATGAGCTCATTGAGACTTTTTTCAAAAAGATCGAGATCAAACTCCCCTCTTATTCCAAGCTCCAGCTGTGTGAAATAAGAGGAAGAATTAGGGTCTAGCATGGCATGATATAACATGCCTTCTTGCATTGGTGTTAAAGGATATACCTTTTGAATCTTCTGTTTGCTCATAGTCCACCTCTTCGTTTGCTTAAAATATATCCATTAGCTTTTCAAGTTCATCCATGGTCAGGTCATCGTCTCCTACATCACTAGGCGTAATTTGCGCTTCATCTTGTGATACACAATGTGAGATGAGTGCCTTCACGTTCTTTTCTAAAAGGTCCTTGAACTGTTCCATCGTTTGCTCTTCAAATTCAAGCTGGTGATAGGATATCGTCATATGGAACATGCCCTGTTCTACGAAACCAACAATATCTAATGCATGAGGTTTCTCTGATTCTGGACTTAATGATTGACCTGCCTGCCATCTGGATCGACTTAGTTCACCCCCGCCAATCTGTTCATCAAACTGACCAAGATAGTTAAAGCTGATATCTGGCGTGACATCAAATGCGAGACCGTCCTTCATTTTGTCAGGCGTTAAGTATTTTAAAACGCCATAGCCGATTCCCTTGTTCGGAATGTGTCTGAGCTCTTCTTTCAAAAGCTTGATTTGATACGAAAGATCCTCCGCATGCGACAAATCAAGCAGCACAGGATACATGCTCGTAAACCAGCCGATGGTCCGCGACACATTGACCGCCGGAAGGATGTCTTCCCTTCCATGTCCTTCAAGGTGAATAAAGTGTCTGTCTTCTTCTGTCCACTCTTTCAGGGTCAATCCTAAAGCGGTTAGCAAAATGTCGTTGATTTCCGTGTGGTACGCCTCATGTACTTCTGTCAGTAGGCTGCGTGTTTCTTCCTCAGACAGCGTAAAGCGAATGGTTTTTGTATGCAGCATTCTTTGATCCTCTGTGACATGATCCTTTTGCAGAGGTGCAGTTAAATGCCCAAGTACCTTTTTCCAATAGTCCCTTTCTGCCAGCAGCTCATCTGACACTGCGTATTCCGTCAACTTCTGGGCATATGCTTGGAATGAATGTGTTTTTTCAGGAAGTGTCAGCTCCTCCCCGCGCTTCGCCTGCTCATAAAGAGCCATGAAGTCTTCAAGGAAAATACGCCATGACACACCATCAATGATAAGGTGATGTACAACGAGCAATAAGTGATCTCCATGATCCGTACGGAAAATCGCAGGTTTGACTAATGGTCCCTCTGTTAAAGAAATACTCGCCTGCACTTCATTTGCTAGCTTTTCTACCTGCTGGATTTGCTGTGATCGTTCTCCTTGTACTTCTATCACGTTCACCGCTACATCATTTTCATCTACTCCACGATGACGCTGGATGATGCGTCCTTCTTCTATCGGATAAACCAATCGCAAAGCATCATGATGGGTCATCATCTGCTCGAGCACTTGTTTGACAAGCACTTCATCCAAACCATTTGCCGCATGGAGCATAACGGACTGATTCCAATGATGTTGGCTGCTGAAGTTCCGTTCAAAGAACCAGCGCTGAATTGGTGTTAAAATGACTTCCCCTTCGACAGGTGATTGATCGGCTGTGAGAAGGTCCGCTTCTTCGATATATGGGCGGAGCTCCGCAATCGTTGGATATTGGAAAAGCAGTTTCATATCGAGCTTCCAGCCTTCTTGTGTGAGCCTGCTTGCCATTTGGATGCCTTTAATCGAATCTCCGCCAAGGAAGAAGAAGTGGTCGTGAATACCAACTTGGCTGACGCCAAGCACATCTTCCCAAATGCCGCAAAGCAGTGCTTCCACCTCATCTCTTGGGGCTTCGTATGCTGTTTGATTCGCTTCCATATCAGGTGCTGGCAGTGCTTTGAGATCCACTTTGCCATTTGCCGTCATCGGCAGTTGGTCTAGCTTGATGATCCATGATGGCACCATATATTCAGGCAAGGTGCGCTTTAAGCTATCTTTCAACGTATCCGTTTCTTTATCTGTGATGGCGTAAGCGACAAGAGCGTCTTGATCACTTGCGTCTTTGACCGTTGTCACGACGGCTTCTTGGACTGAATCCAGCGCAAGGAGCTGCGCTTCAATTTCTGATAGCTCAATCCGGAATCCGCGGATGTTCACTTGATGGTCTTTTCTACCGAGATAGATCAGTTCGCCATCCTCTGTCCACTTCACCAAATCACCTGTACGGTACATACGCTCTCCTGGATAAAACGGATCTGGGACAAACCGTTTGTTCGTTCCCTCTGGTAGATTCCAGTAGCCTCTTGCCAGTCCTTTCCCCGCAATCACGAGCTCACCCGGTACGCCTTGCGGCGAGAGGTCATATAACGAACCCATAATGTAAAAACGAGTATTGGCAATCGCTGTTCCGATAGGAAGCGTGCCTTGATCTGGATCAATGATCCCGCTTGTCGCCACAACCGTATTTTCTGTTGGGCCGTAGTTATTGACGAGTTTGTATGGAACGGGCTTCACCTGTTTTAGCTTGTCCCCGCCTGTCAGTAAGTAACGGAGAGAATGATTGTCCATCGACATAAACTGCTCACATAGCTGTGTTGGCAGGAACGCAATGGTGATGCCTTCGTGATTAAAATACGAATTGAGCTTGATCATATCGAGGCGAATCGCTTCGTCGATGATATGGAGCTCTGCGCCGGCGATCCATGTCGGGAACATCTCCCAAATGGAGGCATCAAAGCCAAAGCCTGCATATTTGGCGGTTCGGTCTTGTTTCGTCACCTGGAAAGCATCATTGTGCCAAAAAGCAAGATTGACAAGGGACTGGTGCTCGACCATGACACCCTTCGGCTGTCCAGTCGTTCCAGATGTGTAAATCATATAGGCGAGATCCGTTGGTTTGACAGGAACATGAATCTCGTGTGCTTCTCCTTCTACTGCCTCTTCTATGAAGAGGGTATGACCTGTGAAAGAAGGTGGTGCAGTGAGCCCTTTCTGAATCAGAAGGACCTCTGCCCCGCAATCTTCCAGCATGTAGGCAATGCGCTGCGCTGGATAATCGGCATCAATCGGCACAAATGCCGCACCTGCCTTGAGAACTCCGAGAACAGCGGCTGTCATCTCGAGCGATGGACGTGTGAGAATGCCGATGCGGTCTCCCAGTTTTGTGCCGCTGGAAATGAGTCTTGCGGCGACTGTATTCGCCCGGTTGTTCAGTTCTTCATACGTCCAGCTTGTGCCGCAGAAGGATGCGGCTTTTTGATCAGGTACTTCCTGTGACTTCGCCTCAATCAATGCATGAACCGTTTGATCTGTCGGGACATCTAGGATAGGTCCGGACCATTCATCAAGCAGTTTTTGCTGTTGCGCTGGTGATAATAATTGCATCTGATCTAATAATTGATCTGGTGCTGACACCATTTGTTCGATCAAGTAAAGGAAATACTCCTTCCACTTCTCAATCGACGACCGTTCAAAGATAGAAGAATTAAAATCAAACACAAGCTCGATTTGCTCGTCAGTTTCGTTTCCAGTTAAGGTTAAGTCAAATTTTGCTATGTTCTCATTGAACGGCTGGGGAATGATATCAAGTCCATCCATCGACAGGTCAAGAATATCTGCATTTTCCATCGAGAACACCACATCAAAGATTGGATGGCGGCTTGTGTCACGAACCGTTTGCACTTGGTCCACCAATTCTTCAAATGGGTAAAGTTGATGTTCATTTGCCGCTAACACAAGCTCATGAACTGTTGACGCAAATTGAGAAAATGTCTGATGTCCTACTGGTTTTGTTCTGAGTGCCAGCGTATTCACAAACATGCCGATGACTGATTGAATATCAGGATGGGTTCTGCCCACCACTGGAGAACCGATCATGATGTCTTCTTGTCTCGAAAGCTTGCTTAAAAGCGTACTGTAGCAAGCAAGCAGCACTGTATACGTTGTACTGTTGAGTGATCTAACCAACTCATCCAATTGCGCTTTAAGCGCACCGTCTATAGAGAATTCGACGCGGTCCCCTTCAAACGTCTGAACCTTTGGTCTCGGAAGATCCTCAGGCAGCGCCAAAACAGGCAGTTCTCCTTGTAATTGTGCCAACCAAAACGCCGCTTCTTCCGCTTTTTTCACAAGAGATTCTTCACTGTTTGACCAAACCGCATAGTCCTTATATTGAATAGGCAATTCATCAAGTTCGTCTCCTCGATACAAGATCGATAGCTCATCAATTAAAATACCGACAGACGCACCATCTGAAATGATGTGGTGCATATCAATCAACAAATAATGAACACTCTCCGATTCAGACACAAGCCCCACTCTAAGCAGCGGCGCTTTTTCTATATCAAATGGACGGATAAAATCATTCATTAATTGCTGAATGTCTCGGCCTTCCCCTTCGATGTTTTCAATGTTCACAGAAACATTCGTTTCAATTCGCTGAACAGGTTCACCCTGAACGAAGTCAAAGCTCGTACGGAATGCTTCATGACGATGAACAAGCTGGTCAATGGCTTTTTTAAATCGTTTTTCATCAAATACACCTTCAAGCTTTAAAGCAGCTGGCATATGATAGCTCTGCTCGGCATCTGTCATTTTTTGCAGAACAAACAATCTTTTCTGAGCAGATGTCACAGGATAAAAAGCCGCTTCTTCCGCTTTTTCCACTCGCCTGATTTCAGTTCGATCTGTTTGATCCACCGCAAGGGCAAACGCCTCTAAAGTGGGTGATTCAAATAATGTTTTCAAAGTACATTCCACATGCATCTCTTCATAGAGCCTGTTCAGCATTTTCATACCGCGCAGTGAATGACCACCGCATTCAAAGAAATGATCATGTCTGCCGATTTTCGGCACCTCAAGAACTTCCTCCCAAATGTGTGCCAATATACGCTCTGTATCTGATTGAGGAGGGACGTATTCATTTGCCGCCTGCTCACTTACATCAGGTACCGGTAATGCCCGTCTGTCTACCTTGCCATTCCCCGTTAGTGGCAGCTCGTCTAATTGCATGAAGAAAGCTGGCATCATATAAACAGGGAGTTCTCGTCCTGCTTGCTCACGTAAATCCGACAGCGGAACAGCACCTTCTGCTGTGAAATATGCACACAATGTATCATTTGATATCGCAATGACAACGGCTTCCTTCACTTGCGGATGCTGCAATAGCTGGTGTTCAATTTCGCCAAGCTCGATACGCTGACCTCGAATCTTGACTTGGTGATCTATTCGCCCAATGAATTCAATATCTCCATTTGACAGCCATCGTGCGAGATCGCCCGTTTTGTACATGACTTCACCAGATCGGAAAGGATTTTCAACAAACTTTTCGCTCGTTAGTTCTGGCTGGTGATAATACCCCTTGACCAGTCCGTCACCTGCGACACAAAGCTCTCCAGCTACTCCCGGCGGCTGCACATGTCCAAACTCATCGACAATATAAACAGCCGTTTGACTCACCGGCTTTCCGATCGGAATCGACAGTGCTTGTTCTTCAATGTGATTCACCGGATAATACGTTGTGAAAATCGTGCTTTCAGAAGGTCCATACATATGAATGAGTTTGTCTTCTCCAACCGTTTCAAGCGCTGCCACAACATGCGGCACAGAAGCACGTTCCCCGCCAAACAGCACTTTTCTGACGTTTTTCAGGCTGCCTTTTTTCATATCAATCAGTAAGTGAAATAGAGCGGTCGTGATCATTAAAATACTGACTTTTTCCTTCTCAATCGCGCCAGAAAGCTCATTCATATTTAAAATGTGATCCTTTGGCAAAACAATGAGTTTCGCTCCGTTCAATAAAGCACCAAACACATCAAACATAAATGCATCAAATACATAGTTTGAAAGGCTCATCACCGTGTCTTCATGATGAATGGTGAGATAATTCGACTGCTTCACTGTTCTCAAAATGTTCCGGTGCGTCACCATGTTCCCTTTAGGTTTGCCTGTCGTACCAGATGTGTAGGTCAAATTCGCCAAGTCCAAAGGCGAAACACATACAACTGGATTGCTCTCTGACTGCTGATCAACGGCTTGATCTTCTGTTTCTATGATTTTCCCTTCAAATGCAGTAAGCACAGAACGATGACGCAGCACCTGATGGGTCAGGACAAACTGTGCACCACTATCTGTCAAAAAGTGCTTGATACGTTCATCAGGGAAGTCAGGATCAATTGGCACATAGACACCGCCAGCCTTTAGCACAGCTAAAACCGACAGCACCATCTCATTGGAACGTTCAAAGAATAAAGCCGCTTTCATCCCTTTTTCAAAACCATGTTCGTGTAAATAATGAGCCAGCTGGTTCACTCTGCGATTCAGCTCTTGATAAGAAAGAACCACATCTTTACATTGCAAAGCAGGCTGATGACCATGCTGCTGTACTTGTGATTCAAATTGCGTCACAATGGTTTCTTCCGCAGGATAAGGCGTAGGTAACGGGTTCCACATCTTCAATTGAGCCGCTGCCTCTTGTTCAGACAGTAAGCGGTATGATTGAATCGCTTGCTCCGGCACTTCAACCATCTGCTCCAGAAGATAAACATAATGCTTGAGCATCTGCTCGGCAGTACTTCGTTTAAATAACGCCGTACTGTAATCGAGAACAAAGGAAAGACCATGATTTGACTCCGTCGCTTGAAGTGTGAGATCAAACTTCGCAATATGGAAATTGGTTTCCTCGACTTCGACTTTCATCTCTCCAATATGCTGGGCTGTTGAATGATCTGGCGTTAGAGTAAAGACCGTATCAAATAATGGATGGCGGCTAAAATCTCTTTGCACATTTAGCTTTTCAAGCAACCGCTCGAATGGATATTGCTGATGCTCAAACGCCCTCATCGTCTTTTCCTTTACTTGCTCAATCAACTGTGTCATTGAACCGTTAGGATCTACCTCTGAACGTAAAGCAAGTGTTTGGACAAACATGCCGATCATGTCATTCAAATCTGCATGCACCCTGCCTGCTGTTGGCGTCCCCACCACAAACTCCTTTTGACCTGTGTATTTCGCAAGCAATGTATAGTAAGCAGAAAGCAACACGGTATACAGCGTCGTATGATGATTCGCTGCAAGCTCCTGCAAACGGCCTGTTAACGTCTCATCGATGTTTCTGAGAACGCGGTCTCCAGCGAAAGACTGGACAGCGGGACGCTGATAATCCGTTAGCAGCTGCAAAGCAGGTATATCTCCTGAAAATTCTTTCAGCCAGAATGCTTCATCTATTTGACCGCCTTGCTCTGCCTGTTGTTCTTGCCAAACAGCATAATCATGATATTGAAGCTTCAATGGCGCTTTCACTAATCCCTCATATGCGTCAGACAACTCACGCAGCATCAAATCAATTGAAAGACCATCTGAAATCAGATGATGCATATCGAAATAGAGAAGATGCTCCTGATCATGTAAAGACTGTAGCCCAACACGCAAAAGCGGAGCCTGCTCAAGATAAAAAGGTCGGACAAATTGACGCATGTTCTCTTCCATCGTGCTGCCTGTCACCTGTTCTATTTGAAATGGAACGGATGAAGCTACCCGCTGACGAGGGACTCCTTTGACTGTATGAAAAGAAGTGCGCAGCATATCATGACGTGCGATCAGTTTTTCAAAAGCTCCCTCCAACTTCTCTCGTTGCAGCGTTCCTCTTAATTTCACAACGGCAGGCATATGATAGGCGATGCTCTGCTCCAACTGAGTCACCATATAAACACGCTGCTGCGCTGGTGACAATGGATAATCGGCGGCAGTCGGTGCTTTCGGTATGACCACTTGTGAAGACTTTTCCGCTTGTTCAATATAAACAGCAAGTGCTGCAATTGTTTGCTGTTCAAATAAAACCGATAAAGGGACCTCCACTTGAAAAGCCCGCTGAACGAGTGTAAGAACTTTCATCGCTTTGAGTGAATGTCCGCCTATGTCAAAGAATGAGTCGTACACACCTATGTTCTCTTGATGAAGGACGTCTTCCCACAAACGAACAAGCTTCGTTTCTACATCGTTTCTAGGCGCTACATAAACAGCACTGACAGCCTTGTCTCCTTTTAATGCAGCAAGCGCACGCCGGTCGACTTTCCCGCTAACTGTCAGTGGAAATGCCTCAAGCTGCTTGAAATAAAGCGGCATCATATAAGCTGGCAGCTGATGTTTGATAGCGGCTTGCAGGGTGTCCACGGAAAGAAATTCTTGTCGTGCTTGATAGTAAGCACTTAAAGCCTTTCCACCGTCCGGTTCATCCACGACAAGCACGACAGCCCGATCGACTCCGTCTACCTGCTCCATGACTGCCTCAATTTCACCTGTTTCGATGCGGTAACCTCTTATTTTTACTTGGTCATCTATTCTTCCAAGGTAATCAATTGTGCCGTCTGGAAGCCATCTCACTACATCACCTGTGCGATACATCCGGTCTTCAGAGAAAAATGGATCTGGTCTGAATGCCTTCTCCGTTAATTCAGGCTGATTCACATAGCCCCGTCCCACTCCTATTCCCGCAATGCATAGTTCTCCCACAGCTCCCTGCACCTGTAGTTGTTCATGTTCATTTAAAATATAAATCCGATGATGACCCAGTGGCTTTCCAATTGACACATAGCGCTGTTCTGGTGACTTCTGCAGCTCACTGAGATCTAGACGGTGAACCGCCGCATCCACACACGTTTCTGTCGGACCATACACATTCCACAAGGCAAAATCGGGCTGGCTGACACGCACAGCTTCAATCAGCGCCTGCGCTGCTTTCGCAGGGAGTGCTTCTCCCCCAATCAGCATGTGAGTCAGTGCAAGCCCATCCAAATCCGCTGCAAGTAAAAGCTGCACATGTGCTGGCGTTCCATCTGTTGCTTCAATTTGTTGTTCTTTGTAATAAGCCGCTAGCTGTACACCGTTTCGTGTCATTTCTCTTGGCACAATATGAAGCGTATGTCCAAATAAAAGAGCAGCAAAGATTTGTTTAACAGATGCATCGAAATGGAATGGTGCAAGAAGCGCCACTTGAAGCTGATTTGCCCCCTCATACACTTCGTGATGCAGGGCATGAACCAAATGATGCAGCTGAAGATGCTCGATCATCACTCCCTTCGGCTTTCCAGTCGTACCCGATGTATAAATGAGATAAGCCAAATCCTGTGATGTCGTCTGATCGATCAGCTCAGGCAGCGGACGATCTTCTAATTCCATATGCTGCTGGACAACCATTTTTTCGGCAATGGATGAATATTGCTGAACAAACGATTCTTCTGTTAAAACGATAGAAGCACCAGAATCTTCTACAATAAATTGAATGCGTTCCTCAGGTAATGCCGGATCGATCGGTACATATGCACCGCCAGCTTTTAATATCCCAAAAATGGCAACCATCGCATCTGCCGTCCGTTCCATTAAAACGGCAACTGGTACATCACGCGAGACACCTTTCATCTGTAAAAATCGTGCCAGTTTGTCCGCTTTTTGATACAGCTCTCCATAAGTGAACGTTCCATTTTCCGCTACCACAGCTGCTCGTTCTGAATACTTTTTAGCTACCTCATCAAAGAAGTGGTGAACTGGTTTCGCTCCTGGTAAATCAAATGCTTCTCCCTTAGATAATTGAAGCAGCTGCTTTTGTTCATCTGCTGGCAGTAAAGAGAGAGCCCCAATCAGCTGATCTGGCTGAGAGACTGCCGCCTCCAGCAAAATCATCAATCGATCAAACAGCTTACTCATATCGTCTTCACTAAATAGATCTGTACGGTAATCCAAATCAATGGTCAATGTATCTGTATCCCAGCGGTCTTTCACATGAATCGATATATCATTCATTCCGCTTCCACTAAAAATCGGCTCCGTAATGAACGAAAGATTCTCTTTTTTCTGCCACTGCATGACCTGATACTCTAAAGAAATATCAAACAGGCGTCCTGTAAATCCATCTCTTTCCCTTAAATCATTCATGAGCACATTGTAAGGATATTTTTGATGACGCAAGATCTTCATCTGATCCGCCATGACCTTCTTCACGAAATCAAGAAACGTGAGGGATCCTTGCACAGATGCGCGCATCGGAATGGTCGACACAAACATCCCAATCATCTTTTTTTCCTTTGCATTTGTCCGATTGCCCATAAAGGTTCCAAGGACCACATCCTCCATGCCGCTAAATCGGTGCAAGTAAATATAGACAGCGGACATAAACATAGAAAGCATACTGACTTTCTCTTCTTCACAAAAAACTCGAAGCTTCTCCTTTAAAGCATCTGGAATATCCCCTGAAAATCTCTCCGCATGTAAACTCATCTCGTAACCTTTATGCGGTGTTAAAGAAGCGAAATCTGGAATATTGGCAAATTGCTCGTTCCAAAAAGCTTGGTCTTTCTGAAAACGTTTAGAAGATTCATACGTTTGCTCACTCATGATGTGATCAACGAAGGAAATGTCTTCAATTGGGGAGATGTCTGTCCCCTCAAGCATGTCATGGTATAGATCAATGATTCGGTTTCCCATCAAGATAATTGAAATACCATCAGCCACAATATGATGCGCTTTACAGAACAGCCAGCACTCTTGATCACTGATTTGAAAGACCGTAAATTCGATTAAGGAACGGTCAATCAGTTCCATCGGCTCACGAATCTCCTCGTTCGCCCACGCCCTGACTTCCTTTTCACTCCATCCTTTCACCAAACGAATCGGCTGTTTTTCATATGGCTTGATATATTGAACGGGCTCCTCCTGCTCATGTTGATACACCAGCCTTAAACGAAGAGAATCAGTTTCACGAATGTACGCTTGAAGCACATCAACGATCAAAGAAGGATTTAGACCTGATACCGATCTTAACTTGGCAAACCCACCCAAATTAGAAATACTTGTGCCTGGATAAAATCTTTCCGTGTAGAATACTCGCTTTTGCGCATGTGTTAAGGGGTAATAAACTGTACTCATTCTTATCCTCCGCTCTTCTATGTTTTCTCCACCAAATGTGATACCCTGCACCCTCTATATCAAAAGAACCAAGTCTATTTCATTAAAATAGACGGAATAACAGAAAAGGAGCCCACCCCGAATAAAACGGAGGGACTCCCATTTTGATTCGGTAACCTGCCGACCATAGTAAAAAAAGAAACTTTTACCTTAGGACATGGCTTTGCGTCTCTATGTTTCCATAGATTTGCCTTTTTCTTCTTTTCTTTTAGATATTTTCTATTTACGTCCACTTTATATGAAATTATTGTTTTTTTCACCGAAAAATGGGTGTAAAGATTCATGCGTTATGCCGAAGGGATCACATCATAATTTACGATATTTACCGAAAATAACTAATAATAGTTGCGTTTCACCGAAAATAAATGACCAATTACCGCAAAAATTTCATGTTTTTCCTTAAATTTTGCAAATATGACCGAAAATGTAGGAGAGAGGTCTCCTATCACGCCTCGCATTTTCTTAAATCTTAAGAACTATATTCCCTAAAACTTTGAATATTTTTACCATAAAAAACAATACAAAAAGAGCTGTCATTTCAAATGACAGCTCCTTGTTTCTTCATTATATTTACATCACCTTAGACAGACCAATCGTTTTCTCAATAATGAGCAACGCAATGATAGAAATGATAATAAATATGACAGATATCGCATTGACACTCGGATCAAAAGTTTGCTCAATGTAATTAAACGTCCTCACGGGAATCGTAATGGTTTGAGGTGAAGAAACGAACAAACTAATCGAGATTTCACCAAATGATGTCACAGCAGAAAACACGCCACCTGCGATAATGCCCGGCTTGATCAATGGCAGTGTCACACGAAAGAAAGTACGTATGGGCCCTGCACCAAGATTCATGGAAGCTAGCTCAAGACGTGGATCAAGATTTGAAACACTGACACCCACGGTTCGTACCACATAAGGAAAACCAATGATGACATGCCCAATGACTAATGCCCACAAAGACCCTGTAAAACCCATAGCCGTAAACAAATACAGCATCGCAATCCCTAATACCACCTGAGGAATCATAAGAGGTGACAAAATAAAGGCTTGAACAGCTTCCTTTCCCTTAAAGGAAAGCCTTGCTAAAGCATAAGAAGCCATCGTTCCTAAAAGAACAGTAAGCGGCGTCACAATCAATAACAGAATCACGCTGATACGCAAAGATTCCATCCATTCTGGATTCGACACGACCTCATGAAACCAACGAACGGAAAATGAAGTCGGCGGGAATTCAGGAAAGGCATTCGGACTAAAAGCAGAAAGAACAATGACAAGAACAGGTACGGTTAAAAAGAGATAAACGAGTGAACCTGCGGTCCATATCAGAACCGAAAGCAAACGGTCACTTATTGATTTTTTACGCATGCATCCTCGCCTCCCATCGCTTCAATAGATAGCTTAATAGACTGACGACCGCTAGCACACAAATCAATAAAGTAAAGGACATCGCAGCGGCAAGAGGCAAATTATACACCTGCATGACCTGCTGATAAATGGACAGTGGCAAGAGCGGCTGCATCCGTCCGCCGACTAGCAGAGGAGTAATATAACTTCCTGCTGCAAGTGAGAAGACAATAATTGCTCCGGTGATCATGCCTGGAATCGTAAGCGGCAAGGTCACATGAAAAAATGTCCGTATACGCCCAGCACCAAGACTCATAGAAGCCGGTCTTAAGTGACGGTCCATATCAGTTAAGCTCGTTGCAATAGGCAGCACTGCAAAAGGCAGCATCACTTGAACATAAGCAATAATGACCGCATTCATATTCCACAGCATCGATAGCGGTTTCTCAATCAGATGTAAATCGATCAGCATGCCATTGATCAAGCCATTTTGCGAAAGAAGAACGATCCATGCAAATGTCCGAATGACGACACTCGTCAAAAGCGGCGATACAAGTAAGATATAGAAAAAAGCCCGCAATCTTGGATGAGGTGCTTTCACTAGCACATAAGCTGCAGGATATGCCATCAATAAACAAATGACCGTTGTCTGTAAGGCCACCCACACAGTACTTCCAATTGCTTTCACATATGCATCTGTCGTAAATACATGTAAATATTGAGACAAACTATAGGATTGTAACGTATTCATCATCGAATCCACATCACGAAAACTGAGGACAAACATCATCACAAGCGGAGCAAGAAGGAATACAACTAGAAACAAACAAGCTGGCAGCAGCATAAACCAATGAAAGCGCTGATTCTTTTTTTTGATTCGCATCACGCATGCACCTTCGAATCTAAGAAAACAATATCTTCAGGCTGCCAATGAATATGCACAGTTTCTCCAACTCGAGGCAGCTCGGGAAATGCTGCGTCTGATGCATGGACAATGATTTCACCTTGATCAAGCCCAACGACCAAACGTAAAGAGTGCCCAATATAACTGACATCTGCCAACATTCCTGTGACATGATTTGGCTGAACTTCCTCCCCGCCAGAAGATAACTTGATTCTCTCAGGACGCAGCATGAGTAAATGCTTCTCGCTCTTCTCTTTAAATGCGGCAGCTTTTAGCTGAACTTGCTTCCCATTTGATTGAGTGAAATGTGGAACAGTGTATGTGGAAGTAACTTCATCATACTCCACTTCAAATAGATTGACCTGTCCGATAAATTCAGCAACAAAACGATTATTTGGCTGACGATATACTTCTAAAGGTGTCCCAATCTGCTGAATTTTCCCCTCACCTAATATCCCAATTCGGTCGGAAAGGCTTAAGGCTTCCTCCTGATCATGCGTCACAAGAATAGTCGTAATTCCGACATTCCGTTGAATATTTCGCAGCTCCGTCTGCATATTTTTTCTTAGCTTTGCATCTAGGTTACTGAGTGGTTCATCCAGAAGGAGAACAGCGGGCTGGATAGCAAGTGCCCTTGCAATTGCGACCCGTTGCTGCTGACCACCACTTAATTGGTGCGGCATACGTTTGGCAAATGACTCTAATTGAACAAGAGACAAGCTCTCCATCACCTTTTGCTTGATTTCCGCCTTCTTTTTCTTTTGAACCTTCAACCCATATGCAACATTATCAAATACGGTGAGATGTGGGAAAAGTGCATAGCTTTGAAAGACCATCCCCGTTTTTCTTTGATAAGGAGGTAAAGTCGTCACATCCTGATCACCAATATAGACGACTCCTTTTGTTGGTTCTAAAAAACCACCAATGATATTGAGTAAAGTTGATTTTCCGCAGCCACTAGGGCCAAGAAGGGAGAAAAACTCTCCCTCTTTTACCGTAAGACTGACATCATCAAGAGCAATTTGTTCGCCGAAATGCTGGCTGATATGTTCTAAATTGATTCCACTCATGCGATCACCTATTTTCCTCCGCCTAATACTTCATTCCATCGATTCGTCCATTGACCGAGCTCTGAAGTCGCTGTTTCGTAATCTACCCAAGTCAGCTTGCTATAATAATTTTCGCCAACCTTCACTTTCCCCTTAATTTTGTCTCCGTATTTCACATCAGAATTCGACATGCCATAGTAAGATTTTTCTGAGAAGGCTTCTTGAGCTTCTTTCCCGCTAAGGTAGTTTAATAGCTTATAAGCCGCTTCCTCATGCTGACTTCCCTTTGTTAACGCCCAGCTCGCAACTGCTGCCACAGCGCCTTCTTTCGGATATGAGAATCCAATATCCATCCCTTCTTCTTCAAGTGCAAATGATCGGCCATCCCAATATGGAACTGCCGTCACGTCACCACGTTCTAACAGCGTTTGAATAGACCCTGGGTTATCAGGAAAAGCTGCTACACGCCCTTTTAATTGTGCGAGGCTTTTAAATGCTTTATCAATATCCTTAGGATTTGATTCTGTCCCTCCTTGAGCATGGACAAGTGCAGAGAAAAATTGCAAGCCCGCTGAATAAGTTGGGGAAGAAATCGCCACTTTCCCTTTCAGCTGATCGCTCCATATATCTGTCCAGCTGTTTGGCTCCTGTTTGACAAGATCTTTTCTATAAGCAATTCCAAGCTGTCCCATACTAAAGCCTGCTGCATATTGTTTTCCATCAACAGTGAGTTTCTTTTGAACAGAACGATAAAGCTTTTTCACATTTGGTGCTTGATCTTCATCAATAGGCGCAAGAACGTTTGCCGCAATACCTCTTTGAATCGTATCAGGCTGTAAAATAAGCAAATCATACGGTGGATTTTTACCATTAGATGCTTTTAATTTTGTAAACCATTCAGAATCTGCCCCAGAGACCGTTTGTACTTTAATGCCTGTATCCTTTTCAAACTTTTCGAGGATTGGCTTAATATTCTTTTCCCAATCTCCTCCGTAGACACCAACGATCACAGTCTGCTGCTGTTTACTTTGGTCCTGCCCATTTCCACCGCATGCAGACAGCAGTAACATGACGGATAGGATACCTGCAAATATGGCGATTACTCTTCTTTTCATGATTCATTTCCCCCTTTTTGTTGATTCAAGTGATGAAGTGCTTGAATAATATCCATCTTTGTTAACGGTTCCTGTCTATGACCAAAATGAGAATGAACCGCATGTTTATAGTGCGTACGCTCATTTGCTGGGTATGAACGAAGCCGCACAGCAAGCTCACTGCTGGCTTCGTCCGTCCACACTTTCTCATAAGCTGCTCTTTGCTCTCCAAAATCCCAAGCGACAGCATCAGCATCATTCATCTTTTCACGAAGCCTGCTCGTCTGTTCGTCATCAATTTTCCATTCATTATGATCTCGATAGACTTTGACGCCATATTGCTGAAGTGCTCTTTCTTCACTTAATAGCCCTGCTTCCACTTCATGAAGGACTTTTTCTTTCTTTCTAGCAAATGGATTCCCCCATCCTCCCCCACTTGGTGAAACCAATTGAACAATATCGCCTTTTTCAAGACGCATGACATCAATTTTCGGCTGGTTTTGTGTCTCCCCATTTGGTTTGGTCAATTTCACCTCACCAATTGCTCCTGCTCGGCCACCCATTAACCCCCAAGGTTGAAACTTCATTCGTTCCATTCCTCGTGCCGTCACCATCGATTCTGGCTTGATCATTTCAAATTCCAAGCCAATCGCATGTCCCCCTCTATGTTCCCCTGCTCCACCTGTGTTCGGCAGCAGTTCATATCGGTGTACATGAATATCAATATGCTGTTCCAAGCTCTCAATGGGTGTATTTTTTAAAAAGCCTGACGAATGATCAATTCCATCTACTCCATCAGTCCCTTTTTGAGCACCGCCGCCTCCGCCTAACGGTTCAACCACAGACATTTTTCTGCCTCCTGTTTGATCATCAGGAACAGAGAGAACGACGATAGCGGATTGACCTGCACCTGCCGCCGGCACTGCTTCAGGCAACAGCTTACCAATAGCACCTAGCACGACATTATACAGTCTCATTGTAATGGAATGCCGAATACCGACAGAAGCCGGATATTCTGGATGGACAAGCGTTCCTTTAGGTGAAATCACGTCTATCGGATACGTAATCCCACCATTAATCGGAATAAAAGGATCTTTACTAATGATGTAATTAATCAACCCTTGATATAAGAAGGAGTGCTTTTGACCATTGGTGACAAGATTAAAAGCAGTCTTAACTTGCGGGTCACACTCAGAGAAGTCCAGTGTCAGCTGTTTCCCTTTGACCGTCAGCTTGATCTTTAATCGGATCGGCACGTCCGAAATCATATCATCATCCAAGTAATCAGCGAATTCACTCGTTCCATCAGGGATGGCTTCAATTACTTTTCCGGCGCGATCCTCTGCTTGCTTCAGCAGATCAATCATTCCTTGCTTCACTTCGTTTTTTCCAAATTTCTCGATCATTTCTTTTAGTCTGATTTCTGCTGTATTAACAGCGGCAATCATCGCATTAATATCGCCATCATTTAAATGACTCGCCCGGCTATTAGCTCTTAAAAAGGTACGAACAACCTGATTCTCTTTTCCACCTTCATAGATTTTCACTGGCGGAATTCTTAATCCTTCCTGATGAACATCTGTTGCAGTTGGAGAAATGCTTGAAGGGACAAGACCTCCCACATCACTTACATGAACAAAAGACCAGGCATAGCTGACAATTTCATCTTCTATAAAAATGGGTTTGATGATATGAACATCTGGCAAATGAGTCGCTAAACCATCTGTCGTATAAGGATCATTTGTGATGATAATGTCACCCGGCTGCATCGGTCCGCTTTCTTCAATCGCTTTTTTGAGACTCAGCCCTAAAAAGATCGTGACACCGACTGTTTTTGGGTAAACAAAGAAATCTCCAGAAGGCGTGGATAATGCTGTGGCAAAATCCGCCGATTCTTTTACGAATGTTGTAAAGGATGTCCGCTCAATGACATGTCCCATGCCTGATGCAATCGCATTAAAATAACTCCTCATCATCTCAAGCTTTGCTGGATCAGTTCCCATGTAAACCCGCCTCCCTTGAAATCACCAAGTTTCCTGAATGGTCTATGCTGCCTGCCCAGTTTGGCAAAATCAATGTTGTCGTATCATCTTGCTCAATGATGGCAGGTCCATTCACAACAGCACCTAATGACAAAGTACTCCGATTGTAAACAGATGCTTCGTACTCTTTTTCTTCTATAAAGATTCGTCTGTATGATTGTGGTATTAGAGGCTGTCCGCTTCTTTCATCAACAGGAGAGAAAGGCAGTGGAGGCGTTTCACCTATAACCCGAACTCGCAAATGAGTAAATTCAATGTTCGCCTGATCATCTCTATGGCCATATTGACGCTCATGCAGGCTGTGGAAAGCTTCAATCAGATGATAGACGTCTTGTTCCTGCTTTAGCCAATCCACCGATAATGGCAATTCAATCTCAAATGCCTGTCCTTGATAGCGGGCATCTGCTAATAACAAAATGGACGTTTGTTTGATATGTTGAATGTTTTGCTGGCTGAACCAATCCGTTGCTTTGCGAGAAAGCATTTCATAATCTTGTTTTAATTCGTCCATCGTATAGTCTTGTAAGCAGATTTTCTTAGACAACACAGCATCATGGATAAAATCGGCTGTAAGTGCACCTAGCGCACATAAGGTTCCTGGACTTGGAGGGACGACCACATTTTTCGCATGAATTTCTCTCGCAAGGAAATTCGCAACAACAGGCCCTGCCCCGCCAAATGCCAGCAAACTAAAATCTCTAGGATCAAACCCTTGCTGCTCCATGACATTGCTTAGTTCTGTGTACATATTGGCAACAGCCACTTGAATCAACTGGTCAGCCGCCTGTTCGACCGTTTTATGAAGCTGATCAGCAATTGGCTGAAAGGCTATTTCCGCTGCAGACCGCTGCAATTGTAAATGTCCTCCGGCAAACCGTTCTTGATTGAGGTAACCGCATATGAGAAATGCATCGGTTAAAGCAGCTTTTTTTCCCTTTCCATACGAAGCAGGCCCAGGCTGCGAGCCAACTGATTCCGGTCCTGCTTTAAGAAGCCCGCCTTGATCAAGCCATGCGACAGAACCTCCGCCAGCCCCTATCGAATACATTGCAACAGATGGAAGAATGATCGGAAATCCTGAAAGCTGATTCGACTGAGCCATTGTAGGCTGCCCATTTTGAATGATCGAGATATCTGCACTTGTGCCACCAACATCAAATGTAATTAAATTGGGTTCATTTGCAGATGTTGCAATTCTTGCCGCACCAATTACACCAGCTGCCGGGCCAGAAAAAAGTGTTTTAACGGGTGAAGTGGCTGCGCTTTCTGCATCCATTAAACCACCATTTGATTGGGTAATGTATGGAGAAATTGGTACACCTTCTTCTTTCAAGCGGTTTTTCAACGTTTGTAAATATTGTTTCACCTTTGGTTGAATGTACAAATTGACAACAGACATCACTGTCCGCTCATATTCTCTCATTTGTGGCCATAATTCTGATGATGTCAGGACTTCTAACTGTGGGTAATGATGATGAATATAGGCTTTTGCCTGTAATTCATGAACTGGATTTTGATAACTATGTAAAAAAGAAATGACAATGCCTGCTAGTTTTTTAGAGATGACCTGCCGGACAGCATCATCTAATTGCTGCAGTTGGAGAGGTTTTTTGATCGAACCATCGTGTATGAGCCTTTCAGAGATTGGATATACATGTTTTCGTGGTATCAATGGTTCTGGCAATTGAGAATTGAAGTCATAAGGAATGGGTAGACGTAAACGCTGTAATGACAAAATGTCTTGAAAACCTTCCGTTACAAAAAGGGCTAAATCTGCTCCCTTTCTCTGCAATAATGTATTAAGGCCGATTGTCATGCCGTGTACGAGATATTGGATTTTGGATAAATCGACACCTCTTTCTTTTAGAAGTTTTAGCCCATTGATAATTCCTTGAGCTGGGTCATCTGTCACTGTAGGTGTCTTGAGTTCAGTCAGCTCCCCTGTTGCTTCATTCATCAGCGATAAATCAGTAAATGTTCCACCTATGTCTATTCCGAGCCGATAAGAGACATCCGCCATTTGTACTTCCCTCCTGTCATGTAAATGGAATCATATTTTGATAAATTACGACATTTTTTGATATTTGACTCCATATTATTAAAGCATATCGGTCTAGTCAATTTTATTTTTTTGAAATTTCTGTGTGTTAAAATCTTGAAATTAGCCTAAAAACCTGTGATAAAGCCATTTTACATAAGCAGAATTGTAATATGAGCAGCAAAATTAAAATTTTTGTGATTTTTGTTCAAATAGGAAAAGAGCATAAACAGGTAAAAAACGTTTTTCGAACTTTAAAAGACGTTTTTTCAAAACGAGGAGAAATTGGTAAGTAATTCTGCTATACTTCTGTTTACAAAATACGCTAAAGAGAAAGAGAGCTAGCATCTATGAAACTTCTTAAAACCATTCTCTTGCTTTTATTGATTGTCATTGGTATAGCGACAGGCTATGTCCAACTAGGGCAACATAAACAAGAGACGACAAACTCTTCTTATGACAAAACCATTCACTTTCCATCAGATCGTTATCCAGAAACTGCGAAGCACATAGAAGAAGCTATTGACGAAGGTCATTCTTCCATTTGCACCATTGATCGGAAAAATAGTGATGAGCAAAGAGACAAATCACTTCATGGCATTCCAACAAAGCGTGGTTATGATCGTGATGAATGGCCAATGGCGATGTGTAAAGAAGGTGGAGCAGGGGCTTCTGTCAAATATGTACGTCCTTCGGATAATAGGGGGGCAGGCTCTTGGGTAAGTCATCAATTATCAGATGATCCTGATGGCACAAGAATCCAATTTATTATCGAGTAGCACGATCTTTCCTTTTTTCATAACAAAAATTTCTGTGTAAGTGTATTCACGTATATCAAACATTTTTTTCATGCCGATAATCTTTAAGGAGGGATACCCTACCTTATACCTAAAGGAGTAAAAAGCATGAAGAAAAAAGGAAAACTGAGGCTTGGCGCCAAAATAATGCTGATCTTTTTAAGTGTCCTCATCGTATTTTCAGCAGTGGTTGGTTATGTAGTGAACCGCGAAATGACAGAGAACATTAAGCAAATGGCCACCGAAAAAGCAAAAGGCGATCTAAAGCTAGGATACGCTTACCTAACTGAAAAGGTTGCTGGCTCGTGGCAGATAAAAGATGGCAAGCTTTACAAAGGAAAGACTCAAATCAATAACCATGACACATTGGTTGATCAATTAGCCGAATATACTGGTGATACAATCACGATCTTCCAAGGAAATACCCGTGTTGCCACAAATGTCATGTTAAACGGGAAACGAGCTGTAGGAACCGAAGTCTCACCTGAAGTAAAGGCCGCTGTTTTGGATAAAGGCGAGAATTATTACGGAACAGCCAATGTTGCCGGGAAAGACTACCAAACGGCTTATATGCCCATCAAAAATGATACAGGGGAAACGATTGGTATTTTCTATACCGGTGCAAATCAAAGCATGATTTCACAAATGCTTCAGTCTTTCTTTATTCAATTTGTCACGGTCCTACTGTTAAGTTTAATTATTTCTGTTATCATTATTTCTATTTTCACAAAGCGGATTCAGACACGTCTCAAACATATGGCATCTGCTATTAAGAGTGCGGGCGAAGGAAATTTAACCATCAACGTGACAGATCACACAGGCGATGAACTTTCTGAGTTGGCAGGTCATTTTAATAAGATGCGTGAGAAATTAAATCAAACCATTTTAAATGTGATCAAAACATCTGAATTAGTAGCCACCTCTTCTGAGGAGCTGTCAGCTAGCGCAGAAGAAACGAGTGCAGCATCAGAAAAAATTACCCATACCATTCAAGAAGTCGCTCAATCGTCTGAACAGCAATCAGCCCAAATGACAGCTAGTGAGCACACGATGAGACAAGTATCTAACGAGCTGGTAAACATCACTGAAAATGCGGGACAAATGGCAACAAGAAGCCAATCCGCACAAGAAATGGCCCAAAAAGGTGTACAAAATATCGGTGAAGTCAATTCACAAATGACATCTATTGCAAAATCAATTGAAGAGAACGGCACAGCAATTCAAGCGCTAGAAACACGTTCAGCCGAGATTGATCAGATTTCCAAAGTGATTACAGATATCGCTAACCAAACAAATCTACTTGCTCTTAATGCGGCCATTGAGGCAGCACGCGCAGGTGAACATGGAAAAGGTTTTGCCGTTGTGGCAGACGAAGTGAGGAAGCTCGCAGAAGAATCGCAAACATCATCCAACATGATTTCACATCTCATTTCCGAAATACAAAAAGAGATGAATCATTCGACGAGTGCCATTAAACGAGTACGAGAGGAAGCGGCTCAAGGGGCTGTTCTTATTTCTCATACAGAGGAATCATTTATCGACATTCAGCAGTCAATGAAGGAAATGGCAGATGGCATTAAACATTTATCAGATGCATCCCAAAAAATCGCAGCTTATACAAATGATGCGAAGCAAACCTTTGCCTCTATCACAGAAGGCGTTAAACTGACGAGTGAACATTCACAACAAGTAGCAGGTTTAACAGAAGAACAATTCGCAGCAATGGAAGAAGTAACAGCTTCATCAGAGGCTCTCGCCCATTTAGCAGGAGACCTAAAAGAAATGGTTTCGCAATTTCACATCTAGATCCCTCATACAGTAGCGCAAGACGGCGACAATCGTCTTGCTGCCTAACATTCTCTTCAATTATCTTACTTTCAAACATTCACTTTTCAACATGATTCCAAGCTGGACAAATTTTATGAATAAAGGAGTTATCTATTATGAATGATTTAAATCAAACGTATCCCCTATCTATCTCCTATCACCAAATCACCGTATACACTGGAAGCACAACGCCACCTGTGATTGATTGGACAGATGACGATATTCTTCAAGGATTCGCAACCGGGGATCGAGGTATTTCTTTTGAAGGCATCAATAACGGAAAGGCTTCTATTATCGTGACATTAAACAGCCATGAGCCTCCATCATCCGTTGATAGAGTCATCACAGTGCCATTTACTCATTCAAGTGATCATGTTTATCTGACAAGCGTCATGGCACAGGTACTGTCTTTCTCCATTCCAAAAGGAGACTATCAGCTCACCTGCTATATATCTGAGCACCCTAATCAAGATCTCTATTATTTTGATTTTCAGACTGCTTAGATCACGCCTGGTCGTACTGTTCAAGCCATTTTTCCGCAAAATCGACCGATTCTCTCATCGGCAATAAATACGAATTGGCTAGCCCAATTCGACTGTGGTTATAACTAGATTCTGATTGTAAAAAGTCACGACCAATCTGTTCAAATAATTCTTCTCTTGTGATGATATCTTGATACTCTTTCCACACCCTCCAACCATTCTCTAAAATGGGGGCCCCTCGTGTCATGAGGTCTTGCTGTGAGATTCGATATTCAGCTAAGTGAAAAGCTGTCACACTCTCGAATGACGTGCCAATTAGCAGCACTTTTGCATCAAGATCGTACATACGTCCAAGAGGTGAATTTTCTCCTAAACCATAAGGAAGCGCATGGTGTTTCAACACTTCATCTTTCCTTTTCCCCCAGGCGGTGAATGAGAAATGAGGATGATTGCTTCTTTCTACGCCTGGGTATTTCCAAAAGGTCTCCGCTACCTTTCCCATTGCTGTTGGAGCTGTGTAAGCCGGATCAAATGCAGGCATCGTGTCTTTGATCGGTTTCCACCAAGAATAAGGAACAGGCGGATTGATCCAATCAGCAGGATCCGACAGCTCTAATGTTTGTGCCGGCATAATCAGTGTTCCTTCATCTGTTAAAATATCCATCATAGCTTGTATAACGGCTATAGCTCCTCCATTCACCCAGCCAATAGATGACAAGGATGAGTGGACACATAAGATCATGCCCTTCCTTACACCAAGTTGAACCAAATCCGCTTTGATTCTTTCCTTTGTGATCGGTTCAGCCTGATGTTCAATTAATCTTTTCATCGGCTATTTCCTCCTGCGCCTCATCTATTCTTGATGAGTGAGACGTTTCACAGCGATAGACAATTTATAATTTGCATGCTTTGTTAGCTCCGTTAAAAATTGATCAAGCTCATCATGACTGGAGAAATGTCCTTCAGCCATATAACAGCCCTCTCCACTTATTTTAAACAGGTTTTTGATTTCTTCCTTTTGATGGAGAAACGATAAAAGCGGTTTATGATCATGACTTCGGGTAAAGAGCTGTAAAAATGTTTGGATGTTCTGCTGTGTCCGCCAGTTAATTGAAATGGTATAGGTTTCAATAACCCCCTCTTCTTCAAGCTTTAAAACTCTATTTTTAGCAGCTTGACCGGTTAAATGGACTTTTTCACCAAGTGCTTTCATCGTCAATCGGCTATTCTTTGAGAGTTCTTTTAATATATCCATATCTGTTTTGTCTAGCATTGGCTCACCTCTTTCAAAAATCAAGTCGTTCCGCTGAAAGACTTTCATGATCCTCTGTCACATGAAGCTCTTTTAATATACTGTAAACTTAATGAGAAAAAAAGGAGGCCTTCTAATGAAAATAACACTCATTCGTAATGCTACTTTATACCTTCAATATGGTCCGTCAACATTTTTAATCGATCCCTTTTTAGCAGCAAAAGGAACCTATCCACCGTTCCCGAATACTGCCAATCAACATGTAAACAATCCAATTGTGGATCTGCCTGCAAACATTGATTTGGACAAGATATTACAGCCGGATGCTGTCCTGCTCACTCATTTACATGTAGATCACTTTGACGACGAGGCAAAAAAGAGGTTAGCGCAAACTTTGCCGATCTATACTCAATCAGAGAAAGATCGCACGATAGTGAAAGAAGCTGGATTTCAGCATGTTACATGCATTGAAGATGAAATGGATGTTTGCGGTGTTCATATGAAACGAACTGGCGGGCAGCACGGGACAGGAGAAACCGCTAAACGGATGGGACAAGTGAGCGGTTTTGTTTTCTCTCATCCTGATGAGCCTACTCTTTATATTGCAGGAGATACCATTTGGTGTGATGAGCCGAAAGAGGTTGTGAATACATGCCAGCCAGATATTATTGTGGTCAATAGTGGAGCTGCCCAATTTTTAGAGGGAGACCCAATTACGATGACCAAGGAAGAGATTGTAGACATTCACCATACTCAACCACAAGCTCAAATCATCGCCTGTCACCTTGAAGCCGTGAATCATTGTTTATTAACAAGAGCGGCATTAACATCTTACATTCAAGAGAATCATGCAGATCAGGCCATTTTTGTCCCTCAAGATGGTGAAACGCTGACCTTTTAACACTTAAACAATAAAAACCGGCACCTTGCTGCCGGTTTTCTTGAACTTATGGTCGATGGTGCTGTGGTTTTTTTAGTAATGGAACAAACCCGTTATTTTTCAAATGATTGTAATGTTCATCCATTCGTTTTGTGATGTGCGCACCTTGTTCCTTCGTTAACACACCATACTGAACGTATTTTTCAATCACTTCTTTTCGTTTAGACAAAATTTGCTGTTCAAGAACTTCAATTTGTTTTTGTTGCTCTGTCGTTAATTTTACTTGATGCGTGACGGGGCGCTTTTCCATTTGGGGTGTTTCTCCATGAGCCGTATTCACCTGAAAACCAAATAATAGCACCATCGTTAGTAAGATCAAACCACTTGTTTTTTTCATCTCTGACCCTCCTTTATTCGATTTTAATTTGCACACTCTTTCCTTTTTTATACATTATTCACAGCATCAAATTGCACATAATATTCTTACTTTTTCGCTTTTCATCTGAAAACGTTGTCCTAACTGAAAAAGCGTGCTATGTTTTGTTTTGTATAAAAAATAGAGGAGGATTCTTAAATGAGTCGTTTTTATCATAGAAAACCTATATGGGTGCTGCTTGTTGTGTCTGCTCTCATGCTTGTCATGTCTGCTTGCAATCAATCAGGCTCATCTCAGTCTGGAGAATCAAAGTGGGATCAGATTCAAAAGAAAGGGAAAATTGTGGTCGCTACTTCAGGCACTTTGTATCCTACGTCTTACCATGATACATCGAACGGCAAGGATCAATTGACTGGCTATGAAGTGGAAGTCGTCAAAGAAGCATTTAAGCGCCTTGACGTCAAAGTAGAATTTAAAGAAATGGGTTATGACGGTATGCTCAGTGCCATTAATTCAGGTCAGGTGGATGCCGCTGCAAACGATATCGACATCACAGATGACAGGAAAGATAAGTTCGCCTTTTCAACACCTTATAAATACTCCTATGGAACCGCTATCGTCAGAAAAGATGATCTGTCAGGTATTAAAACGCTAAAGGATTTAAAAGGAAAGAAAGCAGCAGGTGCTGCAACGACCATTTATATGGATGTTGCCCGTAAGTATGGTGCAAAAGAAGTCATTTATGATAATGCCACAAACGAGCAATATTTAAAGGATGTCGCAAACGGCCGTACAGATGTCATTCTAAATGACTACTACTTGCAAACACTGGCGCTTGCTGCATTCCCTAAGCTAAATATTACGATCCATCCAGACTTAAAATACATGCCGAATGAACAAGGGTTTGTGATGAAAAAAGACAATACAGAGCTTCAAAAAGAATTAAATCGTGTATTAAAAGAGATGAAAAAAGATGGAACCATGAAAAAGATTTCAGAGAAATTCTTTAATCATGCTGACGTCTCAAAGAAAATTGATGTTGATGTCGAAGATGTCGACATTTCTAAATAAGGAGCCGCAGACGTGGGAGATATTCATTTAGAATATATCTTTAATCCTGCACTGGCAAAAGCGTCATTTCCGTTTGTGATGAAAGGCATCTGGCTGACGCTGCTCATTTCTTTTGTGAGCATGTTTTTTGGTACGATTCTAGGTTTTTTTATTGCCCTTGCTAGAATGGCAAATACGTGGTTCCTTCGGCTGCCTGCACGGCTGTATATTTCATTCATGCGAGGGGTTCCCATTCTGGTCATTTTGTTTATCCTTTATTTCGGATTCCCTTACATCGGCATTGAATTTACAGCTGTCACTGCTGCTATTATTGGATTCAGCTTCAATAGTGCTGCATACATTGCCGAAATTAACCGGGCGGCTCTCTCCTCTGTTCCAAGTGGTCAAGTGGAAGCCGCCAAATCTCTTGGTCTCAGCTATTGGCAAACGATGCGCGGAGTCATTTTGCCTCAATCCGTGCGCATTGCACTGCCGCCCCTGACCAACGTCATGCTTGATTTAATCAAAGCTTCCTCACTAGCGGCAATGATTACTGTGCCCGAACTCTTCCAGCAAGCAAAAATTGTGGGTGGACGAGAATTCGATTATATGACCATGTATATATTGGTTGCCTTGATTTACTGGGGCATATGCAGTGTGGTCTCATTGCTCCAAGACTTTTTGGAAAAACGCTATGCAAAATATCTATAACAACAAAAAGCAGATCCATTGGATCTGCTCAGATTGTTGACAAAGGGCTAAAATGAACTTGATTTTAGCCCTTTGTTTCCTTTTCAGCGTGAAAGAAAACCTTTGCAGTCTAGGAAGGACGAGCACTGGAGCAGAGCGAATTTGACATTCGTGAGCACCAGCGCGCAGGACTGACACCGAATGCGAGGGTTTGTCTTCACGCTGAGCAGATCCATTGGATCTGCTTTTTAATGTATCAACCATAACCACACATACAACCCCAATAACGTGATGATCAGCGTCGGTATGGTTAGAATGATTCCAGCTTTCATGTATGCCCCCCAAGAAATATGCACACCTTTTTTCTTCAAGACATGAAGCCACAGCAATGTCGCCAATGAACCGATTGGGGTCATTTTCGGACCAAGGTTTGAGCCGATGACGTTGGCATAAATCAGTGCATCTCTCATCACACCTGCTGTATCTGTGTGACCGATGGCAATCGCATCAATTAAAACGGTTGGGAGGTTGTTCATGACTGAAGATAGTACTGCTGCCAGAACCCCCATAAACATCGTTCCCGCAAGTAAACCGTGTGACGCCCCCTGTTCAATCCACGCCGCTAAAATTTCTGTCAGGCCGACATTTTTCAGCCCATACACCACGACATACATGCCGATAGAGAAAAACACAATCGACCACGGTGCTTCTTTGACGACTCGTTTTGTCGCTACTTGTGGACTCCGTTTTGCCAGCCATAAGAAAGCAATGGCAATGCCTCCTACAATGATTGACACCGGAATGCCTGCCAATTCCCCAGCAAAATATCCAACAAGCAAGCACCCTAACACATACCAAGATAACCGGAACATGCGCAGATCACGAATGGCCGAAGCTGGTTCCTTCGCCTGCGAAACATCGTACGTTTTCGGGATGAGTTTCCGATAAAACACATACAGCACAAGCATACTAGCGCCAAGCGATACAAGGTTTGGGACGAACATGTTTGCTGTATATTCAAGAAAGCCAATATGAAAATAATCGGCTGATACGATATTGACCAAGTTACTAATGACAAATGGCAAAGACGTCGTATCTGCAATAAAGCCGCTTGCCATGACAAATGGCAGAATCATACGCTCATCCAGCTTCAACGCTCTGACCACAGATAAAACGATCGGGGTTAAGATAAGTGCCGCTCCATCGTTGGCAAAAAAAGCTGCTACCACAGCGCCGAGCAATGTTAAATAAATAAACATGCGGACCCCGTTCCCTCTTGCGGCTTTTGCCATATGAAGTGCCGCCCATTCAAAAAAACCAATCTCATCTAAAATCAATGAAATGATGATAATTCCAATAAATGCAAAGGTGGCGTTCCAGACAATTTGGGTAACTTCCCATACATCGCCCAAATGAACGACCCCAAAAGCAAGAGCAAGAATCGCTCCCCCGCACGCTGACCATCCAATGGTTAAACGTCCTGGCTGCCAAATGACAAGGACGAGGGTCATGATGAAAATTAAAATGGCCAAGGTGAC
Source organism: Bacillus sp. FSL W8-1141 (assembly GCF_038593205.1). Classification (NCBI taxonomy): domain Bacteria; kingdom Bacillati; phylum Bacillota; class Bacilli; order Caryophanales; family Bacillaceae; genus Bacillus; species Bacillus sp. FSL W8-1141. The sequence goes on along the minus strand of NZ_CP151973.1, from coordinate 365,158 downwards.
TGATCCCAAAGGTGGCCCTCCTTTCACTTTCCTCATAAAATCTTTATCTATCATACAACGAAATAAGGCAATTGTATGCCATTTTATGATCTCGCATAAAAATCCGCAGGTCATCCTTTGCACCTGCGGAGTCCACGTCTATTGATCTTTTTTCATCAGCATCAATTCAATAAATAACTCACATCGCTGGCTAAAATGACTTAAATCAATAGACGTCATTTCAAAAATTTGTTTCATTCGATAGTTTAATGTATTTTGATGAATAAACAACTGCTCTGCAGCTGGTTTTAGCTTGCAATTATTCAATAAGTAGACCTCTAAGGTTTTTAAAAATGATGTTTGGCTGTCACGGTCTTTTTCCTTTAGGCGCAACAAATCTGGATTAAAGTCGTTTTTCTTTTTTTGGTGACTGTAAATCGAGTCTAAGAACCGGAAGACCCCCAAATGCTCGTAATCGTATGGAATCAATTCCTGTCCGCCGACAATCTTCACTGCTTTCACGACTTCTATCGCTTCAAATCGACTTGTGCTCATTTTCATGACATCTCGATATTCTCTTCCCATCCCAATATATAAAGGAGATGGGTGTGTATGCGTTTTCGATTGAAGATGGGCGACGACATCCGCAGCGGTCGCTTTTGGTGAGTGGCGATCTGACAAACTGCCTAATATCACGACGATGTCTGCTTGCACAGAGTAGACGTGATTGACCTTGTCTTCTAGCTGTAAATAGGTTCTAATCATATCCTTCACATCTTCTGCGGTCTCACTTTTGTTATCGGCGGCATGAACAACCATCACAGTAAAGACAGCTGGCAGTGGAATGCTTAAATTCTCAGCTTCCCATTTCAGCTCTTCTTCTGTATAAAAATGATCATCCATGACCTTTTTGAAGAACTCTTCAATCTTGCCTTCCTTTTTCTCCAACTGTTTCTTATTTTTATAAATAACTTTTCCAACCTGAAACGATGCCTCGTGTAAAAATTGCAGCTCCTCTTGAGAGAGAGAATCTTCAATGTCCTGCACCCAAATAAAGCCGACAACCTCTTGTTTGTGCTTGGCGCTCACAGCCACTCGTCGATTAAACCCGAGCTCCTCATGACCATTCACATAAAAAGGATTTGAATCTGTATATAGCTGCTCAATGACCCCTGTTTTTTTTAACCAATCCACCACAGCTCCCGGACATTCCTTTGAGAAAATGGTTTGCTGATTGACTGGGTCGAACTGCTGGATGCTGTAAGAATTATAAGCAAGCAGCTGACATTCAGTACTTTCTAAAATGACTGGTTTTTTTAAATAACCACTAATAAATGCAATTAATTTATCGACATCAAAAAATGTATGAAGCTTTTCTAATATCTCTTCCATCCCGATTGCTCCCTGAATAAGTGATACATTTATCATACTTCTTTCCAGTCATATTTGTATAGAAACAAGTCGTAGACAGGTAAAAAAAGCATGAACTCGCCTGCACGAGTTCATGCTTTTCCATATTAAAACATTTCGCTGATCGTTTTGGCCTGCATGTGCAGAGCAAGATAATCTGGTCCGCCTGCTTTTGAATCAGTTCCTGACATTTTAAAGCCACCAAATGGGTGGTATCCCACAATCGCTCCCGTACAGTTACGGTTAAAGTAAAGGTTCCCGACATGGAACTCCTGCTTCGCACGGTTGATGTGATCACGATTATTTGTAATGACCGCACCGGTTAACCCGTATTCTGTGTTGTTGGCTACTTCAAGCGCCTCATCAAAGCTTGAGACTTTTGAGAAAGCTAGGACAGGTCCAAAGATTTCTTCTTGCATTAAACGAGATGTTGGCTCTAGATCTGCAAACACGGTTGGATGAATGAAGTACCCTTCTGAATCATCACTTGTTCCGCCAGTGACTAGACGGCCTTCTTGCTTGCCAATTTCGATATATTCCGTGATCTTGTCAAAGGAAGCTTGATCAATGACAGGTCCCATGTACACATCAGCTGATAACGGATTCGCTGTTGTTTTCGTTTCTGTGATTTCTTTCACTCGCTCAACGACTTGGTCATACAGCTTCTCGTGGACGACAGCACGAGATCCAGCTGAACATTTTTGACCTGAGAACCCGAAGGCTGATGTGAAAATGGCGTTAGCGGCTAATTCAACATCTGCATCCTCATCTACAACCACGGTATCTTTACCGCCCATTTCAGCAATGACACGCTTTAAATGCTGTTGTCCTGGCTGTACTTTTGCCGCACGTTCAAAAATACGTGTGCCCACTTCTCTTGATCCAGTGAATGTAATGAGGCTTGTTTTTGGATGATCTACTAAGTAATCTCCAACTTCTGCTCCGCTACCTGGCACGAAGTTGACAACACCTTTCGGAAGACCTGCTTGCTCCAGTTCTTCTACAAAGCGGGCAGCAATGACAGGCGTCGCACTTGCTGGCTTTAATACGACTGTATTCCCTGTGACGATTGGTGCAACGGTTGTTCCTGCCATGATTGCAAACAAGAAGTTCCATGGTGGAATGACAAGCGTCACGCCAGTTGGTGTGTACACATATTGATTGCGTTCCCCATCGCGACTGTTCACCGGTTTGCCTTTCGCAAGCTCTAGCATTTGACGGGCATAATACTCTAGGAAGTCAATGGCTTCTGCTGTATCTGCATCTGCTTCATTCCAAGGCTTCCCTGCTTCTTTTACGAGAAGGGCTGAATACTCATGCTTTTTACGGCGAATGCTTGCCGCAGCGCGGAATAAGACGCCGGCTCTTTCTTCTGGAGACGTGTAGCGCCATGTTTCAAACGCTTTTGCCGCAGCTTGAATCGCTTGCTCTGCCTCTTCTTTCCCAGCTTTTGATACGGTACCCACGACTTCTTCCTTCTTCGCCGGATTGATCGAGACAATCTTGTCTGTTGTTTCGATTCTTTCTCCATTAATCACAAGCGGATAGGTTTGCCCAAGTGATTCTGTTACTTTGGCTAATGCTTGTTCAAACGCTTGGCGATTTTCTTCCTGGCTAAAATCCGTGAATGGTTCATGCTTGTAAGGTGTTGTCATCTTTGTCACGCTCCCGTTTCAAATTATTTTCTCGTCATCCCTTTTAAAGCAAATGCAATGTTTGCTGGTCTTTCCGCAAGACGTCTCATGTAGTAGCCATACCACTCTCGTCCATACGGGGTGTAGACCCTCATTTGATAGCCTTCCTTCACGAGTGCTTGCTGCGTTTCTGATCTCATGCCATACAGCATTTGAAATTCGAACTGACTTGTCTGTATATTGTGTTTTTTCACAATATGTTTCGTAAATTCGATCATTTGATCGTCATGTGTCGCAATGGCTGTATAGTTCCCTGAGAGTAATTGCTTTTCGATCAGCTTCTTGTAATTCTGATCGACGTCTTTTTTGTTTGGATACGCCACTTCGGCGGATTCCTTATAGGCACCCTTTACAAGTCTTAAAAATGGTTGCAACTCATTTAGGTCATCAAGATCTTGTTCTGTTCTGTACAAATACGCCTGCAACACCGTACTGACATACTCATATTGAGATTTCATTTCTTTAAAAATGTCCAGCGTTTTTTGACAGCGCTGTTCATCCTCCATATCAATTGTCACCATAATACGGTGTTTCTCTGCCGTATCTAAAATGCTTTTCATATTGCGATACACGAGATCATCGTCAATATCTAAGCCAAGCGATGTCATTTTAAGTGACACGTGGGAATTGAGTCCCGCCTCTGCAATTCGCTGAATGGTTTGAATACACTCATTCGTCCGCTCATTTGCAATCTCTGCCTTTGTGACAAACTCACCGAGATGATCAACCGTTACGGCCATACCTTGATCGTTTAATCGTTTGATGACAGGGATAGCGCTCTCAAAATCCTTCCCACCGATGATTTTCTTTGATGCAACAGCACTTCCCCAATTACGAGCAATATGGTTCAAGAGACTGCTCTTTGACAAAAACAAGAAGAAATTTCTTGTGACCGACTCCATAAAGGGCACCTCCCACTCTTTGTAAGCTATGTCTTTATTGTAAGGCTCATGAGCTGTCCGCTACAATATTTGAAGATGACAAAAATTCTGACTTTTTTTGTGGTTTTATCACAATAAGAGATAAAAAAAGAGTCTGCCGCTATCCGGCTGACTCTCCCCTCCTACGCCCACACCTCATCAAGGGTAGACTGCAAAAGCTCATTTAATTCTTGCATCAGATTGTCTTTCGGCTGATTGTAGCTTTTCACCAATTCATCAAAACGCGCCAGCTCTTGATCAATAAATGGATGGACATGAGCGAGACGGTTCTCTACATCCATTTCTTCTCCGTCCATTTTACGTTTGAGCAGTTCGTGAATTTCTGCTAACAGCGGACCTTCCTCCACTAGCTCCTTGAGTAATTCATGAAAGTCCATTGGTGGAACTGTTCGGTAACGTTCAATCCACTGACAGGCAAGCAGCGGACGAAGCACATAGAAATACTTCTTGATTCGCACCTGCTCTCCTCGTAAATGCCGGCTTTCATTCCGCTTCGCCATATTGAGGTAATGATACATCAAAGCCGCAGGATAAAACGCTCGATCCTTTAATTCTCTTAGCTGCTTTGCCAAAGAGAAAGATTCAGCATAGATGATATCAGAAGACAGCCATTCCATAATGGACGGATTTGATTTATTGAATAGTCGCAGTGCCTTTCTAAGCTCCCAGCCGCTGATATCAAGCATGTCATCAATCGGTCGTTCTATGACATCACGATGCTCTTCCATCGCCCAATACCATTCTTTCCGGGGAACATATAAAAAGCGAACATCATAATCACTATCGGTCGAGGGAAAACCCCATGCCCTGCTGCCTGATTCGACGGCAAGACAAATCTTGACGTCATACGTTTCTTCGATGATTTTCAGCTCTTCCTTAATTCTCTCTCTCAAGTGTCCATCAACTCTTTCTATAGAATTCTGCATGACTTCTTCACCTTTTGGGAAAATACGAATAAGACATATATGAAAAAGGAGTTGGATCTGATGTCTATATCTCGCATTATGAAATGGATCACTGGGATTTTTGAAGCTTGCCTTGCTATCCCTGTGATCGGAGGTCTATTCGTTATCAGCAATGGCTATTCACCGCTCATGGTCATGCTTATTCTGCATATTATCACACTCGTCTTATCGAAGCGAGACCAGGGACCAATGATTGGAAGTATCATTGGAATTGTCACATCCTGCCTTGCATGGATTCCGATTCTCGGATTCATCCTTCACATCATCACAGCCCTTGCACTGATCGTTACAGCATTAGTGCCTGATGAAAAAACAAGACAGAACACCAGTTATTAAGCTGATCGCTCCAATAGCTGAAAAAGACAAAGAGCTAAAATGAATGTCATTTTAGCTCTTTGTCATGCTCTTATGTTGATAGAAGCAAATGCTTTTGTAAAAAGGACAGCTTCTCTGTTTGAAAAGCAGGGATAAACTCGTGTCCAAAATAGCGATATACTTTCAGGTCTTTATCTGTTTCTAAATGGTTGTATGCCGCAAACACAGTAGATGGTGGGGTTATTTTGTCAATCAGACCGATCGCCATCAATGTTGGCTGTTTCACCCATCCAGCTAAATTGATTAAATCAAAATAGCTTAATGTCTCAAATGCCTTTTCCTCCACTTTCGGATCACTGTTTCTGCGAAAGTATGAATTGATTTCTAAATAAGGCTGCTCCAAGGCAACGTCCACTGCACGCTCGAAGTTTGATAAATAAGGGTAATCTGCCACGACGACTTTCGGAATGTCTGATAGGGCTGCAGCTGCAACCGCTAATGCACCTCCCTGGCTCCCACCAATTACGCCGATCCGGTGTTCATCTACTTCGGGGAAAGACTGAATGACTTCAAGTGCACGAACAGCATCTAGATAAACGCCTCGATAATAGTACGTATCCTTCGATAAAATGCCTTTTGTCATCCATCCTAATGCATGCCCGCCTGGCGTCACTGATGTGTCTTCACTGCCACCTTGACCGCGGACGAGCATACCAAATGTTGCATAGCCGTGCAGCGCCCAGTTGACGATGTCATGAATGCCGTCGTCATAGCTGGCATTATAGCCATGAAAACGAACGAGCGCTGGATGCGGACCAGTTTGATCAGGCACAGCATAAAAGCCTTCAATTTTAGAATGTCCAAAGCTTTGATACGTCAGGCGGTACACCTTGACGCCTTTCACTGGATAGTCATAAGATTCAAGTGTTGGCTCTGCCTTCACTTGGCGCAGTTCTTCGAGCGATTTCTTCCAAAAGTCTGAGAAATCAGGACGTGCTGTTTTCTTTGGTTTATATTTTTTTAGCTCTTCTAGTGATAAATCGAACAATTGCATATCATACTATTCCCCTTTGTTTTATTAGTTATGAGTATCATACCACTCATTTCTTGATTGAGAAAGTCATTTAACAAAACCTTCTGACATTTCTATTGGCAAAGATGGCGGAAAGCTTTATGATAAAGAAACTGGCTTGAAGACTAGATGCTTCAGGCAATATCACCGAACCATTCATTGCATGAAACGAATAAAGGAGGCAGACCGACATGAACATCGCCCTGATTCAAATGGACGTACAAATAGGAGAACCTGATGTAAACTTTCAGAAAGCAGAAGCATGTTTAGAAGAAGCCATCCGCCAACAGCCTGATTTGATTATTCTACCTGAAATGTGGAATACCGGCTATGCGTTAGAGCAAGCGGATGAGCTTGCCGATGCAGATGGCGAGCGAACAAAACAACTCTTCTCTTCCTTTGCCCGCAAGCACCAAGTGTATCTCATCGCAGGCAGTGTTTTAAATAAGAGGACAGAAGATGAAAACATCACCAATACAATGTATGTCTTTAACCGCCAAGGTGAGCTTTTGTTAGATTATGATAAAATTCATTTATTCCGCTTAATGGATGAGCATAACTATTTAACCGCTGGTGATCAGCTTGGTTTATTTGACTATGGTGAAGATGTCAAGATTGGTGCGATGATCTGCTATGACCTCCGCTTCCCTCAGCTTTCTAGGACGCTCGTGAACAAAGGGGCGAAGGTGCTTGTTAATACCGCTCAATGGCCGTCAGCAAGAGTGGACCATTGGCGCAGTCTGCTCATCGCAAGAGCCATTGAGAATCAGTCATTTGTGATTGCGGTGAACCGGACGGGCACAAGCAGAGACACTGAATTCCCTGGTCACTCCATGGTGATTGACCCGCTCGGACGCATTCTACTTGAGACAAATGATGAAGAAGACATTTATTATGCAAACATTGATCTTCAGCTCGTAGATGAAGTGAGACAACAAATCCCCGTCATGACAGATCAGCGGCTGGATTTATATTAGAAAGCAGGGGCCCCCTGCTTTCAGCGTGTAGACAAACCCTCGCATTCGGTGTCAGTCCTGCGTGCCGGTGCTCACGAATGTCAAATTCGCTCCGCGTCGGTACTCGTCCTTCCTAAACTGCAAAGGTTTTCTATCACGCTGAAAAAAGGTAAAAGCAGGGGACTCCCCTGCTTTTTACGTTTAATTAAACGTTTGTTTAAGCTTTTCCTTGATTCTGTTGAAGGTCCATGAAGGCTTGAGCGGCTTTCGTTAAATATCTTTCTTCCACATATGCAAACACAAGAGTACGGGTTGGGCATGAATCAATGTGTAAATAAGTGACTGCTTTCCTTTCCTCTTGTGCCACCATTTTCGGCACCACCGTCACACCTAGCTCATTTTCAACCAATGCCTGAGCTGTTTGAATATGACTTGTTTCAAATGCAATCCTCGGCCGAAAGCCATGATGACGGCACAGTTCCGTGACCACTTGCCGAAAGCCATATCCCTCTTTCAGCATAATAAATGGGGCATCTTCCAGAAGATGAAACGGGACAGACCCTTCTTGTTCCGCTTGATTGATGATTTCATTCAGTTCATCCGTCAACCACGGTTGAGCCGTTTGCGGAATGGCGAGGAGAAGCGGCTCTGTCAGCATTTGTTTTGTTTTCAATGATTCATGCTCGACAGGCAGAGAAAGAATCGCCAGATCCAGTTTCCCAGCGAGTAAACGTCTTTCTAGCTCACGAGGCGATTCTTCTATCAAATGAACGTGAACGTGCGGATACGTTTGACAATAGGTTTTTAATAAACTTGGCAGGACATATCCCCCTGTGACAGCTGGCGCACCGATCATCAGTTCTTTCCCTACCTCATAAGCAGCTTCCCCCATCTCACGCAATAAATCATCTCGTTCCTTCAAAATGGTTTCTGCTCTTTTGATCAATCGGTTTCCTTGAGGTGTAGGAGTGACTTGTCCATACTTCCGAATAAACAGAGGAGTATCTAATTCCTCCTCAAGTTTTTTAATTTGCTGACTTAACGAGGGCTGTGCAATGTGAAGTTTTTCCGCTGCTTTTGTAAAGCTTTGCTGCCGGTACACTTCCATGACATATTCCATCATTCGTATATCCACTTCTCTCACCTCATAGGTTTTAACTATTCATATCATATCTTTTATGTCTTAGACAAATCACGGGAAGAACCCTACGATAAAGAAACAACAAAAAGGGGGTAAAGGAATGAATCCATATTCAAAAGCCGAGAAACAATTCTCACAAAATGCAGAGAACTACCGAGATTCACCCATCTTTGCAGCTGGAAAAGAACTTGAATGGATGAAAACGGCGGCGAAGGCAAAGGGCGATGAGCATCTACTTGATATCGGCTGCGCGGCAGGTCATACCGTTTTTTCCTTTTCAGACGTCATCTCTAAAGGAATCGGGATTGATGTCACACCCAAAATGATCGAGGTTGCTACAGCACTTGCGGAAGAGCGACAGCTGAACCACATTACGTTTGAGCAGGCATCCGCAGACGCATTGCCCTTTTCTGATGCATCATTTGATCTCGTCACATGCCGATTTGCTGCCCATCACTTCCCACATCTCCCGGCAGCCATGTCTGAAATCAGCCGAGTCTTAAAGAAAGGCGGCAAATTTCTACTTGTCGATCATTATGCACCTGAAAACCAAGCACAGGATGACTTTATTAATCATTTAAATAGACTGAGAGATCCCTCCCATGTGCGAGAAAGCTCGTTATCAGAATGGAAAGAGCTTTTCGCTGACAACCATCTGACGAAAGAAGATATCCGTTACTGGGATCTGCATATTGATTATCAGGACTGGATCATACGAGGACGTACACCAGAAAATGTTCAAAAGGAAATCGTTGCCCACCTTCATGCTGCAGACGATGAAACGAAACAGCTGTTTCAACTGCAATTCGACGAACATCGTCAGCCAATATCCTTTTGCCTAAAAGCCGCACTGCTTCAAGGGATCAAACATTAAACTGATCGAAAAAGTCTACCCTAGCCGGTAGACTTTTATATTATGATTCTACATTTCCACTATCTGATAGATATACTTTTCATGTTCATGACAAGGAGTGCTGATAATGTTTCTATTATAAGATAATTGAACTGAGGTAGGTTAGGCTTTTTCAAAAGTGTACGTAAATCCTCTGAATAAAAAAAGAACCTACCCTCTTTAGAATAAGTTCTTCACTGCATGCATCACTTACGGTGCAATATCCTCTAATACTTTCTCTCTCGTTTCGATCATTTTAAAAGCAAGAATTGCTCCCACTACAGTCACACTTGCAAAAAGAATAAAAATAGTTGAAACACCGCTCACCTCTAAAATAAAACCTATCATAATAGGAGCAATCGCTGAGGCCAGCCTAAGCCACGCTGTAGCAAATGCCGTACCAATTACCCTCATACGGGTTGGATAGATTTCAGGTGTATATAAATAGAGAAGAACTGTAATTGTTCCCATCATTCCGTAGGCAGCGGACCCTAAATAAATAACGCTTTCTGGAGAATTTGCTCCGCTGATCCATAAAGCCGTTAATAAAGCACCTGTTACGATAAATGCAATGGTTGCCCAGCGCTTCCGTCCTACTTTATCGATTAAAAATGCACAAGCGAATACCCCTATGGTCTGTAAAATATTTGTGAGAGAGGCTGCCCTTAATGAATCTCCAACTGGCAAATTGTAAACCGTATTATAAAGACTCGGTAACCAGTTATTTAATCCATTCGATACAAAGTAGGCAGAAAACCATAGTCCCCATACGATCAATGTTCTTTTACGATAAAAAGTAGAAAACAGCTCTTTCCAGTCGCCTTTTTCAGTGCTGCTGGACACTTGCTTTGCAACAGGCATTCGTTTGTCCGTACTAGCTTCAATCTCTTCAATGATTCTTTCGGCTTCATCTAACCTGCCTTTTGAAATAAGCCATCTTGGAGATTCACGCAACATGAAAAAGAAGACAAAGACGATTAAACCGCCAATTCCACCAATCAAGAACATCCATTTCCACCCAAAGCTAGGTACAACAAATGCACCAATTTGAGCTGAGATCATTAATCCTAATGGAAAAATCATCTCATAGAGCATAAAAAATCTCCCTCTGCCTTGGGCCCGGGACAACTCATTGATATATGAGGCCGCTACTGGCACTTCTCCTCCTACTCCAATCCCCTGTATAAAACGAAAAATAAAAAGGGCCATAAAGTTACCTGAAAATACACATGCGATACTCATAATAGACATGAGAAATACAGTCCACTTTGCACTAAATACTCGGCCACGTCTTTCTGCTAACCACCCAAAGAAAATAGCGCCAATCGCTTGTCCGATATAACCAGACCCAATAAGAAGACCAATTTGAGCAGGTGATAAATTCCACATGCCGATGAGAACTGGGAGAACAAACGCTAAAGATAGTGCATCAAAAGCATCAAAAAAGGTAGCAGATCCCATAATGATACGAGGTTTTAAATGCCATCTCGAAAAAGGTACACTTTCCATCCTAGTCAATAGTTGTGAAGCTCTATCAACAACTTGCTCATCATGAGAATTTGAATTTCCGCTGAGTTCTAACGTCATGATATCTCCTCCTTAATAGAGGAAATGATGCAAAAGTACATGCTGATGAGCACAAAAGAAATCGCTTACATTTTAAATGAAGAGACATTCTAAAGCGATCATATGAGTTTTCAGCATCTATCATTTCTTTTTTGGCGTTCCCGTGGTGCCACGATCTACATAGTACATCGGGAAGATGTGTTCCATCTTCTCTAACTGTTCTCCTTCTACTAACTGCGTTAGTAAAGAAACCGCTTTTCTTCCCATTCCAACTAAATCAACATGAACAGAAGATAAAGAAGGGGTTAGAAAACTTGCAATGGGCACATCATCAGCACCAATGACAGACAAATCATGAGGTATTGACACATTTGCGATATCTGCCGCTTTCATGACCCCTATCGCCAAAAAATCTGAAGAGCAAACAACTCCAGTCATGTGCTGGTTTCCTTGGAGAAATTGAGAAACCACTTCTACTACTTTTCCCCCATCAAATTCATCTAACTCAAACACAAGCTCTTTGTTCATTGTTAATCCTAAACTTTTCAGTGTACGCTCATACCCCTTGTAATACCTCACACTATGCATCGAACTCATTGGACCATTGACCAGTCCAATGGTTCGATGACCTTTATCAAATAAGGCCGTGACAGATTGACACACACCTTCCTCATCATCTGGCCTGACACATGGAAATGGAGAATCCTCTAAGTAACTTCCGACAACGATAATGGGAATAGCTAAACTTTTTAACCAATCCATGCTCAATTCTTCATTTCTTGGAGAAAATAAAATGGCACCATCTACAGCCTGCGTTTCAAGTAATCGCTGCTGCTGTACAGATGTAAATGACATCAACATATTGAATTCAGTCTCATCTAATTCCTTCGCTATCCCATCTAAAATCGTCGAAAAAAATGGATTATTCAAAATATATGAACCACGAGGAACCACGACAGCAATATTGCCAGTCTTTCTTTTAACGAGCCCTCTAGCTCCTAAATTAGGACGATAGCCTAATTCATCAATCACTTGTTTGATTCTTTCAGCCGTTTGAGCACCTACTCCTGGTTTGCCACTTAATACTCGGGAAACAGAGGCGATAGATACTCCAGCTTTCAATGCGACATCTTTAATACTTACTGACACATTTCATACCTCCGGGAGTCTGTTGTTTTATACTCTATTATAACCCGACTCACCTTCATCATGAAATCAATGGTCTGTTATTTACTAACGTTTTCCTTAAGTAAACCAACACTTTGAAGGCCCTGACGAATCTCTTCTTTTTCCTTTTGAGTTAAAGGTAATACTGGCTTCCTCGCAAGCGAACTGCTGATCAAACCTCGCTGGAACATCGCTTCCTTCATTCGCAGATGAGAGGTAGAGGAAGGTTCATCCATTTTATACACAGCATGCTTTAATTCAAAGATTCTATCGTACACTTTATTAGCCGCTACAAGGTCTTGTTCTTCCACACATTTCACAAGCTCAGCAATCAAATCTGGTACAAAACAGCCGAAACCTACAAGCGCCCCATCAATTCCTTGAACTAATGTTGGCAATAAATATTCATCGTGACATGTGAGCAATGATACATCTGGTGCATGCTTTTTCAGTGCGCGCACATCGACTTCATATTGCGCCATGTCTCTTTGACCGATTTTAAATGAGACAACGTTTGGAATCTCCGACATTTCTAATAATTGACTGGTTGTATAAGAGGTTTTTGTCCATGTTGGATATTGATGGACGATGATTGAAATATCAATTGCTTCTGCAACATCTTTAAAGAATTGGACAGGTGACTCAGGCTGCATACCGAATCTCAGCCATGAATGTGGCGGCATAAGAAGAATACCTTCTCCACCAGCTTCCTCCACTGCTTTTGCATGCTGGATCGCTTCAATTGTCCCTTCAGCAGAAACCCCAGAAATGACAGGAATTTCTCCCTTTAATTCGTCGGCTGCAATACGCACAGCTTCAGCTCGTTCATGTGGCAGCAAAGTCATAATCTCGCCAGTATGTCCATTGACAACGATCCCATTAATCCCTTCGTGCTCCGCCACCCAGCGAACAAGCTTACGAAAAGCAGGTTCATCAATTGAATAGTCATCTTTAAAAGGAATTAAGATTGCCGGGAATACACCGCTCCATTTTTCTTTATTTTTCATCAACAAATTCCTCCCCATCCGTTATAGTAAACGTTTACGGTAAGCGTTTACGTTAATAATCATAGAATGATCTAACCGAAGGTGTCAACAATATTTTTAAAAATTATAATAATTCAAAAAACGATTATTAGAATTTAGATACTATTTTATTTTTTCAAAAAAAGAAAATGAGAGATATATTTCGTTTCCCACATCAATCAAAAAACCTCATCATCTTGACCTAGTTGTAGTCTGATCACCACTTTTTTCAAACGGCTAGACACACCACATAAAGAATGCATACATTTTGATATAATGACGAAGGAAAAAACATCTTTTCTTCTTTTTTTCATCCATCAGACTGTGATTTCTTTGACTACTCCTGATCTAATAGAAAAAGTCTACCCCCTTAGGATAGACTTTTTTATTTCGAATATAGATCCCAGCCAAGCTTGAGTGTGTCGACAATATAATTGGCGACTTCTTCAGCTTCTAGATGATCTGTTTCCACTCTTGAGTTATGAAGGGAATAAATTTCCCGGCGCTCTTCAAACAACTCTTTCATCTCGTCAAGCGTGCGGTTATGAAGAACAGGACGGTTTTCAATTAAAATATCCAGCCGCTGTTTCCAATTCTCCCAAGATAGGTCAAGGAAAAGAACCGTACAATGCTTTAAGCAAGATCGTTTGATTTCTTCCTGTTTAAACGCACCGCCTCCAAGAGATACGATCTTTAGCTGAGTATGTTCACATAAATCGACGATATAGTCCTTTTCAGCCTGTCTGAAGAAATCTTCTCCTTTTTGCTGAAACATTTCTGGAATCGTCATGTTGTACTTTTTCTCAATCTCCTGATCAACATCAATAAAATCTCTATATAACTTTTTGGCAACGAGCTGCCCAATGGTTGTTTTCCCAACGCCCATAAAGCCAATGAGGACAATATTTCGCTGTCTCACAGGAATCTCTCTATTGTTTTTCATGTTCGTGACACGTCCTCCTTACGACAAGGAATGCTACATAATGTTTCTATTATATGATAAATGGACTGAGAAAAGATAGGCATTCTTAAAAATTGTGTTTGACGACGTAACCGAGCTGTTCGGAGAGCTTCTCGGCATGCTCTTTCACTTTTTGCTGCAATTGAGGGATGACATCTTCAGTAAATCGTTGGGTCGGTCCAGATATGGATAAACATGCCTGCACTTCCCCATGAATGTTAAAGATCGGTGCCGCCACTGCCGCCGATCCGACTTCCCGTTCATCAATACTGCAAGCGGTATGCGTTTCAAGAATATGACGACATTCTTTTTGCCATTCCTCCATCGTCATGTGATCGGCCTCAGACGCGAAAACTTGCTGTTGAAACTCTTCGCTTTGGAAAGCAAGCAGCACCTTTCCACCAGCGCCAGCGTATAACGGCAGCTTCTCACCGATTTTCACAAGATGCCGAATCGATTGCAGCCCTTCGGCTTGTTCAATACATACCCTGCTTTTGTGATCGAGCACATACAGGTTGACGGTTTCCTTTGTTTCATCACGAAGTGTGTACATGAGCGGTTTTGCCAGTTCCCTCAATTTGATGGACTTCCCAGCAATATAACCGAGAAGATAAAGTCTTTGACCGAGCCGGTACTTCATTGTCTCTTGGTTCTTTTCTACAAAATGATTCATTTCAAGTGCCTTAAGCAGTCTCGTTGTGGTAGACATTGCTAAGTTCATCTCTTTTGAAATGTCCGTTAGCGTCAGCTCTTGACGTTCTTCGCTAAAGCAAGAAAGAATATCCAAAGCGCGCTGAACGGTACGCAATCCTGATTCTTCTTTTGACTTTTTATCAGCCATGTTCACTTTCTCCTTTTCCCCTTTGATTTCTTATCGACATGATTAACCAATTTTGCTATAATCCATTTTAAATGTTCCATTAAAAGAAAACAAATTCCACTGTACGGAATAAAACCGATAGATGTTTTGATGGAGGAGATATCATGATCTACCTGCTCATTTTCACACTTCTTATTAGCTTATACATCGTTCATCAACTATTCCCTGCTCCCATTCTCTCCTATTTGGTTGGTCTGCTGGCGGCTGCTTCGCTCACCATTTCCTTTAAGAAGGCCAATGGGCTTTATTTGAAAACGGGTGCTATGTTTCTCTTGATTGGATTGGTGTTATTTTTCTGGTCAGAACAGCCTTTGCATACGCTTTTTCTTCATTTTCATTCCATGCTAGGCTTACTCTCTTTATTTTTCATGTTGCCATTTATTCATTCTCTCATACATGTTGGACATTTCGATACTCAATTAAATAAACTGCTTACCTTACATACAACGAGTACAAATCAGCTTTATCGCAAGAGTTCTTTTGTCACTCATGTTCTTGGCATGTTTTTAAATATCGCAACGATTCCCTTATTATATACATCCTTGAAACCGTCGCTGAACGCCCTTCAGGAACAAGTCAAACAGCACCTTTATACGCGCAATCTTTTAAGGTCATATGCGCTATGTCTTAGCTGGAGTCCTGTCGAGGTACTGGTGAGTGTCACCATTGATGCAACCAAATTGAAATATTATCAGATTGCACCCGTTACCTTTTGTTTAATGGTGCTTGTGCTGTTGACGGATTGGTTGCTGTTTTCTCGTCAAAGCAAACGATTGCCGCATATCATCCAGCCGGCAGAAGCTCACTCCAACCCTCATCGCATCAAGAGAAAAACCCTTCAGCTTGCTTTCATGCTGCTCAGTTTTATGACAGTCGTTTCGCTTGTTGACGCCTGGATCGGGAAAGGTTATCTGTTCGCTGTTGTGCTGACGATTATTCCTTTCGCTCTATTATTCTCGTCTATCATCAAAAAACGAAAACAATATGTAGCCGTCTCTATTCCCCATTGGAAAGAACGGACCCGCCAGCTCTCCAATTATATGTGTCTATTTTTAAGCGCGGGCTTCTTTGTCGATATGCTGCTTGTCACAAACAGCTTGCAGCCGATTCAAGCATTTATCGTCAGTATATCAGATCATGCCATTTGGGTTTATGGGGTCATCGGGCTGTATTTTCTCATCACCGCTCTTTGCGGTTTCCACCCGCTCGTTTCGCTTGCTCTCTTAGTGAGCTTGATGGCACCTGTCATTCATGAATTGCCTGCCCTTCCCATCGCAATCATGCTCATTATCGCTGGAACCTCAACGGTCATGTTTAGCCCATATAATGTATCTGTCTCCCTATTAGCCGATTTGATGAAGGTCAACCCTTACCGAATCACTCGATGGAATATCTGGTTTGCTGGTTTTTATATCAGCATGGGGATCGCATGTGCAACAATCATCACCGTCATCTTTTATTCATAGAAAAAGAGAACCCAATGAGTTCTCTTTCAAGATTGTTGACAAAGGGCTAAAATGGACTTGATTTTAGCCCTTTGTCTTTTTTTCAGTGTGATAGAAAACCTTTGCAGCCCTAGGAAGGACGAGTACCGGCGCGGAGCGAATTTGACATTCGTGAGCACCGGCACGCAGGACTGACACCGAATGCGAGGGTTTGTCTACACGCTGAAAGAGAACCCAATGAGTTCTCTTTTTCTTACTCTCTATTATTTTAATTGAATCCGTTCAATCTTACCTACAATAAAGATATACGACAACGCTCCGCCTAATGCCACTAGGCTGACGAATAAAATACCGCCGTTGTAAGAGCCTGTCGCCGATACAATGAATCCGATGATCAGCGGGGTGATGATGCCGGATAAGTTAGCAAAGAAGTTAAATACGCCGCCAGCCAGCCCGACCATTTCTCTTGGTGCTACCTCAGACAGCATGGTCCAGGAGATATTAGACAGTCCTTGCGCAAAGGACGCGATGGATAAAATAGTGAGCACAAGCGGGATATTCGTTGTAAAATTCGCTAAAACAATGGTACTTGTCAGAAGCAGACCGACCACAACCGGCAGCTTTCTCGCTACATTGACCGATACACCCTTTTTAAGCAGCCAGTCAGACACATAGCCTCCAAACAGCACTCCAAAGAATGCAGCGATGTATGGCAGGGATGCCGCAAAACCCACTTTGAGAAAGGCCATATTTTTCGCCTCTGCTAAATAGGTTGGAAACCATGTTAAAAAGAAAAAGAGGGTAGACGCAACAGAAAATTGACCAATATAGAGTCCAATCAATTTACGATATTTTAAAAGTGCGGCAAAATCTGCCCATTTCAGTTTCTCCTGTGATGCCACAGTCAGTCCTTCGCCTTGACGGATCAATTCTAGCTCATCTTCATTGATCTTTGGATGCTCTTTTGGTTCGTGATAATACTTGTACCAAAAGAAAGCAAATATAATACCGAGCGCACCAGCAGTGATAAAGACGGTTCTCCAATCGAAAGTTGTCATAATCCAAAAAAGAAGAGGTGTCGCAAATGCAAGCCCCACATACTCTCCAGCGGTATAAACCCCTGTTGCAAATGCGCGTTCCCGCCTTGGAAACCATGTGGTCACAATGCGATTATTCGCAGGAAATGCGGGAGATTCTGTAATTCCGATAAACAAACGGCAGCCAAATAAGAAGGCAAAGCTGTTCGCAAACGCCTGTAAACCGGTGAAAATAGACCAAGTAATGAGTGATATTCCATACGTTACCTTTGATCCAAACTTATCAAGAATAAAGCCGCCAGGGATCTGCATGGCTGTATAGGTCCAGCTAAATGCTGAAAAGATGAGGCCTAATAAGGCAGGGTTTAATTGCAATGAAGACTGAATCGCAGGTGCAACAATGGATACACTGGCTCGATCAATATAGTTAATAGCGGTAATAAAAAACAACAGAATCAAGATGCCGAAACGAGCTTTTGTTGGTTTCGCATAAGCAGGCCGCAAGTCGTTCCCCTTCAGTTCTGAATGCACTTTCATAACCATCCTCCTTTGTTTCCGCAGCGTGCGGATCGGTTGAGTGTCTTAAATGACCCCTTTTTCTTCTAACTGTTTACACTCTTCTTCTGTGAAGCCAAGCATTTTCGTTAAAATGTCATAATTATGTTCACCTAAATCAGGCGCAATATGGCGAATACGGCCGGGGGTTTTTTCAAACTTCGGAATGATTCCAGGCACCTTCACTTTTCCAAGACGTGGATGATGCACCTCGACAATATTTTCTCGTGCTTTAAATTGCGGATGCTCAAAGATATCCCGAATGCTTAGAATCGGACTCACAGGCACACCATGTGTATCTAGAATGTCTAGGACGTCATCTCTTGTTTTGGACGCAATCCACTGCGAGACGATCGCATCCATTTCATCGTTATGCTTCAGCCTGGCTGCATTCACAGAGAATTTCTCGTTCTCTAGTAAATCTAAGCGATTCATCGCCTCTGCCAATCGATTAAAGGTCGAATCTGTACTCGTCACAAGAACCAAATAATGCCCATCCTTTGTCTCATAGGTGCCGGCAGGGCTTGAATGACCGCTTAACCCTGGTGAACGCTCACGCACCTTCCCTAGCTTGTCATACTCAGCAACCAAAAATTCTAACATGCGGAACACAGATTCATAGAGGGCCAAATCTACCATTTGCCCTGTTCCTTCTGGATGTGTGTCACGGTAATACATCGCTGTCACAGTGGCAAACGCCACATAGATTCCTGCGATATAATCCGTAAGGGAAAAGGACGGGCTGACTGGATGCCGATCTGGAAACCCTTGAATATATGTAAAGCCGCTAAATGCCGTCGCAGGTGTACCAAACCCCGCCTTGTCCTTAAATGGACCGGTTTGCCCATAACCGGAAACACGAATCATAATTAAACGAGGGTTGATTTCTTTTAATACATCGTACCCAACGTCCCATTTTTCAAGTGTGCCCGGACGAAAATTTTCAATGATCACATCAACCTGCGCTGCAAGCTTTTTAAAAATGTCTTTTGCTTCTTCTTTGTGTAGATCGAGTGTAAGAGATTTCTTATTCCTTGAAAGCCCTGACCATCTCAAAGGTTCACCATCTGCAAAAGGGCCAACATGCCGCAGTGTATCCCCTTTTCCAGGAATCTCGACTTTAATGACCTCTGCACCGAAATCTCCTAGAAGCACCGCGCCGTATGGTGCAGCAATCATCGTTGAAACATCTAATATTTTGATTCCTTCAAGTGGTGTATTCTTATTCATTGCTTGACTCCCTTTCGTTCAATTGATAAAGGGCTAAAATGCTTTCTATTTTAGCCCCTTTTCTTCTTTCTCTCGTGCAAGGTTTCTTTAGTCCTTCGGCAGCTGCCCTTGCGGTGTATAGAGCCAAATCAGCCATAAAGGTTCGTCCCCTGTGTTCACATGCTGATGCGAGACACCGTCTGGAATAAACATAAAGTCATTTTGTTTAAATGATTGTCTTTCTCCATCGCAAATGACTTCGCCAGACCCTTTAATCACATAATCAAATTCCTCTGAACCCGGGTGATTGTGTACTGAGCTTGCTTCTCCCGGCTCAAAAATAGTGAGACCTGCCATCATATGCTCTGATCCAACGGTATCTGGTGTGATCGTTTGAAACACCTTCCGAATCATGTTCTCTTCTGGATGATCTAAACCTAACCATAATGGATGACCGTCTTGAAATGGATTTAATACTTTAATTTTCATTGTTGATTCCTCCCTAGTCATGTTTAGTTCACACTGACATGTGAACGTTTTGTATTTGGTGAATAAATATCATTAATGTTCCAATGTCCATCAGTAGGCACAGGATCATTTTTCATCGCTACATCAATGACACACGGTTCCTGAGAAGCGATCGCTTCAGCCAAAGCTTCTTTGAATTCAGAAGCCGCCGTAATTTTGATCCCCTTCATCCCATAACCTCTTGCAATGGCTGCAAAATCAGGCGAATAGCTTTCTCCATCTTTTCTAAAAACAGTGCCGTATGTCGTTTCATAGTGTGCCATTTGCAAGCCGGCGATCGTCCCAAACGCACTGTTGTTCATCACAATCCACACGACAGGAATGTTTTCTTCCATAGCTGTTGCAAGAACAGATGGATTTTGACCGAATCCGCCGTCCCCGACAAGTGATACAACGACACGGTCAGGCTGGGCAATCTTTGCTCCAAGTGCAGCAGGAGCGCCAAATCCCATCGTCGCAAAACCACCTGGGGTTAAAATAGTGCCTGGCGTGTATACAGGAAATTGCTGTCCGACCCCATTTTTATTCCAGCCAACATCGGTTGTAATGAAGGCATCAGGCGGCAATACTTCCCGCACTTCCTGCAAAATACGTTGTGGTTTCATTGGGAAAGACTCGTCTTGAATATTCGTCAAATTGCTCTTCTGAAATTCCTCACGATATACCGCAATGTCCTTTTTCAATTGAGGGCGATCCAGACCTTCTGGCAGCCTCTCTTTCGCCACACGATTGAGTACGGTCAGTGCCTGTTTGAGATCTGCTACCGCTCCAATTTCCACAGGATAATTTCGGCCAATTTCATTCGGATCAATATCAATATGAATGAGCTTGGTTGATTGGAAATTGAACGTATACTCCGATTCCCACGAACTCGCATCTGCTTCAGCAAAACGGGTGCCTAAAGCCAATATATAGTCCGCTGCTTTACACTGATCATTGATAAATTTCGTCCCCCAAAACCCTGTCATACCAAGGGTCATTGGATGATCATCTGGCATCGCCCCTTTCCCCATCAAAGAATGGGCAACAGGGATACTCAAATGGTCAGAAAATGCCTTTAACTCTTCTGCTGCATCGGCTAGTAAAATGCCTCCCCCTACATATAAAAGCGGTTTGTCTGCCTGCAGCAATCGATCTAATATCCGATTCGCTGTTTGATCATCAATAGATGGTTTTTCAACGGTGTGTGTATGATGAGCGATTTGTTCAAATAACGACACATCTAAGTCTTTTGAGAACACATCCATCGGAACTGAAATCAGGACTGGCCCAGGGCGGCCGCTTTCAGCTAACTGAAACGCTTTTGATAAAATTTCTGGAAATAATTCTGGAATGTCGACTCGCCATGCTCTTTTCACAAACGGGCGATAAATTTCGTATTGAGAAGCATCGGAATGAAGATTGATTTCTTGGTGTGGGTGCTTTCCGTAGTAATGACTTGGAACATCTCCTGCAATAACAACCATTGGAATGGAATCGAGTGCAGCATTCGCTACGCCTGTTGCCGCATTGGTGAGTCCAGGACCTAAGTGACTGAGCACAACAGCCGTCTGTTTTTTCGCTCGTGCATAACCGTCTGCTGCATGCGCAGCTATCTGTTCATGTCTGACATTCACAAATTGAATACGGCTTTTTTCTAGCGCTGATAAAAAAGCAATATTCGTATGACCGCACAGACCGAAGATATGCTCAACTCCTCGATTTTCTAAATACTGAATGACCTGTGTAGATATATTCTTCTTCATGTTTCTCTCCTCTCACGGTGCAGCTATGAATCTGCTACTCACTGATTCTTTGAAAACACAATCGATAGAACGGTATTCAAATCCTGTATCGCAACTTGTCCAGGTGCTGAGCTTTCTTTCCCTACAGCAAAGGTCATGATAGACCCAAAGAGTCCACCTACCATTCTTGTGAAGGCGCCATATTCCCCCATCGCCATCGAAATAACGGGGATGGACAGATGCTTGTTCGCCTTGCCCGTCGCAGAAAGCAGTGTCAATGCATCCTCATAGGAATGCGGCATGACGGCGATCTTTGCGATATCGGCGCCAACCGATTCTGCATGGGTGAATAGCTCCACAAGCCGATCCGCCGCAGGGGTACGCTGGAAATCGTGGTACGACACAATCAAGATGACCCCGTTTCTCTTAGCCGCCTGACTGACTTGCTGGATATGCGAGACATCATGCATTAATTCAAAATCAACGGCAGCTACAAGCTGAGTGGCACAAAGCTCGACAAGCAGGGAAACCTTTTCATCCTCTGAGAGCGAGATGCGTTCGCCGCCCTCTTTTTCAGAACGAATGGTGAATAAAAATGGGATGCTATCTGCCTTTTCGATCATCCCTTTCAGGGTGGCGATGACTTGTTCCTTGTCATTGAGGTGATTGAAAAAATCCGCTCGCCACTCTATCACATCAGGCTTCTTCTCAGCTAACACCTCAACTTCAAGAAACAATTCTTCCTTTGTTTGTCCAATGAGCGGCGTACAAATCATCGGCTGACCGCCTGTCTGCGCACTCTTTAACTTTTGCTGAAAGACATTCACAACCATCTGCCCCCTTTATAGACCATTTGGCAGCACAACCATTTTGGTTTCGGTCATCTCCTCGATGGCGAAACGTGGGCCTTCCCTTCCAATACCGCTTCGTTTAATCCCGCCATATGGCCAGTGATCTAGTCTGAAATTCGATGTCCCATTGATGACTACGCCGCCAGTTTCAAGCTCTTTTGCTGCGTGTAACGCAATATCTAGCTGATTCGTAAAGACACCTGCCTGCAAACCATATCGACTATCGTTTGCTTCTTTGATTGCCTCATCCAGCTCCTCATATGGGAGAATGCTGACAACTGGACCGAACACTTCTTCACAGACGACCTTGGCTTGTTTTGGCGGGTTTAGCAAAATAGCCGGTGTGATGCTTGCGCCATTTCGTTGTCCTCCAGATAGAAGCTCGGCACCCATTTTCTCTGCCTCTTGTATCCAAGCCTCCACACGTTTTGCTGCCTGTACATCAACCATACAGCCGATATCACTTTCACTAGACAGCGGATCTCCAACGACGAGCTGTTCTACTTTTTGTTTAAGTGTCTCAGTAAATGTCGACAAAATTTGCTTGTGAACATAAATTCTTTGAACAGAAATACAGCTTTGACCAGAGTTGCTAAAGCCCGTTTTGGCACAAAGAGATGCGGCTTGCTCGATATCTGCATCATGATGAACAATCGTCGCTCCATTTCCTCCGAGTTCCAGTAGTACCTTTTTTAATCCAGCAGAGTTTGAAATATGTTCTCCGCCCACCGCACCGCCAGTAAAAGAAACAAGATTGGTTCTTTCATCAGTGACTAACTGTCTGCCGGCGTCTACTCCTCCAATCACAAGCTGCAGGCTCTTTTCAGGAAACCCTGCTTCAAGCAGGAGCTTAACAAACGCTGTGGCAACAGCTGATGTTTGCGGTGCTGGTTTTAAAATAATGGCATTCCCTGCTGCAAAAGCTGGACCGATTTTGTGACAAATTAAGTTGAGAGGCGCATTAAAAGGCGTAATCGCCAGCACAACCCCAACCGGCACTTTAAATGTCATCGCCATTGCTCTCTGTCCACGGGAAGATACATTGCCAGGAATGGTCTCACCGATTAGTCGATTGGCTTCTTCGGCTGACTGCGCCAGCGTTTCAATTGATCGTGAGACTTCATCTCTTGTATTTTTAAGCGGTTTGCCTAATTCTAAAGAAATGAGTTTTGCAAAATGCTCTTTTTGTTCTTCCAATAAGGCAGCTGCCTTTGTTAGAAGCGTTGAGCGTTCTAATGCTGATATTGCCGCTAATTGTTTTTTAGCTTGCTGCGCAATAGAAAGCGCCTGTTCTATATCTTCTGAGGAGGCAAGATAGGATGTACCGATCATTTCCCCAGAGTATGGATTGATAATGTCTTCTTTGACATGGTTTGCATCCAGCCATTCGCCGTTTATATATGACAACGCTTTCAATTCACTCAAATTCTCTCACCCTCCTTCAAGTGACGCGTCCCGACCCCCGCATAACGAACAAGTCTTTCTTCATTCGGACAAGGACCTTTCACTAGGGCACCTTTTGTCAGCTCTTCATATGCATGCGCCACGATGCCCATTCCTCTGGATAAGGAAAAGATGCCTTTTGCCGCTTCAGCTGGAATGTTTAATTCACATTGGATCGCAGCAGATACACCATCTATGTTCATCGTGATTTTTTTCCCTTTTAATTGTTCAAGTTCATGTCTAATCGCCTCAGCTAACCGTAAGTACGTTCCGCTGATATCACCTTGCTGCACATATGTTTGACTCAGCTCATACAGCCGTCTCACTCTCGGATCATCATCATGCAGCTGATGACCGATTCCCGGAATTTTTTCCTTGCGGGCTAACCATGTCTGACATACTTGCTTCGCAGCAGACTTGATATCCTTGTGTTCATCGTAGGCTGCTTTGGCTTCGTATAACATACGCATCGCCTTTTCACCAGCTCCGCCATGAATATCACCTAATAGATTCACCCCTGTTGCAACAGAAGAATTAAACGAAATGCCGCACGTAACCGCCATTCTTGCCGCTGCAATAGACGGTGCTCTTGGCCCATGATCCGCACCTGCGACAAGAACACTTTCAAAAAGAGCTGCCTTCGAATCATCTAGTAATTCACCAACAAGCAGTAGATAAAGCATCTGTGGATACGATAATTGACCAATAAGCTCTTCAATTGGATAGCCCCGAAGTTCAATTGAATTTTTTTGAATATGACTAATCTCAGTCTCCCACCAAGCGCCTCCTTCTTTGTATATTTCCAGTGCACTTCGATTTTTCATTGTGTGAATCATTCCTTTAGCCACTTATTTGGAGATGAACGACTCCTTTTATTCCGTCTAGTGGAATTCAATTTCACTTTTTGGAATGTGTTTTCATTGTAAGCGCATTCGTTTTTATCGTCAATCATTTTTTCTGAAAATACTGTCAATAGAAGCGAAATTAAGTGAATCGAACTAATTATGTTTTCTTTTTTAATCAAAAAAATTGATATTTAGTTAAATGGACTTAAGTAGATCGTTCTACTAATTTAATGAATTTTTGGTTGTTTTGTCAAACCCACTTCGACATAAAAAAACCTCTCCTTCTTCTGGAGAGGTCTCAGTATGATGTGAAATTGAAGTTTCCGTTTGATAAGTATCCAGAAACAGCACGAGACATAAAAAATGCTATAAAAAAGGGCGCTTCTGCCGTCTGCACGATTGATAAAGAAGGTGCCGATAAAAATGGAGAAGAATCATTGAAAAACATACCAACAAAAAGGGAATATGATCGAGATGAATTCCCTATGGCTATGTGTGAAGAAGGCGGTGCAGGAGCCGATATAGAATAAATATCTCCTTCAGACAATCGAGGTGCGGGATATTGGGTGTCCCATCAACTAAATGAATACGAAGATGGAACGGCAGTACTGTTTGTTGTTGATTAGGGTTATGCAACTTTGAATTAGATCACAGCTTACTCAAAAAATCCCTATCCAATTGGAAGGGATTTTTTCTGAGTGTCTGTTAGTGCATTGGTGTTGTTCCAGAAGAATTTCCAAATAGACAGACCCAAAAGGTCTGCCATTTTTCATGTACCTAATCGAATAGCCAACTCCATAGCAGTCTCGGTATGATTCAGATATGAACCACCAACCAACATCATGATCGCAAGACCAGCTAAAACAAAGCTTTTTCTAATGTTCATACAAACAGTCGCCCCTTCGAATTTGTTTTTGAGCGTACACCATTTGCTGATACAAATATACAGATTCCTCCATACGCTCACATTTAGTATAAAATTCTGCGGACTCTAATGCCAGTTCTTCTAAATATGGATAACCCCTAATGTTATCAAATCGTTTCAAAATATCCTTGAGATCATCAAGATTAAGTGGCTTTATATATAGGTTTACAAGAAAATCGTACAAAGATTCGAATAATTGATCAGGGTTTGATTTTAGATAATCTATGCCACGCTGCAAATATTCCTTGGCCAATTCATCGTTACCCAATTTAAAATGGATCAGAGCCTGCTGATAAAGGATTGCTCGTATGTGAGAATGACGTTTCAAATAAATTTCAGCTTCCTCCAAATGATCTAATGCCAACTGATATTTTTCCAAACTAGAATAACAGTGACCCAAGTTCATCAAACTTATACCAATCATTAATTCATCCTTAATCGCATGTGATTTTTCTAATGCTTTGTCTAAATGCGGGAGAGACTTTTCAGAACTGTTAAGATCAATATAATTTCCTGAAACAACAAAACGAGACTGAATTTCTCGGACAAGATATGTCGGGTGCGCCTTATATGTATCAAGGGCTAGCATGATGTAATACATAGACATTTGAGTTTGCTTCATGTGATAGAAAATCTCTGCCATCTTGAAGTAAAACTCTGCTCTTTCAACTTCATCCGCCACTCGATCCAACCGTTTTTCTGCCTGTCGATAAAAAGTAATCGCAGTAATGTAATCACCTTGCGAAAACTCATACATCCCTTTGAAAAAATTAAAATAGTATTCCAGGATTCCAGTAAGCTTCCGCCCTTGCCCTTCAACTGATCGCAGGTACTCCGCTTTGTTTAATTTCCGAGCTCCTAGATTCATGTATTCAAGCATTTGTTCGTGGCGGAATTCCATAAGCTGAAAATAAAGAACAGCTTGCTCATCTTCCTCCATGATGTCTAAATCCCTTCTGATCTCACTCCGAAGCATTTCCGCATCTGTTACATTCAGCCTCTTGATATTCTGATACCATTCATTAATCTTCTGACCGATTTTCGCTGAAGATACAGCTGCCATTCATTCATCCCCCTCAATTTTTGCCGTTTTATGTTAAATCCTAGCACATGAAATACGCCCAAAACCCATTTTAGTTCCAATTTTGAAAATTTTCGGTATCTCGCAAACAGATTTTCAAACTGATTTCAGTAGCCAAAACGAAAAAACACATTTAAAGCCCTTATAAGCGTTTTTGACACACCACCCCTACTTTTAATACCTAAACAAAAAAGCGATCAGAATCAAATCTGAGCGATCTCAACTGAAATTTTTAAGTAAACCTCTATGTAAGTGTTAAAATCTCTTGATTTCCGTCAAGCACCTTTCAAGAAGCAGCCTAGCTCTTTCTTTTTCGTTTTCGTTCCTCATTAGCTTTGATTAAAAACAAAACTGAAACACCTAGAATGAGAAATCCTATCTCAAACAGGTTTATTCCTACTTCTATCTTCACATGATTCACCTCCGCAGTGACTGGATTTTATCACAAAAAAAATCCGTCAAAATGAAGCACTGAAAAATAAAAAAAATGCTTGCGGACACCGCAAGCAAAATGGGATTTTTCAACAAAAACATAATATTTTTAAAAAAAAAACAGGCTCTCCAGCCTGTTCATTAGCGATAATTGACAATCTAATTCTTCTCTATTCGAAATTTCTCCTCCCAATTAAAAGAACCATAATTGCGGACACCGCAACTGAAAAATAAAATTCCCACCATATTACCAATTATAAAGAAATAAATGGTAGCATTGGAATGTATCAAAGAAAGTGAGTGATTTTTATAAGCCCATGTCTCTTATGACTCTTTATGCAACCATTTTTTAGACTCTCTTATGATCCCCCAAAATAGGAACCTGTACAGAACTACAAGCAAGAAAAAAGTATAAACAAACTCAAAGGGAGAGAATGGTTCATAATCAATTATGTATGCATTAATAAACACTATTACCAAAGAAAACAATTCCATCAAAGAATCTATAAATCTGTTTTCTTTGAACACGTCCCTTGTCTTTTTGAAATTAAAGATGTCTTTAATTTCCCCACTGGAAAGTCCTTTGATTAAAGCTAACCCTATCAAGTACACACCAAAAGACATCTCAAAGGAAAAACTCAACATTTGTGTGATTACACAATAAATCAAAGTAAATAAGAATAAATACATTTTATTACTCTCCTTAACCTCTAAGTATTCCACCCCAATAGAAGGAAATATCATGGATGCGTTACCCCAAAAAACAAATAGGAGTGGTACGTATGTTTAAAAAATTTCTAGTAGTGTTATGTGTGCTTACTATTACATTTGGTTTCTCTTCTCCAATGATTAGTCATGCCAGTCAAGGTAATAATGAGACCCCCCCAATCAGTGTAGATAAAAAACAATTGGAATTAGCAGAAAAACTATCTAATTACTTCGAATTAGATGCGGATGGAAATATTCATTTTACAGCTGATAAAGAAACCCTTATGGAAATGGGAATTTCAGAACACGACAGTCTACTAATGACTTCAATGAAATCAGAAGAATTTAGCTTTGAAGAGAATGAGAAAAAAGGTGACATGCAGACATTAGGTTTTGTAGGTTTACACCTCAAATTAGGACCGAAAGTTAGAAGCATGAATGCCATAGTAGCAGGTGGATTTGCAGCCGGATATATCGGTTGGTACACAAGTCGAATTGCTGCTGCTGGACCATGGGGTGCTGGAGCAGCTGCGGCTATTACTGCTGGAACTTCTGGTGCTGTTGCATGGGCAGTTAAAAACAAATATAAGAAAGTTGATGTAGGCGTAAATATTATGTTTGTTAATTTAGCATATACTGTAAAAATACCTTAAAAATTACTGTTAAGCAACAATAAATAAAAAAGGCCTCCCACAGACCTAGCCTAGCTTGGCTAGGTCTGTGGCAATCTTTTTCATGTTCTGGCACGTAGCTGTGAGGAGAACTTGCACACTCACATTCTGTTTTCCCCTCAACCAACAGTAGCGAAGCCCATGCAGTTGTTTTGAATCTGCAAAGCTTCGCTCTATTTTTTCTTTTCTCTTTTTATATAATTTTTTCCAGAGATAGACAGACGATTTTGTCTAATCTTTTCTTTTTGTTCCTCCCATACATGTCTTGAGATCACTTTTTGATAATTTTTCGATCTTGTACAGCTTTCAAGGAAAGGACAAGAAACGCATTTTTTAGGGTCTGATTTATAGTACCTATAACCTTTTCGGTCAGTTGTCGTATATGATAGCTTTTCACCATTTGGGCATATGTAATGATCATGTTCAAAATGATACTGGAATTTCCTCTTGTTCGATGAAAGCGTCTATGTGCGATGACACCAAAAATGCGGCGATCGGATAAATCCTTTACAGATTGATGTTGTCAAATAACCAGAATTAATGGTAACCGCTTCTACTTGAAAATCAAATCGGGTGATTTGGTGATCCAATCGATCAAGATACGGAACGGATACCGTACAGGTATGCGATAAATTTCATTTTAAACAAAATAAGTTGATCAAGAGAAGGACGACCATTATTGTCACTATAATAAGGTTTGACTTTGTCTATGATAAATGAAAAATCAATGTACTGATCAATTTTACGAAGCAGGTGATCCTTCGATCAGTTGATCTAGTAATACAAATTCGGCTTCGTGCTGAGAAGTATTTCTAGTGTGGAACATAAGAAAAAACACCTCCTTTAGTGGACTTATCTCTATTATAAAATTTGGAGATGGAAACTTTAAGGAAAAAATAAAGCTGTCGAGATTTTCTCGACAGCCTGAAACCTCTCCATCTTCTGGAGAGGTCACTTATTTTATTTCCACCAGTCATCAAACATAGAAGCGGGTACTTGACGTTTATGTTCTGATTGAACATAACGTTTTTCAATCGCTTCTGCTGCTTGATCTGAAACTGGTTTTCCTTCTAAGTAATCATCAATTTCATTGTACGTAATACCAAGTTCTGTTTCATCCGTTTGCTGAGGCTTGTCATCAAGCAGATCGGCTGTTGGTTTCTTTAAGTATAGACGCTCTGGTGCTTGCAGCGCTTCTAGTAGCGTCCGTCCTTGGCGTTTCGTCAGACCTGTGAGCGGGAGAACGTCTGCACCGCCGTCACCATACTTCGTGAAGAACCCAGTGACAGCTTCAGCTGCATGATCCGTTCCAATGACAAGTAAGCCTTCCTGTCCACCGACGGCATACTGTGCGATCATTCTCATGCGTGCTTTGACGTTCCCTTTATTAAAATCAGACAGCGCACCGCCTGTTTCCTTTTGATATTGTTCACTGAATGCCGTCACGGCAGGTGCGATATCATATTTCCAAGACTTGTCCGGCTGAATAAATGATAGCGCCAGCTGCGCATCGTCTTCATCTTGCTGCGTGCCATGCGGTAGACGGACTGCAATAAAGACAGCATCCTCTTTTCCTTCTTGACGAAGCTCACTTACAGCGAGCTGAGCGAGACGGCCGGCAAGCGTTGAATCCTGTCCGCCGCTAATACCGAGAACGAATCCTTTTGCACCGGTCTTTTTCAAGTAAGCCTTTAGAAATCCAACCCGTTTTTCGATCTCCTGCTTTGGGTCAATTGAGGGCTGCACATGCAACTCTTGGCTGATTTTTTTCTGCAAACTCATACACTTTTCCTCCTAAGCATCCTCTACATGAAGAGAACAGGTTTTACTTCCATTTCAATTGATTTACCTACGATTTTAGCCACTTTATTATATCATGTTTTGAAAAAAGATATTTTTTAGACGTTCCCCTTTTTCATAAATGATCAAACATTCACAAACGAAATAGACCAAGTCTCTTTGACTGGTCTTTCCTTTTCAATCAATCTCCACCCGGATGGATGTACAGCTTGAGCCATTGCATTTTCCAATGTCGGCAGGACATGCAGACACCGCGACGATAAGGTCCATTTCTGCACGCAGACGAATGTAATCACCAGGGAGCGATTTTGGCAGCTCGACAGACAGCTTTCCTTTTTCATCAATGACTGTATTCATAAACGCATTAAAAGGATAATACATATCCTCCTTCAGAATACCGAATGGCTCAAAAGCTGTCCTGAGATTATCGTAGCATGTATGCATGACCTCTAGGTGCGTCCTGCCGTATAAGAGCTGATACATTTCTTGCCGGCACGCAGGCATATATAAATCATGACATTCGACTGTATCTTCAATGACCGTAAACATTGGTTTATATAAATTAGAATAAAGCTGATCTCCCTTTTTCACCTTGGAAGAGAACAGGCTATCCATTGTAGCGCCTTGATCAAATTTTTCATAAAAATCCTTTTCATGATAGGCCATCACGTCTGCTACTTGCTGCCCTTCGACATCAACCACTCGCATACATTGTCCTTTTCCTAACCGAAAACCAAGCCCATCCTTTGGTAAAATCACGTATTCTCCGTTCATCACATGCACTCCTTTCCATGTTGACAGTATGCCCAAAACGTCCTCTTGATCATGTATAAAAAAAAGAGGCGGTCACAAGCTAATGCTATTGAATCGGAAAGGTGTTGCACATGCATTGAAAGAAGAACAATCTTTATCTTGGTGGCAGCTTTCACTTATCGGAGTCGGCTGTACAATCGGCACTGGTTTCTTCCTTGGTTCCAGCATCGCTATTACAAAATCCGGTTATTCCGTCTGCATTTCATTTTTGCTTGCGGCAGTCGGCACATATCTCGTCTTTAAACACCTGGCTGCGATGACAGCCGAGAACCCAGATAAGGGATCATTTTGTTCCTATGCCCGAAAAGCCTATGGGCGTTGGGCGGGTTTTAGTAATGGCTGGGTGTATTGGTTTTCAGAAATGCTGATCACAGGGAGTCAGCTGACGGCGATTTCTCTTTTTACTCGTCACTGGTTTCCATCCATTCCACTATGGGTGTTTTCAGCGATTTATTCCGCTCTTGCCCTGCTTGTGATTATCATTGGGCTTTCTTCTTTTCAAAAGACGGAAAATGTCCTTGCCGTGCTGAAAACCGGGGCGATCCTATTGTTTGTCGTCCTTGCCGTTCTTGTTTTATGCGGCATTCTCACAGAGCATAGGCCCACCCTCCACCTGCCAAATAAAGACCATGAATGGATGCCGCTCGGTCCGCTCGGTTTATGGAATGGGCTGATTTATGCGTTTTATGCTTTCGGGGGAATTGAAGTCATGGGGCTGATGGCGGTTCATTTAAAAGACCCGAAAGACGCCGCAAAATCTGGACGTGTGATGCTGATCATTCTTGCTATCATTTATATCGTCTCCATCGGACTTGCGCTTTTGCTTGTGCCAGTGACAGCCTTTAACGAGAATAGCAGTCCATTCATTACATCACTAGAACCATTTCATTTATCGATTTTTCTTCATATCTTTAATGGCATTTTCATTATTGCCGGGTTTTCTACATTGGTTGCCTCGCTCTATGCAGTCACGACGCTGCTTGGCACGATGTCGGAACATCACGATGCACCTGCTTGTTTTAAACAAAAAGAACCATCTCATGTCAGATGGTCTTCGATCTTGTTAACTGCTGCTGGATTGATTGTCTCGATTTTGCTGGCACTCTTTTTGTCCAAACACATATATGAGCATCTCACAACAGCAGCCGGTTTAACTCTTTTATACACATGGGTGTTTATTCTGCTATCAAGTAAAAAGCTGTCAAAACCATCTACTCGTCAAACGTGTGAAACGGTTCTTGCCCTGCTCTTAATCGGTGCGGCCGTTACAGGCACTCTGACAGAGGCAAGCGGACGACCCGGCTTTTTTATAAGCCTTGGGATCATCGCCGTGATTGGCATCATGGTACTCTTTATGAGAAAAAAGTGGAAACAGGATCAGGCCGCATCATAATTTCATCATGTTTTTTAAAGCAGTAAATGGACATTTGGCGGA
Organism: Bacillus sp. FSL W8-1141; assembly: GCF_038593205.1. Lineage (NCBI taxonomy): Bacteria > Bacillati > Bacillota > Bacilli > Caryophanales > Bacillaceae > Bacillus > Bacillus sp. FSL W8-1141. Next base: position 332,692 of record NZ_CP151973.1, on the reverse strand, counting down.
GGCTGGTTTCTCCGCCTCATCATCTGAGAGAAAATATTGTTTCCATTCATGATTTGTTGGATCCCCGTACCATTTTAATGATGGATGGACGTCAACTTGATCATATGCTTTGAGCCGCTTGCGAACGAGCTGGCTCATTTTTTGTCCAAACTTGGTCGATCCATTCAATTTTTCGAACACCCATCTAGGCTGAAATGCCATCATGGCATATGGAAAGTGGCGGCTCTTTCTGAGCTTATGAGCTGGTGTCGAACACAGAATAAAATAAGCCTCGCCATGAAAACAGTACTCCCATTCATGGTGATGAGGGTCCAGTGGAATCTCCGCTGGCCATGGCACTTCATCTTTTTGATGTAACCGTTGAAGCAATGACCAGAACTGCTGCTCAAATTCTTCAATTGAGCTTTCTTTTAAATCCTTCGGAGTTTCAAAAAAGCAGATAAATGAAGCGTATTGACCAGTTTGTTTAGCGCAGCCTTGATATTCTTTTAGCAGCTCTGCTAACTCATTTACTGCCCCGTCTCCCCGCAGATCACCGACAAATCCATAGCGTAAATGATCGAGAAAAAATCCTTGTCTGCCTGGTACACACGGAAATGTATCTGCCTCATCCCCTACCATCTCTCCAAACTGTGTGAAGGCATCCTGCTTCCATTCTTCGAGTGATCGTAGATTTTGATCAAGGCAACTTTTTGCATACAGCTGGGCCATTTTCTTCCACCTCGTTTTAGCGTCTTCTCCATAGCCTATGAGGAGGAAAAAGCTGTGGTGACTGTCCTTCAACGACTTTCACTGGACATTCACAAGGTGGTTGATTTGCCAGATGAAGCAGGAATTCACTTCCATTTATCTAATCATGTATGAGTATGCTTCTGCATATCATCATTTAGCCGCCTCTATCTAATAGAGTTGGTCATTATAAAAGAAATGGGTGAATGACATGCGTCTTCTTTTTCTCCATCCGATGTATCTGATCTTATTTACACTACCAGTGATGGCTTTCCTTTGGGGATTTGTTGGTTATCTGCTATTTAAACGGATATGGCCTGTCCTCATATTAACGTCCGTGATTTCGATGATTTTCATCTTCGCTTATACTGGATTTGACCTTAGCAATCTATATTGGGTCCTTCTGATGACGGCTCTTGCTTTTGTATCAAGCGGACTCTCGAAGGTCATACACGTTCATGTTCAAGAGAAAAAACGGGAAAAGCCTTTATGATTGTTTCTTCTTTAAAAAGACGGAATCAAGCAGCCAATAAATAAAGGCCGCGCAAAAGCTAAATAGATAAACTTTGTAGCTAATAAAGACGACAACACCATAATCAATCCATAATGCGAGCGCCGTACAAACCACCCACGCCCCGATAAAATAAACCAATAAATCACGGCGTCGAAACTTCTCAGGATGACGGTGTAAAACCATTTGGATAGGTGCAGCAAATAGGACATAAGCGATCAAAATGAAAAGACTGGTGACCTCCACATAACTGAATCTCGTATCAGGTGGGGCAAACAACATGGTATAAACAAATGTCGCTGTGATCACAGACAAAATCAGCATACACACATAGTTGAATGCTGGCAGGAACATACGCATGGCAAAAACTCCTTCAATTTTATGTATCTTCCATCATTATTGAAGAGTGTCCTATTTCTGTCAAATATGAAAAAGGGCTAAAATGCTTTAGATTTTAGCCCTTTTTCTTATCAACCATTCTATCCAATGAGCGCCATGATCCCTTGATATCCAAAATAGGCACCGAAGCCAAGTAAAGAGAGACCTGCCAGAACGGATAAGCCGTGCAAAATTCGTTCATTTAAATACCGTCTAAACGTACTGGCAAGCAGCGCCATACAGAAATCCCATATGAGCATGCCGATGAAAATAGCGATGCTGTACATCAGCATTTGAGATGCTCCATACTTTTCAATCGTATTGGCCAAAATACTTCCATAAATTCCAAGCCAAAATAAAATACTAAGCGGATTGGAAAGAGAAATAAAAAATCCCGTCATGAACGAATGCCCGATCGACGTGTTTCCTCCATCCTTCTTTGGGCTTTCCTGCAAATTGATTTTACGAAGGCTTTCAATACCGGTATAGGTCAGAACGAAAAAGCCGAACAGCCACAAAAAGGTTTTCACAAGAGGTGCAGTCAAAAGCTGGGCGACACCAAAATAGATGAGGAGCATATAGACAATATCCGCAGCCATAGCCCCCACACCAAAAATCCAAGCGTGCCAAAATCCACTTTTAATCCCTCTGTCGATTTGGGCTGCATTGACTGGCCCAACAGGCGCTGAAAGTGACAACCCTAAAAAGATATAACCAAAAAACACCGCCACATAGACGTCCTCCTTTTGATGCTGACTTGTACATGTTATTCACGCTTTCGTTGTTTTAGTACAAGTCCTTCGTCACCTTTTCTGAAGATAAGCTATACAAAAGGAGAAGCCACCAGATCAGCTGCTTATCGATCGGCTTTCATCGCCGGCGGCTGTGTGGGTATGGTTTCTTTTTTCCGAGATCGATTCATTTGAATGGCAGCCGCAAAAAGGAGAACAGCTAAAAAGGCGAAAACAAAGACGGCGCTTGCCGCACCTGCCCACTCAAGGCTAAACCCAATCAAAAAGGACAAACAAGCTCCACCTAAACTAGCGGCGGCAATAAAATAACTCGTGGCCTCGTCGATGGCATTTTCAATCATTAATGCAGAAGCCGTCAAGGCAATGGGGAACATGCCAGCTGCGCACAGACCGATGAAAAAGATAAGAATCAGCTGCGCGGCGATGTGGGTGGCTAGAGCAAATACGGCGAGCAGCACAATCATCAGCGCTGCGCTTAACTTTAAAAAACGCAACGGATGCAGCTGATCGGCTTTTCTCGCAATGACAGTTCTGCCAATGACGATCGCTGTCCAAAAAGTAGAGACCGCAAAAAGACCCCAGTTGTCTCCCCCTTTTTCTAGCATGATCGACGGTAAAAAGTTCGCAAAGTTCGTTTCAATTCCTGCGTAGAAAAACGCAAAACAGATCATCAGCACCACAATCATTCGATTCCCTCGATCAAACAGCAAGGACGGTTTCTTCATGTCTTGAATAGGAGCCGCCATCTGCCCACGAGGGAGTTTATTCATAAAGGTAAGCCAGAGCATAAGGAAAAAAGTCAGTGCACCGACTTGAAATAAAAACACATAATGCCACGTTTCCTCTGTCACAGTCAGCAGAATCAATAGAGGAAATAATAGCGCACCTAATCCAAAAAAGACCTCCATGATGCTGATTCGCTTTGCACTGTTTGCCATTGAAATGACATACGCCCCGGCCGTCGTCTCAAGACTGCCTGCACCGCTCCCAAGGAAAAAACCTGCCACCACAAGAATCGTCCAGCCTGGCACCAAAAGGCCAAGAAGAAGCGCTCCAATCATCAGCAGCAATCCCATCGTCAGAACAGCGCCATAGCCTTTTTTCCTCACAAGAATGGGCGACAAAAGAACGCCTGTCAAAAAGCCAATAAACTGAAAGAAGATTAAAGAAGATAATTCCCCAGGACCCTTCTCATAACTAGACAGCAAATAAGGCGTTAAACTGCCAAAAAACACATGAATGGTCCCAATAAAAAAATAAAAGATACAGCCAAAATAAAACACCTTTTTCATCTTTTCACTTCCTCTAAAAAGGAGCGGAGTCATGATATCCTCCGCTCCACCTCTTCATTAATATGCGCGGGCAGAGACGACAGCCTCTTCCCTCTCGAAGCACGTATTCAGCGCAGCCTGCGCGCGATAACCATCTTCAAAATCAGCTACCTTCATATGAGATGGATACGAGTTTGTATTTACCCAATGCATCAGCTGATCACGGAATGTATCAGACCATCCATAAAATTCATTTGGTGGATCTGTCAGCAATGTTTGCGGCATTTGATGACGCTCTACACACAAACCATCACTGATCTCATATTCGTTTTTCATGTTTGTATGGTATTTAAAAACCTTGTCATGCCCCACTACTTCTACACTAAATCCACATTCCTCCGGCTGCGTACTTTTGGACGTCACCAAATGAAAGAACACTTGATTCTCCATTTGCCCAAAAATTTCGGTATGGTCATCAACCTGTACCTTTTTCTCTTCTTTTTCCTTTACATGTGTCAGCATCTTCGTATTAAGGGATTCTTTTTTCATTTCACTGCCAAATAAGTACCACAGCATATCAATCAAATGAATCCCTAAATCTCCTAATGCACCGCTTGTACGCAGACTTTCGCCGCTGTCTCTCCACGAAAATGTCTTTCTTCTAAGGGCACTATTTTTCTTAAAATGTGTCCGTACTGTCAAAACGCGTCCTAATTCACCATTGGCGATCAAGTTCTTCAAAATATTCACAAAGGATAAATAGCGATAGTTAAAGCCCATACTGGCTTGAACCTGGAACTGTTTGGCTGTCTCCACCATTTCCTTCGCTTCTTTTAACGATACAGCCATCGGTTTTTCACATAAAATCGGCTGTCCTGCTCTAAGCGCCTGAAGGGCATGGTCCTTGTGACAGAAGTTAGGGGAAGCAATGATCAATCCATCTGATGCATCCGCTAGTGTTTCGATACTGGCATACACCCGTCCGCCGTACTGTTTAATAAACCCTTGTGCCACGGATTCGTGCAAGTCATAGACCCCAGATAATTCTGCACCTTTGATCGTTGATAATGCTCTAGCATGTGCTTTTGCAATATTCCCTGCTCCAACAATTCCAATTTTCTTCATGAATGTGCCTCCTCATGTTTATACATCACTGTTTTCAATGTTTCATAGATTCCTTTTGCATACCCATGATGACAAATTTGATGATGGTGCCGTTTGGCTTCATCTGTTGCATTTTGGACAAGAAAGCCGTGCGTGACGGATTGAAGCATCCGCAGATCATTCCCACTATCACCAAAAGCAAAGCCCTTATCTTTTGACAGGTTATATTGATTCAGCATAAACCGAACGATTTCATCCTTCCCTGTTCCCACTGGTAAAAAATCAACGTCATAACAATCCGCAGGGTCACCCGCAAGTGGGTTGCATTTGTTGATGTTCACCGCCACTCCCCGCTCCTTCGCAAGTGTTTGGATGAACGATAGATGATGGAGATCTGTTCGTTCATCCTGCTCCTGATAATAGAAATTCTTTTTATACCCAGAGCTGCCTAGCTGCGTTTGCGGCCTAAGGGTGATCCCCTTTTCACGCACGGCTTGCAGAATATCTTCAATTTTTTCGTCTGAAAAGCCCTGTGCATCAAGCCGTTTCATCCATTCTGCATCCGGCTGTCCAAATTTCCCATCTGATGTATACACGATTTCAGTTCCTAAATTCGACGCAATAAAATGCGGGAATTGATAGAAACCGCCTTTCTCCATTTTGCTCGTAACAGAATCGAGGCTGCTTCCCGTCACCCAGCCCAGCATGAGCTGTCCGGCTTCGCTCTTTTCTGCCACAAAAGCTTCCAGCCGTTTTACATCCTCTCTCTGTTCCTCGGTCATTCCGTGAGAATAGTAGGTCTCATCGAAATCACAGAAGACGATCCACTGCGGATGTTGCGGTTGATGCAAAAGCTTTTTATTGAATGGAAGATTTGATAACATGATGGACCCCCTCGATGACTTTCTCCTGATCTTGCAGCGGCATACCTGGATAAAGCGGCAAATGGAGTAATTGCTGTACGGCTTTTTCCGTATGTGGAAGTGCCGTTTGTTTATACTTTTGAGAAACAAGATTCGTTTGATGCTGATGCGATAAAATTGGGTAATAGACGTCTGTTTCTATGCCCAATTCCAGTAATTTCTCTGCCAGCTCATCTCGGCTTCCCTTCACCACTCTGATCGGGAATAGATGCCATACATGATCCTCTGTCAGCTTCGGAAGCTTTATATAGCCCTCGTCCTCCAGCTTTTGCAGCTGATCTATGTATCTCTTTGCCAAGTAAAAGCGTTTAAAGTTTTGTAAACCTAAATATTTCATTCGTTCTAGCCCGATTGCGGCCTGTAAGTTATCAATCTTAGAATTAAAGCCATAGTCACTGCGCTTCACGTTTTTCTTTCCTGGTTCAAAACCGTGATAGCTGATTTCCATGCACTTTTCGGCTAGGGCTTCATCATTTGTCGCGATGGCTCCAGCCTTTCCGCAAACTCCAAGGTTTTTGTAAGGATTAAAGCTGAGAACAAGTCCATCCCCAAATGCCCCAAGCTCGCTACTGCCAATCGCCTGACAGCCATCCTCAATGATCGATAGACCATGCCGTTTCGCAATTGTCGAAATGGCCTTCATATCCGCCTGCTTTCCATACAAATGAACCGGGAGAATACATACTGTCTTATCTGTGATATGCTTTTCTATTTCATTCGGCGCTAGGCAGTAGGTGTCTGGATCAATATCGGCATAGACTGGAACCGCACCAATCGCAAGCACTGCATTTTCTGTTGCAGCAAAGCTGTTGGCAGGTAGGATGACCTCATCTCCAGGATGGACGCCTGCTGATATTAAACTGATCATCAAGGCATCTGTTCCACTTGATGTGGCAATGACATATTTTTTCCCTAAGTACGCTGCAAGCATCTTTTCAAACTTTGGAATATAAGGGCCTGATGTAAAACGGCCTGAACTTAATACTTCTTTCAGCACCTGCATAATATCATCAATCTCATCCTCTGAAATCAGTTTATCGACCGGCAGGAACGGTATCTTTTTTTCCTTATTTTGTTTATAATGGAAGAGAATTTTTTCCAAACCTGTACGCGCAATATCTTGCTCAAGGAACGCAGCAAGCTTATCATTCGCTAGATTCTTTTCAACTGAATCAGCCTTTACTTGAACACCTTGATTGATCATATCCAGCAACGGTAGATAATCCTTGCTTTTACCTGATATCTTCGTCAATATTTGCATTCCATTCCCTCCAATTAATCAATTCCATTTGTTAATATTTAACTTGTTTCACATTGTAAATGATGTTATCGATTTCAGAACAATAACTTTGTGTAAAGGATTTGTTAATATGTGTACAATTTATGAAATTGCCAAACGCTGCGGGGTTTCAACGACCACTGTTTCTCGGGTGCTGAACAACCATCCATATGTATCCGAAGAAAAGCGCCAGCACATTTTACAGGTGATGAAGGAAATGGAGTATACACCAAGCTCAGCAGCCCGCACCCTTCGGTCACATCAGACCAAAACCATTGCTGTGTCTGTTCCAGCTGTGGACCATCCTTTTTTTGCACAATTGATTAAAGGCATTTCAAAGGAAGCACTGGATCAAGGGTATAAAGCCATCGTGCTCCAGACGTTTTATCAAGAATCAGCAGAACTTGAAGGGCTTCAATTATTAAAAAGAAAAGAAGTAGATGGTGTCATATTGGGGGCGTTAGAAAATAAGTGGGAAACAATCGAGCCATTTTTAGCAAACGGCCCGATCGTCATGGCAAATGAATTTCATCAAACAGCAGACATTCCGATTATTGGATATGATGAGCGGGAAGCTGCTTATAAAGCGGTTGACTACTTGATTCAATCAGGGCGTACATCCATTGGATTTTGCTTTGATACAGAAAGCAGCGAAGCGCAAAAACAAAGAAAGCAAGGCTATCTTGATGCGCTTTCTGATCACGGTTTGTCGCTTAAAGAAGATTGGCTATTCGGCGAGGCTTTTACCATTGAAGACGGCTTTCGTTTGATGGACTTAATCCACCGGATGCCGGATGCGCCGGATGCGATTTTCACCGGCAATGATCAAGTGGCAGCAGGCCTCATTAAACAAGCCATTTCATATGGATATCACATTCCTAAGGATTTAGCGGTGATCGGTTATGACAATCAAGACATTTGCGAGGTGACAGCACCAACGATCACGACCATCGACATCCCCATCGTCGAGCTTGGCCAGCAGTCTGTAAAACAAATGATTCAGCTGCTACAAGATCAAAAACCATTACAACGTGAACATATTCAGCTACCTACTCGGCTTGTCACACGAGAATCCACATAAAAAAAGACTGAGAAATCTCTCAGTCTTCCATTTTTCAATCAATCGATCAACCTATACAAATTGAGCAAGAATAAATGTCCATACACATACGATGCCGAGCAAAATGAAGCTGTACTTCACTGTTTTTTGGAAGAGCTCAGATTCTTTACCTGTTTCTCCAACAGCTGCTGTTGCAATGGCAATGGATTGTGGAGAAATTAATTTCGCCATCACACCACCGGTCGTATTTGCCCCGATTAACAAACCTGCCTGAGAGCCGATTTGAGAAGCGGTGACCGCTTGAAGGTTACCGAATAAGGCATTGTTACTCACAACAGATCCCGTAATAAACACGCCGATCCAGCCAAGCACTGGGCTGACAAGCGGGAATAAATCGCCTGTTTTAGCAAGCGCTAGTCCGATAGCAGAACTTAGACCTGCAAAGTTCGCCAAGTTGGCAAAGCCCATGACAAAACAAATCGTAAGAACAGGGACCCAAAGCTCTTTGACCGCTGCATTTAAGCAGGCAGCCCCTTCTTTTAATGTAATATGTCTGCTGAACAATCCTGTCAGCATCACTGCAATTAGAATGGCGGTACCTGTTGCACTAATAACATCAATTTTAAAGATCGCATCAATCGGTGTTTCTGTTTGAGCAATAGGTGGTAATTTCACAATTTGCTGATGTAGAAACGGCATTTTCACTAAAATGGTTGTCCAGTTGAGCGGTCCTCCTTCAGCAAATAATGCTTTAAAAGCTGGTAGGCTCCATACAGTAATGACGGCAGTTAAAATATAAAACGGAGACCATGCTTTCAGCACCTCAACCCCGCTATACGTTTGTTTCTTCTCAATGGCTGGTGCCCCTTCTTCACGATAAATATGTTTCGGCTGCCATTTTCGTAGAAATAAAGCCAAAATTCCCATACTCGCTAAAGCTGAAATAATATTGGCAAGCTCAGGGCCCATCGTGACCATTGTAACAGCCTGTAGAATCGCATAGCTTCCACTTACAACAAGCAAGGCTGGAAGTGTTTCTTTGATCCCTTTAAAGCCGTCTACAATGAGAATAAGCAGAAACGGGATACAGAAAGAAATAAACGGAATGGTGTACACAAGGGTTTGAGACAGCTCAAGCGGCGTCATATTTCCCATTTGTGCTCCAGTAATAACTGGAATACCTACTGCACCAAAAGCGCCAGACGCAGCATTTGCAATCAAGCAGAGCATGGCGGCTTTCAGTGGTTTAAACCCAAGCTCTGTTAAAAGAGCGGCACTAATCGCAATCGGTACACCGAATCCAGCGGCTCCCTCTAAAAATGCGTTAAAACTAAAACCAATTAATAAGAGCTGTAACCGTTGATCTTGAGAAATTCCTGCAATACTAGAACGAATGACATCAAACTTTCCAGACTTCACAGCAATTTTATAGAGCCATACGGCCATGATGACGATATATCCAATCGGCCACAGCCCATTAGATACACCGAGCACCACAGCAGATAATGCTTTTTCAATTGGCATATGAAAGAAGAAAACAGCTGTTACAAAACTGACGATCAAGGTAAAACAAGCGGCTAATACCCCTTTTAACTTAAATACAGTTAATGCTAGTAGGAAAAACAAGATTGGAAGCATGGCCACCAATGCACTGACGAACTCATTACCAAACGGATCATATATTTGCTGCCACATAGTGATTCATCCTTTTCTGCTCAGATAGGTTGCCTTTGATTGATTAAAAATGAGGAGCTAAAATTTCTTTTAACACATTCACACTGTGTGCGAATTTTTCTTTTTCTGTATCGTTCAGTGCGAGCTCCATAATTTCTGTTGCACCATTTCGGTTCACAAGGGCAGGTACACCAATGTAGACATCTTCTGCTCCGTATTCTCCATCTAAATAAGTGCTGACAGTCAAAATGCTGTTTTCATTGTGTAAAATGGCTCTAGTAATACGGGCTAAACTCATCGCTACGCCGTAATAAGTCGCGCCTTTTTTCTCAATGATTTGGTAAGCAGCATGACGGACATTTTCCATGATGTCGTCTAAATCTTCTTGTTTGTATTGGTCATTTCTCTTCATTAATTCTGTGATCGGTACACTTCCGATATTCGCATGGCTCCAAACAGCAAGCTCTGTATCCCCATGCTCTCCAATGATGTACGCATGCACATTGTGCGCCGCTGCTTCAAAGTACTCACTAAGCATGTATCTGAATCTTGCCGTATCAAGCGTTGTTCCACTACCAATCACTCGTTCTTTTGGCAGTCCGCTGAATTTCCAAGTCGCATATGTCAAAATATCAACTGGGTTCGTAGCAACTAAGAAAATACCATCGAATCCGCTTTTCATCACATTGTCTACAATGCCTTTAAATATATTTAAATTTTTCTCAACAAGATCAAGTCTCGTTTCACCTGGCTTTTGGTTTGCACCAGCGCAGATACATACAATGTCAGCATCCTGACAATCCTCATAATCTCCATACCAAGTATTCACAGGATGCGGGGCGAATGCTTTCCCGTGGTTTAAATCCATGACGTCACCCATTGCTTTGTCTTGATTCAAATCGATGACTACCAATTCATCTGTGATTGCTTGATTTATTAATGTAAAGGCATAACTGCTGCCGACAAAACCTGCTCCAATAAGTGCTACTTTGTTTACTTTTTCGTTTGTCATTTATCTCATCCTCCTGAGTAAAACTAGGTTGTTTTTCATATGTGAAGTATTTCACATTCTTATTGTGCAATACTTCACAAACTTTTGCAAGGGGATTGCTCAAAAAAATAATGTAGCCATTTTGTGAACACTCTTATTGTGGTTTTAAACCGCTGTCCCCATACATTTTCTCATAAGAAAAAAGCCGCCAAACACTCTTTGGCAGCTTCTCTCTTATTTAATAAGGTCCCCAATTGATCATGACACCGATACAAATAAAGACAAGGCCGATGACGAACCAAATGAGCGCAAGCGGCACCATAAAACGCAGCCATTTCACGTAAGGAATCCCACTTGCAGCCAAGACAGCCATCAACACACCTGAAGTCGGATTCACGCAGTTGACCACCCCTTCACCGAGCATCACTGCTTCTACCGCTACTTGTCTCGTGATACCCATTAAATCAGCAAGCGGCGCAAGAATCGGTATAAAGACAACCGCTTCTCCTGATCCTGATGAAATCAAAAAGTGAAGGAGCGCACTGGCGATATACATGCCGATCGCACCAGCGATTGGACTAAACCCTGTCAGCATACTCGCAAGCCCATTCACCACAGTATCAAGCAGCTTGCCGTTTTCCAAAATGACTGAAATGCAGCGTGCCATGCCGACAATGAGTGCGCCGTATACAAGGCTTTGACAGCCGACAATAAACGTTTTTGCAATATCATTGGCAGCTAATCCCCCAAGCAGTCCAGCAGCAATTGCCATGAAAATGAACACACCAGCCATTTCCTTATCGGTCCAGCCAAGCTGAAGCGCACCATATAAAAAACCCCCAAGCGACAAACCGCACACCGCTAAAATCAGCTTATGTCTGCCTGTGAATTCAGGCTTGTCCACAGATTCCGCATCAGCTCCTCCTAGCCCTTTAGCTGGAAACCACTCGTCACCAAGCAGGCTCCCCTTTTCTTTATTTTTCAAGCGTTTTGTATATAAATAGATGTACACAATACTAGATAGGAGAAAACAAAGATAAATGATGACACGCAGCCCAATACCAGAAAAAATCGGCAGTTCTGCAATCGTTTGTGATAAACCTAAAGGAGATGGAGACAAAATAGTTGCGTTAAAACCTGCATAACAGCCGATGTAAATAACCGCCGCTCCCGCCACTGCATCCCACTTTAAAGAACGTGCCACAATGATCCCAATAGGAATAAAGCCAATGACTGAGTTCACCACAATTCCGGTCGTCCCAAGTACAGAAAACAATCCGCCAACAATACAAATAAACAATAGCTGTTTCGTTTGGAACCGGCTGATGACATTGTGAATCATCCCGTTAATGGCACCTGTCTTTTCCAAAATTGCAATGGTTCCGCCAGTAAAAAGAATCAGAAAAATAATAGAGGATGAACCAACCATCCCTTCTTGAATCGCTGTAAAAAAACCAACCGGACTAACTGGTGATTGATCAATACGGTGATAACTGCCAGGAACAGCTGTTGTGATCTCTCCTGACGTTTTCCGATCAAATTCACCGGCTGGTACAAAATACGTTGCGATCGTACAAATTAAAGCAATCATAAATAAGAGTACATACGCATCCGGCATCTGAAGTTTTCTTTTTTGTTTCTCAGGTGCTGATACTGTCGCTGTTTTCATCTGTCAAAACCCCTTTGTCCCGATCGGAATTTCACTTAATTTTCTGAATAATCAAATGATGTGTTATATTATAAACACTGATGATATTTAAGATCAATATTATTTCACTAAAAGAATGTTTTGGCAGATTATCTGTCAGCAAGGAGGCTTCTCATGACAACTTTGACAAACGAGATGAAACAAACCGTGACAGACATCTTTGAACATCTGCACGCCCATCCAGAAATCAGCTGGGAAGAGACAAATACAACAGCTTATATTGAAGCTCTATTAAAGAAATTAGGCTGTAAAACGAGAACATTTGAAGACTGTACAGGGGTAATCGGTGAAATTGGGGAAGGCGCACCAGTGGTTGCTGTGAGAGCCGATATTGACGCACTGTGGCAGGAAGTAGATGGCGTATTTCAAGCCAACCATTCATGCGGACACGATGCACATATGACGATGGCACTTGGGACATTCATGGCATTGAAAGAAAAAGAACTTCCAAGTGGCACGATCCGATTCATTTTTCAGCCTGCCGAAGAAAGAGGCGGCGGCGCTTTAAAGATGATCGAAAAAGGTGTGTTAGCTGACGTCGATTATTTATACGGGGTGCATGTGCGCCCAATTCAAGAAACCTTAAACGGACGCTGCGCTCCTGCCATTTTGCACGGATCAAGTAATCATTACGTCGGGACCATTCTAGGGGAGGAAGCACACGGTGCACGCCCGCACCTTGGGGTCAACGTCATCGAAGTTGCGTCTACGCTTGTGCAGAGACTGGCACATATCCATGTCGATCCACGAGTCGCCCATTCTGTGAAAATGACCAATTTAAATGCAGGCGGCGGCAGCTCCAACATCATACCTGGCAAGGCCTCTTTTACACTCGACGTTCGGGCACAGACAAACGAAGTGATGGATGAATTAGAAAAGGAAATTGAAAGAGCATGCCATTCTGTAGCGGATGCTTTTGGCGCCTCTATCACACTTTCAACTGATCATCGTCTTCCAGCTGCGACATTAAATGAAGAAGCTGTGGAGATCATGTCACATGCTATAGAGCAAGTGCTAGGTAAAGAACAGCTCGATCCACCGATCGTGACGACAGGCGGAGAGGACTTTCATTTTTATGCAGCAAAGCTTCCTCATATTAAATCGACGATGCTCGGTTTAGGCTGTGATTTAAAACCTGGGCTTCATCACCCTTATATGACATTCGATCGCTCCGCCATTTTGACCGGCATTGAGATTTTGACGGAAGCTGTATACGAAACACTTCAGCAGCATTCATCGTAAAATAAAAAAACCACCCGTCTTTTCTTTAAGCGGGTGGTCTCCTTTATTTTACGCATTCACATCTGTCATTGCCGGTACATTGATTTCTTTGACACAGGACACCCTGGATAGATGAATGACACACCTTGCCAGCTCGACAATATCTTGTACAGGTATTCTCGTTTCATCATACAGAGCAATGGCTTTTTCAGCGCCATCTTCGTACGGAACTTCTGCCGCCAACTCTCCTGGATTGATACAGGTAACGGATATTTTATCTTTCCTCACGTGCTCTCTTAGTGCGTTCACAATACCACGAAGCCCAAATTTAGAAGCAACAAAAGAAACCTGAGGCAAATTCGTATGGTCAAGTCCCGCAGTAGAACCAATGACGATGATCTTTCCATTCTCAGATGTCCTTACGTGCGGAAGCAGAGCTTGGATGTAGGTAATCGTTGAGGTAACGTTCACATTGATTAAATGAGCGATATCCTCCGGTTGATCATGATCGAAAGAATAATCATCTTCAAAGCCGCGTTTTTCCCATAAACCTACGTTATAAATGAGTACATCAATTGTCTGATCCTTCAATGCTTCGAGCATAAAAGGGATATGGGTTTGGCTTGATAAATCGATCTTCAGCCAAATTCTACGCACCCCATCGTCTATGTTCAAACTACTTGGTTCACTTCGTGACACAATCCATACTGTATCTCCACTTGAAGGAAGACCTTTTACAAAGGCATCCCCTAATCCTTGACTCGCACCAAATATGATATAGTTTTTACTCATGCTTCCTCCTTCATGGCTCAATTACGAGCTTCCATCCATACACCCATTCATCTGTAAACGTTTTATACCTATATCATACAATGTCTTATACATGCCTGCCCCTTTTATGCTCATCTTCACTTTCTAAATGGCCTAGCTTCCTTATTTCCTTTAATTCCGCTGGTAACGCACGCTCTTCTATAAAGCTTTTGATCATGTTGACAAAAAGTTCTTTCTTTTCAAAAGTAAACGTATGTCCAATGTCAGGAACGATGAACCCGGCTGCATTCGGGTGTGCATTCGTGATTTTCTCTGCTGACCTAGTCATAATGCTCTTTTCCTTTTCTCCCACTGTCACAAGAATCCGTGCCTTCGCTTGTTGAAACGTCTCAGGGAGCTTGTAATGAAGATTTTCTTGAAACATCGTAAGCAGCGTCTTCTTCTGCAATTGTTTGGAATCCGCTGCATAATGATCCAGTACATCGTTTGGAAGTCCCATCTTTTCTGCTTGCAGCTGGATGAACCAATCTTTCTTTAATAACGGATATGTAAGAGGTAAAATGGGCCTTACCATCAAATAGAGCCATGGTAATGGCAACACAAGGGCGCTATTGATAATGGCAATGTCTGCGATGTCTGGCTCTCTCGATAACACATCAACGGTTACCTGTGCACCTAGAGAGAAGCCAATTAGAATGACTGTACGACCATGTGCATGCTCCTTTATCCATGAAATGATTTCAAAAGCACTTTCTCGCATGGAAAACGACGTTTCATTTGCTCTTGTCCCGTGACCGATAAAATCAGGGGTATAGCATTCATACGTTTCCTTGAATATTTCCATATGCTCCTGCCACATCCAGCTGCTTACGCCTCCACCGTGCAGGAAAATCATCATTGGTTTTTCCACCATCGACAACTCATCCACCATCCTTATATATAAGAAAAAGCAGTCGCTTTTTGAGCAGACTGCTTTTTCCATATGCTCCCTTCTATTATAAGGGAACTGTTATACAATTGGCTATTTTTTCAAATCCTCGATCGAGTTGACGTTTTTCATATAAGTTGGAACAACGAGACCCATGCGAAGACCCTTCATACTTGTACCGAGGTCATCATATTTTCCTTTAAACTTCGCTGCATACGTTTTATGCGTATTTGGAAGCCATGCAGATAATGATGCATCAGCACTTCCGGTTGCAATTGCTGTCCACATTGGGCCTGCTTCAACCTGAGTCAAGGTGACTTTAAAACCAAGCTCACGCAATACCTCTGCGGCCACATTGGTACTTGCAATTTCACTATCCCACGCAACGTAGGCAAGATTGATTTTGTCACCGTTTGACTTTTTCACGCCTTTTGTCCATTTCGCTACTTGATCTTTATGCTTTTTCACATATTTAACAGCAGCATCCGTCGGTTTGACGCCATCTTGAATATCAAGCATCACTTCGCCCATATCATCTTGAGACCATTTAAATTGACTGAGCATTTTGGCTGCTTCCGGCTGATCCTTCGCAAATCCTTTACGTGAAATGGTGTGAATTTCTTCTTCCTCACCATATGATTTTTTCGGATCATCTAAATATTTTAAATCGTAGCGGGAAAACATCCAGTGAGGATTCCAGCCAGTGATGATAATCGGTTTTTTACGGTCATACGATTTTTTCAATGTCGCTGTCATCGCTGCACTTGAGGCAGATACAACCGTCCAATCCTCTAAACCGTAATCCTTTTTCGCTTGATCCGTCAGCGCCATAATACCTGAACCCGGATCAATCCCGATAATGGTTTTATTCACTTGCTGTGCTGCACTTGCATTTGAGTCCGACTTTGCACCACAAGCGGCTAGTAAAAAGACAAGCAGGGCGGTCATCCCAATGTAGAGAGACTTTTTCCACATTAAGCATTCCCCCTGGTTTTTTTCGTTTTAATGTTTTGTGTAATACGATCCAGTGTAATCGCTACGATAACAATGGCAATACCAGCTTCAAAACCAATCCCTGTTTTCAGCTGCGTTACTGCACTATATACTTCCGAACCAAGTCCTGGTGCACCTACCATTGCCGCAATGACGACCATGGATAGAGCAAGCATGATACTTTGGTTAATCCCAGCTAAGATGGTTTTTGTAGCAAGTGGAAGCTGAACTTTGAACAAACGCTGGAATGTCGTAGAACCAAAAGCTTCTGTTGCTTCAATTAAATCAGATGGTACTTGTTTAATACCGAGAATGGTCATACGAATCGTTGGCGGCATAGAGAAAATAACCGATGCCACAACGCCAGGTACTACTCCGATGTTAAAGAAGAAGATTGCTGGTAAAAGATAAACGAATGCAGGCATTGTCTGCATTAAGTCTAAAATAGGTGTGACAATTTTACGCACCGTTTCCTTCTGTGATGCCCAAATACCGATCGGAACCCCGATCACGATAGAAATGACCACAGCTGTCAGAACGAGCGCAAGTGTTTGCAGCATTGGCTGCCAATAGCCTAAATAGTCGATCAGTAAGAATCCAATAAGTGTGAAAAGAGCAACTCCTCTTGTACTGATCCACCAAGCAATGCCGGCAAAGATAAGCGTTAAAATAATAGATGGAATGACGCCAAGTGCAGCCACAATTCCATTTACTGTTCCAGCTAATCCATTTGTGATGCCATCAAAGAAACCACCAAAGGTTAATGTTAACCAGTCAACAAATTGATCGATATAATCCGCGAACGGAATTCTAGGTAAATCACTCATACTAAACATCTTATTCTACCTCCTGTGCAGAAGGCTCTTGTGCTTTAATTTCCTCTAGCTTGTTAGAAGACATGTTGATATATTCATCATTTCCTGATAATGCACCAATCAATGCACCTCTGACCACAATACCCTTCATTCTGTTTTTCTCATCTACAACGGCAATTGGAATATTTGCCGCATCAGATACTGCATCAAAGATCTCTGTTAAATACGTTGATTCCAATACTGTCGTAAATTCTTTATCAAGAACAGTTTCTAGCGACGCACCCGTTTCTGCCGCTTTTTTCGCTGCTTGTGCAGAAATAACACCTAATAAATGCTTTTTCTTATCTACTGCATAGATAGACGAAATACCAAGGTTCTTCATGAGTGTGAGCGCAACACGTGCCCCTTTATCAATCTGAACTGTTTCTGCACGTTTCATAATATGACCAGCGGTTAATACTTTAGAAAGGTCTACATCTTCAACGAAACGTTCAACATACTCGTTCGATGGGTTCATCAGAATTTCTTCTGGTGTTCCGATTTGAACGATATTCCCGTCTTTCATGAGGACAATGCGGTCGCCAATACGAAGCGCTTCATCTAAATCATGCGTGATGAAAATAATTGTTTTTCCTACAGACGTATGAAGTTCAAGCAATTCATCCTGCATGTCTTTACGAATTAATGGATCTAGTGCGCTGAACGCTTCATCCATTAACAAAATATCAGGATCATTAGCTAGTGCACGTGCCAATCCAACACGCTGCTGCATACCGCCACTTAATTGATTTGGGTACTGCTCTTCAAAACCTTCAAGTCCAACAAGCTTTAAAGATTCAAGCGCTTTAGAGCGGCGCTGATCCTTCTCTACACCTTGCAATTCAAGCCCGTATTCTGTATTCTCCAGAATGGTACGATGCGGGAACAATGCGAAGTTTTGGAAGACCATGCTGATCTTTTTCCGTCTGACTTCACGCAATTGATCCTTTGACATATTTGTTATCATATCCCCATCAATATAAATTTCGCCGGAGGTTGGTTCGATTAACCTATTCAGCAGCCGCACAAGTGTGGACTTTCCGCTCCCTGATAGCCCCATGATGACAAATATCTCGCCGTCATACACATCAAAATTTGCTCGATTGACACCAACTGTTGCGCCGGTCTCTTTTAGGATTTCTCTTTTTGTCTTCCCTTTTTCAAGCATTTGAGATGCTTTTTTAGCATTTTTACCGAAAATTTTAGATACATTATTTATCTTGATTTTGATCTTTCTCTCTTCAGAATTCATTTTTTCCCTCCAAATTAGCATCTTTATAACCGTAACATAAGCGTTATGATGCGAACAATCTTTAGAATTCGCTTATTTCCGTACAATATGTATGAATTCCATATAGAGGTCTGGTGATTACAGTTTATACGCCGTATTACTCGTAAATCCTATAGAATGCTTCATAAACTACATATTTTACGGGGTATTTCCTCTCACCAGACAATATTTTACTGAAAATCCCTTATTGTGCTAAAAAATAAGTCGAATCCTTGTGGTAGCGGGCTTTTTCTTTCATGGGTGAACCATGCCCCTGAACAGGATTTACCCGAAAAAGGTCACATAAAAACCTTTTTTCTCAAATTTTAATCAAATTCATGAAAAAACTGCCTGCAACTTTCGTTACAGACAGCCTGTTTTTTTAGGACTCTAGGGCAGCTCTCTTAATATTATCTTGAAGTTCAAGCATACGTTTTGTTCCGTCCTCACGTAATCGTTTGTTTTCTTCTTCAATCTGCTTCGTCTCTTTCATCCCTTGTACAATCGTATTAAAGGATGATTCGATCGTTTCAATGTCGATGCTTGGACGACCTGATAATTTAGCAATCTCAACACTTTGACTTGAGATATTTTCAGCATTTCGTTTCAGCATTTCATTCGTTCTTCTGTCCAGCTCACTCATGGAATCAGCCACAAGCTTTTGTCTCTTCGCTGTTACCGCTTGAATGATTCCATTTTTGAAAATTGGAATCGTAATGATGAAGGCAGAGTTAATTTTCCCGATTAATTTCGTATTACCACGCTGCAGCAAACGGATTTGCGGTGCCGTTTGAAGTGCCACCATCCGTGCCATATCAAGATCATATACACGTTCTTCAAGCGCTTGAATCCCATTACGAAGCGTATCCAGCTCCATTTGTGCCAGCTGGTTTCCCCCCGCCGCTTTTTCTTCATAAGAAGGAACCAATTGTTTTAATTCTTCGATCTTCATTTGCCCTGCGACGACATACTTTTCAAGCTCCATATAGTATTGAATGTTATGTTCATACATTTCTTCAAGCGTAACCGTCGATTTGGTCATTTCATCTTTGTATTTACTGATTTCCACATTGATTTTTTCAATTTCTGCACCGAGCGTTTGATATTTGCTGAAAATCTTCTCGATCATGCTGCCACCGCGTTTAAAGATTTTTGATAACAAACCGCCCTTAGGCTCGTCAAAATCATTTTTATCAAAACGATCCATGATCTTTCCAAGCTGTGTAAGCATCGTTCCAGAGTCTGTGACACTTGTTGAACGCATCATAGAGAGGATACGGTCAGAAAACTTAGAGATTTCAACAGCCGGCTGTTTTCCGTATTCAAGCAGTTCAAGCTGATTTTTGGCATCAATCTGTCTCGCAATGTTTTGGACTTCTGGTTCATTGCGCAGCTGAACGCGAATATCGTCTGCCTTTTCAATCGTGATTTCCTCTTTATCAATTGAAATGATGTCATTTCCGTTTGTATTTGTCATAAGCTTTGATCTCCTTATCGGTTTTTAATGGATTGAAATAACTTTCTCACAATGGACGGCTCTTTAAACTCTTGGTTCATGACCATTTCATCAAGCCAATGTGTATCAAATAATTGATCGTCTATATACCGCTCTATACACTGATAGCCGGCGGGATGATAGACGAAGAGATCCACACCCATTTCATTTAGGAAAATCAGGGCAGCCGCATCAGAACGAGTCAGCTCACCATTATATTCCGTATGGTATAAAATCACTTTCGGTACAGTCTGGGCATAATCAAAGGTTTGAATGAGTTCAATTACATCTTGGTTCATATGCAAAAGTTGCTTGAATAAATAAATACGCACATCTAATTCGGTCTCATGGCCTTCTTTTAACAGCTTCGGATGCTGACATATGCGAGAAATGGCCTCTGCGATCGCACGCTGCGTGCCCTCATACAAATGCGAGAACTGCCACACATTGCTTTTCATTAACAAACCAGGGTCAACCTCTCCTGCTTTAGAAAGTGCATGCTGATAATGAAATTGATAATTCGAAGACACTTCTTGTGTGAAAGGGAAATGACGGATCGTTTTCGTTTCTTTCCCCTCCATTAGCGTATGGATACGGTCCCAATATTCTCGCTTGTCTCTCGTCACCCCCATCATCTTCGCAAAAAGATTCGGAATCTGTATGGTGTCACGGTCTGCTTTGAAATTCGGGCGGATAAACGACCGTTCCTTTGCAATTAAAAACAGCTCATCATACGTTGTCTTTAGCGTAATAGAATGAGGGGTATGATCTCTAAATTGCCATGGCTTATACAGCATGGAATCTTCTGTGTGAAGTACCTCTTCAAGCTCTCTTGTCGAACGATACGCCACCGTTGATTTCCTCTCAGGCTTTTCAGTAGGGAACGGTTCAAGCTTTGACGTCCCTGGGTATTGATCAATAAAAGTCAGCTTTTCTTCTGGATCTAATTCACGAAATTGATCCTTGCCCTCTGGATGAAACAGCACCACATCACAGCCAATCAGCATGACATAGTAAAGAAAATAAAGCTGACTTTTATTCGCCTCTCCATACCAAATGACAGCTGGCATTTTTTCTTCCATATTGACTTCCTTCAGCCATGGTCCTAGATGATTATTTGAAAACTTCACTACATCTAGCAGCACGCGGCGGAAATCAGGATGCTGGAATCCCCCTTCATGCAGCTGCTTGAAATGTTCAAACACCTGGATTAACGAAAGGCGAATATGCCGGTTCATCACTGGGTTTGGATGACGGACAATGAGCTGTTCACCGTCTAAGAAAGCCACAAATCGATTCACGGACAATCCCTTTTCTTCCTGATTGATCATATGAATCCGCTGGAGCGCTTGAAAGTGCTCCGGCTCAATATGCCGGTTGAGGGTTTCACTTAAAATATGCATGCCGTCAGTTTCGTATAATTCATGTAAATAAATAAAATAATCGGTTTCATCATGCGGAGTTCCAAGGACGCGGGCAGCGAGACGCGGCAAGGATAAGGTGTGCTCGTCCTTGACGTAGCCGTCTCGTTCAGGGAGCGGCTTTTTCAGCAGGTTTTTCCAGGCTTCCTGTTTCGCCCGTGTCTGGGTTACGTTGATTTCTTTATAGCTCACGCCGCTCCTTCCTTTCTCCTATATTTTCTCGAAAGCTACTACTATCATATCATTCAGCCTTCTACTTCTGCTATCGAATCGAAGGCTTTTTTGCTGTGTTCATCTTCTTTGCGACAGAAGCGGCGATTTCGTCTGCCGCCGCCATGCCAGAGGCTGTCGTCGGTTCAAGCGATAGATCAACATCTAAGACTTCCCCATGACTCGGAGCGAAGCCTTTATCCGCTTGACGTATGAGATCAGCATCTAACAAGGAGTCGCCCGCACCATATACATATTCAAGTTGTAGCCTTTCTTTTAGAAAAGCAACAGCAGCCCACTTATTGAGCGGCTTTGGAATAAAATACAGTTTCCGGCCTTGAAGGGAAACTTGCCAGCCTCTCTCCTCACCCCACAGCCTTAATTCAGCGAGCGGAATATGAGAAAGAAACTCGTCTTTCATAATTAAATAAAGAAATCTTCCCTCAGCTGTTCGAGTACGTTTCACCCAAGCGGCAACCGGAAGTTCAGAGATCGCCCGCAGCATATCTCTCACCGGCATACACTCTTGCAGTCTCTCATCTACAATCGCCTGCCACTCCTCAAGCGGTTTACCGTGATGAAGAATACAGCCGCCGTTTGTCGTGACGGCATACTCTGGTTTGATCTCTTGCTGAAAGAGAGTGATTCGTTCAAATTGTGCTGTCGTTCTTGTCGTCACTGGGATAAACCAGCCTGCTTGATGAATTGCCTGTAAGGATGCTTTCGTTTCAATAGACATGTAGGAAAGCGGCCGGTCGTCCAGCACCTCAATTAATTCGTATGCTCCCTTGTATGCATACTGCTCCAGCATTCGATGTGAGTATATCAGTGTCCGGTCTAAATCACTGGCAAATGCGATATTCTTCATGATGATTGCTCCAACGGGCGGATGAGTCCGCAGCATGTGTAGGACATGTTGGCATATTCAATGACGGGCACGCCTCTGTCCTCTGCGAGTAGTAAAATGTGCTTGAGCTTTTCCCGAGATCCAGGCTGAATGAGTATTTTCCAAGGGACTCTTCTGAGCAGCACACGGGTCGTCTCACCGACGCCCGGCTTAATTAAATGTGTATTGTCTATTTTGAACTCCTGACCAATTGCTTCAATGGATGTCATCCCCCGCCAGTCAGGAGGCGTTCCTTGTGCGAGCAGAGTCTCTGCTTTCTCTTGTACATTTGCCTTAAGTTCAGAAAATGCTTCTTCAATTGTATTGACATACAGATTAGAGACATCCTCATCAATGAGCTCTTCATAATACTTGGCCCCATGGAAATCATCGGCATGGATCCAGCGGTTGTTTAGCACCGTTCGACTAACTAGGCCAGAGACCGTTGAATTCAAGCAGGCACTTGGAATGAGGAAATCCTCTCTCGTTCCGTAAACACTCGTACAATAACCAGGATCAGCAAGCACAGCTAGCTCACTCGAAAGACGAATTCCATATTTCTGTTCAAAATCAAGCACCGCTTTTTGAAGCTCTTTAGAAATAGCACCCTTTCCAGTCCAGCCGTCAATAAAGGCAATCTCAAAACCTGGATGTTCTTTGAGGATATAATGTAGCGCATTTTCATCTATTCCACGGTCACGAATAATAGAGATGCTATAATGCGGCAAATCGAGACCATACGTCTTTCTGATATACCGTTTAATGAGCACCCCGATTGGTGTCCCAGCCCGTGCCAAGCTGCAAAGAACGGTTTGAAATCCTCGCTTTTTCACAATTTGTTCTGCGACAACCGCTACGGCTTCCGCTACCTTTTGCTTACTTTCTTCAAGAGATTGATAGAATAAGTCCATATAAGATGCCGTCGGCTTATATTCAATTGGCAGCATTTCTGAGTAATGGGCACCGCTCTGAATAGAGCGCTCCCGCTCTTCTGTACTTTTCTCCATCTCAATCGACGATAAATCCTTGAGTAAGAAGGTTACGTCCTGCTCTGGATAGCTTCCCATCTTTGTATACACGTTAGCCATTCACCTTCACCTCATCTGATAAAGTCACAATATGCACATGCTTCACATGCCGCTCAGCAAATAAGTGGATCAGCGGCATCAAAGCTTCTTGAGACACCTTTTTCTCAAAAAACAAAAAGACATCATCGTACTGATCTTTAGGGATATTGTAAACGTAGTGCTGAATGCGGGCATCCTCTGGACTCAAAAATGCGAATCCGTTTTGAACGGCGTACCCTTCCTTTTCAACCGGATGAATCGGACTTCTTGTCGTCGAATGAAAAAGGACACCTTCGCCCATATGAGCTGCAAGTCTCATCGGCACATACATCAATTCTCCTGTTCCTAAGCAGAGTGTCTGTTTTCCTTTTCGTTCTCGCTGAAGCTTCAGCCCAGCCTCAGCAGCTGCTTGATCAATGGCGTCCGTGTCCGCTGCGCTTAAACCGAAACGACCTGTTTCATGGATATACGGCGAATGCCCCGCCGGATTGACTGCATTTGAAAGTGAATATGGCACTTGCTTAAAGAAGGATTGAAGAGAATGAAAAGAGAGTTCAGGTCTTTTCACTTGCGCAGCAATTTCATACGAATAAGCAGGCTCATCCAGCGTTGTCCCCCGAAACATCATCTGCCCTTTTAATAAAGATAATGATGTGATATTTACCCCTAGCTCCTCTTGAAGCTGAAGCATCGCTTCCTCGTGCTCCTCTGTTCTCCAATCTAAAATGGATAGAATCGTATAAGAGGATCTAGGGTGCTTTGCGTGCAGATCCCGAATGATGTTCATATTTGTCCGACCTGTCGTGACCTCATCATCTACTAGCACAATCGGGCGATCCGTCCGAAGTAAGGCGTCGTCTGCGTAGCAAAGCTGATCTGTCGCATGAGAATGTTCCTCTTCAAATACGAGTGAAGGATCAAGATCCAACAGCTGTTCACGTGTCGTATGAATGTAAGATGCTCCTTCTATGACGTCATACACACCGTGACCAAGCGCAGTTGCCGTTTCAGCAAAGCCGATCACAATCGGCTCGTTTACCGCCGAAAGCTTCTCTTTTTTGAGCGCAGCATAGGCTTCAGTTAACTTAACATGATCATTCGTTTTTAGTGCTTCTACTATATCGTCTTGATGCGGGGGCGTCTTGCCTGTTTGTTCTTTTGCATAAGCCATTGCCAAAAGACCTGAGACGAGGAGTGGCTTCAACGGGTGAACAGGCATATGTTTCCCGAGCACCTTACTAACAAATAAAAAGGCTCTCTTTTTGTTCACCCGTGCCGCCATGTCAAAAAGATGTTCTTTTTCAAGCTGAAGCGTACCCTCTTTGAGGTTAAGCTCCACCTCCATATGTTCCAAGATGTTCAGCGTATGCGGCTTCTGATTCTGTGAGTATGTCGATATAGCTTCTATTTTCATGAAACACCCCGTAAATGTCTGACTTCATTAAAATGTTTTCCGCCCAGCGATAGTGCGGCTTCGTTTCGTTCATTTTATTAGAGAAGGTACTCTTCATCACGCCGACTGTACCATCTGCATGCTCTAAAATACTTAATGCATCCATGTACTCTTCCTTTGTGACAACGTACATGCTTTGAACTGGCTTGAGATGCGTTGGATGGATGACTGTCTTGCCATGAATACCGTTTACCACATCCAGCCTTGTCTCTTTGAGCAGACCTTGCATATGATCGAGTTCAGATGAGGAAGACTCACCGCTCTTAGAAATTGCACGGATGAATAGATTTTGTTCTTTTCGTGCCGGTCCAAAATGCTCCCATACAGCTCCTGATATCACAAAAGAACGACCAAAATAATTGATGATATCTGTGATCAACTCAGCAATGACTCTGATCTCATAAATAGTGGTCTCGCGATCACGGCGAATGCCGTATAATCCACACAGATCCGTTGCCCCAATGCGAATATTCAAAATATATTCCTCATCATTCAGCATGATCTGCTTTAACTCAGACAACACCTGATATCTCGTTTCTTTTTCTAGTAAATCTGGTGTTTCTAAAATGGGCATTCCGTATAGTGTTTTCTGAGTTTGTGCTGAAGCCTGTTTCAAACTGTTCACATATTCCTTTGCATTGTGAACGGAGCACTTTGGAAACACAAAACCAGTCAGTAAATGAAGAGAGGGACCGAGCAAATCTGCCATTTTGAGCAGCTGTTTGGGCGAACGAACCCGAATAAATAAAAGCGGCAAATGCTCAGCCATTTCTGGAGAGTGATGAATTGTCTCAGAAAGGCAGGTCAATTGTGCCACTATATTCTGTTCAGCCATGTCCACTTCCTGATCACCAATGGCGTCCTCCAAGCAAAACACAACAGAGCAAAGCGCTTCATATTTCTGCGAAAGCAGCATGTCTGCTACATCCTGTCTTGTCGCAGGCATATACAAAGTAGCACCTAATGCATGCGCAAGTACATGCCTTGGCGTCAATGAATGAACTGCCGCCGGCCGCTTTAAAAAAATATCGTGCTGCCTCGTCTCTGATAAAAAACGAAAATATCGCATGCAGTGCCACCTCCTGTTGTAATGACTTGATGATTCAAAAAAGGATGGAGCCGCTAGTCAACTCCATTCCTTTTTGATCGTCCTATTCTTCTTTTGAAGCCGCAGCTTCGTTTGTTACACCTTGATGCTTCTTCTTATTGATTTTATGAACAATAAACGTTCCGATAAACGCTAGGATAATAATCGCAAAGAATGCAAGATGCGGGATTTCAATATGAGCAGCACTTAAGCCCATTTTGATGGCAATAATTCCAATGAGAATAAATGCCGTATTCTCAAGCTCTGGTATACGGTCGATGAGCACAAGGAATAATTGTGCCACTGTACGCATCATGAGAATTCCAAGCATTCCACCTAAAAGAAGAATCCATACTTCCTCAGATACAGCGAATGCAGCAAGAATACTGTCTACCGAGAAGGCAAGGTCCATAATTTCTACAGAAATAACAGTTGCCCAGAAGACGCCAAATACACGAATCATCCAGCCTTCTTTTTTCAATTCCTTCGCTTCGTCATCTCCGTCACCTAACCAGAAGTGCTTAATGACCAACCAAGCTAAGTATGCAGCGCCTAGTACCTTAATCCACCAAAACTTAATAAGCAGCATCCCTACGCCAATAAATAGAAAACGGAAGAAATAAGCGCCAATTAATCCGTAGGTTAATGCCTTTTTACGCTGCTTTTCAGGTAAATGTTTCACCATAACAGCTAATACAAGTGCATTATCCGCTGACAACAAACCTTCAAGCACGACAAGGGTCCCAATAAGCCCCCAAGAGACAGGGTTTGTTAATACCTCTGCCCACATATGCCAATCAAAAAACGAGGCATACGTGTCCAACATATGTTTCAAAATGTCCAACTGGTTTTCCTCCTATAAGTGTAGAAGCATCAGCAGGCTTTCGCCTGCTGTTATTCTTGATCGCTGTTTCTTTCTCACTTTGGAAAATACCCTCATATGAGTCATTGGCAGCGCCTCTTGAATGAAGTTGTTTCTTCTCTTTACACTTCTAACCCATAATTTTGACAAAGAGCTGCAAGTCCGCCAGAGAATCCGCTTCCGATTGCGTTAAACTTCCAATCGCTGCCGTGTCTGTATAGTTCGCATACAACGACAGCTGTTTCAATTGAGAAGTCTTCCCCTAAATCAAAACGAATCAATTCTTCCCCGCCCTCTTCATTTACAACACGAACAAATGCATTAGAGACTTGTCCAAAATTCTGGCTGCGTGCCTCTGCATCATGAATCGTAACTGTAATTCCGATACGATCAATGTTAGCAGGAATTTTCGAGAAATCAACGAGAATTTGCTCGTCATCACCATCTCCTTCACCCGTACGGTTATCACCGGTGTGAGTGACACTGCCGCTTGGATGCTGCAGATTATTATAGAACACAAAGTCTGTATCTTGTTGACAACGATTGTTTGCATCTACTAAGAAAGCCGAAGCGTCCAAATCAAATTCGGCTCCGCCTGAATATTTATTCGTATCCCAGCCAAGTCCGATCATCACTTTTGTCAGCCCTGGGTTGGTTTTCGTTAAATCGACACGTTGTCCTTTTGAAAGCTGAATCGCCATATTCGTATCTCTCCTATCTTCTGAAAATATGAAAACGGGCGTTACCCGATATCTAAGCCGAAGTCTGTTGCAATGCGGGCAAGTCCGCCTTGATAGCCTGATCCAACAGCTGAGAATTTCCACTCTCCGCCATGACGGTATAATTCACCTACAATAATCGCTGTTTCAATTGAAAAGTCTTCTGCCAAATCATAGCGAATGAGCTCTTCATTTGATGCCGCATTTAAAATGCGGACGTAAGCGTTAGACACCTGTCCAAAGTTTTGGCTGCGTGCTTCTGCATCATGGATTGTAATGACGAAGGAGATTTTCTCAATACTTGCTGGTACAGTTGAAAGATCAACATTGACCTGCTCGTCATCTCCGTCTCCTTCACCTGTACGGTTATCGCCTGTATGTACGATACTTCCGCCACCGCCAGTTGTTTGATTGTAGAAGACAAAGTCAGATGGAGAGTTTGCTTTCCCTGCTGCATCTAAAAGGAATACGCTTGCGTCTAGATCAAAGTCATGTCCGCCATCATACTTGTTTACATCCCAGCCAAGACCTACGACTACTTTTGTTAAACCTGGATTCGTTTTTGTTAAATCAATTTTTTGACCTTTCGCTAAAGAAATTCCCACTAGGAACCTCTCCCTTCTAATTAAATGTAGTTTCTCGTAATATCGGCAAGCTTCGCATCGTTTGTACCATTTCCTACAGCTACAAACTTCCACTCATTCTCGTGGCGATAAAGCTCTCCAACGATTAATGATGTTTTACCTGCATATTCATCTTTCAAATTATATTTCACTAATTCTTGATTGTTTGAACGGTCAACAATTCGGATGTAAGCATTTTGAATCATACCAAAGTGTTGGTTTCTTCTAAGTGCATCATAAATGTTCACAACGAACACCAATTTATTCACATTGCCTGGCACCTTGCTTAAGTTGACGAGGACTTGTTCATCATCTCCGTCTCCTTCACCTGTCAGGTTGTCACCTGTATGCTCAACACTTCCGCATTTGCTTTTCAAGTTACCAAAGTAAATCAAATCTTTATTTTCAACAAACTTATCATTTTTCAGCATCAGCACTGAAGCG
The DNA here is from genome assembly GCF_038593205.1 of Bacillus sp. FSL W8-1141. Lineage (NCBI taxonomy): Bacteria > Bacillati > Bacillota > Bacilli > Caryophanales > Bacillaceae > Bacillus > Bacillus sp. FSL W8-1141. The sequence continues at coordinate 304,008 of NZ_CP151973.1, read as the reverse complement.
TCACAATCAATATCAGCGCCGCCTCCGCCGCCAAACAGCTTTCCAAAAAAACCGCCGCCTTGTGACACAGGGTCCCAGCCAAGTCCAACTAGAATATTGGTTAGTCCTGCTTTTCCTTTTGTTAAATCAATACGTTGACCTTTTTCTAATGTAATCGCCAAATCAATCACTCCTCCAGCATAATAAAAATCTATTTATTAAGCGATGGACCCTATTAAAATCATCATACATGAAAATTCGACAAAATTCATGAAATGACATTGGAGCCTCTTACTCTTTTTTCTATTTACTAGTATATACGATCTATGTATAAAAGAGGTTTCAATATGATGATATTTTTTTAAAGAAAGATCCATGACAAAAATGATTCATGTCGTAAAAGAAGTGTTTCATGTGAAACATTGTCGAATGTTCCCGTTACACAGCCTCTCGCTTAAAAACAGGGCGCGCATCCACTTCATATGTTGATATAGAAAATTCATGTACATAGCTGTGATAAACCCTTTCATTTCCTTCCGTTCATGACTTTCTTTATACTTATGAATAGAATTCAACGTATTGATGAAAGGGTGTTGATGATGCCATCACTTCATATATTAGATCAAGTCGCCATCCCTAAAGGCCAATCCGCACAAGAAACATTGGTTCATACGACAGAGCTGGCCAAGCTTGCGGAAACACTGGGGTATGAGCGATATTGGTTTGCTGAACACCACAGCACGAGAGGACTCGCGAGTACAGCGCCTGAAATATTAATGGCACATATTGCTTCACACACATCGACTTTGCGCACAGGCTCTGGGGGGATTTTACTCCCGCAGTACAGCCCTTTTAAAGTAGCAGAAGTCACCCGCCAGCTTGAAGCCCTTTACCCTGGGCGGATTGAGATCGGGGTTGGTAAATCCCCAGGCGGAATTGAACGGACGAGACTCGCTTTGACAGACGGCGTGAAGAAAGAACTATCTCAATTTGACCGCCAGCTGGAGGACCTTCTTTTTTACTTATCTGACAGCCTGCCTTCTGGTCATCGGCATGCAGGAGTGAAAGCGGCTCCGCTCGTTGATTCTTATCCGCCAGTCTGGCTGCTTGGACTCGGGGAAAACAGTGCCATCCAGGCGGCATCACTTGGAATCAACTATATTTTCGGACATTTTATTCATCCTGCACGAGGCCGGCAAGCTTTTGAAGCGTATCGGTCACACTTTTCTCCATCCGTTTTCTCACGTCAGCCTCAGTCTATGTTTGCTGTCTTTGTGATCTGCGCAGACACAGACGAGGAAGCAAGCCGCATTGCCACCAGTACAGATTTATGGCTACTTCGGGTTGAAAAAGGGCTGGACAGCCGCGTTCCTTCTATAGAAGAAGCAGAGAACTATCATTACACTGAGCAAGAAAAGAAAAAAGTGTTACAAAACCGCCAGCGAATGATTGTTGGCTCAAAGCAAACAGTGAAAGAACAGCTGCAAATCTTAATGGACCGCTATCAAACGGACGAGATGATGATATTAAACAATTCATTTGATCCAATGGAAAAACAGCGTTCCTTTGAACGAATCGCAGAACTATTTTGAAGCCAATCTTTCATTGGCTTCTTTTTTACATTGTCATAAAAAATGGGAAATGTAACATCGAGATGTCAAAAAGCTTCCTTCTGTCATCTGATCGCAAATGTGTCTTCTAATCGTTAGCGAACTGTAAACGCATGGTAGGTGTACCTTTTATATAGTAGAGGTACATATGAAGTAACGGTTTACAATGCTGAGAAGGAAGGAGATGACTGGCCTTGAATAAGCGACTCGACTGGGTGGATGCGGCTAAAGGAATCGGCATTCTGCTCGTCGTTATGGCACATGTACCCATTCCTGATTCATTCAAGCAATTTATATATTCTTTTCATATGCCACTCTTCTTTTTACTATCAGGTATGATGTTTCGATCATCCTCACAACCTGCTATGTCATTTATACAGAAAAAAGCAAAAAGCTTGCTCTTACCTTATCTCTATTTCTCCATTATTACGTACGTTTTCTGGTTCACGGTGACCCGATTTTTCGCCTTTAAGGGGCAAACAGATATTGATCCCTTCGTTCCATTTACGGGAATTTTCATTTCAAATGCCGATGAAGCAAGACTGACGCATAACCCAGCCATCTGGTTTTTAACGACGCTCTTTTTAGTGGAAATGTTGTTTTTCTTAATGCATCGTCTGACAAAAGGAAAACCAGCTGTATTGATTTTACTGACCGTCCTTTGCGGCGGAGCCGGATATGCTTCCACGCTATTGTTAAACCAGAGTCTCCCTTGGAATGCCAACGTTGCGTTAACGGCTGTTGTGTTTTATTCAATCGGATTTTTAGCAAAACAATGGTTTGTGGAATTAAAAACAGATCCTACCCTTCTGTTATGTACAGGTCTGCTTGTACTGACTGCATATATGCAAAGCTTTAATTCACGAATTGATATGCGGGTCAATGACTATGGGGATCTATTCATTTTTTATGCTTGTGCACTGCTCGGTTCAGCTGCTGTTATTTATTTAAGCTTCAAATTGAAAACGTCCACGATATTGACGTATCTCGGACGTCATTCCATTGTGATTCTCGTCCTGCAATTTGCCGGTATCGATATCATGAAGGCATTTGTTTATTACGGACTAGGCATCAATATCTCTGATACAACGCAGCTTTCTTGGACGCTCTTTTATACGATCGGTACATTGCTGCTCATGGTGCCATGTATCTCTTTCTTGAGCAAGTATCCTATGCTGCTCGGCAAACCAGCAAAGTCAGCACACCGCTACAAAGAAAAAACATCCGCCGGCTAATGGGGCGGATGTTTTTCTATTATTCATCATTTAATTGAGATGGATAAAGTGTCATTCCTCCATCAACAAATAATGTAGTACCTGTAATATAGGCCGCTTCTTTCGATACGAGAAATGCAGCGGCGGATCCAATCTCCTTTGGATCGCCAAACGTTCTCATTGGAATTTTCTCAAGCTGCTTTTGTTTTTTCTGTTCATCTTGAAGGTCGTCATTTGATTCCGTTGCCATTGTACCTGGTGCAATCGCATTGACCCGAATACCCGCTTCGGCATAATCAAGAGCCAGCGTCTTCGTCATCATATTCATTCCTCCTTTAGAAGTAGAGTAATGAACATTGAACGGACGCGGGATCTCTTGATGGACACTGGATATATTCAAGATTGATCCTTTCACATCATGCTCCATCATATAGGCGATTGCTGCCTTTGCTCCTAAAAATGAGCCTGTGATATTCACATCAATGACCTTTTGCCATTGTTCCAACGTCATTTCATGCGGCATTGCTTCTTCACCATTAAATCCCGAATTATTGACGAACACATCTAGTGCGTTAAAATTCTCCAGCGCGGCATCCATTAACGCCTGAATCCCTTCCTCTTTGGAGACATCTGCGTGTACTTTCACCGCCCTACCTCCATGCTGTTGAATGGCTTGTACTGTTTCTTCAGCACCCTCTTCATCACCTTTATAATTCACAACCACGTTCATTTGTTCTTGTCCAAACCTCAAGGCGATGGCTTGTCCAATCCCTTTAGAAGAACCTGTCACAATGGCTGTTTTCCCTTTTAAATCTTGATACATCTTCATTTCCTCCAATCACGTGCTTCATCTTGTTGATACACAATGGTTACCCATTTTGAAAAAAAGAAAAACACAATCCTCTTGAATACAAAGGATTGTGCTGTTCATCAAGCTAAAAGGTGTTATAAACATTCTCACATGTTTCAGCTGTGGGCTGGTAAAAGCAATGTGACTTATACCTTGCCACAAACGGCTGATTGTACCAAGTGGATGGACAATTTCCAGGCGGTTTGAAATACCAAAGACTGAATTTCGCAGGCCAAAATCGTTCACCATTAATGTTCCTCCGTGCAAGTGTCTTTTCACTTTCTCGTGCTCGCTGATAAAAATAGCCATGCGTGACTGCCTCAAACGCATGCTCCTGATAAATCATTTGTGGAATCGTACGCAGCCCTTTAAAGTCAGAACAGTTGGCACGCAAACGATTGATGCCTACATTTCCTACAAGCAGCATCCCTTGTTTCCCTTCACCTTCCGCTTCGGCTCTCAGCAGTCTGGCCATTAAATCAATATCAGAGCTTGTCGCTCTTACCACTGCCATACATCCACCTCCCATTCATTTCTCTTTTATTTTATGTAGGGTTTCTGTGTAGATGACTGCCATTTTGAAGGGAAAAGACACATTCCGTGTCGAGAGCCTGTCTAAATACCTCAACATTTCGCTGGACAAGTGTCTCTATGTCAACAACACACAAACCTAGTGATCATACACATCACAGGAAAAAATATTCATTACTAACGACTCATTTACAAGTCATAAAAATCCTTCTATTTGCTACATCTTCTTCAAAAACAGTCATTTGAACCTATTCAATAATCCGACTCAAAACCTTAAAATATAAAATGTTGAGTTTTTACAGGAGATTTCAAACAATAAAATACACATTTCTCCTCTCAACATAGTGTCATTTTTACTACTTGAAGTGGATGAACCTTTCGAACGCACTGAGGTATTGACAGTACTTTCGCTTCATTCTACAGTAAAAAACATACAGTATTTTTCTTTTTGTGCAAAAAGAACGATATGAACTAAAGCTTTCCAATGAAATTCACCATAAAACCCGAGGAGGAAAACATCTCATGTTTAAAAAGAAATTATCCCTGTTTCTTCTGATTTTGTGTGTAACTGTTGTCGCTGCTGCTTGTAGTGGTGGAAAAGACAAAACTGCTGCGAAAGAAAGCGATACAAAAAAATCCCTTGATGCAGCTGAAGTAAAAGTAGAAAGTGCTGAGTACACTTTACCACCTCAATACGATACATCTGTTCAGGATGATCAATATGTCCTAAAAGTGAATGTATCTGTAAAAAACATCAGCAAAGAACCATTGAATGTGGATAAAAGCAACTTTACGCTTTACCAAGATGACGCTCAGGTGTCTACCATCTCTCCTGATGACTACAACGAAGTATTATCTTCAAGCTCTCTAAATGCAGGTAAAGTATCAAAAGGTGGTCTTTTCTATGTAGTTGATAAAGAAAAAGACTATCAACTTGTCTACACAGAGCCTGGTACTGGATCGAAAAAAGATGACAAAACACTAGAATTCGATATTAAAGGAAAAGACTTGATGAAAAAGGCAGATACACTTCAAGCGTCTGCAAAAGCCCTTTCTTCTTATATTGATGTCATGATTTTTGGCAAGAAAAATGACGATTTCGAAAAACTAACAGGTGATAACAAATCAACTGTCGTAAACGAATTTGATAAATCATTCAAACAAGGCTACATTTCTTCTTCTGGTATTTCATCTAGCTCAGCAAAAGACGAAAACCTTGATAAGCTTCTAAAATCTGTAAAAGAAACATTAGCTGAAAAATCAAAAGTATCAACGAAAACAAAATCAATCAGCGGTGATAAAGCTGTCGTGACTGTGACACTTACACCAATTGATGCAAGCCCGCTTGTCGATCGTTTAAAAGAAAAAGCAACTGAATTCTACAGCAAAAACCGTACAGCATCTTATGATGATGCACAGAAATATCTACTTTCTATCTATCCAGATGAATTTAAAAAATTAGGACCATCATCTTCTGAAGAAACTGTAGAAGTGAACATGAAGAAAAACGATATCGACCAATGGAAACTTGATTTGAACGACTACAAAACAAGCTCGTTGGTTGAAAAGTTCATCAAGAACTAAAGAAAAACCCCCGGTTTCCGGGGGTTTTCTTTAGTCTTTTTTTGATTGATGTCTATATTTGATTCCGACATACAAACAAGTAAGGAAGAAAATGGTGACCCACACCCACAAGACATTCACCATCAATAATGTGGTGGCTACTACGATCAAAATTGTGAGATCTAGTTTTTTTTCTAGTTTTTTATGGGTGAGAACAAAAATGATTAGTAGAAAAGCGATGAAACAGGTGATTCCATAACTGAAAGCTGCGTGCAATTTTCGCACCTCCTTATTGTAAGGCGTATACTGACAAAAGGATACAACATACTATGAAGATGAATTCCCCTTTTCAGCATCATATCCTTTTATGATGTCAATCGGATCAACTGCATCATCTTCTTGTATGTATTCCTCTACATAAGGAGTGATTAATTTCTCGAACCTTTGCTCATCGTCTACTAAAGCAATATAAGTTTCATCGCCTTCATAGTCAGATTGGAATAAATGTGCAACAGAACCTAAAGCTCTATCAATTGCATTTCTCAATTCTATCAGCCCTTTTTTATCACTCACTTAAACATACAAAACAAAAAACTTGTAGAAAAAATCTACAAGTTCTTCATTTCTATCAATGAAATGTTCTTTCTATTTCGCAAGCATCCATTTCTCTTTCATAAACAAACTTCTCACGATGACAAACAAAATCATCACTGTCAGCGCCGAGGAGCCGAGCGTCAGGGCAATTGACATCGGGTCAACGATGCCAAACATCAATTGCTTGCATAGTGCGTGAATATTAAGGAATGGGATCGCAAAGTAATACGTATCTAGCTGCGTAGCGCCTGCTCTCATGGTGAAAAACATCGGAATCACACCTAGTGTAATGATCATGGACATGTACGATTGTGCTTCTTTCACTGAGCTTGAAACGACACTGAGCAGCAGTTCAATCATGGATACCATAAATGAGAAAATAATTAATGCCGCTAACATAACGCCGATGATGCTCCACACTTGATCCCCGAAGTTCAGCGCTTGTTTCAGTTTTTCTGTAAAGAGCAATGTAGAGAGCAGCAGCATGCCAATCGCCACAATGCCACTTAATATACCAAACATAGAAACAGCTAGCCATTTTCCAATTAAAAGCTGAAGTCTGCTGGCCGGTGTCAGGAATAAAGCTTCAATTGACTTTCTATCCTTTTCACCTGCTACGATATCAAGCGCAGCTGGCAAAGCACCTGAGATCACAGAGGTCACTAAAATCATAGGAAGAAGAATCGACAGCAGCATGGTGGTCACCCCGTTTTCACCATCTCCGTCCTCTCCTTCTTGCACATCAACCGATTGCACCTCAAACGGATGAATCACTGACGATTTGATCTGATCCTGTGCCAAACGCTTTTCTACGACTTGATTTTGATATTGCTCCAGCAATGATTGCAGCATTTGAACCGCAATCACGGAATCATCATCTGTTGGATACCCATGGACTTTAATGGCAAACGATGTTTGATGCTGAAGCATATCACCTGCATCTTTTGGTATTTCTAGATAAGCATTTGCCTCACCGTCTTTAACGGCTTGCTGCGGGTCATCAAATGTTTCAAGTTTCAGGTTTTTCACTTCTTTGATCATGTCATTCATATCGGATGGAAGCTTTTCATTGATTGCGACTGTATACGTTTTATCGCCTGGATCAGCGATCATGCTTTCGTAGAAAAACACGAGTCCGAGCATCGTCAAAAGAGGGATCAACACTGTTAAGAGCAACGTTTTCCTGTCTCTGAGCGAATCTGTCATTTCTTTTAAAAAGACGGTTTTCCACATTATGCATTCCCCCTTGCGAGCTTCGACATAAAGATGTAATTCAAGTCTTCACTTTGTTCCTGTGCATATAATTCTGGAAGCGTTCCTTTGTACACGAGCTCCCCTTGATGTATCATCATGACACTGTCACAAAGCAGGCTGACTTCTTCCATGATGTGGCTTGAAAATAGAATCGTTTTATTTTGCTGTTTCAACTGATGAATAAACTCTCTGAAAATATTACTCGATGTGATATCTAAACCTGTTGTCGGTTCGTCAAACAAAATAATGTCAGGGTCATGAATCAATGTTCTGGCAATCGCCACCTTTTGCTTCATCCCTCTTGAAAATCCTTTTACCTTGCGATCCATGTACTGCCTCATCCCGAATCGCTTTGCCAAATCCTCAATTCTTGCTTTGATTTCATGCTGATCTAAGCCATATAATTTCCCAAAGTATTCAAGGTTTTCACGAGCCGTCAAACGGTCATAAAGTCCCGTCTCGCCGCCAAATAAGACCCCAATTCGCTTCTTCACTTCAGTTGCTTCTTTGACTGTATCAAAGCCTGCAACATTGACTGTTCCATGAGTAGGCTCCAATAATGTCGCAACGGCGCGTAATAATGTGGTTTTCCCCGCTCCATTTTCTCCTAAGATGCCGACGACTTCTCCTTCCTTCACTGAGAATGTCATATGTTTCATCGCCTTTACGACTTTTTTCTTATCTGTAAACCAGCAACTACAATCGCTGAGAGTAATCATTTGGTTCGCCCCTTTCGACTATCTACGTCTATGATAGAAAAAATACCGCCTGTCTGACATAAAAATGTCGCGAAACGTCCTTTTTCTGTCTTGAAATGATCCATTTTAAAAAACAAATGGTAAAATAGACAAATAATAAGAAGAGTCATAGGTGATTTTTATGATAAAAGTAGGTCTTGTCGATGATTACCGAGTGGATTTAGAAAAGCTGCATGCCATTGTCGGCAGAATGGATGCCGTTGACATCGTTTTTGTGACGCAGTCAGCGGAGGAGGCATATGAGAAGGTCAAACAGGGCGACATTGATCTATTGTTTGCAGACATTGAGATGCCTGGCATGTCTGGCTATGAATTAGCAGACCTTATTCACTCCCATGCACTGAATGTGGATGTTGTATTTGTGACGGGAAACAGTGGGTATGCTGTCCATGCCTTTGATTTGAATGTCCATGATTATATTATGAAGCCTTATCAAGCTGATCGAATCGCCAAATCCTTAGAGCGCTACATGTCCACCAAGCAGGAGAAAAGCATTCACGGACGGCTTCTCATCAAGCAGCAATCAGATATCCATGTACTGCAAAAAAAGGATGTCATCTTTGTTGAACGTACTGGCAGGTCGACGACCATTGTCACAACAACAGGAGATATTCAAACATACCAAACTCTCAACGAGTTAAAAGGTGATTTAGCTGAGAAAGACTTTATCCGCTCCCACCGCTCGTTTATCATCAATATTCATTACATTAAGAACTTTTCGGCGTATGCCAAAAATTCATTTATCGTGTCTTTTGAAGGGACTGATAAAAAAGCCATGATGACCAAGCAGCAATTAGAATACTTTAAGAAATACTACTTTTAAGGAGAACGAACGTGAACGCTTTCTATCTTGGATTTCGCATATATACGCTCATCTGGCTCGGTCTTGCAGTTCAAGCTGCTGCTAAAGCTGTTCTGCCTTTGTCATCAAGCATGGTGTGGCTTCTGACCTTTTGCATCTTGTGCCTTTACACCTTTTTCATTTACAAAAGGTTTTGGCTAGGTATGAATGGTTACATGATATTAGGCGCTTTTGTGCTCATCACCTGTTCAGGCATTTCACTTTTTCTCACGCACGGAAATGGACTAAGCCATCTTTTAACTGTCATCATCATTTTGACAGCCGATCTCCTTTCCTTCAAGGTGATGCAAACGGAGCAACGATTAAATGGACGGCTTCAAGAGCTGATTCATGCTGAGTCGAGGACCAATGACTTGCTGCTTGAGCTGCGAAGTAAACACCATGAAACAGCTAGACATTTAAATGCCTTTTCCGCATCGAATGACGAGCATGAAATTAAAGATTTGATTCAGCAATACGTGAAACATTTCCCTTGGATCAAAGGGGAAAATGCTTATTTGGCCTCCATCCTTCATTCCTTTTTCCAGCGGGCTGAAAAAGAGGACATTGCCCTTTCACTAGATCTTCAAGCACCCTTTTCTTCTCTTCCTTTTTCTAAGGCGGATCAGGTGAGTTTTACTGGCAACCTGCTTGATAACGCATTAGATGCCGCCATTGAAGCGAAGCAAGCTGGGAACGAGGGAAGCATCTCGATCACGACTTCCATCCGGAGCGGGCTCTTTTTGATTCATTGTGAAAACAGTACTAAGGGAATGGAAAAACACGTATTAGATCATCTGTTCAAGACGTTTGGCCGCTCGACAAAAGGCGGTGATCATCAAGGTATGGGTACTTATATCATTCATCAGCTTGTTGAAAAGGCAGACGGCACGCTTGATTTTACGTATCGTTCTCCAAACCTGAGGCTCGTGATCAAGATTCCTCTCACAATGGCATAAAAAATAAGGTGCTACTTGGCACCTTATTTTTTATATTATGAAAAGATCTGATCGATTTCGTTGATTTCTTCTTTTGTTAATTGAACATCGTTTGTTTTCAAGTTTTGTAAGACTTGCTCGGCTCGTTTTGCACCAGGAATAATGGCATCAATGCCATCCTGCGCCAACAGCCACGCCAGCGCTACATGGGCTGTTTCGGCGTGTTTTGATTGCGCAATGGCCTTCAGTTTGTCTACTTTTTCGAGGTTTTGAAGGAAAGCATCACCTTGGAAAAGCGGGTCCTTTGCTCGAATATCATCAAATGTCGCATCCTTTGTAAACTTCCCAGTCAATAGGCCTGACGCCAATGGAAAATAAGGGATAAAGGAAATCCCATGCTCCACGCAGTATGGGAGAAGGTCTTGCTCGGCCTGACGTTTCAGCAGAGAATACTCTGATTGAAGCACGTCTAGGTATCCATCTCGATTAAAGGTTTGAAGCTGTTCAAAATCAAGGTTTGATGCCCCAATTGCCCGGATTTTCCCCTCATCCTTCAATTCCTTTAAAGTACCGGCCACTTCATCCAGCGGCGTGCGGCCGTCTGGGAAATGCATATAGTACAAATCAATATAATCGGTTTGCAACCTCTTCAGGCTGTCTTCGACCTGCTGTCTTAAGAAATCACGGCTATTGTCCAGTTCGATTTGCCCGTTTACTTCTTTATGAGCCCCTTTTGTCGCAAGAACCAGTTCTTTTCTGCCGCCTCTTTTGGCAATGATCTCGCCAATCAATTCTTCTGAACGGCCCAGCCCATAAATAAAAGCAGAATCTAAGAAATTGACACCATGATCAAGAGCAGTTTCTACTAGCTCCCGCCCTGCATCTTCACTCAGATTCGGGAATAAATTATGGCCACCTACTGCATTTGTTCCAAGCCCTATCGGATTCACCTGTAAATCAGTTCGTCCAAGCGTTACTTTTTTCAAAAGCTCATCTCCCTTATCTGCTTAATCATCCTTATTTTCCCATGAATCATTTTCAACATTCAAGTATTCTGCTCTCTGAAAATCAATCTGGAGGTGGACGCTTTGAAAGAAAAAGATTCGTATGATGAAGATATACTTAAACGAAAAGAGGTTCTTCACATGACCATTCAAATTGTGATCATCATCGTCATTCTACTTTTAAGGTCAGGCAAGGAAAAAGAAGTTCGTCCAATCAAACTTCTGATAGGTCCGATGATTTTATTAGCCGTTCTTTCTTATTCATTCATGCAGCATGTGCAAATCACTGCTACGGGCCTGCTCGTAATGGCAGTCTTTGTACTTGTAGGTTTTGCAATCGGGCTATGGAGAGGTACACTATATAAAGTAACATTTGATCGTCAGTCAGGGCGTATTACTGCCGCAAGCTCTCTCTCTGGAACCCTTTTTTTCATTGGGGTTATCCTGATACGTATGGCAGTTGGCTCATTTGTTCAAGACGGCGGTCATTCGCTGATGATCTTCGCAAATGGCCTGACATTACTGCCAGTCGGAAGCATGATTGGATTGCGGTTCATCCTTTTTAAAAAATATATGGCCCTCAAAGCATCTGCAGCCATTTAACTGACAGACAGGAGTTTTACACATGAATCTTCAGAAGCCACTCGAGCTTTTAGGTCAAATGAGACGAAAAGTAGTGTTAGGTCTTGTGTTGACGTATATGTATATTCAAATGTACGAGCCACTTTCTATAGGCGAATTGGTGTTTCGCACCTTCGCCTATTTGGTGTTTCTTCTTTGTCTTTTTCCAAAAAACAAGCTGGCACCTAAAAAGCAATTTTCCATGCTTTTCTTGATGTGGATACTGACACATCTCCTTTGGATCGTCACAGGACATCTGCAAGACAGTATCGGGCTCACCTTTTTTATGATTGGTTTTATTGCTTTTCGTTTTTCAGAGGCACATCATCCCTATTTATTCGGACTGATCTTTCTCACCAGTGGTGTAAGTTACTACGTGAATGGCCTTTCTTGGAGCATGGTCATCACCCTTCCATTATTCCAGCTGCTTGTGTATACCATTGTCTTGATCTCTAGAATGCGACGGCGGGAACAAGAATTAAAGGAAGAACACTTCGGAGAACTTCAGCTGGTTCACCGTGAATTGTCAGACGCACATGAGAAATTGAAACAGGCTCATATCGAACTGGAAGAAGCGACGGTTCAGTCATTGCAATTTGCTGTGCTGGAAGAGCGAAGCAGAATTGCACGGGATTTGCATGACAGCATCGGCCACCAATTAACGTCTATGATTGTGCAGCTTCAATCTCTGCCCTACCGCTTAAAACAAGAAAAACCTGAACAGATGGCTCAAACATTTGATGAACTGATCTCCATTTCTAAAAACTGTCTCACAGAGGTCCGTTCCGTTGTTCATCATATGGCGTCAGATGATGCAGGACTTGGTCTTGCAGGACTCCGCAGCTTAGTGAAACAAGGAGAAATGACTGGAGAGCTTGAGCTTCACTTTTATACCAATCAGCTCACATATAAAAAATGGCCGCTCACTATATCTGAACTGTTCTATCGTGTTTTGCAAGAAGCGATCACCAATACAATTCGGCATGCGCAAGCGACCACGATGAGTATTACATTATGTAATGATGATAAAGAGCTCATCATGCACATTGAAGATGATGGATATGTAAACGGCGGCAGCATATCATACGGGTTTGGCCTGTCAGGTATGAAAGCCCGCTGTGAGGCAGCAGGGGGAACTCTCAAGACCTCCATTCGTGATCCACATGGCTTCTCTATACTTGTTCAAATCCCAATCAAGGAGGATACCCTATCATGAAAAAACCTATTTCAATTGGCATAATTGATGATCAACCGCTGATTCGCCAAGGATTTCGTTATATTGCAAGTGCTCAAGAGGATATTGAGGTTATATGGGAAGCGGCAGACGGTCAGGAAGCAGTAGACCTTTGCGCTAGCCGCAAACCAGATGTCCTGCTGATGGATGTCCAAATGCCTAAAATGGATGGTATCACAGCAACAGAGCACATTTTAAGTCAGCAGCCTGATATCAAAGTTGTCATTCTGACGACCTTTGATACAGAAGAATATGTCTTTGACGGAATCCGTGCAGGAGCAGTCGGTTATTTACTAAAGGACACATCGCCGGAGGAATTAATTGAGGCCATTCGAACGGCTTTTGCTGGCGAATCTGTGTTTAAAACGGCAGCCTCCGAGCATATGATGGCCCAGGCCCTTCAACAGGCAAATGATCGGCACCACACTCATTTTCTTCAAGAATCTTTTACAGAACGGGAACGTGACGTTCTGCAGCAAATGGCTTACGGCTTAAAGAATGAAGACATTGCTGATCAGTTATTTATTAGTGTAAGTACGGTAAAAACGCATGTCCATCGCATTTTGCAGAAATTAAATGCACAAGATCGGACACAAGCTGTCGTCTTCGCTATTCGTCATCGCCTTGTGAAATGAAAAATACCTCCACTTCAAGAATTTTATACAAAAAAACATTTAAAACCCATGATAAATAGATAAATTAATTCTTATTAACTAGTATATTTTACTTATTAAATTCCGTTTTTTATAGGTATTTGTGTAAAAATCTATCAAAGATAGGGAATACAACCTATTCCTCTTCACGAATGAAATTCGATAGAATGAATAGTGCAAATCGTCATTAGGAGATTTTCCCCTTTAACACCCGAATATACCATTCTATCTGTTTCTTTTTTCTCAGTCAGATAGCGGGAAGAAAATGACGAAAGAAAAGCAAAGGAGCATCAACTGTGAATCTTAAAAAAATAAGTGCACTCCTCATGATTTCATTCGTGATGATCATCTCTGCAGCCTGCCAGAGCTCAGCAAAATCAACAAAGGCTGACCAAAAATCAACAAAAACAGCAGAGGTAAAAGTGAATAGCTACGAATATACGTTACCAGAAGACTCAACCACTACCTTGCGAGACAATGAATTGGTGTTAAAAGTTAACCTGACGATCACCAACAAAGGTGACAAAGCCCTTTCACTATATAACTCTGATTTCACCCTTTATCAGGACGATGCCAAAGTCTCTGATTTAAAATTCTACGGCAGTAAAGACCGCCTTGATCTTGGGTCATTGAACAAAGGGAAATCACTATCAGGAGCTCTTTATTTCCTAGTAGATAAAGGCAAAAAATATCAGTTCGTGTACCAAGATAGCATCAAGAAAAACAGCGATTCGATCGAAATGGAACTAGATGGCGAAAAGATACTGGATTCAGCGAAAAAGCTAGATAACCCAGCAAAAGCACTATCTGCTTATACAGATCTCATTGTTTTTGACAAAAAGAATGATCAATTCTCAGAATTAACAGGTGACAATCAATCAGATGTCGTTAATAAATATCACGAAATGTTTGTAAAAGACTTCAAGAGAAGTGCAGGCATATATGGAAACGAAGTCAGTGACCGCGATATTTTATCCATGTACAAACGCATGCAAAATACAATGAAGGATAAAGCGAAAGTGGAAACAAGTGTGAAAACCATCTCAGATGACGAAGCGAAGGTTGTCGCTCAAGTAACCGGTATTGATGCTTCTAACTTAAAAGACAAACTAGACAAACAAAGAGATGAGTTTTACAACGGCAAAATCCGTTCGAAAGAAGAATTGTATAAGAAAAGCTTGAATATGTACGCATCTGAGTTTGAAAAGCTTCCTCCAGTCTCAAGCCCTGCTGAGTATGAAGTGAAAATGAAACGTAACGGAGATGGTCAGTGGAAAATTGACCTCAATGATTATAATACAGAGCAATACATGAGTGGTTTTATTAAAACAAGATGATGAAAAAAAGACGCTGGCTCCTTGAAAGGTGCCGCGTCTTTTTTCATGCTATGATACAGTCGTCTCTTGCTCTTCTTTCACCGCTTTTTCTATGTCTTTAAATCGGCTCGATACAGTGGACGCACTAATGCCATACTTTTTAGCAACTTGTGCTTGAGAAAGCGGGGCATCGCTTGCAAGTGAATGAATATAATATTCGATTCCAGCAGCAAATGACGCCGCTTTACGGATCACAGGTGCTTTCTGATCACAGTAAGCTTTCCAAACCGTTAAAGCGCCATCTGTCAGGCTTTGGTCACCGTGCTCTTTCATCCCGTCTTCAATCAGCTTGGCTGTTTCCAGCTGAACGTCACTAGCCCAGTCCATCCGATCTGCTGATAGTCCTACTGTACTTCCTTCTGTTTGAGCAGGCGCTTCTATTTCTTCAACTTCTTGCTTCGCAAACATACACTTCAGCACTTCAGGGAAGGCTTCTCTCATAAATGTGCTACGTGCTCCTCCGTTTGCCTCATGTGCTTCAACGAGCTGGCGAACCTGAAGAAGAAGCGTATCAGTAAACTCTTTCGCGAACATCGTATATTGAATGAAAAACTCTGCTTTTTCTTCAAACTGAACAGGGAAACCTAGAACAAGACTACCTTTCTCTGGCAGCACGGTTTGATCCGGCTTCACATCAACTTCAACCTTCTCAGCTGTCACCATATTCTCAAAGTAAAGAGACTCGTCCGTTTTTTCATTTAATAAAAGCAAAGATGGCTCCATGTCTGTCCAAGATTCAACCACTTGTCTTGTTTTAGGACGGGTAATATCTTCTGCTTTTTTTGTCAGGAATTCTTGGAAGATAGTCTCTTTCTTATCTGTTAATGGGCGGAAGAAAATGCCCCATACACTCAAATGAAAGACTGAGATTTGTTGCGTTTCTTTATCCATATCTGCTAGGAAAGAAAACTCATTAATGAATTGATTGATCGCTCTCTGATGCTTAGAGAACGCATAATTCATTAAATCCTTTTGAACTTGTACAGCTTCCTTAAACACAAGCTCAGACGTTTGTTCTCCGCCTGACTTTTGACCACAGCAATGTTTATATTTTTTTCCGCTTCCGCATGGGCAGAGCGCATTTCGTTTAATTTTTCCCAAAATAAAACCTCCGACATTCTAGTCTAACCTCACTATTTTAACAAACGATTGCACAGGAGAGTTTTATTTTCAAGAAAAAAGAAAAATCAGAATGATCAGATAAATAACAAAGACGTCTAAAAGAGCAAGGCGGCTCATAGTCAAAAGCACTCTGTCTCTGTTTATTTTCTCCAATCATTCCAATAGATTTCCCTCAGCTCATCCCTTCGAATAGCTGCTTTGCTTCAAAATAAAAGATTTGCACGAACTTTTTCGTATTGACTCTGCCTGTTGACCCTGCGGGCGAAGAAGTCTTCTGCATTTCTTTCATTCTTTGGCTGACATCAGTGAAATCAAAAAACTTCGACGCATAGTGCTCAAATTTAGGATTTGAAAAATCTGTGAGCCCAAGTGATGCGAAATGATTTAAGGAATGATGGATGGCTCGTCTAATTCGCTGCTCTGCTGCTTTCACTTCCCGCATCACTTCCACATCCGCCGCACCACGACCAAGCTTTCGTTCCGCCGTTTTGATAAATAGCTGCTTTAATGGCGGAAAATTCACCTCATGAGAATTGGCTGTCTGCGTTTCATGTAAGTAGATCAATATCTCTAGTAAATCCTTAGAGCCACTCTCTCCGACAATTCCTAATTCAGATAGGAGGAATTCCCCTGCCTCTTTCATCGTTCTTCGCTTTGATCCAGTACCTATCTCATGAGAAATCACTGGCTCTAATGGCAGCACATGCCGAAGAGAAGCTTGAATATCGTAAATTGATTTTTCGAGCTTGATCCGCTCCATGACCTTTCGAATGACACTGACAATCTCAATTCGATTGACGGGTTTATGAATATAATATTCAATTCCAAGTTCATAGGCTTCTGCCATCATCTCTTTTGCTTCTACTTGAGATATCATGATGACCTTTCCTTTGAATTCAGGGTGAATATGACGTATGGTTTGAATGCCGTCTCTAGCTGGCATTAAAAGATCAATCAGAAGGATGTCTACTTTTTTCAAGTTCAATGAATTCGCTTCTAATCCAATGCCGTCATCAGCTTCATCCACGACCTCTCCTAGATCCTCATCCTCAATGATCTGACCTAAAATCGAGCGTATTGCACGATCATCATCTGCAATGAAAAATCGCATACACTCACCCTCTCTGTATTAAATTTTTTATCGGAAGGACAAGCTGAAAAGCTGTTCCTTTCGTTTCTTTCTGCTCAATCTGGATTTGACCGTCCAGCTCTTGAACCAGCTCTCTCACATAGGATAAGCCAATCCCAGTTGACGGTGTTCCATATGCATCAAATTTTGAGGTATATCCCGGATCAAATACAATCTCTCTCAATTTCTCAGGAATACCCGGTCCATCATCCTCAACCCGAATCTCTATTTTATCATGACTCCCTTTTAATACGAGTGAGATGGCTCCATCATCCTTGATTGCTTCAACTGCATTTGCCATTAAATTATTAATCAGCGATAAGAAAATGAACACATGATACTCATGCAAGTGAATGCCTTTTATATCAGATGTAAAGGAAATGTTCTTCCCGAGAGATAGCGCATATTTCTCTTGAATGCGAATCACGATTTGAACAAGATCCTCTGCCCTCATATAATCTTGCATGTTTTCCTTTGAAATCAGCTTTGAAAGCCCAGCGTATATACGCTGATTGTCCTTTTTAACTTCATGTATTTCCCCTGCAAGCTTCAGCAGCTCCTGACTCACTTTCTTTCCTGCCTCATGTTCATTCAGCAGACGATAGAGCCGATAGGATTCTTGCGTTATGTGCTCTGTATGATTTAACGTTTTCTTTAAATGAACTGTTTCCTCATATAAATTTGAAATGACCATCATCATATGCTCATTTTGCTTCATGATTTGTTTCTCTCTTGATTGTGCCTCATACAGCCTCATCATATTAAAAAAGCTGATGACCACGAAGCTGTGAGCAAATGCAATGAGGATCATATCACTCAGCTTTGAGAAAGTCATGGTTGTATCAAACACTAAAAATTGTACAAACAGCTCAACAAAATCAGCAAGCAGTTCAATCATCAGTCCGATCAGCCCAATAAAAATGGAACGTTGCTTGAAACGGCCTGTACGGACAACAAAGAAAAGAAAAGCATAAGTAAAGTAAAAAAAGAAGCTCGGAAACTGCTGATAAAATGACAGAGCCAGATCAGCTTTTTGCTGAATAAGATCTAAACCTACCCGAAATAGGACAATGGCTACGCCTGTTAAAAACCCTGGCAGCAATGGTCTTGATTTTCTTAAAAGTAATAAGCAAAAGAAAAACGCAGGTGCCCCAAAACTAATACGAAATGTTTCATTCACAGGATAAAACTTCAGCTCTCCCGCAAGCGGCACAATGACGATCATAAAAATCAAAATAAATGCGTCTTTTTTGACAAGCTGGTTTAAACTCAAATGACTGACATCCCTTCCCCTGTTTACATAGCCACAGTATACAAGGAGACTCTTTGCTTCACAATGAGCAAAAAAATTATTTTCACGGCTACTTCTCTCTTCAAAATCATTTTTTATGACTATTCTCCGAGAAGGCATGGTGACCTTTCAGCTATTCTACGATTTGGAGATTGTCTACAATAATGGGAATTGTTTAGACAATTGCATGCAGACTGATTTTTATTTGTAAGTTTTTCTGTAGATTTTCGTCAGATTGTGTAGTTTCCAAGATAAATTGAATGAACAATTTTAGTGAAACTATATGTAAGCGTTTTCTGAATTTTCACTAAAAACCCTTTTTGTTGTTTCGCCGCCAAAGCCTTCATTTGAACATATATTTAGGTGTAAAGGAGTGGTACAAGCAGCGCATGACAAGTTCTTTGAAGATGTGTAACATGTTTTCGTGCCTATTTGATCGCATTTTTTGTCATCCGCCAATTCAATAGGGTACTTTTTGATTTTTGATTGGAGGAATCGTATGAAAACAGCAATTTCTAATAATACACAACACGCATGCCAGTCTTCTGTTGATCAATGGGCAGAAGAAATACGTCCGTATTACAAAAACGGGCAGAACGCTGGCTACATTCCAGCACTCGGAAAAGTAAATTCCTCTCAACTTGGTATCAGCGTGATAGGCCCAGATGGATCATCTGTACGTTATGGTGATTGGGACGTTCCCTTTACCCTGCAAAGTATCTCAAAAGTCATCAGCTTTATAGCTGCCTGTTTAGGAAGAGGCGTTCCGTACGTCTTGGATCGGGTAGATGTAGAGCCAACTGGTGATGCATTTAATTCCATCTACCGCCTTGAGATGCATAAACCAGGGAAGCCCTTTAATCCAATGATTAATGCTGGAGCTATTACCGTATCCTCCATCCTTCCTGGAAAGACTTCTACAGAAAAGCTAGCATATATTTTCGATTTAATCGAAAACTTAATAGGGAAGCGTCCTTCTGTTAATGAAGAGGTTTATCAATCAGAATGGGCAACTGCACACCGCAACCGGGCACTTGCTTATTATTTAAAAGAAACCAATTACTTAGAATCAGATGTCGAGGACACGTTAGAAGTGTATTTAAAGCAATGTTCCATTGAGGTCACAACAGAGGACATCGCCTTGATTGGACTGATTATTTCAAGTGATGGCTACCATCCCTTTAAACAAGTCCAAGTCATCCCAAAAGATATCGCAAGACTAACAAAGGCATTGATGCTGACATGCGGCATGTACAATGCGTCTGGTAATTTTGCCGCTTTCGTAGGCGTTCCAGCCAAAAGTGGTGTGTCTGGAGGAATCATGGCTTGCGTTCCGCCAAGCGCAAGAAGAGAATTCCCATTTCAGACAGGCTGCGGTATCGGCATTTATGGTCCTGCCATTGACGATTGTGGAAATAGTATTACCGGTGTCATGATGCTGAAGAAACTCGCCAAAGAGTGGGATCTCAGTATTTTTTAAAAAGAACAGTGATGAATTCGAAGAGGTGATGTTATGAACGAAAAAGCTTTGCTATCTTATTTAACAACTACAAATGATTTTATTTGGACTTATCTAATCATTGCTCTGTTACTTGGAGTAGGGGTCTACTTCACATATAGATCACGCTTCCTGCAAGTCAGAATGCTGAAAGAAATGCTGCGTGTTCTAAAAGAAGGAAGAAAAGAAAAAGAGGGAATCTCACCGTTCCAAGCTTTTGCCATCAGTATGGCAGCACGTGTAGGAACAGGGAATATCACAGGGATTGCCATCGCTATTGCGATCGGTGGACCTGGCGCAATCTTCTGGATGTGGATCGTAGCGATTATCGGTTCTGCTTCAAGCTTTGTTGAAAGTACACTAGCTCAGGTGTATAAAGTAAAAGATAAAACAGGATTCCGCGGTGGACCTGCTTATTACATGGAAAAAGGGTTAAATAAGCGCTGGATGGGGATTTTATTTGCCATCCTGATCACGATCTCTTTTGGGATTGTCTTTAACGCAGTGCAATCAAATACAATCACCGTCGCTTTTAAAAACTCTTTTGGCCTAGATCGTTTAACTGTCGGAATCGTTATGGCTGTTATTTTTGCGTTCATTATTTTCAAAGGAATCAAAGCGATTGCAAAAGCATCTGAATATATTGTCGTTTTTCTTGCCGTTGCTTACATCGGGATTGCTTTCTTTGTCATTATCACAAATATCACTGAACTACCAGGTGTCATCAGTACGATTGTGAAGCATGCTTTCGGATTTGAACAGTTTGCCGGCGGTACATTAGGTGGAGCATTGTTACAAGGGATTAAACGCGGTCTCTTCTCAAACGAAGCCGGTATGGGTAGTGCCCCTAACGCAGCAGCAACTGCTGTCACGAGCCACCCAGTCAAACAAGGATTAATCCAAGCATTTGGTGTGTTAACAGATACGTTAATTATTTGTACAAGTACAGCCTTTCTTGTTCTGTTCTCTGATGCGTATAAAACAACCAATCTGGAAGGAATTGAGCTAACTCAGGCTTCATTAAGCCAGCACATTGGGCCTTGGGCTTCTGGATTCCTGGCGATCATGATTTTCTTATTCGCTTTTAGTACGTTAATTGGTAACTATTACTATGGTGAAACGAACATTGAGTTCTTGGGAGCGAATAAAATTTGGCTCAACATCTATCGTGTTGCTGTCATTGGCATGGTTCTTTTCGGAGCTGTTGCCACTGTTCCTCTCGTTTGGGGTCTAGCCGACTTATTCATGGGTCTCATGGTCATCGTCAACCTCATTGCCATTACCATGTTGTCCAAAGTCGCCTTTGCAGCACTGAAGGATTACATGCGACAGAAAAAAGAAGGCAAAGATCCTGTTTTCTATAAAAATGCCGTTCCAAACAATGAAGAGATTGAATGCTGGGACGACGAACCTGTTTCCTTGAAAAAGAATCAAATCGGATAAAACAAATAAGCTCTGGTCATATGATCAGAGCTTTTTCCTTTATGCTAAAAATTCGAGAATGAGCTTGTTCACGACATCTGGTTTTTCATGATTGATCCAATGAGTCGCATCATCGACAAAAATCAGCTGTCCATTTGGGCAAATCTTGATCGTTTCTTTTGCGAGCTTTCTGCTTAGAAACTTGTCCTCCATTCCCCAGATCATGCGGACAGGCACGAGAATTCGTTTGGAAATCGGTTTTTCAAAGCCGCCTTTTTTAATCGCTCGATACCAATTCAACATGGACGTAATGGCTCCCGGCTGCGTCCATGCCAGCTTATAGCTTGAGACATCTTCCTTCGTGAACAAATGAGGTCTAGCAGACAGTCCAATGGCTTCATCCAGTCTTTGAAAGTGATTTTCTTGAAGGGCTGCCTCTGGTACATTTGGAAGCTGAAAGAACGCGATATAAGAGCTCTTCTTCCACTGCGGCGGATAAAACGGAAGGACCTTCATCATCACACGAGGATGCGGCATGTTGACGATGATTAATTTCTCTACATATTGAGAACGGGTTGAAGCAAGGTGCCAAGCAACCGCTCCGCCCCAATCATGTCCGCCGACAATAGCCTTTTGATTTGGGCTCAGCGCCTTAATTAATCCCACGATATCATCTCTTAATTTGTCTAAGACGTATGATTCGACTCCTTCTGGTTTGTCACTCAGATGGTATCCCCTTTGATCAGGAACAACGACACGATACCCCGCCTCAGCCAGGGGGAGGATTTGATTTTTCCAACCATACCAAAACTCAGGAAATCCATGCAGCAGAACCAGCAGTGGGCCATCTTCAGGACCAGCCATTGCTGTATGGAGCTTTATGCCGTTTGTTTGAATATATTGAAACTCAACTTGATCCATTCCTTTTCCACCCTTTCCCCATGTCTTATCATTCTTCCAACATAGCATATTTTCCATTTTTCAGAAAATAAAAACACTCACAAAAAAACCTTCACAAGGGTGAAGGTCTCAGATTACTGACAACGAATACGAGGGTTTGTCTTCACGCAAAACGTCTTTATTTCATATAATTCAGCACCCATATCAGCCCATTCTTCCGATCTTGTACTTGTCCATGAAGTGCGCCAAAAAACGTATCCTGTAATTCCACAAGGACATCTCCGTCAGCTTCAAG
Organism: Bacillus sp. FSL W8-1141; assembly: GCF_038593205.1. Lineage (NCBI taxonomy): Bacteria > Bacillati > Bacillota > Bacilli > Caryophanales > Bacillaceae > Bacillus > Bacillus sp. FSL W8-1141. The sequence continues at coordinate 281,331 of NZ_CP151973.1, read as the reverse complement.
CGCCTCGTATACAGCCTTTAACTCTTCCTCATTGTCAAACTGCATGATCAATCGAAGATTCTCCGGTTTTGGTGTGCGGCCAAATGTATCTGAAAAGTGGAGCAGTGATTCTCCAAGGTGCAGCTCAGCATGCAATACACGGTCTTGATGTTCATTTAAGATACGAATATCTCCGCCAAAAATTCCTTGATAATATTGAAGAGATTCTTTGACGTCTTCTACAACAATATAAGGACTAACGCTGATCATTTCCCTCATCCTCCTCTTGTTCCGTTCATTATCTCTTATATAGCTTATCCCAAATCGTATGAAAAAAGGCACAAATCGTCAACGGATTTGCACCTTTTTCTCAAGCAGATTTCGCTAATTCACTGTGTTTGTTAGAATACGCTGCGTACATGACGACACCGATCATCAGCCAAACCCCGAAGTACAGCCATGTCCGGCCTGGTAAATTGAGCATCAGAAACACACAACAGCCCATTGAGATAATTGGCAAAACCGGTACAAACGGAACCCGGAATCCCCTTTCCAGCTGTTTATGTGTCTTTCTCAAAATGAGTACGGATAAGCTCACCATCGCAAACGTTAATAATGCACCGATATTGGCTAGGTTGGACAGATCCTTCAAATCAATAAACCCTGAAATAACAGCTGTCATCCCGCCAATCACCCATATACTTGCAACAGGTGTATCACTTTTGTTTGTTTTTGAAAACACTTTAGGCAAGAGCCCGTCCCGCCCCATCGCAAAAGCAATTCGAGTTGCCGCATAATTATTGGCGAAAATCACAGCCATCAATCCAATCACAGCACCGACAGAAATAATACCAGCCACGCTATGTTGATGGACACTTTGCAATACATAAGACATTGCCTCTGTCACATTCAACTTCGTATAGTGCACCATGCCTGTCATGACCAAACAAACGACAATATAAATGATCGTACAAATGAGCAATGAACCAATGATACCAATTGGCAGGTTCCGCTGTGGATTTTTCACCTCTTCTGCAGAAGCTGAAATGGCATCGAATCCTAAAAAGGCAAAAAACACAGCAGCGGCTCCAGCAATAATCCCTTCCGTACCAAACGGCATGAACGGCTGCCAATTGGCTGGCTCTACGTAAAAACCACCTACTACAATGAAAAGAACAATAATGCCAAGTTTCACAAACACCATGATATTATTGAATTTTTTACTTTCTTTCGTTCCTTTAGATAGGATCCACGCAATGAGTAAAGCAATGATAATTGCTGGCAAATTCATATATCCGCCTTGTTCTGGACCAGCTAAAAATTGATGTGGAATTGAGATTCCAAACCCCTCCAGCAGGCTGTTAAAATAACTCGACCAGCCACTCGCTACAGCTGAAGCAGTCAGCATATAAACAGATAATAACGTCCATCCCATGAGATGACCTACGAGTTCACCCATTGTGGTATATGAATAAATGTACGCACTGCCGAACACAGGCAGCGCGGAAGCCATTTCTGCATAACAAAGTGCTGCTAAACTGCACACAATCGCTGCGATCGCAAAGGAGAAAATAACAGCCGGTCCTGCATCCTTAGCTGCTGTAATTCCGGTTAACACCATGACCCCCGTCCCAATCACAGCCCCTATGCCAAGGAGCGTGAGATCGAGCCCGCCCAGTGTTTTCTTTACCTTTTGCTGTCTGCTCTGTTCTAACAAATCGTGAATGTGTTTCTTACGAAGTATATGTCGCAAACCCTTTCCCTCCAAAACGTTAGAAAAACAAAAAAATCATTCAAATTTCATTATAGCAGAATAGGTCCTACGCATTCACAACCAATTCACGTAAATCTTTCTTCATGATTTTACCAAGTTTATTTTTTGGCAGATCCTGCGTGAAATGAATGGATGGCACTTTGTAATCTGCTAAACGTTCCTTGCAGTAATTCACCACATCTTCTTCGCAGAAATCGACAGATTCGTCTTTTACGATATACGCACTTGGTACTTCACCATATAAGTCATCTGGTACCCCAATGACAGCAGATTCAATTACACCTGGAATTTGATCAATGACCTCTTCCACTTGGTCAGGATAAATATTATCCCCACCGTATAGAATCACATCTTTGTATCTCCCTGTGATGTAAAGAAAACCGTCTTCATCCAGATAGCCTGCATCCCCCATATGGAACCAGCCATCCTTGAGCACTTTCTCTGTCGCTTCAGGTTGATGATAGTAGCCTAAGAAATAAAATGGGCTTCTCATGACGACCTCGCCAATTTCTCCAGCTGGGAGCGCCTCTTCTGTCTCAGGATGCACGATTTTGACTTCTACATCCGGATCCACTTTACCAGCAGAGCCCATCTTATCCTCGCCCATCGCTGGATGCCACGCACTCACAACCCACGCTTCTGTACTTCCATAGCCATGCATCATCTGAATGCCTACTTCTTTGTAATCTTTAATTAAGCGTACCGGTACCTTCGTACCACCAGAAATCGCAATTTCAAAAGATGAGAGATCGTACGAACCGCGCTTCATTTCTTCTAGCATGTACGTATAAGCTGATGGGAAAGCCATCATAAACGTAATTCTTTCTTTCTCAATCGTTTCTAAAATGCGTTTCGGTGTTGCATCATGTAAGAAGACTAACGTATACCCTTCAATTGCAGCTGCAATCAAGTGATTAATAGAACTCATATGATACAGCGGATGACTTGCCAAGTACCGTTTTCCTTTCAGATCAAATCCTCGATTCCCACGTCGTGTTAAAAATTGATAGATTCGTCCATGTCCGACCATACAGCCTTTTGGATTGCCTGTTGTACCTGAGGTGAATAAAATCATGGCCAAATCTTCTTCTGATACCTCTTCAGCAAGATCACTTCCATCATTAGACGCCAATATGTCTTCAAACAACTGTGTTGTTTTCGCATTGACACCAGATTCCACCATGAGACAATCTTCTAAAGACACATTCACTGCCGCAATGATGTCACGGAATTCACGGTCAAAAAATAAAGCCTTTGGCTCTGCTTTTTTCAAGATACCTTCTAGCTCAAAAGAGGTAAGCTGCCAGCTAAGCGGTACGGCGACTGCACCTGCTTTAATGGCTGCCAGCATAATCGTAGAAAAGTGATGATGGTTTTGACAAATAAAGCACACCCGGTCACCTTTTCGAATTCCTTTACGGTGTAAGTAATGTGCCAGCTGATCAATGCGTTTTGCATATTCTTCAAATGTATAAGACACACCTCCGCCAGTTACCGCTTCAATTTGTGAAGAGCGTTCCATTCTGTCGTTTAGTAATGCCTGTAAAGTATTCAATATCTTCATCTCCAAACGTTTGATGTCCAATAGCCAATTTCCAGAGAATTGGATTGGCAGATTTTATCTCATTCACATTCTAAAATAAAAAAAGGTGAAAGTAAAATCATTTCATTTTGGAATTGTTCCTTTTATTAATTGATAATATAGGTAATTTTATAGCCGTCTTCCATTTTGGTTTAAATGATGATGCTTATTATGATAAGATAGACCTAGTAATTGATCGGAAAATGCGAATGCAATAGGAAAAGAGGTATGGAGAATGCAACATTTCGAGCTAGAGGCAAGTTTGTTAGACCATGCACTGACAAAGTATTTAAAGGCGACGAAACGAATAGATGAAGAGAATATCCCGAAAAACGTCACGAATGTAAAAGGGTTTATTTTACGCATCATCTACCGCCATCAATCATGTACTGTGAAAAATATTCTGCAGGAAGTTTCATTATCTCCCTCCGCAACAACAACCGCTCTCAATCACTTAGAAGATGAAGGGCTGATTATCCGCTCTAGAAATAACAATGACCGCCGTACGGTATGGATTACACTCTCTGAATCAGGTGAACAAATCGCCAGACAAATGATCGACAATCGTCAGCTACTTGTCAATCAACTGTTCAATCACCTATCAGAAGAAGATAAAAAAACATTTTTTGAATTAATCGAAAAAATGATGGACGAGTATACATTAAAGGCTTAGGAAATATCCTAAGCCTTCTTTTTATGGCTTTAAGATGACTTTTATACAATCATCTTGTTTTTCATTGAATATGTGATACGCATGAGCTGCGTCATCTAGCGGTATTTGATGTGTGATGATCGCTCTAGGATCAATTTCCCCGGTTGTCACTTTTTGATAAAGCTTTGACATGTACCCTCTCGCTGGCGCCTGTCCCATTTTCAGCGTGACGTTTCTTGCGAAAAAAGCACCCAATGGGAACATATTGTAAAGACCTCCATACACACCCGTCAGCTGAACAGTCCCGCATTTCCTCACGGCTTTTGTGGCAATTTGAATGGGCCCTATCGTTCCGCCTTGCAGCTTGAGCTTCTGTTCAACCTTTTCAAGCGGTGACTTTTTCCCATCCATCCCCACACAATCAATGACAACATCCGCCCCACCTTTTGTGAGCTCTTTTAGGGTTTCTCCCATGTCAGGGTCTTCTGTAAAATCAAATACTTCTACGCCGCTCATTCGTTTTGCATGGTGAAGGCGATAGTCTATGTAATCAACAGCAATGACCCGCTCTGCGCCCTTTTGCCAAGCAAATTGCTGTGCCATTAACCCAACAGGTCCACATCCTAGCACAATGACCGTATCCCCCTTTTTTACACCTGCGTGTTCTACACTCCAATAAGCAGTTGGCAGAACATCTGATAAAAACAGCAATTGTTCATCCTCTAACTCACAATCATCCGGCACCTTAAATGGTGTATAGTTTCCAAAGGGCACACGTAAATATTCAGCCTGTCCTCCGGGGTAATTCCCATATTTCTCACTGTATCCAAAAAGTCCGCCTGAATCATAATGAGGATTTGAGTGATCGCATTGACTTTCTAAATGGTGATGGCAATACTGGCATTGACCACACGCAACGGTAAATGGAATGATGACACGATCTCCCTTTTTCACCGCAGTGACATCCGGCCCGACTTCCTCTACCACCCCCATCGGTTCATGCCCAATCACATAGCCGATAGGAAGCGGGAAATTCCCTTGATATAAATGTAAATCTGACCCACAAATAGCTGTAGATGTAATTCGAACGATGACATCTTCACGATCTTGAATAGATGGTGCAGCTACTTCCTTCACCGCAATGCGGCTTTTCCCTTGATAGGTGACAGCTCTCATCTGCATTTCCTCCTTTAGCTAAGGTCATCATGTCTATAGCTTCACCTTGAATGGATGGTTCATACATATGAATAGGGATGCTGTTCCACAAGGGAAAACAAAATAACCCGCCGATTTATTCAGCAGGTTGTTTACTTCAATATGTGTTTACGCGTTACACAGCTATTTTTCTTCGACAAACACCAAATCATACTGAGCAGAGGTCTCCCCACCCTCCATCATGTTCCCTTCCTGTATAAAATAAGGGCACATACCTGGACTTTGTGCTTCTTCAAATTGTTCAAACACTTGCTCAATATAGCCAGGCAGCAGCAAAACCAACATTTTATTTGAATGAGATACGAATTCATACGAGTGAACGGTATTCGGAGGAATATAAGCAAAATCCCCCGGCATCAAGCAAATATTTTCTCCGTTTAACTGAAGATTCATTCTGCCTTCAACACAATAAAGTGCTTCTGTATGCACTTCATGATAATGCGGACGTAAGCCTTTTCCCTTTGTCCCTTCAATCACAAAATAACTGAATCCGCCTCCTGTTGTTTCTGTTGTCGCAATCAGCTCATGAAGCTGACCTTCGACCATGTATTGCTTTCCTTCACCAGCCTCCAGCACATATGGCTGCACTGCGCGCGGGAGCTGACTATGAAACAAAACAGCTGGCTTGGTTGTATTGGATAGCTCCCTAATGCCGTGCATCAACATGATATCGCTTTCTTTTTCAGCCTGATGAAAGCTGTCTGCATCAAATGGGTGATCAGTCATCGGCCATTCATTCTGCAACAGCCTCTTTCCGATTTGCAGATAGACATCTGTCATTTGCCCGCCCAGTGTATAAGAAATAAACCTTGTTTTGTGACTATGCATTCTATAGCCATGAATTGTTTTGGGCGGAATATGAATATAATCACAGGCCGTCATCATATACTTTTTACCGTCCAGTATCACTTCCAGCTTCCCTTCCAGCACAAAGATGGTTTCAAATAGCGTCTCATGACAATGCAGCGGAAAGTAAGCACCTTTCCCACCTGTGATTAAGACAAGCTCAAACAGTTGATTTGTTTGATTTGCTTCTGCCAGCACATGTACAAGCTGATTTTCCAAACCATACAGCTCCCCCGAACCTGACACGGTATAAAAAGAGGTATCTTCGGATTGCTTGATCGATTGTGGTTGCTCCGACATCCCATCACTCCTCATGACTAATTGACTATCTTTATTATATAGACCAATTGATATAATAGATAGGCAATATGCGAGAGATTTTACTCTTCTCGCATAAATAAGTGTCTAAGGTAACATTTTACGTGCTCTAAAGGTGTCGTTTGCTTTAATGCAGTAGTCATTGATAATCCGCCGATGACCATTGAATGAAGGAGAGATGCCCGCTCATCCGCTTTTGTTTCATCATATCCGCTATTCATCAACTTTTCTTTGACAAGCTCTTGCCAGCGAATCATTTCTTGTTTACATGCAGCATGAAGTTTTGTATGTTCAGGTTTTGACTCTGCCGCCAGTAAGACAATCGGTATCCCTCTTTCACTTTCTTGCTCCATAAAACCCCGAATGATATTTGTCATAAAATGATCGACGGCGACATATGGGTCATCAGAATAGGCAAAACTTTCTTCAATTTGATCGATGACCCTTTGACTAATATATTCAACGGCTGCTATGGCTAGCTCTTCTTTTCCATTTGGAAAGTAATAATAAAGAGACCCTTTCGGCGTGCCGCTCTCTCTAATGATTTGATTCAACCCTGTCGCATGATACCCCTGTTTACGTAAAAGAAGTGCGGCCGTTTGAATGATTTTGTCCTTCGTACTCACGTGTGACACTCCTTTCCTCCATAGACCAACGTCAATGCCATTGTATTATTGATTCAGTAATGGATGCGTTCCTTTCCATAATGAGGATGATTCTATTTCTGACGCCAGTCTGAGCAGCCAGTCCTCTTTTCCTTTCGGTGCTGTCACCTGTACGCCTAAAGGCATGCCTGCTTCTGTGAGATGAACTGGCACACTCATAGATGGCTGGCCGGTTAGGTTAGCCAGCTGTGTAAATGGTGTGTAGGTCAAACTCTTGAGGAACATTTCATAAATCAGATCCTGCTGTGCTTGCATTGAAAGGGATGACACACGTAACAATGCAGACATTTCTTGATCGTTATGCATCAGCTCGCCAACCTTTGGAGCCGAATAGGCAGTAGCTGGGGTCACATATAGATCGTAGGTTTGATGAAATGCGGCCATTTTTGCAGCGGCCATATCCCATGCATCAAGACTTTCTGTATAAGCAGCAGCCGTCACATTTTTTCCTGCTTCCGCCAGTACCCATGCCACAATATCTGTCTCCTCCGGCTTCACCGGACGCCCGAATGAACGAGCCAGAGAGGTAAATAAGGCAGACATTTCACCGCTGTTCATGACGTAATATTGCTGCATCAGATGGACACCATCAATGTCCGGCTTCACTTCTTCTATTTGATGCCCTTGTTCACTCAGCCATTTCACAGTGTTCAAGACTGCCTGCTTTGCTTCCTCACTCACCTTCGTGCCTACTGGAGAGTCTACACTGTAAGCAATTCGCATAGAAGAGGTTCGTTTCACCAAATCCTCCTGATAGCTGCCGTCATATAATGGCGTTTGGAACGCAGCCTCTGGCTGAATGACTTGAAGCAAATCAAGAAGGGCAGCACTGTCTCGAACTGTTTTTGTGAGCGTAAAGTCAATGGAAGCTCCTTGCCACTGCCTTCCTGCACCCGGGCCGACCGGTGTTCTCCCCCTTGTTGGCTTGAGTCCAAATAAACCAGTAAAGGATGCCGGAATCCGAATAGACCCTCCGCCATCACTCGCTCCACCCGCAGGTACGATGCCGCTTGCCACAGCTGCTGCCGTCCCGCCGCTTGAACCGCCCGGAGAATAGTCAGCATTCCAAGGGTTTCTCGTCGGACCATATAAAAAGGGTTCTGTCACATTTCTCAATCCGAATTCAGGTGTGTTCGTATGACCGATCATGAGGAGTCCAGCCTGCTTCAATCGACGGACAAAGTGGGAATCTGTTTGCGCCTTTACATCCTTTAACAGCAAAGCACCCGCCGTCAAAGGTTCATGCTCCAGCCCCTGCGATATATTTTTCAACACAAACGGAACACCAGCAAACGGCTGATCCGCATCTAGTGACTTCATGTCTTTGAACACTTGATCTCGTCTAGTATGAATCACCGCATTTAGTACTGGATTCACTTCTTCCAATCTAGTAAATGCAGCTTGTACAAGCTCTTCGGGCGTTACCTGCTTTTTCTGCACAAGTGACGCCAGTCCCGTCGCATCATACGTCATATACTCTTTTACATTCATCGGCATGTCCTTCTTTCTCATATTATGATCTCTCTATTGTCTACTAGAATTCTATGAAATTCAATTTCGGGATACGTGTGAAAAAAACTTTCTTTCTAGACTATGATTCTTCTAACCATCTATCTTATTTCTCCGATATAATAAAGAAAAAAAGACGGAGGTCACCTCATATGCAAGGAGCCATTGCCTTGAAAAAGAAAATCGTCGTGGTCATCGCGTTTCTTCTTGCTTTGACAACTGCTTTGCCCTTCCATTCGCAGGCAGCTGCACCACCAAAAGAAACAGATGTCATCATCGTCTATAAAAATCAAAAAGGAAAACAAACGGCTATTCAAGAAAGTGAAAAAGTGAACGCTCAATACATACATCTTCCAGCTGTAGCAGTGACAGCAGATGAGCAAGCTGTCACCTCACTTAAAAAAGACCCAAACATCGCTTATGTTTCAAAAAACGTTAGGGTCAAACTCGCAGCTTCTACCGTGAAAAAAACAGCTGCTGCTACTGGTCAGGATGCTTTGGTACAAAAATCTTATAACTTGCAGAAGCTCAATGTAAAGCAAGCAATCAAAGAAGGCGTGACAGGGAAAAATGTGAAAGTAGCCGTTCTCGATACTGGTATTTTCCCACATGAAGATTTAAAGGTAGCCGGCGGTAAATCATTCGTCAATTACACGTCTTCTTACAAAGATGATGAAGGACATGGAACACATGTCGCCGGTACAATTGGGGCGCTCAATAATGATTACGGTACGGTCGGTGTCGCTTCTGGTGTGAAGCTGTATGCTGTAAAAGTATTAGATAAAAAAGGAGAAGGCGACTTATACAGTCTGCTCCGAGGCATTGATTGGGCAATTAGCAATAAGATGGATATCATCAACCTAAGTCTAGCTTTTGAAGATAACATTCCGATTTTACGTTCAGCAGTTGATGAAGCATACAAAAAAGGACTGCTGGTCGTTGCTGCAAGTGGAAATGATGGAAAGAAGAATGGGATTAGTTATCCTGCCGCATACAATAGCGTCATTGCTGTTTCCGCAACGACTGACAAAGACAAACTCGCCTCCATCTCTAATACGGGGAAAGGAATTGAATTTTCCGCTCCCGGCGAGAACGTCATCAGTACCTATTTGAAAAATGAATATTGGTATGCAACGGGTACATCACAAGCGGCACCACATGTCACAGGAATGCTTGCGCTGTTAAAACAGCTACATCCTAAGAAAACAAATGTTCAGCTCCGTACTTTATTGCGCAGCTATACAGTGGATCTTGGTGCAAAAGGAAAAGATCCACAATTCGGCTATGGCCGCGTGCAATATGTGCCGCAGTCAACCTTTTTAAAGACTGCGACAAGCGCAGTCAAAACAGCCGAAACATCTAAAAAACAGACAGATGTTGATCAAGCCAAAACGAAAATTGGCAGACTGACTGCTAGTAAACAAAAAACCGCACTCACTGACCGAGTCAAAAAAGTCCAAACAGCCATTGATATTCGTGACGCACGAGCGAAGGTCAAATCAGCTGAAAAAAGTAAAACCCAAGGCTCGATTAAAAGTGCCCAAACGGCTATTAAAAAGCTATCCAAAGGCAAAGAAAAAACAAGCCTGCAAAACCGGCTCGACAAAGTCAAAAAACAAGTCGCCTATCAAAAAAAAGTGACAGATGCCAAACAAAAAGTCAAAAAAGCCGAAGCCAAACGAACAAAGAAAACAAAAGCAACCGCCCAAAGTGCGGTCAAACAACTAAAAGCATCTAAAACAAAAACTGCTTTACAAAAACGACTAAACCGGATCAAGGTTTGATAAAAAAACGATTCCTTTCAGCAAGGAATCGTTTTTTCTATTTCAACATCTTCTGAAACAGGGTGTGATGATATTTCCCTTTCGCATCCAGCCTCACTTGATCGAGGATGTGCGCTAACGAATGGATGACATCACGGAGTGCTCGATGAACCGAGCCGTGTTCAAAGGAAGCTAAACTCTCCGGCAGTTCATCTTCATCCAAAACAAAGAAATCACCATTCGGCAGAACGAGTAGATCAATCAATAAATCTTCAAAAACAACCGCCCGTTCTTCAAACCATGTATGTCTGACGATATTCACATAAGAGCCAAGTTCATTGCCTTGATCATCCCGCCAAAAATAGACATTGTAAGGCCGGTCCGTCCAATAATAGGCGGTCGTATAACTCCCTTTTGGAATCGTGACAGTGCCATCACCAGCAACCATTGTAAATGTTTCTTGAATTTTATGAAACAACACGACTTGCTGCTCCTGTGCGTCTAACAGCTGACACATATGTTCCACAACCTGATCATCGTATTTGATTTTTCTCTCAATGACGTCATCCCAAGAATTTGCATATAGCGGAAACAATCGGTCACAACCCCTTCTGCATCTACTTCTTATTCTAGTATACACTGCTTTCTTTTGAAGAAATAAAGGTTCACTGCTGCTGCCTATGGAAGACATATGGTGAGGTGAAAACAAATGAACGGAATCACAATCATCGAAACCGTAGCAGAACTCGGACAAATCATCTTGGTTTTTTGTGGCTATGCCCTTTACTGGCGGCTTGTGAAAACGAAAAGAGATCGAAAGCTGACCCCTTATGAACATGCGTTGAAATTCTTTGTCATGTTCGGATTAATCTCATGGTGCTTTTCATATATGGCACTGAACGTATGGGTATCATGAGAAAGAGGAAGAGCCCCGTCCATGCAGGACATGCTCTTCCTCTTCTTATACAGCGTGTTATGAGCCAGCCGGCTGTTCTTTTTTGATCACATACTGATAGCTCTTCACATGCGTCCCATTTTGATTCACAAATTCTTTATCAAGTGCCCGTTCAAAGCCCATTCTTTCATATAAACGAATGGCGGCCTGCATTTTATCCGACGTATGAAGGTACAGGACGTTCTCGCCCCACGATTGCGTCAGTTCTATACTTTTACGCAACAAGGACTCTGCAATACCTTTTCCTCTCACATCAGGATCTACCCCTAAAAACCGGACAATCGCTGAAGTAATGCCCATCTCCGGCTTGTCATATGCCTGTTCTGATGATCGGAACATTTGAAGGGTCCCCACGACCTTGCCCTCAAGCTCGGCCACAAGCATCAACTCCATGTTTGGGTTATCTACAGCCGCTCGCAAGGCTGTAGAATAATTTTGCCAGCCTTCCTCTGTAAATTGAGGCTCATACTGTGCGTATGATTTGATCAGCACATGTGTGATCGCCTCATGATCTTCACTCACTGCTTGACGAATGATCAACTCTTGCTGCTCCATGCCAGCACCTCCTGTTTGTCTATGAATGGATATACGTATCATGCAATCACTGCATGCCGATGATCTGATTCTTTTCTCTACTCATTCAATGTAAAGAGTCTTCTTTTAAAGATCAATTATTTTGCACGAAATTTTCTTTGAAAATTTTGATTGAAATGGAAAGCTTGATTCATTATGCTGATTTGAGGACGTATACGAGGAGTGTCATCATATGAATTCTTTATCTTATCCCCAAGAATCGAAAAAAAATCGATTCCTCCTTGCCGCGCTTCTTGGCTCTTTAACAGCCCTTGCACCGCTGGCAATGGATATGTATTTACCTGCTTTACCTAATATCGCCCGTGACTTTGAAGCAAGCACGGCGCTGTCTCAGTTAAGTCTCATGGCTTGTTTGATTGGACTTGCGCTTGGACAGCTGATTGCAGGTCCAATCAGTGATACAGTCGGCAGAAGAAAGCCGCTGATGGTTGGATTAATCATTTTTATTGCGGCCTCTCTTTTATGCACAGTGGTCACATCAATTTGGACATTCATTCTTTTAAGGCTGATTCAAGGACTTGCTGGATCAGCAGGCATTGTCATTGCACGAGCCATCGTACGAGATCATTATGAAGGCTCAGAAATGACGAAATTCTTTGCTTTGCTCATGTTAGTCAACGGAGTCGCTCCAGCAGCGGCACCGATCGTGGGCGGACAAATGTTACGGTTCACGACGTGGCAGGGTGTGTTTGTTCTGCTAGGAATCCTCGGGGCGCTCATGCTTCTAAGATCGATGTTTTCATTGAAAGAAAGCTTACCTGTGGAACGTAGACAGACTGGAGGCTTCAAACAGATCCTAGGTGCGATGAAAATTCTAGCGAGCGATCGACTCTTTGTCGGATATGCTCTCTCACAAGGACTTGTCTTCGCCGCCATGTTTGCGTATATCTCTGGATCACCGTTTGTATTGCAGGAGATTTTCAACCTTTCTCCGCAGGGCTTCAGTGCTGCCTTTGCGGTGAATAGTCTTGGCATCATCACAGCCGGACAAGTATTTGCCCGCGTTGCTGCGAAAATTGGTGAGGAGAAAGTCCTTCGCATTGGGCTGCTGACAGCTGCTTTAGGAGGCGTCACCTTATGTGTGATGATCTCTATTGATGCAGGGCTTTATGGCATCCTCATTCCGCTCTTTTTTGTGGTCTCTAGCGTTGGGATTGTCGGCACGTCTGCTCCTTCTCTTGCGATGCAGCATCACGGTGCGCATGCTGGAAGTGCCGCTGCCCTCATCGGTGTGGCACAAATGCTTCTTGGCGCATGCATGACACCCCTTGTCGGCTTAGCTGGAAGCCAGACTGCCTTTCCCATGGGACTGATTATTATGCTCTGTGACCTTGGCGCACTTTGCTGTTATTTTTTCTTTGTTGCCAGAGCGAAAAAAAGACCCGCATAAGCGGGTCGCAGATTGTTGACAAAGGGCTAAAATGAACTTTATTTTGGCTCTTTGTCTTCTTTTCAGCGTGATAGAAAACCTTTGCAGCCCTAGGAAGGACGAGCATCGGCGCGGAGCGAATTTGACATTCGTGAGCACCGAAGCGCAGGACTGACACCGAATGCGAGGGTTTGTCTACACGCTGAGACCCGCATAAGCGGGTCTTTCATTTATGGCTTGCTCCAATTGATCGTGCGGAACACATTGTTCTGGTCATTGTTTTGATATGCATCTAGGTCAAAGCCTGAAAGTCCAAAACCAATTGCCATGACAATTCCTCCGGCAACGGTGAAGATGATCCCCCATTTGATGCATTGCTTTTTTAAATCATTCACGTTCATACTCTCACGACCTTCTTTTTAAACATTCCCATGAATGCCTTAGTGGTTTGAACAGTCACTTGCACAAATAGCTTTGTTAAATACGCCGTGGCTATGCCGCTTAATAATCCGACACCTAATAGAAGAATCCCAACTCCGATCTGCGTCACCACCACATGCAAACCATCCTGAGAAATAAATGGAGAACCAATGATACTCCAAAAACCACCGAGCAAACCAACTAGCGTCATTGTACCTGTCACGAGTGGAACGCACCAAATCACCATATACACAGAAAGAATCAGCAGGAAGACTGTTGCTAGAATGCTGCCCCATAACGGAAAGCCTAAAATGAGGATGGAGAGCCTTGTGGCTTTTTCTCCAAACGTCGGCACCTGAATGGTTTTGATTCCTTGTTCCTTTAAAATCCCTTCAGCAATAATGGCAGGCTGACCGACTTGATGAACTGCCTCCTGTTCACTGTAGCCATCTTCCTGATAATCCTCGATCATTTCATCGTAATACTCGATGAACCGATCACTTTCTTTTTCGCCTAGACGATGCAGGTGCTTCTCTAAGCTGGCTAAAAATTCTTTTTTATTCATTGCTCTGTCCTCCAGAAATAAAGTCGTAAATCGCCATCACTTGATCCCATTCCGCTAAAAATTGCGCGATATGCTCCCGTCCGTTCTTTGTCATCCGGTAGTATTTTCTTAATCGACTGTTATGTTCCTGTGAATAGGTCTCCACATAATTGTTTTGCTCTAACCGCTTTAATATCGGATATAATGTCGATTCTGAAATCTCAATACAATGGGACATATCTTTAATCATTTGATAACCATAGGAATCGCCTTTCTTTAATACCGCCAGTACACAGAATTCCAGTAATCCTTTTTTTAGTTGTGCATTCATGTTTACAACTCCTAACTATTTATACTATACAATACATAGTATGATGTGACAAGAGGTATCTTTTGCAACTTTTCACTCTCAACGTCCCTATAAATTTTCATACAGGAAGTTTCTCTTTCTTCAAGGCTTCACCTGATCAAGATAAATCTAGCGTGTGTCTATTGTAGACAACAAACATACACAGGAACGAATATCATAGAAAACAACTCATTTAATCTCTTTATTTTAAAGGGATAAGCTGAATTTTATGGAATTAAGAAGTTCATTCACAATGGCGTATCCTTATGAACTTCATACTAAGTTTTACAAACACTCAACTCGAATTAAAGTGATGAGAACGGCTGAAAGTGGCTAGTTCTTTTCAACCCAACCAATACCGAATAATGGTAGACCTTAAAAAACGAGGAGCTGATGACCTTGAAAAAAATGTGGAGTAATTATCTCACTTTAGTCATTACACTAACTTTGTGTTATATCGTGTATTTGTTCATCTTCAAACAACCTTTTACCATTACACCCATCATCCTGTTTGTGGTGGGAGCCGCCATTGCTGAGTGTATACGTTTTTTCTTTCTGAAAAGTAACGAGAAAAAAGATGATACCTTGAAAAAATAGTCCCTTAAACATAAAATCACTCAACATATGAAAAGACACCCCCACTTTATAGTGGAGGTGTCTTTTTTCACTTTTTATATATTCACAAATCCTTCTCCAAACACATCACGCACGTCATGGACAACAACGAATGCGTCTCGATCAATTTTCTTAATGATTTTCTTTAAACGCATCAGCTCCTGTTTTTGAATGACTGCATAGAGAATTTCCTTCGATTCCTTCGAATAATGACCGCGACCGTTTAAAATGGTCACGCCTCGATCCAAGGTGTGATTGATTTCTTCTGCAATATCATCTTTGCATGAAGAAATAATCGTCACTGCTTTTTTCGTGTTAAGCCCTTCTATGACGAAATCCATCACCTTAGTCGCCACATACAGCATCACAATCGTAAACATTAATTTTTCCGCACCAATAATAAAGTAAGAAGCAAAAACAACGATTAGATCAAAGAACAAGATGGCGTAGCTCACGTTCCAGTCTAGATACTTATTCGCAATTCGCCCAAGAATGGCAGATCCCGCTGTTGTACCGCCCGCTCTTAAAACAAGACCAATGCCAATACCAATGATGATCCCTGCGAAAATAGAACCAATGATCAATTCATGGACATTCACCACCCATGTAGTGGTCAAATGTAAAAATAGAGAGTTACTTGCGACAGCTACCACTGTGTAGATCGTGGTCTTCTTGTCCAAGTATTTATACCCCACAAGTAATAAAATCGCATTCAACACAAGGTTTGTCAGCCACGGCGCAATCTCAAACATATAGTAGAAAATGATGGACAGCCCCGTTACGCCGCCTTCACCAAACTCAAGTGGAATGACAAACATGTTCACAGCTGCAGCAAATAAAAAAGAACCAACTAGAATCATTGCAATATCTTTTACACATTTTTTCAATTTCTTCTTTCCTCCTTTTCTAAGCATATAAAAAACCCTCTTTCTGCACGAAAGAAGACAGTCGTTGGACAAAATAAAAATCAAAAGACGGCGCCTTTTGATGAAGCTTTCTGAAATGAACCTTTCCATAATATATATCTCTTTTTAGAGGCTGTCAATGACTTGGTTTTCTATTATTTCAACTGTATGTTTATGCACTCAAACCCGCATGTTTTCAGGGTTTTTCCGTCGTATGATGCTTATTCCTCTCCTTGACAAAAACACTTTAGTCATTTAAACTACTGCCTCATATCATATCCATTATTTCCGATCGACAAAGGAGGCTGTTTGATTTATATGAATCCTATTCAAAGCCGTTTACAGGCTCACACACCTTTGATTTTAGATGGTGCACTTGCAACAGAGCTTGAACGAAAGGGCTGTGATTTAAACGACAGTTTATGGTCAGCCAAAATCCTCATTGAACAGCCAGAATTGATTCAGCAAGTACACTTGGACTACTTCCAAGCAGGTGCTGACTGTGCAACAACAGCCAGCTACCAAACGACAATTGATGGCTTTGCTGAAAAAGGCTATACAAAAGGAGAAGCCATCGAATTAATGAAACGATCTGTCACGTTAGCAAAAGAAGCATGTGAGCAGTTTTGGCAGGATGAGACACATCGTAAAGAGCGGACGAAACCATTTGTCGCTGGATCTGTGGGGCCCTTCGGCGCTTATTTGTCTGATGGTTCAGAATATAAGGGAAATTACGGACTCACAGAACAGGCGCTCATTGATTTTCACAGACCAAGAATTCAAGCATTGGTAGAGGCTGGTGCAGATATTCTCGCTTGTGAAACCATCCCTTGTCTCATTGAAGCAATCGCCATCGCTAAACTGCTGGAGGATGAATTCAGCGGTGTGTATGCGTGGATCACGTTTAGCGCAAAGGATGGCAAGCATATTAGTGAAGGGGATCTGCTGAGAGACTGTGTACAAGCACTTGAGCCATATGAGCAGATCGCTGCTGTTGGCGTAAACTGTACACCGCCGCAATATATGTCTTCTCTTATTCAGGAGATGAAAAAAGGGACGAGCAAACCGATTGTCGTGTATCCGAACTCAGGGGAATTATATGATCCTGAAGAAAAGGTTTGGAGCGGAGATACGTCTCACCATACATTTGGTGAATGTGCGCAGCAATGGTATAAAGACGGTGCACAAATCATCGGCGGCTGCTGCCGGACGACACCAGAAGATATTACAGATATCTTAAAACAAGCAACATCGTAGCATCATGACTCAACACACATACTTATAAGCAAAAGGGCGGGAAGACATGGAACAAGAAAAAGATCAGTCACAACAATATCAACGAAAAATGACAAGCCGTCACCTGTTCATGCTTTCTTTAGGTGGCGTGATTGGCACAGGACTCTTTTTAAGTTCAGGATATACGATCAATCAGGCCGGACCTGCGGGAACGATTTTGGCTTATCTGGTTGGGGCATTAATTGTGTACCTCGTGATGCTCTGTTTAGGTGAACTGTCTGTCGCAATGCCGGTTACAGGCGCTTTTCACACATATGCAACAAAATACATTGGGCCCGGCACTGGCTATACAGTGGCTTGGCTTTATTGGCTGACATGGACCGTGGCACTTGGTTCAGAATTTACAGCGGCAGGTCTTTTAATGCAGCGCTGGTTCCCGGACACATCGGTTTGGATGTGGAGCGGTGTTTTTGCGCTTCTCATCTTTTTACTCAATGCTTTTACAGTTAAGTTTTTTGCAGAATCGGAATTTTGGTTTTCTAGCATTAAAGTCATGGCTATTATTCTCTTTATTATTCTTGGCGGAGCGGCGATGTTTGGATTGATTCCACTAAAAGGCGGTGAGGCCGCTCCGTTCTTCTCTAACTTCACTGGAGATGGGGGTCTCTTCCCAAACGGCTTTTTACCGATTTTAATGACCATGCTGGCTGTTAATTTTGCTTTTTCGGGTACTGAGCTAATTGGGATTGCTGCGGGCGAAAGTGTCAATCCAGATGAGACCATTCCCCGGGCGATTCGCACGACTGTGCTACGTCTTGTCCTGTTTTTCGTCGGAACGATCGTGGTCTTAGCCGGCTTAATTCCAGTAGAAGAAGCCGGGGTGATCAAAAGTCCTTTCGTTGTGGTCTTTGACCGCATCGGTATTCCTTATGCGGCAGATTTCATGAATTTTGTCATTCTGACGGCGATCTTATCTGCTGCAAACTCAGGGCTATACGCCTCATCTCGCATGCTATGGTCCCTTTCTGAAGAACGAACATTACCTAAAAAGCTGGCAAAATTGACGTCAAAGGGAATTCCTTTGAATGCACTCATTTTGAGTATGATTGGAGGCATTCTCTCTTTGCTATCGAGTGTCATCGCACCTGAAACGGTGTATCTGGTTCTTGTGTCAATCTCTGGACTCGCCGTTGTTGTTGTATGGATGGGAATTGCAGCTTCACAGTTCATGTTTCGCAAAAAATTCTTACAGGATGGCGGACAGCTTCATGATTTATCTTTCCGAACCCCGCTCTATCCGGTGGTTCCGATTGCTGCCTTCCTCCTATGCCTTGCATCTGTGATCGGCATTGCTTTTGATCCAAATCAGCGTATTGCTCTTATCTGCGGTATCCCTTTTATCGCACTCTGCTATGCTGCCTATTACGTGACAACATGGATTCAGAAAAAACGAGAAAACCCTGGTGTATAGCATCAGGGTTTTTTGTTTGTCCCAAAAAAGGATATCACTAGCAAAACAAAGACATTTTGGTATATGATAGGAATCTATGATTTTCAGGACGAATCAAGGGAGCTGTTTTTAATATGGAAATGACCATTACAAGAGCATTAAGTGAACTGAAAATGTTAGATAAAAGAATCAACCGAACAATTGATGAAGCTGTACTCGGTGGCTTGGTCATCGGGAAACATATACAGAACGGATTTCAAAATCAAGAAGAAGTAGAAAAAAAGGCAAAAGCAGATGACCAATCGATTCAAGCATTAATCAAACGCCGAAATGCCATTAAATCAGCCATCGTTGTGTCGAATGCTACGACAACGATTGAGGTGGCGGGTGTTAGCATGACCGTAGCAGAAGCCATTGAACGCAAGACATCCATAGATTACGATATTCGTTATTTACGAAAATTAAAAAAGGTCTACACAGAGCTGGTTGACCGGTCAGAACAAATCAATGAAGATGTGAAAAAGAGACTGGATCAACATTTAGAAACACTATTTGGGAAAGACGGAAAAACACAAGCCGCTGCCAACCAAGAGATCGTCAAGTCATTCCTAGCTGAAAATGAGGCGGCGATCATTGACCCTCTTCGTCTTCGAGTGAAGATTGAACAGCTTTCGAAAGAGATTGAAGATTTCCAAATGGAAGTGGATTTCTCCTTATCAGAAAGCAATACCTTGACAAAAATACAGATCGACTAGTCGATTTTGTTAGTGAGCCGAAAATCGATAGGACTAAACACCTCCGAGGGAAAGGTCATTCCCTCCTCATCTGATGATCATCTTAGGATGATCCATGATAAAAGCTCAAAGCTGAACGTTCAAAGCTGAAAGCTCAAGTATTCAAAGTTCTTATCCATCAAAGCTCAAGATGTAAAGCTCAATGCTCGATCGAATCTGGGAGAAACGGCTCATGAGTGTTTGTTTATCGACTCTTTCGGTTGCCGCCCAGCAGGTTTGCTAACAAAAAGAAAAGGATGTCACTAGCTGACATCCTTTTTTTCTATGAAAACGACAGGGCTTGCGCCAAGTCGCCTCTTCTAGCAGATTAGTAACGTGATGTATATGCCAAATGATACACACTTGTCACATTTGAAGATAGCGTGATGTCGTTTGAAGTGAAAGTCACTGGAACGATATCGTAGTAATGTGTAGACCAGCCTGCATTATTGTATGTACGGTAGCCTGCACCTGCAGGAACTTGAATCGTTAGTGAAAATTGTCCATTCTCGTCTGTTGTACCTGTCGCTGTTTGAGCATATGATTTGATTGCTGCTTCAAAATAAAGCTGAATTGGCTGATTCGCCATGAGTTGACCACTTGTGTCCTTTAATGTTCCTTTAAAAGTAGCTGGATAATATGAACCTACACGATATTTACTGCCAGAACCGTAATTGACCATACCACCGTCTGCTGCTGTGACGCCTGTTACTTGTACGGATGCTGGTACTGCTCCTGTTTCCTCTGCATGTGCAAAGCTTGGGAAAACGAGAAGCAATGATAGAAAGAAAGCAAACATGATTTTTTTCATCGATAAATCCTCCTTTTTTTTCCTACTATATTACTATCGACAGTTATTGTCATTTTTCCAGTAAAAAACAAAAAACTCCCCTTTTTATTCAAAAGGGAAGCTACAAGACTATTTTTTCACAACAACTTTCACTGCTTTACTTTCTCTTTTTCTCACATCTGAAGCTGTCACATACAAGACGGTTTTGGCTTTTTGCGGCTTGATTTTAGCCGTAAATGCGCCTTTGCTATTGGTTTTGACCGTTTGAATGACTTTCTTTGATTTGTTCTTCACCTTGATCGTCAAGCCTGCACCCGCAGTTCCTTTGACCGTTTTACTTTTCACTGTTACTCGATTCACCTTTGGCTTAGCTGGCGCTTTGCCCTTTTTCACGACCGTTTTGAGCGAAGTCGCAGCCTTTCCTTTTGACATCTTGATGTGAAGCACTTTATTTTTGTTTTGATGCTTGATCTTCACACTAAAGGTTCCTTTTTTGCTTGCCGTGCCTTTTCCAAGCAGGGTTTTGCCTCTATACACAGAAATGGCAGCGCCGGCTTTCGCCTTTCCTGTCACCTTTTGATGCTGATCTTCTACTTTGTTAACTGATGCGTTTAATTCAACAGCGCTTAACGCGGCAAAAGCATTGAGTCTGCCATGTCCTGTCATCCAATCGATACCCGGAATTTTCGGATCAACAACAGGCTCGTCATATTCATCATAGAAAATGTCATCTGTTCCATCAACAGCTTTAAATGAAATATCATCCGCTGTATTTTGTAAAATATTTCTCACTTGATTTGGTTTCAGGGTTGGATTTTTAGAAAGCAGTAATCCTGCTGCTGCTGCAACGTACGGTGTAGCCATTGATGTCCCGCTCAGGTATGAAACATTCCCATCAGGCATTAAGCTTGGGATATCAGATCCTGGTGCAGACATGCTTAACCCTTTCCCATAGCTTGAGAATTCAGCGGCAATATCCATGCGATTGCTTGCACCAACTGCCATGGCGTACTTGGAAGTCGCAGGATAACCCATTTCTGGAATGCCATCGTTTCCGCTCGCCACTACCACTAATACGTTTTTTTGTGCAGCATAGTTCATCGCATATTCAATGACCTTGCTGTAGTAGCCGCCAAGGCTCATGTTAATGACCTTTGCACCTTTGTCCACTGCATGTTTAATGCCAAGAGCAATATGCTCTGTATCTCCATATCCATACGCATCCAGCACTTTGACTGGGATGATTCCTGTATGTTGATTCAGCCCTGCCATGGAGTAATGATTATCGGCTTTTGCTGCAATGATACCTGCCACATGGGTACCGTGGCCATTGTCATCAATTGCATCTTTATTACGGCCAATCAGATTGGCACCTAAGTCTGTACGAACCGTTCCGCTTAAATCAGACAAACGGCTGTCGACACCTGTATCCACAACAGCGATTAACGTTTGCTTCATTTTGCTTGTACCAATCAATGTATTCATTTGTTCAAACTTCACATCAGCGCCTTTTTTCCCACTGTTTTGGGCACTATTTTTCAGCGGCCACTGATAACCATACTGCGCGTCATTGCTGAGCGCACGATACGTTTGTACAGGCTCTGCAAATTCAACATTCGGCATACTAGAAAGCTTTCTCGCCGTGCTTTTGATCACAGCTTTGCCTGCTTTAAGCGTTTTGCCTGCTGATTCTTTCCCTGCCGGTACATCATAAACATACATTCCTTTAAATAAAGGATTTACTGACTGAGATGTCACACGGTTTTCTTGAATTCCGTAGCTTTTCATCTTCTTTTTTGCGGATTGAAGCGTTTGTCCATCCTTTAATTTAAAGATGATTTTGTTTGTGTTGACCTTTTCTTCTGGAACAAGCTTTTGTTTCTCTAATACATAACCGATCGATTTTCCTTCAAGCTGATCGATTCCTACTTTTTGCCCCACTGCTTCTAATTCCTTTTTTAAATAGGCTGGACTTGCCTCTTTGAGCATATCAAAAAGGGAACGGATCGCCTGTTGCTCTTTCTCTGTGACGATATGACCGCTGAATGCACCATTTTTCTCTACGTCATTCAGCAATGATTTTAATGTAAGCAAATGATTGTACACCGTTTGCTGCTTTTTTTGATTGTTGATGAGTTTAGATTTGAGAAACGGCTTTGTTTTTTGTAGCAGACGTGTCAGCTTCTGACCATCGGCTGTTTCATTGAATCGTTTGTCTTCGATCGTACGAATGGATTGAAGAATTTCACGTCCATGCTTTTTCTCAATAATGATGATCGTTGGC
Organism: Bacillus sp. FSL W8-1141; assembly: GCF_038593205.1. Classification (NCBI taxonomy): domain Bacteria; kingdom Bacillati; phylum Bacillota; class Bacilli; order Caryophanales; family Bacillaceae; genus Bacillus; species Bacillus sp. FSL W8-1141. The sequence goes on along the minus strand of NZ_CP151973.1, from coordinate 258,744 downwards.
TCTTCTTCTTCAGGGAAAATCGGTTCAGATGGCGGAAGATTCGCACCTTTATACCCGATTGTATATGCTGCATCCTCTTCCTCATCACGGCTATCTTCCTCTGAACCTAAATACAGCACTTTGACATAGTAAGGACCTGACCATGCATGCGGGAAGTTGATTTCTGTCTCTCCACTTGCTGTGTCCACACGATATCTCGAATAAGTGTCATCCTTTATCGCTCTATCCTTACTTGGGTAGACCGATACAGATAACACTTGTTTGCTTTTGACAGAAATTTGCATATGTGTATGTTTTGCCACATCATCTGCAGATGGCGTAATTTGGTACCATGACTCTTCTTTTTCATTCTGTAATGTACCTGAGATGACTTCATCATCTTTCAACCCAATGGCTTCATTGACACTTGTGCCTTTACTAACTGCTGATGCCTCGTACCCAGGTAATGCAGCCATACATAGAATGATGGCCATGAGTACAACCACACAGGATTTGACCTGCTTTTTAAACATGAAAAGACCCCCTTATCTTTTACAATACCTTGGAAGAATATCACAGAATCCCTTTTAGTAGAATCTATTTTTGACATAATTAAACTCGTTTTAAGCTAGGATTTGAGATATTCAGATGGCTAGTCTGATCGCTTCATAAACTTTTTGCCATTTCAAACGGAAAATGATGCTATTTAACCATGTCGAAAAGTACATTACAATCAAATTGTAAGCGCTTAACAAACAAGAGAGAAGGGATCAGCTTGTTCCAAAAAGATCATGTTTTTACACAAGTAAACGGTCGATCAAAGAATGAGATTTTACAATACATTTCCGAGAAAGCTGAAGACCTTCACATTACAAACGATCAGTCAGGGTTATTAACAGATTTGTTGAAACGCGAAGACGAAGTCTCAACAGGACTTCAGCAAGGTTTTGCGATTCCTCATACAAAAAGCTCTGCTGTTCAAACGGCTTCACTTCTCTTTTTAGAACTTGAACAACCCATTGAATGGGGAAGCTTCGACGATTTGCCAACAAGCTATTTATTTACACTGCTCGTTCCACTTGAAGAGGCCAATGTCACACACCTCAAATTACTGTCTGGCATTGCCACAAGTTTAATGGAGTCTGCTTTCATCGAAAAGATTCAACCCGGTCAAACAGCAGACTATTATTACGAAGTCATTGAACAACAATTGAAAGAGGGGATTACACAATGAAAATTGTCGGTGTCACTTCATGCCCAGCAGGGTTAGCTCATACACCAATGGCAGCAAAAGCATTAGAGAATGCGGGTAAACAGCTTGGACACGAGATTAAAATCGAACAACAAGGAATTATGGGACAGGTGAATGGCATTACAGCAGAGGAAGCCAAGCAGGCAGACCTTTGCATTATCGCCTCCAATCAGCATATTAACGACGCTGAACGCTTCTCAGGTATTCCTACTGTTCGTGTCGAAATCGGACGCGCCCTAAAAAATGCCGAGCAAATCATCACAAAAGCCGTTGCGCTGGTTGAAAAGAAAAAATCTGAATCCCAATAAACAAGAGCAATGCCATATAGAAAGGAGCAAAGCAGAATGAAAGCAAAATTAAAAGTCATTGAAGGCCACCTCATGACCGGTATTTCTTATATTCTTCCGGTGATCATCGGAGCTTCACTTATCGTTGGTTTAGCCAAACTAGTCGGGTTAGGTTTTGGTGTGTCAGATTTAAACGCCTATAAAGATGCAGGCGGCATTTTACATGGTGCCTATTTGATGGAACAGGTTGGCTGGACAGGCATTGGCTTAATGAACGTACTGCTCGCTGGCTTTATTGCCTATTCGATTGCGGATAAATCTGGTCTTGCGGCCGGCTTTATCGGCGGAGCTCTTGCCAGCTCAACAAATGCTGGTTTTATCGGCGCCGTCATTGCAGGTTTCTTTGCCGGATATGTCGCTCTCTTTGTGAAAAGAAAAATTCAAATTCAAGGCTCTGCAGCTGGACTCGTCCCTCTGCTCATCTTACCGCTCATTACTGTTGGCTTAACCGGACTTCTCATGTCCGTTCTGCTAGGCGGGCCATTAGGGGCTTTGAACACCGCATTAATTGAATGGATCAAAGGCATGGTCGCAGATGGAACGAGCACACTCGCACTTGCTCTCATTCTAGGTGCAATGATTGGCTTTGACCTTGGCGGCCCAGTGAATAAATCAGCTTGGATGGCTGGTAACGCGCTCTTCCTATCAGGTGTCTATCTTCCTGCCATTCTCGTCAATATCGCGATTGTCATTCCGCCGCTAGGATACGGGCTTGCGACATTGATTCGAAAACGCAACTTCTCTCCTACCTTCAGAGAAGCCGGACGAGGCGGCCTTGTGATGGGGATTATCGGGATTACAGAAGGAGCCATTCCCTTTACACTCGTCAATCCTTTGAAATTGATTCCGCTGAATGTCGTCGCTTGTGCTGCAGGAAGCGGGGTTGCTGCCTTATTAGGTGTCCATGACATCATGCCGCCAATTGGTGGACTATACGGATTCTTCTCAGTAGGAAACTGGTGGGCGTATTTAATCGGCGCACTAACTGGCGCACTTGTTATTGGAATTGGCGCCAACCTACTTGTGAACTTCTCTGAGAAAAAAGAACCCCAAAAGCCAGAACATGATCAGAAGCAGAAAGAAGAAGATGATTTTGACCTTGTGCTAGAAGGATAATTTGAACAAAGAAAGGTGTCGTTACACAATGACTGTCAATGTACATGTGATTCCACATACTCACTGGGACCGGGAATGGTATTTTACCACCTCCCGCTCCCGTATCTACTTAATGAAAAGCGTAATGGACATATTGGACACCCTCGAAACAGATGAACGGTTCCATTACTTCATGCTCGATGCACAAGCATCCTTGCTAGATGATTACTTGAAATGGCGCCCAGAGGATGAAAATCGAATCAAACAGCTCGTCACAGCAAAACGCCTCATCATCGGTCCGTGGTATACACAAACGGATCAGCTCGTTATTTCTGGGGAATCGATTGTACGGAATCTGCAATATGGGATTGAGCGCTGTCAGCAGTTTGGACATGTCATGAAGGTCGGTTATGTCCCTGATTCCTTCGGTCAATCTGCACAAATGCCTCAAATTTATCAAGGCTTTGGAATTGTCGATACAGCCTTTTGGCGCGGCGTTTCTGATCATATGACGAATCACACAGAATTTAATTGGCGCGGGGCGGATGGCAGTGAAGTGTTTGCAGTGAATCTGCCATTTGGCTACTACTACGGAGGAAATATTCCTGAGAAGGATGAAGACCTGCAAGCCTTTCTTTCTGAAAAAATCGGGGCGCTGCAAGCAAAAGCTACGACCAAGAATGTCTATTTCCCAAATGGCTTTGACCAAGCGCCTATTCGTAAAAACCTGCCTGACTTATTAGAAAAAGCCAATGAAATAGACGAGCACCACTATCAAATTAGCAGTTTAGAAGACTACATTGCAGCAGTGAAAAAAGAGCGGACTTCTTTTGAGACATTAGAAGGCGAGCTCATTCATGCCAAGCATATGCGAATTCATAAGTCTATTTTTTCAACAAGAGCAGATTTGAAAATCTTAAACAACCAAATTGAAAACTATCTTGTCAATGTGATGGAGCCGATCCTTACAATCAGCTATTCACTCGGACATGACTATCCGCATGACACGGTGCGTGATATTTGGTACCTCATGTTTGAAAATGCAGCGCATGACAGCATTGGTGGCTGTAACAGTGATACGACGAATCAAGATGTCTTCTTCCGCTATAAACAGGCAAAGGAAATCGCCGAGAATCTTGTGGACTTACACATGCGTCTCATCGCCATCCGGCTTCAAACTGAGCAAGAAATCACGTTCACTTTATTTAACACACTGCCTTCAAAGCGCTCTGAAGTCATTGAAGTCGAAACCTTTATCACAGAACGTCCATTTACACTAAAAGACGCTGATGGACGAACTCTTCACTACACAGTCAAAAGCAAAACCGATGTGACAGATTATGTCTTAGCACAGCAGATTTCACTTAACCCAAGCAAAGAAGTGTACATGCCAAAGCAAGTATGGAAAGCTGTTTTACTCATTGAAGCAGTCGACTTACCATCCGTTGGTTATACACAAGTTAGCATGGTTTTCGATGAATCTAGTGAATCCATTATGGAAAAAACAGAAGGCCGAGTCATTGAAAATACGTTTTACCGCATTACAGCAAATGACAATGGGTCATTAGAAATTACGGATAAACAGACTGGACGAACGTTCTCTGAGCAAATGATCTTTGAAGACAACGGAGATGATGGGGATTCTTATAACTATTCACCACCGCGTGAGGATCTTTATGTATCATCTAAAGATATCTCATCAGCAGACATCACCGTATCTAAAAGCAGTTTACAGGAAGAGCTCACCATCAAGCTTCAATTGACTGTCCCATATGATTTAGAGGAACGCTCGGAGCAAAAGGGGACGACTTCCCTCCCGATCACAGCGAAGGTGGCTTTAAATAAAGATGAAGCGGTCATCCGTTTTCATGTGAATGTTGACAACCATGCGCTAGACCACCGTCTACGGGTACTCTTTGATACAGGTATCGCATCAAACGTATCACTCAGCGATCAACAGTTTGGCACCATCGAACGTCCAACGGAGCTGACGCAAGAGCTAGAATGGTGGAACAATGAACATTGGGAAGAAAAACCGATTACCATTGAACCCATGCAATCATTTGTTGCACTTCGCGATGAAGCATATGGTGTCTCTCTTTTGACGGACTGCGTCAGAGAATACCAAATCACAGGCGCGGGCTACACAACCATTGCTTACACACTCTTCCGCTGTTTCGGAAAAATGGGGAAAGAAAACCTTCTTTACCGTCCCGGCCGGGCTTCTGGAGAAAAAATCGTGGAAACACCTGATGCCCAGCTTCAAGGATCGCTATCATTCTCCTTTGGCATGCACTATAGCCAAGAAGCGGTGAGTGAAGGACACTTGGCTCAGCTTGCTAAACGTTACACCACCCCGGTTCAGTGCTACGAGCGGGCAGACTTTTTAAACGGTCGTTTAATTTTCTCTTTCCGAGATGAAAAAGAAGACTTACAATCTACTTATAGCCTGCTTGACATTGAAACAGACGGGGCCGTTCTAAGCGCTTTGAAAAAGGAAGAGCATGGAACAGGCATTGTCATTCGTCTCTTCAATCCATATTTAACACGTCAAACAGCCGCTTCAATCAATAGTTCATCTCTACAACATGGAGAAACAGCGAATTTAGGCGAAACACCTGAAGGACATATACTGAAAGCACAACATGGATCATTACACATTGAACCGCTCACACCTTGTCAGGTACAAACCTACATTGTAAAGAAAAAATGAACATGTAGGGGCGGGATCCATTTGGATTCCGCCCCTCTTTAATGGAGGGCATTGATCATGCGAATTGGAGGCATCGAAGCAGGCGGTACAAAATTTGTCTGCGGCTACGGAACAACAGACGGAACGATTGAACATATGACTTCCTTTGCAACAGGGAACCCAGAAGAAACATGCCGGCAAGTGATCGAATACTTTACAGAGCATCCAGTTGATGCGATTGGCATAGGCGCATTCGGACCTGTCGATGTAAAAGAACACAGCCCCAGCTATGGAACGATTCTCGAAACACCCAAAACAGCTTGGCGCCAATTTCCATTACTCTCAACCTTAAAACAAGCACTCGGTCTCCCTATGAAGCTTGATACGGATGTGAACTGTGCGGCGCTCGGTGAAGCTCGTTTTTCAACGGAAACAGACAGACCAAATTCCTTGATCTATATCACGGTTGGGACGGGAATCGGCGGCGGTGCCTTTATTGAAAACCGCCTCATTCACGGACTGCTTCATCCAGAAATGGGACATATCACCGTTCAGCGCCACCCTCATGACACCTATGGGGGCTGCTGCCCGATCCACCATGATTGTTTAGAGGGACTAGCATCTGGACCTGCCATAGAAGGCCGCTATCATACATTGGCACAAATGCTGCCAGAGGAGCACCCTGCCTGGTCACTTCAAGCTTATTATCTTGGGCAAATGACCGCAAATTTATTACTCACCCTTTCACCAGAACGCATTATTTTGGGTGGAGGTGTCATGAAACAGCCGGCCTTGCTGCCGCTCATCCTTGAAGAAACAGACGAGCGGCTTCATGGTTACTTACAACTACCAAAGCCATTAAATGAAATCGTCACAAAGCCTTCCTTTGACGGATTATCTGGTTTAATGGGAGCCATCGCCCTTGGAGCTGATGCCTTAAAGGAACAAGGAGCGGCGCAATGATGATGACGGCAGATACTCGAACCTACCAGCTCATTCAGCGGCTATTTGAAACGAAAGGGTTCGTGAAGCTGGAGGAGCTCACTGCCTCTTTTCGCTTATCTGACCGCTCCATCCGCAATTTAATCAAAGAAGCAAACGAGCTGTTAACGCAAGCTGGAGCCATGATCAAGACCATCCGCGGGAAAGGGTATACGCTCTTAACAAGTGACCAAGACGCTTTCCTGCTTTGGCTTCATCAGCAAAAGCTTCCTGCCCGCTCTCTCGTACCCATCATGCCAGAAGAGCGCATACGATTTATGATGAGAAAACTATTGCTTCAATCAGACTACTTAAAAATTGATCAATTAGCAGAAGAATTGTTCATCAGCCGTATGACGGTCAGCAGTGATTTAAAAAAAGGACGGGAGCTGTTAGCCCGTTACGGTATGACCCTTGTCTCAAAGCCTGGATTTGGCTTAAAAGTAGACGGAGACGAATTGCAAAAAAGGACGTGCTACGCAGACTTACTGCTTGAAGAAGAACCCGCCCTATCTCATATAACTGAGCGGGAACAGCTTCATTTCCCTGACATTTCACTTGAAACCATTCGATCCATTGTGCTGACAAATCTATATCAAGAATCACTGCTCATTAAAGATATTGCCCTAAAGAATTTAGTGATTCACTTAGCGATTGCCATTCAACAAACGCAAAAAAAACAGCGGATACCCGCCAGTACTACTCACACACAAAGACCGCCAGTGTTAACAAGAATCGCTCAAAAGATCACGCATCAAATAAGCGACACGTTTCATGTCACCTTATCAGAGGATGAAACAGATTACTTGGTGATGCATCTCTTAGCGAATCAAACGTGGAAAGAAATTGATGAGCACCAAACGACAGAAGAAGTACGTCAGGCGGTGACACGATTTCTCCAGCACATTGAAAAAACAAGCGGTCATCGTTTTGTAGATGACGATATCCTGCGTCAAGATTTGATGCTGCATATGAAGCCATTATTAAATCGAATTCAATACGGCGTGTCTTTACAAAATCCGCTTTTGCATGAGATCAAAACATCTTACCCTTATCCGTTTGATTTGGCCGTCAGCGGACTCAATGCCTTACAGCTGGTGCGGACGCCAAATGAAGATGAAGCGGCATATGTTGCCTTACATATTGCTGCTTCATTTGAAAGAAGTCATCTTGACACCTCACAAAAAAAGAGGGCCATTATTGTATGCGGGTCTGGACTAGGAACGGCACGTCTGCTTGAAATTAAATTGAAGGCGGCCTTTCAACATGAGCTTGAGATTGTTGAGCTTTATTCTTATCAGGATTACGCTTTTAGCACCACTTTGCCATGTGATGTGATTATTACAACCGTACCTCTCGCACCAAAGGGGAAACCAATCATTCAAGTGAATGCTTTTTTTGAACATCATGATGTCCAGCGTGTGAGTGAGGTCATTCACCTGTTAAACGGACACGGTGCCCCTTCGCAGGAGCTGATGGCTTTTTTCCAAGAACGATTGACCTTGTTGGATGTGGACCTTTCAAGCAAGGAAGAGGTATTAGATACGCTTTGCAGCCGGCTGGAGGCGCATCAGCTTGTTTCATCTTCTTTTCGTTCCTCCGTGCTGGAGCGGGAGCAAATGTCATCTACTTATCTTGGCAAGGGGATTGCGATGCCTCACCCGCTCATCACAAATGAAGGCACCTCCTGCGTGGCAATTGCACGATTGAAACAGCCAATTGATTGGCAGGGCGATCAAGTATCTCTGATTTTCTTGTTAGCCATTCAGAAAGATGACGCTGCCTACATGAATCAATTTTTTGAACAAGCTGTCGATTTGTTAGACAGTCCTGACCGCCTTCACTCCTTGACACATGCAAGGACATTTGATGAGCTGATGCATGTCCTGTTTCAATAGCACATAAGGCCGCCCAAGTGAAATCGGGCGGCCTTTTATTCATCTATTCCTCACATACGAATCAATCGTATATGACATTTTTTCCTTCTTCCCTTAACTTTTTCAACGACGTCAGCATATGGTTGATTTCTTCATCGGAATGTCTTTCCCAAGCGCCTAATTCTGCGACAATTTTCAAAGGGGATTTCGATCGATAGGAACGGGTCGGGTTACCGGGAAATTTTTTGTCAGTCAAATTCGGATCGTCTTCAAACTCGCCTGTCGGTTCTACAACATAAATTCTCTCTTTTGCATCAGACCGGGCTAATTCAGCTCCCCATTTGGCTGCGTTTAATGTTCCAGTAAAATAGATGTGGTTCGATTGTTTATCCTGATAATTGGATAAATGCAACGGTTCAAGCAGGTCCCCAATCTTCAATTCCGCTTTCGTCCCATGAAAAAACGGCCCAGGATCTAAAACATCTTTCTTGTCATTCATACAGCCACATCCCTTATCGTTTTTGACTTGCGTATAACAGTATACGGGCTGATGCGGGCGGAAAACAGTCTATAAATGAGATGAAATTCGGGGTATAATGATAGTAGAGAGTACGATGTGATTTATAAACTCCAGTAAGTTAAAATAACAGCAAGAATACATACAAAGCAGTCTTCTTGAAAGAGATAAAAAGCTGTTAGACGCCATAAAAGCCAAAGAGACGTTTGACGTTTTATGTGGTTGGCGTGTTGGCACATAATCAATTAAATTCTTCAGGAAGGATGTAATGAGAGAATGAAAGATAGAGATAAGATTTGTCATATATATGCTCAAAAAAGTTGGCATATGGATTCTTATATTATTGGTAATCGTGAGGGTTTAATTGAATTAAAGAGTGCTATTGACCAAGCATTGAAAAGTAATGTTGGTCAAGCTGAATTGTTTCCATCAGATTTAGAGGATTATACAACTTACGTTGCTTTAGTCAATGATAAAGAAGAGTTGGATTCACTTATTATGCCTTACACTGATGAGGATAATGATGATGAAAACTTGATACATCCAGTTGATATAGTTACAAGTCATGAAGAGAAAAAAACCCCTAAAAATTAGGGGTTTTTTAGTGTGATATTGTTACTTCCCGATGTTCTCTCCATTTTGCTCGATCAATGTTTCATACCAATAAGAGCTCTTTTTCCGAATTCTCTTCAGGTCTTTCAGGTCAAATTCATCACGGTTGACGTAGATAAAACCATAACGTTTTGAGCAGCCTTGGTGTGTACTGATTAAGTCGATGGCTGACCACGGGCAGTACCCGAATACCTCAACACCGTCAGTGATCGCCCATTTGATTTGTTCAATATGTTTTTCTAGATAATCAATTCGATAATCATCCTGAATCGATCCATCCGCTTCTAACTTGTCAAAAGCGCCTAACCCGTTTTCCGTAATAATAAGAGGCAGCTGATAGCGGTCGTAAATCTCACGCATCGTTGATCGGAAACCGATAGGGTCAATCTCCCAGCCAAATGCATTTTTACTTAAGAACGGGTTGTTGCCGCCTTTGTAGACGCCATCTTCACCAGATTTTAAATGCTGATCTCCGCCGCGGGCAAATTCATCATTGCCATCTCCTTTACTCGCTTCAACCGTTTGAGATGTGTAGTAGTTAAAGGCAATGAAGTCTGGTTTTGCACTTTTCAAAATATCCATATCTCCCTCTTCAATCACAGGAAGAATGTCTTTTTCCTTCATGTATGCCCATGCAAGGTTGTTATAACGACCGAATACCGCCATATCAAGATATAGCCAGTTGCGGATCGCATTGTAATTAGCCGCAGCAATGACATCCTCAGGTTTTGGAGATGCCGGGTAAATTAGGGCAATGTTTGGCGCTGGTCCGATTTTCGCCTCAGGCAGCAAACGATGACAAAGCGTCATGGCTTTCGCCTGTGCCACAAGCATATGGTGGTTCTGCTGATATAGTTCTTTTTTCGGATTTTCTAAATTTGGATCCAGTGTACCTAGAGCTGATCCATGTAAAATCATCATGTTTTGTTCATTAATCGTCAGCCAATATTTTATCTTCTCGCCATACTCCTGGAACAAAACCTCCGCATAACGTTCAAACGCATCGACTGTCGAACGATTTGACCAGCCGCCTTTCACTTGAAGCGCATGGGGTAAATCAAAGTGATACATCGTCACAATTGGTTCAATGTCATAGCGGCGCAATTCATCAATGAGAGAATGGTAGAAGTCAATTCCCTTTTGATTGATCTCCCCATCTCCATCTGGAATGATACGTGTCCATGCAATGGAGAAACGATAAGCCTTCAAGCCCATTTCTGCAAACATCTTCACGTCCTCTTTATATCGATGATAGTGATCGCTGGCTACCTTAAAATCAGTTGTTCCTTCAGGATAGCTTTCTCTCATATCAATGACTGAAGGTCCCTTGCCATCCTCGTTCCATGCACCTTCTACTTGATAGGCGGAAGTCGATCCGCCCCAGAAAAAGTCTTTTGGAAATGGTGCTAGTGTTGAATATCTCATGATTATATCCTCCCTTTCTTAAACTAAGTGTAAAAATGATTGTCCTGGTGTCACTTGTTTTTCTTCTGTCTCAATGATATCGCTAAATTCACCGGAATTGGTAATAATCACAGGTGTTGTGACAGAAAGACCTGCTGCTTGAATGGCCTCAATATCAAACTCCGCAAGCAGTTCACCTTCTGTAATGGTTTGGCCCTGCTCAACCTTCGGCGTAAAATGACGGCCCCCAAGTTGTACAGTATCCAGTCCAATATGAATGAGTACTTCTGCTCCGCTTTCAGAGGTGAGACCGTATGCATGTCCTGTTGGGAATACCGTTGTCACGACTCCAGTTACTGGTGCAAACAACTTGCCTTCTGATGGAATAATGGCTGCGCCCTTACCTAATGCGCCAGATGAGAAGGCTTTATCTTGCACCTCTTCTAGCTTGATGACTTCGCCAGATAAAGGACTTTTCACATGAGCTGCTTTGACACCATGTTCATTTTCAGATGCTGGTGCAGAACTAGCTGCAGGAGCATCTTCTTCATCCACAGGGTCTTTGAATCCAATCAAATAGGTTAAGACGATTGAAAGGACAAATGAAACGGAAATTCCGATTAAGAATCCTGTAAATCCTTGACCATAGAAGATCGGAAGTGTCAGTAAACTCGGAAGACCTGATGCGATCGCAATACTTTGTGAATAACCGATAATGGCACCACCGACACCGGCAGAGATAACCGCTGCAATAAATGGTTTTTTCAAACGAAGTGTGACGCCGTATACAGCAGGTTCTGTAATTCCAAATACAGCAGAAACCGCTGTCGATCCAGCTAATGATTTCAGCTTTTTGTTCTTTGTTTTCAGCATAACACCGATGGAAGCACCGGCTTGTGAAAATACAGCTGGCGCAGTGGCCGGCTTAATATGATCTTTTCCATGAACCGCAATATTATTTAAAATGACTGGCACAAGCCCCCAATGGATACCGAAGATGACAAGAACCTGCCATGCCATCGCAATTAAAGCACCGGCAAGTGTAGGGCTAAAGGAGAATACTTTCAGCAGGACGGCTGCAATTCCGTTCCCTGCATACACACCAAATGGTCCAAATACGATCAGTGTCAGTGGAACGACCGTGACCAGTAAAATCAGTGGTGTAATAAAGTTTTTCACACTTTCATGAATAACTTTGTTAAAGAAACGTTCGATATATCCCATCACAAACACTGCCAAAATAATCGGGATAACCGTTGATGTATAAGACATTAAGACAACCGGAATGCCGAAGAACGACACATCTCCGCCGCCTTTTGTGAGCTCTTGAATAGTCGGGTAGATCAGTGCACCTGCAATCGTCACAGCAACAAATGGATTCGCTTTAAACTTCCTAGCAGAAGTGAATGCGAGCAGCAGCGGCAGGAAGTAGAACAAGCTGTCTGATGCGGCAAATAAAATTTGATACGACGTATCTTCAGGAGATAACCATTTTGCATTGATACAGATGCCTAGAAGTCCTTTTAAAATACCGGCACCCGCCATGACACCTAGAAGCGGTGTGAAAATTCCAGAAACAATGTCGACGAATTTTCCGAAAAGACTTGTACTTTCTTCACTTGATCTAGCAGATGAAGAAGTGGAATCCTCTAATAGATTCGTAAACTCCCCAATCTCTCGATATACCTCTGGTACCGTGTTGCCAATGACCACCTGAAACTGGCCGCCGCTTTCCATGACAGTCACCACACCATTTAATTTTTCAATGGCCGATTTATCTGCTTTTGATCTGTCATTTAATGTGAAGCGAAGTCTTGTGGCACAGTGAACCAATGAATGAACGTTTTTCTCTGTCCCGATATGTTTGATAATGTCTTCTGCTAATTGACGATGACTCATACAAAAACCCCCTTTTTTTCAAAAAAATACGTTTTTAGGCAAAATAAAAACCTAAACGGGCACCAAAAATAGTCGCAACTTGCTATTGCGCTTTTTCAGTGAACGTTTAGGTTTTGCCTGCCGAACAGTCACAATCCTCTAAGACGATCATTGTGAAACCGTATTCTTTTATGTTTATGAGCAAATAGTACCACTCACTTTTTATGATGTCAACGCTTTCTTTTAAAATTTTATCTTTATTTTTCTCGTTTGATGAGTCGATTCAAATGAATCGATAGATAGAGCATCTCCTCTGATGTCAGGTCGCGATGATACGTTTGATACACATATTCTGCGATTTTCTTTGCGCATTCGTACGCCTTCGGATATTTCACTTTAATCAGCTGATATAAATCTTGATCTTCACTGACGAGTAGCGTTTCGTTGATGAGACGCTGTACGAAAAAGCGTAAATGTGTGAGAAAACGATAAAAGTTGAGCGAGTCTTCATCAAATTCCATGTTCAGATGATATTTCACAATGGTCAGTATGGCATTCACTTCTTTTGTGATATTGACCGTTGTATTCATGTCTTCATTGAGCTCTGCATTAATGATATGCATGGCAATAAAGCCCGCTTCATCTTCAGGCAGTTCAATATGAAGACGATCTTCAATCATCTCAAGGCATTCCTTCGCCACGAGAAACTCATCTTTGTATAAACGTTTAATCTCCCAAATCAGCGAATTCTCAATCAAGTGGTTTTTCTTTAATCGTTCGATGGCGTAATGAATATGGTCTGCCAGCGATACATGCAGACTTTCGTTTAATCTTCGGTTCAGCTTTGTATGTGCGTATTGGATCATTTCCTCGGTCACCTTGACGACATCATATGGAACCTCTTGAAGCAACATTTTCATCCGCTCATGTACGGAATGATCTTCTAGGCGGAACACTTTATCAATTAACGCCTCGTCCACCGGGTCGCCGGGACGTCTTTGAAAAGCGATGCCTCTGCCCATGACGACGATTTCTTTTCCTTGTTCATCTATCACACTAATGACATTATTGTTTAGAACCTTTTGAATCTGCATCTCCAAACACCTCCGTCTATAACCAGCCATCTACACTCAAAATATGCTCTCATCTTAACACAACTGTCAAATCACTTGGCGTTTTTATCTGACTTTTGAAATAGATTTAACGATATTTTCACTTCTTTCTTGCTGGTCTGATCCTCCCTCGGCCTGCATACAATACCCCGAGGAGGTGACCTTCGATGAAGGCTTTTTTCTGGTCAGCATCTTTTTTATTCATGTTCATTCTGACTCTCTTTATTCTAGGTATTGTTTTTTGGCTTAGTGGACAAGGCTTAGAGCAGCTATGGAGATATGCGCTTATCTGTCTTGTGACAGCCACCGTTCTACACGGCGTTACCACTTGGCTAAAGCAGCATGTCATGCATCACTCATCCAAATAAAAGGCTGCCCTCAGTATTCAGGCAGCCCTTCCGTTATTCCTTAGATGAGGCGGCTTCTTTCTGAGAAGCACGCAGTTCATCATTGATTTTTTTCGCATCTTCTAAAAACTCTGTTTCAAATCCACTTTTGAGTGCCCACATATAAAATAACAACGCCACAACTGCAATGAGTGCCATATCCCAGCCATAATGAATGACGTTATACCCGCCAAATTTATCACTACCGAGACAAGAAATCGTCATCATCACAAGCAAATACACAACCATCCAAGCACCTGCTTTAAAGTGACGACCAAAGCCCTTCCACTTCGCTTTTGCTTGATAGTAAAAATAGATTGGCAGACCGATGAGAATAATGAACAGCACCTGACCCGTCAGCGGCCATCTCGCCCAGTACAGTGTCAATGATGCAAAGACAAAACCGAGCGGGGCAATGATGCTGAGTCCTTTAATTCGCAATGGACGATATAAATCTGTGCCCGTCTTTCTCAGCGTCATCACTGTCACAGGTCCTGTCAAATAGGAAATCAGGGTCGCCACAGAGATAATTTCAGCGAGAACCCCCCATCCTCTAAACAAAAACAGAAAGATAAACGATACGCCTAAGTTAAAAAACATCGCTGGACGAGGCACACCATAAATTGGGTGCAGACGACCAAGTACACTCGGCATGTACTTGTTTTTTTCCATCCCATAAATCATACGAGACGTCGTCGCCGTATACGTAATCCCTGTTCCAGAAGGAGAAACGAACGCATCTGCATATAAAATAAGGACAAGCCAGTTGATCCCTAGCGCAATGGCAAGGTCAGCAAATGGCGAGTTGAAATTCAAATGCCCCCAGCCATTCACTATCATTGATGGATCGACAGCCCCAATAAAAGCGATTTGCAGCAGCACATAAATGACCGTTGCAATCAAAATCGATCCAACAATGGCGATTGGAATCGAACGCCCTGGATTTTTCGCTTCGCCTGCCATATTAATCGGGCTTTGGAAGCCATTAAAAGCAAACACAATCCCTGATGTTGCGACAGCTGTGAGCACACTCGCCCAGCCGTTCGGCGCAATACTTGTTCCAGAAGTAAAATTCTCACTATGAAAACCTAGGAATAAGAGCGCACCAATTGTTAATCCTGGAATGACGATTTTAAAAACCGTAATGAATGTATTCGCCTTTGAAAACAACCCAACTGTCCAATAATTGAGCAGAAAATAAATCACCAGCAGCACACTTGCCACCATGAGCCCCTCGGTCGTCAAAACCCCTTTTGTGACCAAATGGCTTGTCCACTTTGCCCACTCCCAAGGCCATGAGCTCATGTATTGAACGGAGGCCACTGCCTCAACAGGAATCACAGAGACAATCGCAATCCAGTTTGCCCAAGCGGCGATAAATCCAATAAAAGAGCCGTGTGAATATTGCGTATATTTGACCATTCCGCCTGCCTCTGGAAACATCGACCCGAGTTCACTATAAGACAATGCGATAAATAAAATAACAACCATCCCGATCAACCATGACAAAATAGCAGCAGGGCCGGCGATTTGAGCAGCCCGCCACGCACCAAAGAGCCATCCTGAACCAATGATTGAGCCAAGACCTACCATCATTAAAGCGAAAGTTCCCATCCTACGATGCAAATGATTCATGTTCATAACACCTTTCGATTAAAATACAGAGCATGTGTCGAGCAAGCGCCTTTCTTTTATAGCAGCTCACCTTTCATTCCATTGGCAAATACTTTCTGATCTGAACTTTTATCTTTGTTCATTTTTTTGCCTGTTATATTATCTCTCAATTCTCCATTTTCTGAAATAGTCGAACATGCTTATTTCAAAAGAAAGCGCTTTTTCAACTGTTCAATCTATTAGACTGATTAACTACCTTTACCCTTATTTTGAAAAAAACAAAACAAAAAAGAAAGAGGAAATGACTTCCTCTTCCCTCTGAACACGTATCATTCAAAGAAAAAAGGATAAAAGGGAAACCCTCTTATCCTTGTGAGATTGCTTGTTCTTTTTCAATGACAGCTAGTCTTTCTTGAACTTCTTCTTCAGATAAATTGTGCTGTTTCACATAAAGGTTACGTTCGCTTGTGCGGCATTCATGGCTGCAGCTGCGCATATATTTATGCTCGCTTTCTTCTGTTGCAATCATTTTGCGGTTACATGCAGGGTTCGCACAGTTCACATAACGCTCGCAAGGTTCGCCAGTGAAGAAATCTTTTCCTACTACGACGTGCTCTGTTTGATTGACCGGAACCGTTAGGCGGTTATCAAACACATAACATTGACCGTCCCATAGCTTTCCTTGAACTTCTGGGTCTTTTCCGTACGTGACAATTCCACCGTCAAGCTGGGATACATCTTCAAAGCCTTCACGCTTTAACCACCCTGAGAATTTCTCACAGCGTACGCCGCCTGTGCAATACGTCAGAATTTTTTTCCCTTCAAGAATCTCTTTGTTGTCACGAATCCACTCAGGTAATTCACGGAATGTCTCAATGTCAGGGCGCACAGCACCTCTGAAGTGACCGACATCAAACTCATAATCATTACGTGCATCAATCACGACCGTATCAGGTGATTGCATTTGCTCGTAAAATTCAACTGGGCTGAGATGTTTCCCCGTTAATTCTAACGGATTCACATCATCTTCAAGACTTAAATTCACCAATTCATTTCGGTGGCGGACGTGCATTTTCTTAAACGCATGACCATCTGCTTCGTCAATTTTAATTGGCATGGACGCAAAGCGTGGATCTTCTTTCAATGCTTGCATGTACTTGTCCGTCTGCTCAATGGTACCAGAAACGGTTCCGTTTATGCCTTCAGATGAAACAAGAATACGACCTAACAAACCAAGTTCCTTACAGAATGCTAGATGCTCTGCTGTAAACGTTTCTGGATCCTCAATGGGGACATATTGATAGTAAAGTAATACACGATATTGTTTTTCCATATATATAAACACCTCTTAAATTTAATCAAAACATACCATTTTATATCATACAGGAAATACATACCTTAAGGCAATGTCAGCAGTTCAATTCCATAAAACGGAAGAGTCTATGGTCTCATATTGTCCGTTTATTTGACAGAACTTTCTGTAAAATGAGATGATTTAAGTACTATATGATTTCGTAAAGGAGCATAAGTCAATGATCCAGCCAGAAGAGATCGTCAGAAGCGGTCCTAACCAGTTTATTTCTCAAAAGGGGATTTATCATGAAATCGAGTCATTTGTTACTCCCTTTCAGTCACCAGCTATAGTGACAGGATATGACTCATATCAAGCCTTTTCACAGTACACAAAGCTTCCATCCGAGTGGCCTGTTGTTCAGCACAAAGGTTACAGTTCACCAAATGCGATCACACGAATTGCGGAAGAACTCAAGAGTTCAGACGTGATCATCGGGATCGGTGGCGGCACGATTTTAGATACAGCGAAGTCTGTTGCCGACGCTCTCCAAATTGAAGTGATCATGGTGCCGACGATTCCTGGGACATGTGCGGCTTCTACACCGCTCAGCGTCATTTATGATGACAAGGGGAATTTCATGAGGGTCGACTATCATAAGCGGTCCAGCTATCTCACGTTAATTGATCATACTTTTTTGCTTTCATCTCCTTTTTCCTATCTCCAAAGCGGAATTGGGGATACGCTCGCAAAATGGTATGAAGCGGAAGCCATTATTCGCAACACAAAAGGCACCTTGCCGCTCATGGTACATGCTGCATTAAAGCAGGCAGTGTACGTTCGTGACATTCTTCTGACTCATAGTGAAGAAGCCGTTAGCAGTTTAAAAACAGGTCAGCTTTCTCAAGCCTTTGCAGATGTAACAGATACGATCATTACGTTAGCCGGAACAGTCGGCGGCTACGGAGGACGTTATGGCAGAATGGCAGGAGCCCATGCCGTTCATAATGGATTAACATTTATTGATGAAACACATCATGTGTTACATGGACAAAAAGTGGCCTATGGCATTCTCGTTCAACTTGCTGCAGAAAACCGTATGACGGAAGTAGAAGAATTACTTGAGCTTTATCAAACACTCGGATTACCTAGAACGATGCGTGAGCTTGGCATCACAGCTCATCTAGAGGAAGCAGCACATACAGTGGCAAACCATGCTGCAAGTAAAGATGAAACCTTTTGTTTGATTGGAGACTATACGAAAGAGCAAATTGTCGACGCCATTCAAATCATTGAGACCTATCAGCCTCAAAAAACGGTCTGAACATACCGGCAAATAAAAAGCACAGGCATCTCGAAGTAATCCATTTCAACTAGACAGAATTAAAAAGACCCTTAGCAGCCTAAGTCCTATATATTTATATGGGCTTAGGTTGTTTAATGTCTTTTGAAATCGTGGACGCGCTTTATTAATAGTAAGTATTTTCAAATAATGGTACGATATTGAAAAGATTCGAATGATTTCAGTTTAATAAGACACAAGACAATTCAACATATTGTGATAGGAGGGAATTTGATTGTTATTTGTGGGTATGGCCATTTTAATTGTGGTGTGTATTTCTGGGTCTATGATCGAGAAAAGAATAAAAAACATGGAGCAACAAAACGACACCATCATAGAACTGTTAAAAGAACAATTGAACAATAAAAAATAAATGATAAGTTTAGAAAAACCCGTAAGCCAACTAAACAGTTAGCTTACGGGTTTTTAGCTTAGTTGTAATTTCATCTTGCATACATCTTATCTTTCTTTGCATATAGTGTAAGGGTTATTGAAACTGTATAAAGCCCAGCTTTATGTGAGAACTGGTTAGTATCATCAGCTCTTGCAGCTGCAGTTTGCGTTTCGTGTACTTTCTCTTTCTACTATAGGGAATCATATTACCTTACCCTTTTCTTATATTAAAAATCGAAGTTATCTGGGTCTGGACCCGTGCGCTCATCTTCATTGAGCTGATCAATGACACTCATTTCATGGGCGGACAACTCGAAATCAAATACGTTTGTGTTTTCGATGATTCGGCTCTTCGTCACAGATTTCGGAATGGTGATAATGCCATGCTGCAAGTCCCAGCGAAGAATGACTTGCGCCACTGACTTCTCATGTTTTTTCGCAATATCTTGAAGCACCGGATGGTTAAGAAGTTTTCCGCTGCCTAATGGCGACCATGCTTCTACATGAATGCCTTTTGCCTTGCAGTAGTCACGTAAAGGCTCCTGCGTCAGCTTCGGATGCAGCTCAATTTGATTGACCATTGGTACCACTTCTGCCTCTTCTAATAAATCTTCTAAATGGTGCTGATGGAAGTTACATACGCCAATGGCTTTCACGCGGCCATCCTTATAAAGCTTTTCTAGCGCCTTCCACGTTTCTTTATATTTGCCTTCAACCGGCCAATGGATTAAATAAAGATCCAATACATCCAAACCAAGTTTATTCATACTTGTTTCAAAGGCTTCAAGCGTTGACTCATATCCTTGATCACTATTCCACACTTTTGTCGTAATGAACAGATCATCGCGAGAGATGCCTGATTGCTGAATGGCTTTGCCAACACCTTCTTCATTTTGATAGGCCGCTGCTGTATCTATACTGCGATAGCCCGCTTCTAGTGCGTCTTTGACTGCATTTACAGCCTCATCCCCATCTTTTACTTGCCATACACCAAAGCCTAGCTTCGGCATTTTCACTCCGTTTGCTAATGTGACTGTATCTGTTAATCCACTCATCAAACAAACCTCCGCTTCATTTTTGCTTACCATGCACTATACCCGAATGTGCGAAAGATCATGCATGAAGATAGACCATGCAAGGGCTACTATGATCTAATTTCATTTTTCACATACTAACAACACAAAATTTTTATGTAAATATATTTGTTTTTTAATTAAATAGATTTCTACTTATCCCTATACAAACAGCGAGGTCCAATCATCCTCCTCAGAGAATACTTGAATCCCATGCTGTTTCAGCAAGGCAGACGTCACACCGTCCCCAGCCTTTGTCTTCCCGTTAAACTCTCCCCGATAGATCATCCGGCTTCCGCAAGAAGGGCTGTACTCTTTTAACACGACGGATGTTGCGCCAAGAGTCTGAGCCTGCTTAAGCGTGTCTTGTGCACCATTTACATACATCTCTGTCACATCTGTTCCATGAACATCAACAACAGCAGCCTGTCCCCGTAAGACATCATGACCATCTCCACCAATAATTTCAGCGGGAGGTCTTGGTGTAGAGAAACCGCCAAGCAGCTCAGGGCAAACTGTTACCGCCTTTCCTTCCTGCACAAGCTCCTCGATACGTTGATCTAATTGATGGCTGCCATTATAACGGACCTTTAATCCCGCAAGACAAGCGCTAATAACGATCATGTATGTTCCTCATTTCTATGTATTGAACGTTTTTTGCTGACTTTAAAATAAATCCATAAAGGCAAACAGAGTATCGTGTACATCAGAAAGGGCAGAGCACAATACAAAACAGCCGCCCACATGGACCCTTCAACTCCTGTCACTCCAAAAAAATAAACAAATAATAGCAAGCTGACAAACAATCCGACGAACGGCATGATAAAAATAGATTTTTTGAAATTTTCCATCATCTCTTCCACCAACACGGTTCCCTCCCTCAATCATCATCACGAATAACGTCAATATATGTTAATTTTACCATAAAAAACCGAAAGCATCTAGTTTATAGAAAGCTTTCGGCCCGTTATTTATATCTTTTCCTTCCAAGCCTTTAAGAAGCGCTCAATAACCTGTAGTTCGTCTTCATTAAATTCATGGAGGAATTCTAAATAGGAGGAGACTGCCTGTTCATGAAGCTCATCATGCAGTGCCGCAAGCTGTGTGCCTTCCTCTGTCAGTGAATAATAGACGGATTTCTTGTCACCTTGCCGGTGGCAATAGTCGACCATGCCTTTTTCGATGAGCTTTTTCACAGCCTTTGTAATAGCTGGTTTTGATAGTTTTAGTTGTTGTGAAAGAAATGTATTATTGGATTCATTAGGGTTTGCTTGAATCATAGATAAAATATGAAGCTGTGTAAGTGTCCAATCTTGCTTGAGTGTATCAGTCGTGGTAATCAGTGGATCTGTTGGATCGTTCCGTTTCTTTTCCCTATGCATAATCAAATCTTGAATCGCTTTTAAGACAATCTGCTCGTTTGTTTCCATCTGAACCTCCACTCTTAACTGGTTAATAAAATGGTACTAATAATCAATAAAGGAGTCAAAAGAAATGTGGGGATGAGGAAAAGAATGGGTCATCAGACCTGATAAATAAGAGACCTTTTTTACTAGATTACAAGAGACCGCACAATTTCCTTTTCTTTGCTATTATTTATGATAGGTAACCCTCAATCAAAAAAAGAAGGTGAGAGAATGAAAACAGAGCAGCAAATGGCCATTCGCCAGTTAGAAGAAAAAATAAATTTGTTTTCTTCTGTTGTAAACGGATCGTTCCTATCAACGGAAGATTTCGTTCTATCAAACACGCATATATCAACTGACACGTTCAATTTGTTATTACCCATTTCAGCGCACATACAAGATCAACAAAAAGTGGAAGCTGCCATCGAACAAATGCAGCAACAGCAACTAACATTCAGCACATGGATCACTCAAAGCCTGCTCCACCCCGATTGGTCGAATATCATGCAGAAATATGGGCTTCAAGAAGTGGAACGCAATACCATCATGATGCTTGAACATACAAACGACATCGATCAAAGGACCTCTCAATCGCTTACGATCAAGGAAGTGACTGACGATCAAACTTTTCTCGATTATCAACATTTATTTACCGAACTTTTCGAAGGATCACCTGAGGCAATCTCTTTAAACAGCTATTTCCAGCGCTTTTCGATTGAACGATTACACCCGAGTACCCGCATGTTCGTTGGATATGAACACAACAAACCGGTCACAACGGGCTTATTGATCGAAACAGCAGACAGCTACGGTATTTATGATGTCATCACAAAGGCAGAACACCGCGGAAGAGGACTTGGCAGTGACATGTTTCATTACCTTCTGACCCAGACAGATAACAAACAAAAGTGTGTGATGTTACAAGCCTCAAATGACGGCAAACATATCTATCAGCGTGCCGGATTTCAACCAATTGGAGAAATGGTAGTTTTTGAATAGACGATGACATTTTTCCTGACTTATCAAGGGCAAAGAAAGGCATCCTGTCTCTTCTTTGCTTCCAACATCTCACCACAAAAATGAATGTACATTCATTCACTCCTTTGGTACATTTAAAAAAAGGAGCTGAAAAAACAGATGGTTCGACCAGGCGATCAATTTCAAACAAGCAAAACCTATACGCATGAAGATGTGATTCAATTTGGAAACATGACAGGTGATCTTGGCAAACATCATACCGAGCTAGATGATCAAGGAAGGCTCATGGTACACGGTTTTCTCACAGCAAGTCTAGCCACGAAACTTGGCGGTCAGTTTCATTTTATCGGTCAAGAGATGACATGTACCTTCATACGCCCTGTTTATACAGGTGACACGATTACCTGTCAGATGGCCGTCACCAAGGTAGAACCCCTTGAAAAATACCATCGTGTCCACCTTTTTTCCCGTTATATCAATCAGCATGGAGAAGAAGTCATTACTGGTAAAAGCGAAGGTGTGGTTTTCAAAAAATAAAAAGCTGCCTATGATGAGGCAGCTAACTAACACGAAAACGTTCTTATTCTCTTCTATTCAGCGTGATGCCCTCGATCCATATAAAGCGGCGGTCTCTTTAATGAAATCACTGCACAGCTAAAGGCAATCAGCACAAAAATAGCGCCGAATTTAGCCAAGTCAACGGATGAACCGGTCATTGTAAACATGACGCCACCCACGGCTGATCCAATGGAAATCCCAATTTGCAAAGCGGATGTATTCAAACTCTGCTGAATATCAGACGTCACAGGGTCTGTTTGAATCAAATAGCTCTGCAAAGCAGGTGTCAGTGCCCAGCTAAGAGCACCCCATAGGACAACCATCACCATAAAGAGCATAAACACTCCTGCTGTATAAGGAAGGATAAACATCACAATGGCAAACGCGATTGTCACCAGCAAAATGGCTTTTCCTGATCCTAGTTTGTCACTCAGCCAGCCGCCAAACCCATTCCCGCCAATCGACGCAAGCCCGAAGACCAAATAACAAATACTAATCCAAAACGGAGTCATATGCAGAACTTCCATCAGAAATGGCGTGAAATAAGAATACAGCATATAATGACCAGCAAGCATGAACAAGCTAATCAAATGCGCACTGAAAATTTTCGGATGCCCTAAAGAACGAATTTGTTCTTTAAGCGGTGTGACTTTTTCAACAGGCATTTTCTCCAATAGAAAATAAATGAGCACCATCGATATCGCTGACAGAATACTGATTCCTAAAAACATCACTCTCCAGCCAAAGCTCTCTGTAATAAAAATACCGATCGGTACACCGAGAACAAGTGATGAGCTAATCCCAATAAAAATCAGACCTAATGCTTTCGCTCGATGCGCCGGTTCCACCAGCTTGGCGGTAATCGTCAATGATAGCACCACAACAAGCGCTGTACTCATGGCAATCAAGACCCTTGAGATCATGACAAGGGCAAAGGTAGAACTAAAATATGTGAATACATTGCCTAATGTAAAGACCAATAATGCGATTAAATACAGACGCTTTCGTTCGATTTTGGCTGTGACGGTCAGTAGCACCGGTGCTGAAATAGCATACACAATCGCAAATACCGTGATCAGCTGCCCAGCTGTCGCAAGAGACACATTGAGATCCTCTGCTAAACTTGGCAAAATGCCCCCGACCACAAGCTCAACTAATCCAACCGCAAAAGTAGAAACAGCTAATAAATAAACTCTCCAGTTCATGTCTAACATCCCTTCTCTATATCATGGCTTTCACTTTTGATACAGGGTGCAGACAAACAAAAAAACCCTGATTACAAAAAAGGAAAGCGCGCTTTTGTAATCAGGATTTATCGGATCCTGGTAGAAACCCTCAAACCATATTATTGAGGTTATACAAGTCTATTTTTTTCTTCAAATATATTAGCATAGCCTTCCATAACGTGCAAGCTGCAAAAATAGAAAATGTTTGCCAATGGCTCTTCGACATAAACGACCTCAGAAAGGCATGAAATGAACTTGCGGACCAACTTGCTTTCTCCCCCATTTACAGGTAAACTGATGAAAAATCAACGAACAAGGATCAACGTAGATCTGGAATAGTAGCTTGAATTGACCTTTAACAGAGAGGGAACGGTGCTGAGAAGTTCCTACTGACATCTTCAAGTGAACCTGCCGATTTAGTTCTGTTTCATACAGCGGTTCATACCGTTATCATGATCGAGTGTAAAGCTGTGCTTTAAATTAGGGTGGTACCACCAGGAATGGTCCCTAACTTAAAGCACAGCTTTTTTGTTTTTTTAAAAGGAGGAAAAAGACAATGTCAAAGAAACAATTTGTTGAGAAAATTACAAGCATGGAAGACGACTTTGCCCAGTGGTATACAGATGTTGTCACAAAGGCGCGTCTCGTCGATTATTCAAGCGTTAGAGGCAGTATGATTATTCAGCCATACGGTTTTAAAATTTGGGAGAATATTCGCGACGAACTTGATCGTCAAATCAAAGAAACGGGTCACGAGAATGTCTATATGCCGCTCTTTATCCCAGAAAGCCTTCTCCAGCAAGAAAAGGATCATATCGAAGGCTTTGCTCCTGAAGTGGCGTGGGTGACACATGGCGGTGATTCGGAATTACAAGAAAGACTCTGCGTCAGACCAACCTCTGAAGTGCTGTTCGCCGAGCATTATAAAAACATCATTCACTCCTATCGTGATTTACCGAAGCTATATAACCAATGGGCCAATGTCGTCCGCTGGGAAAAGACAACACGTCCATTCCTTAGAACCCTTGAATTCCTCTGGCAGGAAGGGCACACTTGTCACGAGACTGAGCAAGAAGCGATTGAAGAAACAGAAAAAATGCTCCATATCTATGCGTCTATTTGTGAAGAGCTTCTAGCGATCCCTGTCATTAAAGGAAGAAAAACAGAGAAAGAAAAATTCGCTGGCGCCCGCTTCACCTATACGGTTGAAAGCTTGATGCATGACGGAAAAGCCCTGCAAACCGCCACTTCTCACTTCTTCGGCAACGGATTTGCCAAGGCGTTTGGCATTGAATTTTTAAATCGAGAAGGAAAATTAGAGCATGTCCAGCAAACATCATGGGGCTTCACCACAAGAATCATTGGCGCTATGATCATGGTGCATGGCGATGACAGAGGACTTGTCCTGCCGCCAAACATTGCGCCAACCCAAGTACGTGTTGTGCCAATTGCTTCCCATAAAGAAGGTGTCCTCGATCATGCCTATGAATTAAAGGATCGACTCGCCCGCATCGCACGCGCTGACATCGATGCAAGTGATAAACAGCCTGGCTGGAAATTCAACGAATGCGAAATGCAGGGCATCCCATTACGCGTAGAAGTAGGACCAAAGGATATGGAAAAAGGCCAGGTCATGCTCGCAAGACGAGACACAGGTGAAAAGCAAGCCGTCACGTTAGATGCACTTGAACAAACCATCACGTCCACGCTTGAAGACATTCAGCAGACGATGTACGAAAAAGCAAAAGAACGATTACATGAAAAAACATCAAACGCCCACACAATCGATGACATCGAGCAGCTTCTTGCCGAAGAAAACAGGTTGATCAAAGCCATGTGGTGCGGTGATGAAGACTGCGAAAACGACATCAAAGAGAGAACAGGAGCAACATCACGCTGTATCCCGTTTGAACAAGAATCCGTTTCTGACACATGTGTCTGCTGCGGGAAACCTGCTTCTGATATGGTGTTCTGGGCAAAAGCCTACTAATCATACTTCAAATTATTGACAAAGAATGCAAGGATTTGTCTACACGCTGAAGCATCTTATACGATGCTTCTTTTTTGTTAAAAAGAGCCAAATATCCATTGACCTCCTTCACACAATCCCCTATAATTCATATTAATATAATCGGTTTTTAAGACTTTAACTGGAGTGGTGATCTATGAAGCGCTGGCTCTCAATATTTAACGAACGTTGTCCAAAATGTAAAACAGCATTAGATGTCTCGAAGTCCAATGCCTTGCAAGGCAAAGTCGTGAAAACATGCCCCAATCTTCATTATCAAAAAGAGTACCACCCTGCACTTGAAACGTATATCGAGCACGATGACATGAAATAAAAAAGACCAACACATGGAAAAGAGCCCTTGCTCTCAGTTGTTGGTCTTTTTCTTATAATAAATCCACCCAGATTTTGATCGCTGTGGCTGTAATCATCACGGCAAGCGCCCATTGCAAATAAACGGCATTGATTTTCTGACCAATTTTCGCCCCAATCGGCGCGGCCATCAAACTGGCTACCATTAAGACAAGAGCAGGCAAGAACATGACTTGACCAGTCAGCACTTTCCCAGCCGATGCGCCGATCGCGGAGAGAAACGTAATCGCCAGAGACGACGCAATCGTCATCCGCACAGGGATTTTGAGAATTGATAGCATCACCGGCACTAAAATAAAGGCACCGCCTGCACCTAATACACCCGATACACTTCCGATCACAAAGGCAATACCAGCCGCCAGTCCTTTATGAAAGGTCACCTCTCCATCTGCTTCTGCCCGCTGACCTTTTTTCGGAACAAGCATTAAAATGACAGCGACAATGGCAAGCAGACCATAGACTACATTGATGCCTTTCTCTGGAAGGAAATGTGATAAATAGCTGCCTAATAAACTCCCTGCCAATATACTGCTCCCCATATATAAAATCAATGGTCGATGTAAAAATCCGCTTTTTCGATACGCCAGCACACCGCCGAGTGTCGAAAATAGTACTTGAATGGCACCAATCCCTGAAACCTCGTGAGCCGATAATGCCATCACTCCGACAAGAGGCGGGATATAAAGCAGCATGGGATAGTTGATCACCGATCCTCCTATTCCGACCATTCCTGATAAGAAGGAACCAATAAATCCGATGATAAATAAAGTAATGAAAAATGCAAAATCCACGCTGGTCTCCTCCTTTGCAAAAGGAAAAGGGGCTCCCTCATAGATACCCCTCTCCCCTTTAGGACCCTTTTCTCACCCAGAACTTCAGCACATGCCCTTCATCTGTCTGCGTGATCAATTCATGTCCGCTTGACTTAGCCCATGCAGCCAAATCAGTTTTGGCCCCTTTATCTGTTGCATGTATTTCTAATACTTGGCCTTCTGCCAAGTCGTTCATTTTTTTCTTCGTCCGAATAATCGGCATTGGGCATGCAAGCCCGGTTACGTCTAAAATGTGATCTGATGTCATCTAATCATCCCTCGCTTCTTTATTTTATTGAACATTATCGAATCGCACAACGGTTTGGACCAATTTCCATGTCTCGCTGCGCTTCCTCGTCTGGATGCAGCTTCCCCATATTGGTAGACCGAATGTCTTGATAAGCGTTTGGCTGTGCAGGTAGATGCTGCGTGACCATTTGTCTAAATACGTCTTCATCTTCAATGTTCAGCCCGTGATTTTCTTCAAACAAAGCGCCTAGCGCCTTCCAAACGCTTCCGTCTTCATTCAGCTCATCCACGATCATAAAATGTGCAGGCAGCACAATCAATTCTGCCGAAAGCGCCGTATATCGTGTATAAAGGGTTTCTCTCAAATCACCTACCCAGTCCTCCGCCATACCGGCTAGGTCAGGTCTTCCGATCGAATCAATGAACAAAATATCACCTGAAAGGAGATAACGGCCGTCTACGATAAAAGAGGTTGAACCAATCGTATGGCCCGGTGAATAAAGGGCATGAATCTCAATCTCCGTCGCTCCAATCGTCACACGCTGTCCTTCTTCAAGGTGATTGTAATCAAATGTCACCTCTTCGGCGTCTTTTGGCGGTAGCCAATAGATAGCACCAGTCTGTTCAGACAGCTTTTTCCCGCCAGATATATGGTCCGCATGAAGGTGCGTATCAAACACATGCGTCACCGTGACTTGATGTTTTTTAGCAAATTGCGTATAGACCTCCGTCATTCTAGCCGCATCAATAATCGCAGCTTCCCCATTCGACATGATCATATAGGACAAGCACCCCTTGCCCATTCGCACAAATTGGTACAACTCTCCACCGCCAGTTAAATCACCGATCTTCACTGGCTCTAAATGCTCACTCCATGCCTTCATGCCGCCTTGCAAATAATGGACCGTTCTGCCTGCCTCTGACAGCATCTCTGCCACCATAATAGAAGAGCCTTCTTTCGCACAAACGACCAGTACATCTAGGTCATCCGGTATGTTCTCCACCATATCCTCTACGCCATCAAGAAGCTCAAAGTAAGGCACATTTAAATATTCAACGGCTTTCCCTTCAATTTTCCAGTCCTGCACATCTGATTCGTTTCGTACATCCAACAAAAAGATCGGCTCTTTGTTGATGATCTTTTTTGTTAACTGTTCTGCTGTCATTGCTTTTACAGTCATTGGTTCATTCAGCTCCTATTTTTCAATCTCTCCTGTCCAGCTGTTCATGCCTGGCACTACATTGATCAATTGATGAAATCCTTTTTCTTTTAACTTTTGTGCGGCTAATTCACTTCTTCTGCCTGAATGACAGATGAGGTAAATGAGCGTTTCTCGGTTCAATTCATCAGCACGTTGTTCCACCTCGCCAAGAGGGATGTGAACAGCTCCTGGAATATGGCCCGCTTCATATTCATCCGGCTCTCGTACATCTAAAATAAACAATGACTGATCTTCTTTTACCTTCTGTTGAAACATGTTCAACGACATTTCCGAAATCATTGACTGCTCCTCCTCCTGTTTCGCTCCGCCTTTACGAATCAAATGATGAAGCACCTGTCCTTCTACTTTTGTTCCTAAAAATTCATGACCGGCGCTTTTTGACCAAGCTGCTAAATCCGCTGTAGACCCTTTATCGGTTGCTTGCACTTCAAGCACATCTCCTGGCAAGAGCTCATTCATTTGTTTTTTCGTTTTGACAATGGGCATTGGGCATGCCAATCCTTTTGCATCTAGAATTGCTGTTGGTTGCTGCATTGTTTTTCCTCCTTTTATAGGGGTGGGGGTATATTTTAAAGCCTATTTATACCTATAATCGCCAAGCATTCATGCCACCCTTGATATTCGTAATGTGGGTAAATCCCTGTTTTTTTAACAATTTAGCCGCCTGCATACTTCTCATCCCGCTCTGGCAGATCACATACACTTCTTTGTCTTTCTCAAGCTCATGCGCTCGTTCCTTTAACTGGAATAAGGGGATATTTTGAAATCCTTTTATATGATTTGTTTGAAACTCTAAAGGTGATCGCACGTCTATCAGCTGTTGATGCCGACTATGCAATTTAGGTTTCAGATGAGCTGCGTCCATTTGTTTCACACCCCGTACGGGAAGAAAACGGCTCACAAGCAAAGCGATCACAATAATGAGCAAAAGCATTTGAATCATGTATGGACACCCCCCTAGATAAATAAGTTCACATTCCCGATTTCCGCCTCTGCTAAATACGCTGCCACACCGGCATATTGAATGTCTGCTAATAATTCATTCTCCTGTAGCCCTAAAAGATCCATCGTCATCGTACATGCCACGAGATTGATCTCTTGTTCCTTTGCCATATCAATGAGCTGCGGCAGGGTCATGGCATTGTGTTTATTGATCACATGCTTGATCATCTTCGGTCCCATTCCTGCAAAATTCATCTTTGACAGCCCCATTCG
This sequence comes from Bacillus sp. FSL W8-1141, assembly GCF_038593205.1. Classification (NCBI taxonomy): domain Bacteria; kingdom Bacillati; phylum Bacillota; class Bacilli; order Caryophanales; family Bacillaceae; genus Bacillus; species Bacillus sp. FSL W8-1141. The sequence goes on along the minus strand of NZ_CP151973.1, from coordinate 228,852 downwards.
ATCAGCGCCGCGCGGCATCATTTTGCCAAACATTTTTTCTAAAAATCCCTTCTTCAGTGGCACCATCTCTTCCTTACGCAAGGCATTCAGCCCCCAAAAAGTATGAAAAATAGTCACCTCGTGATCATAAGCTGCTGCGCCATTTGCAATAATATAAGCGGCCATCGCTTTATCATAATCTCCACTAAATAAAACAATCGTCGTTCGTTTTTTCTGTTCCTCCATCATGATCCTCCTTATCTTAATTACCCGTGGGGGTATATAGAAGACAAAAAATATATACACATACCGGTAAGGGTATATTATAACAAGTAAAAAAATTCGTCAACCTCCAAAGGCTGAGGAATTTCTTACCGGCTTTTCACCAAGAGCTCAACCGCTTCTTTGACAAGCCCCTCTGTATCCTTGCCTTGCTCAAGACTTTCACGGACACATTGTTCAAGGTTTGTACTCACAATCACACCCATCGCCCGATCAATCGCATTACGAGATGCAGATAGCTGCGTCACCACCTCGCGGCAATCCTTTCCCTGCTCCATCATCGCAAGAACTCCTTTAATCTGCCCTTCAATCCTGCGAAGACGATTCTTCATCTGCTGATTATACTCCACGTTTAACACTCCTTTCTCTTTTCCCTATGATCAGATAGTATACCCTGATAGGTATTTAGTCAAACATGATGAATCAGTATAAAAGAGCTGCTGAGAGCAAATGTCGCAGCAGCCCTTTCTCTTTAAGCACTCGCTTCCTCTCGAGAGCGCTTATTTCCTTTGTAAATAAAATAAAGAGCGATCAGCATAAAGAACAATGCCAATATGCGTTTGAGATCAAGTGAAATCACCAAGCTATGGAACCAGCCAAAATGATCAATGACCATTCCAATGACAAGCTGCCCAGCAATCCCCGCAATATTCGCAGCAATGACACCGATTTTCGGAACAGCGATCACTGTCAGAATTAAATAAGCCGTTCCAAGAAAAGCCGCACTCAACTGCCACTTCGGCGCATGCAAGAGATTCAACAGATGGCCGCTCCCAAAGAATAAAATCAGAATGGTCAAAAACATCGTACCCGTTAAAAAGGTCAAAAAGGTCGTTTCAATCGTACCCGCTCTCCTGCTAAACGTACCGTTTATGGAAGATTGCGCACTTAACGTAATGCCTCCGATTAAAGTAAATAAAATTAACAATAATGCCATATCGACTTTCCTCCTAATGAATAAGAATAAGGGCAATGATCATCGAAATGACCGCAAATACCTTCTCTTTGTTTACTCTCGTTCTCTGACTCCCAAGCCAGCCAAAATGCTCAATCACCATACTCATCAACAGCTGACCAATAATGACAGCGACCATCGTTACCCCCACACCAACGAATGGAACACTCACCACAATAGACGTTAAATACACAACCCCCATCGCTCCGCCAAGTAGCGACCATTTTGGTGCCTTCAACGTATAGGAAAGGTCACCTTTGCCAAAAAAGAGCCACAATAGCCCCATAATAATTGAACCGACAAAAAAGTTATAAAAACTCGTTTCTAACTGTCCGATCGACTTCCCAAGCTCCGCATAGATGGCTCCTTCAAAACTAAGTGCCGCACCCGCTAATAGTGCAAGCACATAAAAAATTAAACGCATCATCAAATCTCCTTTGATTCATATATTTATATATCTAGATAAATAGATATATAGAATAGAAAAAAACAGAAATCACACATCCTTTAGATCTCTGTTTTCATATATTGTCCGATCTGTTGGATAAATTCTTCATTTCGTCTATAGTATGTCCATTGTCCATGCCGTACCGATTCAAGCAGACCAGCCTTTTGCATCAAATGTAAGTAGCTAGAGACCGTTGATTGAGAAATTTGCGCCTTTTCTTGAATATCCCCAACACAAACGCCCCCCTTATAACTAACCTCCTTCGGTAAATGAGCGCCTTGCTTAGGAAAATGCTTCTCAGGTTCCTTAAGCCACTTTAAAATATTCAACCTTGTTTCATTCGATAATGCCTTAAACACATCAATAGGTTCCATGGCAGACATTGTATATCTAGAAATACCGATATGTCAAGCCATTGCATATTCACCTCTAAATTGGTAAAAAGGAAATAATCAACGCTATAAGGAATATTTCAAGGAAAGAGGGCAACCCATGACTTTACAGCATTATATTGGATCAAACAAAGAACTGCCGCTTGGTACCATTGGTCAAAATCCTACCTATAAACCATTCTCTAAACTCACCTCACCCAAAAACAATGAGTATTTTAAAAGAACATACAGATGCTATTGAGATGTATAAACACCATTTACCAGAAAAGATATAGGCTTGGGGGCAAGAAGCCTCAACGTGAAACTAAACCGGTGCTTGTCAGCATCGGTTATGCCACTTGTCACTGATTTGCATAGGATCTATTTTATATTAATGCACTCAATAACTTCATCCAAACGATACCTACCCTTCAATTAAACGTTTTAACTTAAGCTCCGTTTCAGTATCCTCAACTGGAGTATAGACACTGCATCTTAAATCAGTATCCCCGTACACTTGTAATGAAGTGAGATTAAACAACATTTTCCCTACCTTGGCATGACGAAATTCAATTAATACTTCAGGTGCATAACTGATCTCATTTTCATTCCAAATTTTACGAAACTCAGGATATGCCTGCTCCATTTCTTCTATAAATTGCTCATACCAGTCATCCGCCACATACTGTCCATAATACGTTCTAAATATGGCGATATATCCTCTTACAAAATGCTCCCAATTCACGGCTAAACTTTTAAATTCCTTTCTTGCGAATAGTAAGCGTATGATATTTCTTTCTGCCGGGATGATTTGTTCAAAGTCCAAAAATACATTAGCTGCTGCTTGATTCCACCCAACAATCTGACTTCTTCTATCAGATATAATCGTTGGGCAATAACGAAGTTCCTGCAGAATTTTCACTAAAGCCGGACTGATTTCCTTCTCATTCTCAATGATATAGGATTGTTTCACACCTTCCTCTAACGCTAAAGCGTACAAATATCTCCTTTCATCGTTATTTAATTGTAATGCACTAGAAATCGCATCTAATACCGAAGTAGATACTTTTATATCTCTGCCTTGCTCTAACCATGTATACCAAGTAAGACTCACACCGGCTAGTTGAGCCACTTCTTCTCTTCTGAGTCCTGGTGTTCTTCGGCGGGTTCCTACAGGTAAACCAACCATTTGAGGCGTGATTTTTGAACGTTGGTTTTTTAGAAATTCTGATAATGCTTGAAGTCTTGTTTCAGGTTTCATTAAGGTCTCCTTTTAAAATATTATTCATTATACTATGATAAACAACAACTTGTAATAGGATAACACAATGGCTAAAGTTAATAAAAACAAGGAGGGAATGATCATGAAAAGAGTTGTCATTACTGGAATGGGAGTTATTTCTCCACTAGGAAATGATATAGATAGCTTTTGGAATCAACTAGTTCAAGGACAATCGGGAATATCTCTCATTGATTCTTTTGATACGACTGATTATAAAACAAAAATAGCTGGAATCGTTCGTGATTTCGATGCAGATGAAATATTAGGGAGAAAAGAAGCAAAACGATTAGATCGTTTTAGTCAGTTTGCCTTAGCAGCAGCCGAACAAGCATTAGAACATTCACAATTACAGTTAGATCAAGTAGATCTTGAACGTTTAGGCGTATATGTTGGTTCAGGAATCGGGGGCATACAATCACTTGTTGATCAGGTGAATGTATTAGATAAACGAGGTCCATCGAGAGTAAGCCCCAGCCTTGTCCCCATGATGATTTCAAATGCAGCTGCGGCCCAAATCAGCATCAAATTAGGCGCACAAGGGCCATCATTGTCACCAGTCACAGCTTGTTCTATTGGGAACACCTCTATTGGTGAAGCTTTCAATGCGATCCGAAATGATGAAGCAGATATTATATTTGCCGGTGGAGCAGAAGCTGCCGTCAACCAGATATCTTTGGCTAGTTTTGGAAACGCACATGCACTATCTACTAGAAACCAAGACCCAAGTCGAGCTAGCCGTCCATTCGATACAGATAGAGATGGCTTTGTTATGAGTGAAGGCGCAGGTATCTTAGTATTAGAATCATTAGACAACGCAATTCTTAGAGATGCGCCGATATTATGTGAAGTAGTGGGATACGGGGCTAGTTCAGATGCACATCATATGGTCGCTTCACACCCAGAAGGTAAGGGTGCCTACTTAGCCATGAAGAAAGCATTGAGAAGTGCAGATATATCAACAAGTGAAATCGATGTTATTAGTGCTCATGCAACAAGTACACAAGTAGGTGATCGTTCAGAAGTTCTAGCCATTAAGAAATTATTTGGTGATCGTTCAGGTGAAATTCCAACAACTGCGAACAAGTCAATGACTGGGCACATGTTTGGTGCTGCAGGCGGAGTAGAAGCGATTGCTTTAGTGGAAAGTTTGAGACGAGGAATGATTCCGCCAACTATTAATGTAGAGAAACAAGATCCAGATTGCAATTTAGATGTTGTATTAGAAGCGAGACAGCTTCCATTGAAATATGGGCTATCCAATTCTTTTGGTTTTGGAGGACATAATTCAGCCATCTTGTTAAAACATTACGATTGAAGTGATGAAAAGGTGAAATAATGACAAAACAAGGGTTTATAGCCCTTGTTTTTTCATGATGGGAATACCTCACAGACAAAATATGACGAGCCTCAGCAATCTGATATATTAAATGGAGAAAAGAAAATACTAAAAAACATTTAGAAAGAAGGTGACCCATGCCAAACAACCAAACACCCAACCCACTCATCACGGAAAAATCACCTTATCTCCTTCAGCACGCTCACAACCCAGTTCACTGGTATCCGTGGGGGCAAGAAGCCTTCGACAAAGCGAAACGTGAAAATAAACCGTTGCTTGTCAGCATTGGCTATGCCACTTGCCACTGGTGACACTGCTAATAATTGAAACTCATAAGTTTGTTAATAGATTCGTTAAACTTTTCCAAAAGAACAATTCCTATAGTATAATGTCACTAAAGTTTAAATTGTTAGGAGAGCTAGATGTGGAACAAAGCATCGTGGAATACTTAAGAGAAGAAGCAATTAACGATTTATTTGAAATGGAAACATTCGAACGGTCCTTTCAGGTTTGGAAAGACCTTATTCACAAGCATTCAACTCCATTGAATGCTTCAAATGTTATTGATTTAGGAGATAAACTTTCAACTATTTTTAAATTAACAGGTGTTTCTGGACGTTCTCAATCTGATATATCCGCAGCCGGACACGCATGGGAAGCTCTTGTGTGCTGGTATTTAAATATATGTTTGATTGGAACACGTACAGTAGTAGTTAAACAGAAGAAAAACTTGATACCAACTCCTATTAGTGATGCATTAAGAGTTAGTTACGGTACATTCCCTTCAGGAACTGAGTCTGATTTAATTGCAATTACGTTTCCTAAAAAAGGCGACTATACTGAGGTAGACAAACTAAATATAACTATTAGAGATAACAGCGGAAGAGTTGTTCCTGCTGTAAAACGACGTGGGCGAGGATATAATTACAAACCTATTATCAATGCATTGCTAGAAAGAGATTTTTCGTCTTGTGAAGTTGGAGTGATACAATGCAAGACTAATTGGAATGACAATGCACAAATTCCAATGTTATGGGATATGATTTATTCCTCTAGGGGATTTATGAGGCACTCTATCACAGTCGGAACTTCTGCATATTCAATCAACGATTTGAAAAAATTCACATATTCGTTTGTTACAGTACCGACAGTTCAGCTATCAAAAATTAAACCTAGCAGCACCTGTGTAAAACGAGTTCAAAATCTTTCTGGAGGTAACTATTGGGGTCACCCTTCTATGCCCTCAGTAGCTAATTCTGTTAAAGATATCTTTGGCAGAAATTTTTCATCTTCAACAAATGGAATGTTAAGAAGACTAAACTCAGAGTTACAATTCATATCATCAACTTATTCATACTTTAAGTTATATTAACTCGAATGAAAGACGCCTATACTTGAATTTTTAGGCGTCTTTCATTTGATGTTTTTATAGCTTGAATTATCTTTATACCGATTGCTTTTGCTAATAATGGCGGGACAGCATTTCCAACTTGTGTATACTGAGGTACTTCTACTTTTCTACGTTGCCCTCCGGTGGTTCTTTTACCTAAAAAGATGAAACTATCATCAAAGGATTGTAATCTTGCCATTTCTCTCACAGTAGGTATCCTGTTCTCATATGGAGTTAGATAATCATCAGGCAATGTTACAACTGTAGGAGATACACTATCCTTCTTATATCTATATCTATTATTCTTTTTAGTTAGCAAAGCGTTAATCAACTCTTCATCAACTGGTGGCCTATTAAAAAATGAAATAACTTGTTCTGGTTCATATTTCTCTTCAAGTTTGTTCACACATTCTTTTAAGAGAGATGGATATTCAGTTAAATTAATTCCTTCCTCTCTAATTCTTCTTTTTAACATTGAAGAACTTTCACCTTCACGAAATAGAGAAAATCTTTCTTGAATAAGCGCACTATGATTTGAAAAATCATGATTATAGATATTTTCCTTTGAATATATAGTAGTACCTGAAACTGATTTTGTTCTTCCATTTATCGAGGAAAGTTGGTACTCGGAGTACTTATTAAAGTACTTTTCCTTCTTCTTACTATCTATTATTAGATCACTTATAGCCTCATCAACAGATACTTTTTCATTTTCACTCGGTGTTATGGGTTCTGGATAAGCTGGGATTTCTTCTCCTTCCAAATAAGCTATAAATATTGCTCTTTTTCTTCTTTGAGGGACACCGTAATTTGAAGCATCTAACAGCATAGGCTCTAAGGTTAAATAACCAATTTTATTAAATTCATTTACCAATATCTCTGGCATTAAACTTCCGTCTTCGTATGTTTCACCTGTAATGCCAGTATATCCATCCATTTTAGTATCCATAAACCCCTCAACATTTTCCATAATAACGTATCTGGGATGTATGTCTTTTACAATCCTTAAATATTCTCTGAATAACATATTTCTAGGGTCATCTTTTTTGCGAAGTCCTGCTCTGCTAAAACCTTGACATGGTGGACCACCAAAAATAGCATCTATTTGTGGTAAGTTATCTTTATCTTTAAAAATATTTAAATTTCTAATTGATGATAAGATTTCTTCTGAACTTAAAGTTCTTATATCAGCTCTCTTGAAATAAGTGTTTTCTCCATGAATCAACCCTAATTGTTTATGTCTAAAGGTATATGTTTTCTCAACATCCACACTTATATCAGAGGAGAATACAATATGAAACCCAGCTTGAAGAATACCCTCACTCATACCACCAGCTCCACAAAAAAGGTCAATAGCTATAGGCTTCATAACAAAACCTCCTTAATTAAATTACATGTACTATTATCTTATAAATCATTTGAAAAGTCCAGGTTTTTTCATAAAAACAATTTTTAACTTGGAAGAAAGAATATTGTTTATACATAATAGCACTTAGATATTTTTAAATCATCAATTATCATACTATGAATATCACTTATTAGGTCTCCATGCACTGATAATTAAAGTTTTTGGAGGTATTCAATTTTAATGCTAAGCTAGACGTTACTAATAAAATAAACTAAAGGTAGGTGATCCCATGCCAAACAAAAAAATACCCAACCGATTAATCGCTGAAAAGTCGCCATACCTTCTTCAACACGCCTATAACCCGGTCAACTGGTACACCTGGTCAGACGAAGCTTTCGAAAAAGCGAAACGCGAAAACAAACCTGTTTTCGTATCGATTGGGTATGGTTAGCCAAAGGAACATGCCACTGGTGCCACGTCATGGCACACGAAAGCTTTGAAGATCAACAAGTCGCCGACATCCTAAACGAGCATTTCATTTCAATCAAAGTCGATCGTGAGGAGCGTCCAGACATTGACTCGATGTATATGTCCGTTTGTCAGATGATGACTGGGCAAGGCGGCTGGCCGCTCAACGTGTTTGTCACGCCTGATCAAAAGCCGTTTTATGCGGGGACTTATTTTCCAAAAAGAAGTGCTTACGGCCGTCCTGGCTTCATTGATGCACTGACGCAATTGCTGGATGCGTATCACAACGACCGAGATCATATTGAATCATTGGCAGAAAAGGCAACAAATAATTTGCGGATCAAGGCAGCAGGGCAGACAGAAAATACGCTCACTCAGGAGTCGATTCACAAAGCCTATTATCAGCTCATGAGCAGCTTTGATACGCTGTATGGCGGCTTCGGTTCTGCGCCTAAATTTCCTGCGCCTCATATGCTCACGTTTCTCATGCGCTATTTTGAATGGACAGGGCAAGAAAATGCGTTATATGCTGTCACAAAAACGTTAAACGGTATGGCAAACGGCGGTATTTATGATCATATTGGTTCTGGATTTACTCGGTATTCAACCGATGAAAAATGGCTTGTGCCGCATTTTGAAAAGATGCTGTATGATAACGCCTTGCTAATAAATGCCTACACCGAAGCCTATCAAATCACTCAACACCCTGAGTACGAAAAGCTTGTCCAAGACCTCATTCAATTTATCAAACGAGACATGATGAATCGTGATGGCTCTTTTTATTCGGCAATCGATGCCGATTCAGAAGGAAAGGAAGGGCAATATTACGTTTGGACAAAAAAGGAGATCATGACCCATTTAGGCGATGATCTCGGCACTTTATTTTGTGCGGTCTACCACATCACAGAGGAAGGGAACTTTGAAGGACAGAACATCCCTCATACTATTTCCACCTCATTTGATGACATCAAAGCAGCTTTTTCAATCGACGACAAAACCCTTCATTCCAAACTGCAATCCGCTCGACACATCTTACTCACTGTAAGACAGCAGCGGCCTGCACCGCTAATCGATGACAAGGTACTCACCTCGTGGAATGCGCTGATGATTTCCGCACTTGCCAAAGCAGGGAGTGTCTTTCATGAAAAAGAGGCCATACGCATGGCAAAACAGGCGATGTCTTTTCTCGAAACACACCTCATCCAACAGGGACGCCTCATGGTCCGCTTCAGAGAAGGGGACGTAAAGCATCTAGGCTTTATCGAGGATTATGCGCACATGCTCACAGCGTATATGTCTTTATACGAAGCGACCTTTGACCTAGATTGGCTGACAAAAGCAAGAGCCGTTGCTGAAAATATGTTTGAACTGTTTTGGGATGAGCAAATCGGGGGCTTTTTCTTCTCAGGCTCAGATGCAGAAGCGCTTATCGTTCGTGAAAAAGAAGTATACGACGGGGCCATGCCGTCTGGTAACAGTACTGCACTCCAACAGCTTCTGAAACTAAGCAGAATGATCGGACGTCAAGACTGGATCGAAACACTAGAGAAGATGTTCAGCGCCTTTTACGTCGATGTCTCTTCCTATCCAAGCGGACATACCGCCTTTTTACAAGGACTATTAAGCCAATATGCCGTAAAACGAGAAATCATTATTCTCGGGAAAAAGGGCGATCCGCAAAAAGAACAGCTTCTACAAGCATTGCAAAAACGATTCATGCCATTTGATCTCATTTTAACTGCCGAAACAGGGCAAGAATTAGCAAGGCTCGCACCTTTTGCAAAAGATTACAAAACGATCAACGACAGCACGACGGTCTATATTTGTGAAAACTACAGCTGCCGCCAGCCGATCACCAATCTCGACGAAGCGATGGAACAATTATTCCAAACTTGAGCTGTCATATGATGACTATGAGAAGACAAAATGAGGACAAACAGATAAAAAAAATGTCAATCCGCTAACAATTCGTCTATACGGTTTTATTTTTCCTCTAAAACGGATAGAATGCGCACTAGATGTTCTCATACCGAAGGGAGAGAAAATAATTGAAAAAAGTATCATATACACTCATTGCTTGTCTGTTATCAGTGGGGCTTGCAGCCTGCTCATCAAACGATGCGAAACAGGATAAGCAAAACGATTCAGCCAAAAGCAAGGAAACAACACAGGCTGACCAAAAAGAGCAGCAAAAGCAAATGGAAGAGATGCAAAAGAAATTAGACGCACAAAAAATTGATGATCAAAAGGTCGTTGCGACCGTCAACAAAGATAAAATCACAGGCAGTGAATACAATAGCGCTCTATCGACCATTCAAGGTCAACTTCAGCAGTCAGGACAAGACCCAACATCTAAAGAAGGCGCTAAAGCTGTCAAGAAGCAAACCATTGATGCGCTCGTAGGTCAAGAGCTCATCCTGCAAGATGCTGAGAAGAAGGGCTATAAAGCCTCTGACAAGCAAGTCGATAAGCAGCTAAAAGAAGAAAAGAAACAATTTAAAGACAATGCTCAATTTGAAGAAGCACTCAAAAAGAGCGGACTGACAATGGATCAGCTGAAAAGTGATATTGCCGACAGCATCAAATACAGCCAATATGTCGACAAAGAAATTAAATCAGCCTCTGTGTCTGAAAAAGACGTCAAAGCGTACTATGACCAATACGCCGAACAAATGAAAAAGCAAAAACAAAAAGCACCTGATTTCAAAGACGTCAAATCACAAATCAAGAAGCAGTTAGAATCTCAAGAAAAGCAAAAAGAAGTACAAAAAGAAATTGATCAACTAAAGAAATCTGCAAAAATTGATGTATCAATTTAACCACTATTAAAAATCCGCCATTGTGCGGATTTTTTTCATCACTTCACGAACTGTTTTTCCAAAATAATGACAAAAGCCTCATCATAAACATCTTCTCCATCCGATATGATGGGAGTACAAAAGAAAGCGTTATCAATTCTTTTGTCTCTGAAAAAGTACAAGATCAAAGACAGACCTCGTACTTTTGTTTCAGTCATATCTACAAGAGGAGGATGTTTATGTTCAAATGGTTTAAACCAGCTCCGCATATCGACAGGCTCGATGATGCCAAAACAGACGAAACCTATAAACGGTTGCGGCTGCAAGTCTTTTTGGGAATCTTTATCGGATATGCGGGCTACTATTTGCTGCGCAAAAATTTCGCATTTGCCATCCCTTATTTACAGGAAGAGGGGTTCACAAAAAGTGAATTAGGCTTTGTACTGGCGGCTGTTTCAATCGCTTATGGCTTTAGTAAATTCATTATGGGGATGATCTCAGACCGGTGTAACCCAAGATACTTTTTAGCCGCTGGACTCTTTCTATCAGCTCTTATCAATATTCTATTTGTCTCATTTCCATGGGTGACATCCAGTGTATGGATCATGTTTTTATTCATGTTCTTAAACGGCTGGTTTCAAGGAATGGGGTGGCCGCCATGCGGACGAACGATGGCGCATTGGTTTTCGGTGAGTGAACGTGGTACGAAAATGTCCATTTGGAACGTCGCTCACAATATCGGCGGGGGGATTCTTGCACCGCTTATTACATTAGGAATTGTTTTGTTTGCGACGTGGAAAAGTATCTTTTTCTTCCCTGCCATCATCGCCATTATCGTCTCCTTCGTCATCATTCTTCTCGTTCGGGACACCCCGCAATCCGCTGGTCTTCCGCCAATTGAAGAATACCGAAATGACTATCCGGCACAACAATATGAAGATCAAGAAAAAGAATTAACCGTAAAAGAGATTTTGTTTAAATATGTACTCAACAATAAATTCCTTTGGTATATCGCCATTGCCAACGTCTTTGTGTACTTTGTCCGTTACGGGGTCGTAGACTGGGCACCTACCTATTTAACAGAAGCAAAAGGATTCTCACCAGAGCATTCACGCTGGTCTTATTTCCTTTATGAATATGCAGGCATCCCTGGTACATTATTGTGCGGGTGGATTAGTGACCGCTTCTTTAGAAGCCGCCGCGCACCTGCTGGCGTCCTCTTTATGATTGGCGTATTAATTGCGGTTCTTGTGTACTGGTTAAACCCTGCTGGCAATCCAATGGTTGATAACATTGCCCTCATCAGCATCGGGTTTTTAATTTACGGACCCGTCATGCTCATTGGACTGCAAGCCATTGATCTCGCTCCGAAAAAAGCCGCTGGCACTGCTGCCGGGTTGACAGGATTCTTTGGATATATTGGCGGCTCTGCTTTTGCTAATGCCATGATGGGTGTCGTCGTCGATCACTATGACTGGACAGGAGGTTTCATTTTACTAGTTGGTTCTTGTATCCTTGCAATTGTGTTCCTCGCCATGACATGGAATACAGGAAAGCGCGTAGAGCAAGCTTAATGAAAATCACATAAAAGATTCATCTCCGCCCAACATGCCCTTTACATCTATTTCTTATGATGGAGGCAGTTACCGTAAAAGGAGGATAAAATATGAAGAAAAGTAGATTACTTGCTTTCGTGTTACTCTCTTTTGCTTTACTGTCTTTTGGTTGGGTGCCGACCACCATATCGGCACATGAACATCTTTTATCTCCAGATCGCATTTTAACCGTTGCACACCGCGGAGCATCAGGGTATGCCCCAGAGCATACCCTAGCTTCCTACAAGCTCTCCACAAAGATGAATGCAGATTACCTCGAACTCGACCTTCAAATGACAAAGGATGGACACCTCATCGTCATGCACGATGAAACGGTTGACCGGACGACAAACGGAACCGGCTGGGTCAAAGACCTCACACTCGCCGAAATCAAACAGCTCGATGCCGGTGCATGGTTTAACGAAGCCAACCCCGACAAACAAAATGCCCACTTTATTGGACAGCAAGTCCTCACATTAGATGAGGTATTACGCTACTTCGGTAAACGAGAAAATTATTATATTGAAACCAAAAAACCAGACATCTATCCGCAAATGGAAGAAAAACTATTGGCCGTCTTAAAGAAACATCATCTTCTTGGAAAACATACGAGAAAAGGGCAGGTCATTATCCAATCTTTCAGCCAAGAAAGTCTATTAAAATTGCAGAAACTCGCCCCTCGGCTTCCAAAAGTACAGCTATTAGATAGAGCACAAATGACGTCTATTACAGATGATCAGCTCGACTTCATCAAATCGTATGCAGTGGGGGTCGGACCGAATTTTAGAGCTTTGACACTTGAAAATGTACAGCAGGTCAGAAGCCATGGACTCCTCCTTCATCCATATACGGTAAACAGCGAAGCAGACATGACACGTCTTCTGCAATACGGCGTCACCGGTCTTTTCACAAACTTTCCAGATGTCTTTCAGCGTGTCAAAGCTTCTCTGTAAACGACAAAAGCCTTGCGGGTCCACTCCGCAAGGCTTTTGATTATTTCACCGTTTGATCAGAAGAAGCTGTTTCAATCGGTTTTCGTTTACCAATTCCAAATACAAAAAAGCTAAGCGCCACTAAAATCAAGAACCCAATTGCCACAATGAGAGAAATTCGTGTATCCTGATTAATCAGCATAAACACAAGCACCATCAGCAAGAATCCGATTGTCAAATAGTTAGAAAATGGCGCAAGCGGCAGCTTAAACGGATGCTGATCAAGCGCTGCCCCCTTCGCCTTTCTGAAGCCAATGTGACTAATTAAAATCACAAACCAAGGCACCATACCAGGAAGGACACTCGCACTATACACATAAACGAAAATGTTTGGCGGAGAAACGTAATTTAAGACCACCCCAACCGCTAAACCAATCAGCACAGCAAATGTCCCAAAATACGGTACACCATTCTTCGAAATTTTTGTAAAGAAAGCAGGTGCCTGTCCATTCACACCTAATGTATAAAGCATACGCCCCGCACTGAAGATTCCACTATTACAGCCGGACATCGCTGCTGTAATGACAACAAAGTTAATAATACCTGCTGCTGCCGTAATTCCAATTTTCGCAAACGTCGCCACAAATGGACTGCCGAGCGTATTCAGCTGATCCCACGGATACACCGTTACGATGACAAAGATCGCACCGATATAGAAAATCAAAATACGCCAGATGATGCTTTTGATGGCATTTGTCAGCGTCTTTTGCGGATTTTGCGCCTCACCTGCAGTAATCCCAATGAGCTCTACCCCTTGATAGGCAGCAATCACTAGGGACAATGCAAACAAGAAACCGCTAAATCCACCTGTAAAGAACCCGCCGTGCGCCCAAAGGTTAGACAAACCAATCGCTGTTCCACCATTGCCAAACCCAAAGAAAATAATGCCTAAACCTGCAATGATCATTAAAATAATCGTCACAATCTTGATCATCGCAAACCAGAATTCAAACTCACCGAATGACTTCACCGAAATCAAGTTGGCCGCACCTAAAATGATCATGGCGATTAATCCGGGAATCCACGCCGGTAACTCCGGGAACCAATATTTCATATAAGCACCTACGGCGATAATCTCAGACATTCCAACAATGACCCACTGGAACCAGTTACTCCAAGCTGTCATATACCCCGCAAGCGGATGAATATATTGATGCCCAAATGTAGCAAACGATCCCGTACTCGGTTCAAGATACAACATTTCTCCCATCGCACGCATAATAAAAAAGATAAAAATACCACACACTGCGTACGCTAGAAGAACCGATGGACCTGTCCATTGAATGGCTTTAGCTGACCCCATAAATAAGCCAACACCAATTGTGCCGCCAAGCGCAATCATTTGAATATGACGAGCACTTAACCCTCTCTTTAATTCCTTTTGAGCCACTTCTATTCCCCCTCATCAACAAACAACATAAAAAATAAAAAATCAGAATTTTCATTCTGATTCAAAATCTTCAATCTTTCGATGTATATTATCATAATAAATCTACCCTTAAAAAACAATTGTTTTTTTGAGGAAAACACTATTAACAAAATATTCTGACATAAAAAGATATTCAAATTATTTTATATTGATATATCGAATCAGAGGATCATCATCGCTTCAATGACCATCACTTAATAGAAAAGAACCTCCCCTTATATCGACCTCAAAGCTTTTCCCTCCATTTTTATAAACCATTCTATCCTGATCATCAACACAAGGAAAGTCATTGTGAAAAGTACCTGATCTTTTCTTCACATAACAAATAAATCCATCATTTTCCGGAATTGCCACTTTGACAGATGATCCAGTTGACGTCGATTTGAGCGAATGCAGCATGGCCTTTGAATGTATCTGTACCCTTCTGCCTATTAAATTCAGATCAATATCTGAAAAAGCACCTACCATCTCCACTTTTGACGAAGTAGTACGCAGGCTCAATGTCTGCGTGTTGAGCTGTTGACTAGAGATAAGTCCACCCACTGTCTGCAAGCGCAGATGCTTGATTTCTCCCGTGAACATGGACTTTCCAGAAATCAATTGGCAGTCAGCCGCCTTCACCTTCAGTCCATCCAAGAATAGATTTGCTCCTTTACAATGAATAGACAAGGACTGTAACTGTGCCTGAGGGAGGTAAATCTCCAAATTCGTTTGATGAAGATGAAGCCCCAAGCTGATCGCTCGTTTTCTTTTATCTTGAATGACTAGCCTGCCTTCCTGCACTTGATGATGCAGTAAATACCGATGGGGGAATACGTGATTGGTGGTCTGCTTCATCAATAAATAAGGATGATCATGGTGATAAAGGCGAACATCTCCCACCAGCCAGTTTAACGAAAGTTCCGTTATTGCTTCTTCAATTTGAACCGTATGCTTCACATGTCTCCATCCTTTTCCCATCATGAATTACCTCGTTTGCAGCCGGCCGATGCGGCTCCACAATTCCAAGATCACAATGAGGACTGCTGCAATCATCACTCCTGACAGGATGAGGTTCATTTGATCATTGCCATAAATGGCGAGCGATACATTTCCTAAAACAGCACATAAAACAATGGCAGTCAGGACGGTCATCAAAACAGATTTCTTGCTCAACCCTATTCTCATCGCCATCATGCCAATCGCTTGAACACAAACAATCAACATAAAGAATGTTTTCATCAATTGAAACAGAGAACCTGCCGTCAGCGTATCGTGAACAATAGGGAAAAACAATTCAGTCACACTAAACACAACAAACGAAGGAATGATACTGCACATCATCGCAAACGTTGAAAGGCACACCATCCATATCATATGAGAAAGGAATCTCACTGAATTGGATGTGCGTTCCTGATAAACAGTCTTGCCTACACGCCAATACAGCATAGCTGTGATGATAGAAAAAAAGATCATCCATACTGTACTCGTTAACAAATAAATATTCGTATACTGCTGAAAACCCGGTTCGCGTTCAATTTTTGCAGCAAACGCAATAAAATAGATGAATACTAGCAGCACAATACTCGCGATGAAACTAGCTTGAATATACTGCTTCATGTGGCCTTTTCTTAGCTCAACCTTCATAAAATGAATCATACGTCATCCTCCTATCAGTTGGCATTCTTTATCTTTCGGGCAGATCATACCCGCCAATTTCAGCATAGTGCGCTGTCACCTTTTGAATAAATAGATCACTCACAATATCCACGCCAAGCCCCTTCATCATCTGCTTTAAAAAACACAAACGCTGGACAGTTTCTTCATGATTGCGGACAAACAATGTTGGATTCAACCATATATTCACAAGAAGCAAAAATACTTCTGCCACTTCACCAGGAAACGCAGTTTCCATCGAACCATCCTCAATCCCTTCAATGATTAACTGTTTGATTCTCAAAGCATCCTGATTGACACCTGTCTTCATGCCTTCAATCACAAATTGCGGATTTTTCATCTGATCAACCAAGATCCCATCAATCGAATGAGACTGCGGGTCTGCCACAAGCTGCTCCAGAATAAGCTGCAGCTTCTCTTTCGCATGAGCTGCCTCCGTATGCTCAATTAACTCCTCAAGCTTCTCGGTTGCATAACGAAACTGCCGATCCATCACGCCGCGTAATATTTCATCCTTCGATTTAAAATGATGATAAATAGCCCCTTTAGACATATTCAATTCATGGATAATATCTTGCAAACTTGTCTTTTCAAATCCCTTTTCCTGAAACAACTTTGTCGACACGTCCAAAATTTGCTGCATCGTCTTTTCTGGATACTTATTTCGCGCCAGTTCAAACGCCTCCTTTTACATACCGACCGTCGGTATGTTTAATTACATTTTTCATTATAAACGGTTCATGCAGATTTGTATACAACAAAAAAAGACCGCTCACACGGTCTTCTCAAGCTCAAAATGCAAATTCATCGGCACATCTGGCAGAGCCGAAGCCTCCACCATATTCGTTGTAGGTGTTTTCTCATCCACTTCCTCAAATCGAAAACCGTCAGCCCAGACTGTTCCATGACCGCTGAGTAGCACTCCAAAATGAATGGATTCACTGCGCGTAGGAACATCTAATACGATCGCATATTGATTCCATTCCGTAGAATCTGTCACAGGTCGATTCTGCATATTATCAAACTGCACCGTATCACCCTTTCCGTCATCTACCCGCATCCAAATTCCTGCTGAAGATACATTCTCTGTTTTCAAGAAAGCAGAGAGCTTCAATCGCTTGCCTACATACTCTTTTGCTTGAAACCCCTGCATCATCGTCGCAAACTGTCCTTCTTGTACGCCTTCTTTAGATGATAAAACACCTGATTGCTTTCCCGTATGAAACTCTGCTGTATCAACACCCATCTCATACATATGCGGATGTGAACCACTCAAACCCCAGCCAGGTACTGCTTCATGTATTGTCATCGAATCTTCCTCCTTTTTCATTTGCATGTCTCTCATCATGGACCTGTACATTCCGGGAGGTAAAGAATAAAGATGCTTAAAAGCACGCGTAAAGGCTTCCTGCGATTGGAATTGTAACGAAAAAGCGATGTCTAAAATCCCCTGATTCGTATACAAAAGAAGCTGTGCAGCCGTAGCTAATCTTCGTTTCCGCACATATTCCCCCATCGACAGCCCGGTTTCTCGTTTAAACAAACGCAGCAAATGAAAATGTGAATATCCTACTTTCTCATGCACCTGTCTCAGCGACAGCTCATCCATCAAATGCGACTCCAAATAAGAAATCACCTCTTGCGTCACCCGACTATACATCATCTCCCTCACCTCTTCTTGATCATAAAACAAATCAGTTCACTCGTTTTGATCAAAATTGCGATGTTTCATCTGTCCAGCTGAGGAGGAAAAACGCTAACGTGAGCGCTCGTTGTTCGGTAGAAACTTCCTCACATCATCTGCGATTTCTTTTGATTTCGTATGATGCAAATAATGGCCGCCTTTGAAAGTAACGACTTTTCCGTTGTCTACATTTTTCAGCAGCTCTTCATGCATTGGTTTCCAGTTTGGTGTTTCTTTCTCCGTTTGATCCGCTAGATAGAAAGCAACAGGGAGCTTCTTAGGAAAATGTAGGCGTTGAGCGTTTTTAAAATTGTTTCTAAAGTTTTCTGCCTCACTAGCTTGGCTTTCATCCAAGAAATTTCGGAAAGTCAGCATTTTAATCTGAGCTTTCGTTTGATCATCTACTTTAGGCATCACCAGTTGATCTGGATTCATTTTCACTATCAATCTGTAAAAGCCGGATTGATGAAGCAGCTGTAAGCTGGAGACTGGCAATTCATCTGCATCCTCCTGCTTAGGAAAACTACTATCAATTCCAACAAAGGCTTGGACTTCTTTTTCGTATTGATTCACATATTCTAATCCGTAGATGCCAGAAATCGAATGACCCATCAGCGTATATTTTTTAATGTTGAGTTTCTGCAAACATTCATGAATCTCATCCACAATGTTTTGACTTGTCCTTACTTTATCTGTGTCGTCACTTAAACCATAACCAAACGGTTCAATCACAACGACTCTATAATCTGGCGATAACTCCTTGACTAACGGTTCAAAATCCAGCACGGGTGAAGCAGTTCCATAGCCTGGTAGAAGGACAATCGTTTCTTTCCCATCGCCTTGAATGAGCACATTCATCTGCTTCCCATCCACCAAGACCTTTTGCCCATAATCTTCTATTTTCCCTTTCTCCCGTTCATTACTAATGAGGTTTACAAAATAAACAGTAGCTAGAAAAACAACCATGACCGTGATAATGGTGCCTATGGAGATCAACATGATTCTCAATATTTTTTTCATTGGTTTTCTCTTCCCTTCATGATGAAGAACTCTAGCTTACATCCATCGATGAAAATTAATATTTTCTTTCACAATAGATGATGCCGATTGTATTTGCGCAAACACTTGATACATACATAAACGTAATTGCTATATAAAACCACTCTGTTGGAGATGAGAATTGATGGACCAAAGATTGAACGACAGCAACCAATATATAGGCTAAAGCCACACCTATAATGGAAAAACTTCCGGCTTTCGCTAAAATAAATTGACCTCGTTCATCATGTTTATATTCACGGTTTTTCTTAAATTGAAAGGCCGTGCTTAAAATAGAAAGGGTAATGAGAGAATAAAGTATGATCGTCGTTATCATTGTTGTTCCTCCTTGTCGACCTCTTGAAATACGTCATACAAATCAACTTCAAATGTCCTAGCAATTTGAAATGCTAATTTTAAAGACAAAGAATATTTACCATTTTCAATCGCTGCCACAGTTTGACGAGTCACACCTAACTTCTCCGCCAAATCCTTTTGTGTCCAGTCTCTTTCTGCCCGTAATACCTTAATTCTATTTTTAATCTCCATTTCAAATTCCTTTCTTAAAGGATGATTTATTTAACAATATGTTAAAAATAATTAACATTATGTTAATTAACAATAACCTCTTTTCTTCTGTATGTCAATTTCACTGGATACAAAAAAGAATCATCCATTTTGAAAGGCCTACCTCAAAATGAATGATTCTCTATAAATGATGTGATCATCTGATTTAAAACACTTTCCTCTGGTAAATCGCAGTAGAAAGTCCCCAAGACAGCAAGTAGATGAGCATAATCAGTACAGTTGACCCCGTATAGACAATAGGGATCGATAAATTCATGATAAAATCAGTGATCCCACTGAATTGCTCTGCTAAATAGAAAACAACAGGCGGTCCCATAGCAGATAATACAATAAAGCCAATGATCACTGCCGTTGTGATATAACCAGGCTTTAAGATATAAAACAATGGAAACGTACATGCTGCAAACAATAAAAACAACCCGCTGCCAATCGCAATATCTGACAGCGAAAACAGCTTCCCAAACACAAATAATGCAGCACTTGTCAGCACGATCGCAATACTCATATAAAAAATGGCGCCAAGATAACGTGATGCGATAATTTCTTTACGTGTATAGGGCAAGGAATTTAATAGAATATTCGTTTCTGCCTTCTCATCATAAGCATATGTGTTAAATGGAATAAAGACACTAGCGACTAGAAACGTTAATACTGGATGGACATCCATGAAAATGAAAAATAAGATAAACGGAATAAAAATAAGTAACTGCTTCTTTTGCAAAATCACATCACGCTTAATTAAATGAAACATGCGCAACCCCGCCTTTCAAATAAAACATGATATCCTCAAGCGACGCCGGTTCAATCACAACAGCGTCCCCAAAAATAAGTTTCACCTCATCAATCCGATCTGTTAATGCTTCAAATCCGGCTGCCGTACGCTGAATATGGATAAACGCCTTTTCTGTGTCTCGATCCAGCAAATCCAGGCTCCCCTTCACCAGCGCATAATTCTCCGCCACCTCATGAATCGACTGTTGAAAGACCAATCTTCCATTTTGTATAAACGCAATATAATCCGCGATGCGATCTAAATCAGTCGTCATATGCGTTGAGAAAAAAATCGTTCGATTTCCATCAATCATCAATTCTTGTAACGTGCCGAGCAGCTCTCTTCTAAAGACCGGATCTAAACCAGCAGTTGGTTCATCCATGATAATCAGCTCTGCATGGTGCGACAGCGCAATCGCAAGCGATGCCTTCATCTGCATCCCTTTTGAAAATGTTTTAATCGCTTTATTCAGCGGCAGACCAAACTGTTCAATATATTGATAAAATAGTCTATCATCCCAGCGTTTATAGGCAGGTGCCACAATTCGTTTGATGTCTTTTAAATTCAATCCTGGAAAAAAAACGTTAGCATCGTAAACAAAGCCAATTCGTTCCTTAATCTCTTTTTCATGGGTGCGATAATCTAATCCAAAAATTTTAACCTCACCAGAATCTGGTTTTAACAAATTCATGATCATTTTAATCGTGGTCGACTTACCGGCTCCATTTTCTCCAATAAACCCAGTAACAAAGCCCTTTTTGACCTGTAAATCGAGATTCTGCACAGAAAAGCCTTTGAACCGTTTTGATACTCCTTTGAATTCAATCACATGCTCCACTCATCTCACTCCTCATACAAGAACTTTAATAACTGCTGCAATTCATCAAAAGATAAGCCTAATTCCTTGCCGTTTGTAACAACCGCTCCAAGCTGTTCCTCAATCACCTTCAATTTTTTCTCTCTCATGACCTCTAGGTTTTGCTCGGCAACAAATGATCCCTTACCGACAATCGAATAAATAAATCCTGCCTTCTCTAACTCTTCATATGCACGTTTTGTTGTGATGACGCTGATTTGTAAATCCTTCGCCAGCTTTCGGATAGACGGCAGTCCCGCACCTTCTGCAAGCTCACCCGTTAAGATCAACGATTTGATTTGTGTCGTAATTTGCTCATAGATAGGCTCCTTAGAATGGTTAGAAATCGTAATTTGCATATAAAAAACCTCTTTTTTCTGTACTGGTATTCGCAATGAAATATTGTATATATACTATATATACATTATATACACACTGAAAAAATATTCAACTCCTTTTATTAACTTTTTTGAATGCGATCCAACTAAAAAACCGCACAGCTCTTCAGCCATGCGGTTCCTCAACAAATCAATTTATCTCCAATATACCCATTTTCCCATAAGCCATTCCACAGGCCCTCTTCTCCACTTTTTCAAATAGAGATAGCTGATGAACAGCTGAGCTGTGTAAAGTCCAACAGCAAGTAGCAGTCCAAACATTGAGCCCATTTGTCCGAATAACCCAAGTCCGTAAGAATAGAAAATCGTTGTACAAATAATAGATTGAGCCAAATAGTTTGATAAAGACAATCGGCCCAGTCCTGCAAGCAGGCGTTTCAACCCTTGTGCAGCCTTTGAATAGTAGAAGACAATAAAAGCTTGAATATAACCGATCGTCAGGACATAGGCTCCTAACGTCAACACCATTTCACTCCAAGGAGCATCACTGAACGTCGCACATTTTAAAGCGAGCCCGATGATAATCATCCAAACCCAGCCTTTACGATAAGCCATGCCTCGATCTTCTTCTGTCAAATGACCTTTTTTCCCAATCGCCATGCCAAGCAGTGCAAATGGCCCCACCATGATCGTACCGAATAGAAAACCCAAGATCGGCATCATCGTAATGGTCACGATCGCCATAATAATGGTCACAATCATCATATCGTCTTCAATCGTCACCCGGCTCAATAAAATATCACCGTATGCACCCTTCGCATACACATCAGTTAATAAATCATCATTTCCATAAACAAAGGTCATCAGATATGGTAAAACCACTAATGACAAAGCACCTAACACACCTGACCAAATCAGCATTGTTTTGATCCGGCTGCTTAAAAACATCATCAAGAAAAACGTACATGCTCCATAATATAAGAGAATATCACCATTCCAAATAAAGATGTAATGCAGCATCCCAAGCACAATAAGACCAAAGCCGCGGCGAACGACGATGGCATTCGTATTCAGCCCCTTTGCCTTCGTGGATTCAATCAACTTGATAAAAGAATACCCAAACAAAAAGGAGAAAATCGGATAAAATGACCCCTGAAACAAGATCTCCGTCACATATACCCCAAACTCCTGCCCCCATATGCTCGGATCAAACATCTTCTCAAAATCATAATCATATTGAAAATTAAGCATATTCACAATCAAAATACCTAATAAACTAAAACCACGTAAACTATCAATAAACTCAACCCTAGATCCCTTCAACACGACAGCTCCTTAAACAATATATAACAAATTTAAGATATACCTGTATATTTTACCAAATATTTTTCGAAATAGTATATATATTTCTAATAAAAAAGTGATCTTTCATCCTATCAATGAATCCAGCCTATCTTATGATTCAATTTCCCCCTATTTTCATCTCATCTTGATCATCAAAACGCTCATTCAAGGAAAAAGCCGAGGGTCCCATACATTTTATCTCTAAATAGGACAATATATCTGCATATTATTTCAATTATTATATAAATTTTACATTCCATTGTTAATATAACCTTCATTGACAATGAATATTTCTTCATATACACTTTGGGTGGATTTAGGAATAACATTCCTAATCTATCAAATTCTAGAGGGGGAATATCATCATGAATGATCAAAATTTATGTGATATCATGAGACATCACGCCACTCACACGCCGCATCATCCAGCTTTAGCGTGCAACCATCAGAACATCACATATGCTGAACTTGAGAAACAAAGTAACCAGTTCGCCAATTACCTTATCAAAATGGGCGTAACGAAAGCTTCTCATATTGGCCTAGCCTTAGAAAGATCACCACAATTGATTGTCTCTATTCTCGCTATCACCAAAATAGGAGCCGTTTATGTGCCTATAGATATAAATTACCCTAGTGAACGTATTCAATTTATGATTAAAGATGCCGAACTATCGTTTTTACTCACAACATCACATGTCACTCAAAGCCTAACCTCCTTGCCTATTCCTACTATCTACTTAGATAAAGAAAAACATCTCATCCTTACACAATCAACGTCAAACCCGTCTTTTGATGCAAAACCTTCTGATGCCGCTTATATCATGTATACCTCTGGCACAACAGGAAAACCAAAAGGTGTTGTCATTACACATAGATGTATCATGCACCTAACACATAACCCTTCCTTTCTGCCCGTTAATTCTTCTGATACCTTAGCATTATTATCTACCATCTCTTTTGATTCCTCTACATTTGAAATATGGTCCGCTTTATTAAATGGAGCGACACTCGCTATTCCTCCTTCTGGAAAACTGACTCCTGAACTCGTCAGTCAAACCATTAAAGACTATGATGTATCGATTCTTTTTTTAACTACTGGATTGTTCAACTTGATGATGGAGTCACACCTGAACGATATCAAATCAGTTAAATACATCGTCTCTGGCGGAGATGTCATGTCTCCTCAAGTCGTTCATCAAGCATTAAAGGAGCTCCCACATACGACCATCATTAATGGCTATGGCCCGACAGAAAATACAATCTTCACAACAACTTTTCAACTGCCAGACACCTGGGATGATCTCGTCAGTATACCAATTGGCAGACCTGTAGCAGGAACCATCATTGACATCACAAATGAACAAGGTGAATCTGTCTCTCAAGGACAAATAGGGGAACTCATCACTTCGGGAGATGGACTAGCATTAGGCTACTGGCGAAGAGAAAACCTAACAAAGGAACGTTTCATCGAACGGAATGGAAGAACCTATTACAAAACAGGGGATCTTGTTCGACAACAACCTGATGGGCTGATTGAATATATTGGTAGAAAGGATGACCAAGTCAAAATTAGAGGCTTTCGTATTGAGCTTAGCGAGATTGAGCATGTGTTGATTCAGCACCCAAGTGTTAAATCCTGTTTGGTGACTGCCACAGAAGTGATACCTGGGGATAAACGCATCATTGCATACATCATTCCGTCCAACAAAAAGACATGGGATCTATATACCATTCAAACTTATGCAAAGAAAACATTCCCTGATTTCATGCGCCCTGCACATTATGTTCTATTGACAAACTTCCCTACGACCACAAATGGAAAAGTCGATCGAAAAGCACTACCAAGACATCATTTCGACAGACCCAAACTGCAAACTGAATATGTCGCACCAACTAATCAAACCGAAGAAGCACTCTGTGAAATATGGACAGACCTATTAAAGGTAGAGCCCATTGGCACAAACGATCACTTCTTCGACTTAGGAGGAAACTCCATCCTTGCCGCCAAAACCTTAATGCGTATGCAGGAAACATTACACGTTGAACTACCTGCCAGCACCCTTTATGAACATCCTACGATTCAACAAGTTCATCTTATGCTACAAAATCAAACACCTGAGCCGAAACAACAGCTCACATCAGAGGGATTTTTAGATGAAAAGATTCAGCCAAAGCACCTATTCGATTCTAAATCCTTTAAGCAGAATGCCGTGTTATTAACAGGAGCCACCGGCTTTCTAGGCGCTTATCTCATTAAAGAGCTTGTTCGAATGAATCCCTCCATCCAAATCTATTGTGTCATCAGAGCAAGGGACAAACAGCACGCAAGACAGAGAATACAAGTAAATATGGAGAAGTATCACCTATGGGACGAACATTATCTGAAACAACTAAAACCGATAGTAGGTTACTTGGACAAGCCTCAACTAGGACTCTCAACAGAGGAATTTCAACAACTCGCCCAAACCATTGATGCCATCTATCATAATGGAGCAAAAGTCAATTACGTTCAGCCCTATCACATGCACAAGGATACAAATGTCACCGGCACAGAAAATATCATCAAACTCGCCTGCACAGAACAGGTAAAGCCTGTTCATTTCTTATCGACCATTGCCATATTCGGACCTGCCGGGTATCTAGATGGCACGACCGTTCTTTTTGAAGATACATCCATCGATGCTTATCTTCCTATTGTAGAAAAGGACATTGGGTACTCTCAAAGTAAATGGGTGGCAGAAAAAATCATGTGGGAAGCAAAAAAACGTGGCGTGCCGATCACAGTCCTTCGCCCAGGCTTCATCATGGGCGACAGTCAAACAGGCGTTCATAATACAGAGGATTACATGGCGAGACTAATCAAAGGATGCATCCAATTAAAGGCTTACGGTGAGCTACCGAATCAACGAAAAGAATTCGTACCCGTCGACTTTGTTTCAAAAGCCATTACAACCATATGCAAGGATCCAGCCAACTTCGGCAAAGCCTATCACCTCGTTCCACCTCAAGAAGAAAGCATGGAATTAGGTGAATTTTTTCAAAAAATCACAGAAGAAATAGGCTATCCATTAGAAAAGAAAGCATATAACGATTGGGTAGAAGCTCTCATTCAAGCAAGCGGTCAACACGCAGACAACGCTCTTACGCCATTTCTTCCAATGCTCACTGAAAAGGTAGAACGAGACAAAACAGTCTGGGAACTATACGAAAACATGGCGCACTTTGACTCAACAAATACTCAAACGGTTCTCCAAGCACATGGAATGACCTATCCCCCTATGGACGATCATTTAATCAAACGCTATTTCAAATACATGGAGGACATTGGATTTTTAAAATTTGATTCAAACACTGCTCTGAGAATATAAAAGCATTCCCTTGTTTTTAAACTCAATACAGGAAGTAATAAAAGGTTGGATTCAACATCCAACCTTTTATTACTTACCTTTCATCAACTGTACCTTTCTAGATCACCTCGGTAGAAAACTTATGCCTTATGATCTTTTTCTTCTTTAAAAAGCACACGCTTCACATAAAACAAAATCCCCAATCCAAACAAAATCAACGGCAACTCCCAGTCTGCAGAAATCGGCAGCCATTTCAACAGCATGAGAATCAACAAAACAGCTCCCACACCTGCATAAAAGACCACTGTTTTTTTAAATTCTTGGTTTGATTGAAACAAAACGCTCTCCTCCATAACCCTAATTATGATCGTTTTTCTAGTTTTTTTAATATTTTTTCCCAGCCGGTATCTCCCATTTTCCGATCAATTAATTGCCCCTCTTTATCTATGAGGCAAAAACTTGGCAATCCTTGAATTTTATATTTTGTGACAATCTCATAATCTTGATCCAACACAATGGGAGCAATGAGATTCTTTTCCTCCGCATATTTCGAAACAACCTCTATCGATTTTTCTTCTTCCGTATATGGAACATGGACACAGGTTAAATGGATACTCAACTGATCCACACTATGTAGAATGTGGTCGGTTAATTCTTCACAATGCGGACAGTTAACTGACCAAAAATAAAGAAGGTGAGTATGCCCTTCAGGTAAACACCGCTGATGTGAAGAATGAATCCAAGGAAGGTGCTCAGGCCATTTATGTATTTGCGTTTCCACTACTCATCCCCCTTTTCTTTTAATTGAAAGGCGATGATTTTTCCTAGTGCCTCTTCTGCAGCAAAAGGTGCCACATTTCCTGATGGATTCTCTTGTTCCTGTTTTAGGCACTCGTACATATTTTTTTCGATTTTTGATGGGTCAATCCAAGAGATACACCACGACGCCCAAAAACAAGTAGGACCCTTATAGCGTTTTGCCAAAGGCAGAAGAAATGGCAAACTAGGCTGACCAATTCTCATGAGTGAGATCGCAGCCGCCATTCTTGTCTCCTCTTCTTCACTTTCTAACAGTTTGGCAAGAGCTTCTGCTGCGTCCCCTGCATCTGCTCCAAATTCACCAAGAACCGCTGCTGCAATATTCCGCAAAGAACCCTCTTCTTTTAAGGCTTCAACAAGCACTGGCACTGCCTCTTTTCCTGATTTCCTTAACTCCCCCATGGCTTGAACGATCGTTACTTCATTGGTATTGACTAAACGTTGAACCGATTGGGATAGCTTATCTTCTGGTTTCATGACAATCAACTCCTCTTTTTAATGAGTCCCACGGCATCGATAACACATCACATAACATACACATCCAGCAAATACACATGTCATCGTTGTAAACCAGCCATTAGTGAACAGATGAATCCCAATGATGACCGCAGCACTTATGACAGATCCGATGAGCAATGATCGATAATAGATGCCCAAAGAAAGACTCGCTTCTCGTCTCAGAGGCTGCGTAAAGGCAAAGAGCCGTATGGTCAAAAACCAAATATAAACCCCTACCCCATAAATGGCCCAATACAATACATCATGAATCTCTAACAAGATAAGAGAAATCAAGTAGACACCATACAACCAAAAGGTTTGAAACACTTCCAATAGAAGAATTTTTTGATATAAAGCACCCGGAAAAAGATACAGTACTCCCGTTTGTCCGTGTCTTACAATCCCAGCGTAATATGAACTGAGCAGGACAGATGCACCAATGACCAGAAAGAATAGAGTCAACCAATCTGAAAAATAAGAACTGACGACATAGTAAGTACCGATCAACAGCATGGTAGATAACAGGTGGAAGGTAGCATACTTTTTGATCATCAATATTTCTAGCCAAAGGAAAGCCCAGATGCCCGTTAATGATGAAAGCCCCCACCACGTCTTGCTTTTCTTTGGACTTATTGGATTTGCATGAACCTGTTTTCCCTCAAATTCCTCCCAAAATGCCGCCTCTTTGACTAACGACTCCATCATCTCTATACGATGACTCGACCTGTACATCATCATGAAAGATAGAATTATCACTCCAAGTAATATCAATACAGAAATGAATGAAAACTCCTCTATCATGCGTCCGACTTGATACATCAAAGAAGCAGATATCTCCATTATTGACGACTGTTTCAATATCAATTGATTCAAAGTGAGCAATGAAAGACAACCAAACATCAGTATAAAACCAATGAAGAGCACTCGCTTATATACTTGAATGGTTCTTGCACAAGATACCGCAATCATCCATGTTTCGATCATACATAACAGCGCTGTTAACAGGAGTGATTTACCAAGTAGAAAAAAGTACTGCTGCGTTAAACAAAGAAGGAGGATATCAGCCATCACAGCAGAAACAATGAGAAGAGCACATCGCCAAAAAATGTGATATACCCATACACTCATCACAACTGTCCATAAGGAAGCACCACTTCCATACAACCACATAATATCGTTCATCTGACTAGGCAGCCTATTCGAAAACAAGCCAAAGCCAGTATAAAGAACAAATAAAACGACAATGATCCATCCAGCTGTACTTGCATTCCAATCGCCCATACTTGAGACTGCGCTCAGCTGAAAACCGATGGCAGCCATCATAAGTAGCAAGATCAGAAAGGGCATTTTCTTTTCTTGATTTTTACTGATCAAGCGCCTTTGGGATTTCATCCATAAAAGGGAAAGCGTGTTATTCACTAGACCACTCCCCTAGAAGTTGAATGACTTCTGTCCGCCACTTCATTTGTTCTTCCTGCTGCTTAGGAACAGCGATACTTTTCATGATGGCACCGTCTCGAATCAATATCACCCTACTAGCCGTATCAAGAACAAACTCTAGACTATGAGTGGACACAAGAACCGAACCACCTTGAAGGCTCTTCTGTATCAGCCAATCTGACAGCCATTGTTTCGAAGGGATGTCTAACCCAACAGTCGGCTCATCTAAAATAAAAAGGGAGGCATCTTGCACAATGGCCCCTGCTAAGACGACACGCTGTTTTTGACCTCTTGAAAGCCTTCCGCACAATTCGTTCATCTTCATTTCGATATGTACTTCTTTCAACGCCTCAAATACCTTTTCTTTGATCTGTTTTAAACCTTTATGATAGCCCCTCGCACGGAATTGAACATGTTCAGCAACCGTTAAATCTGGGTACAAATATGGCTGATCTGGAATAAGAGCTACTTGTTTTTGGACATGGGAATGACCAGGAGGAAATCCCTCTATGAGTATTTCCCCTTGATCAGGTTGATAGAGACCTGTTAAACATCGAATGGTTGTCGTCTTCCCCGCACCATTAGGCCCAAGCAGCGCCACAACCTCCCCTGCTTCAATGGAAAATGAAAGACCCTCTATCCCATCACCATTGCTATATCGTTTGCTTACATTCTGAACCTCCATGAATGGCATCAAATCTCTCCCTTTTATTAGAGTGATGTATGCTGATCTATGGTGTTTTTACGGTGGAATGTAAATGTAATTAGACCCACTTATCATTTACCACAATATTACCATATGAGGTATAAAAGGGTAAGAGAATTATAATCATTTAAAATACTAAAAGATAACAAAACAAAAAAGATTGGGCATCAATCATCCCAACCTTTTATCTATTAAATAAACCAATTCAAACCGAATCCATATCCCGACAAGCCCAAGCATCCACCTCGACCTTTAAAGCAGGTGAAGCCAAAGCCACCACATAAATCATCGTCATACAAGGCAGGTGGTCTCCTAAAAACTGACCCATGACTCGTTTTCTACTCTCAGCATTAAACTCACCTACCAAATAAAACACAAGCTTTGTTATATCTTCTACTTTCATATCTGCCGCTTCTACATTGCGTTTTACATTCTCTAACGCTAGCTCGAGCTGTTCCATCGGGCTCGCTGGGATGGTCCCATCGACTTCCATCCCCACTTGCCCCGATAAGGTTAACCACCGCTGCGGCCCTGTTGTCTCTATTTGATGAATGTACGGTGCAACTGGCGCGTGAATGGTCTCAGGATTACGTGATGTTTTCATTGATCTAACCCCTTTTCTGAAAATACAATCAATTTACACCTATCATACCAAACTTTCTTCCCATCCTATCTGCGTATGCTCCGAACGAAGCCAAAAAAAGACCTTTCTTCAAAAGAAAGACCTCTCTAAAATGATGCTCCGCTCCGATGCTCAATTTGATGAATCCAATTCAAATCCGCCTCTAAATGAAGCAGCGTGCCAGAAATCAATAAGTACCGACTCTCATCACCTTGCACAAGACATTCCGTTTTCAGCTTCGTGAGTTCCATCACATCTTTCATGATGACGGCTTTCTGCTGCTGAAGCATTTCTTTTTCTTGATGAAATCTGATTTTCCGTGCACAGCCCCATTTAAAGTGAAAATCATCCTTTACAGCATGATACGGAACAGGCGCCAACAGCCATGATTCCAGCTCTAGTCTGCCTTCTTCCGTCACGTCGTACAGCTTTCGATCTTGGTCATCTATTCCCACTGCTGTCACCAATTGATCACGAATTAACCGATCAAGCGTCGTGTAGATTTGACCCGGGTTGATTTTTCCTTTTATTCCGAGCAATGACTCCAGCTCTAGCTTTAATTCATATCCATGATGTTGCTGCTGACAGAGCGATGTTAAAATTCCGTATTTCACTGACATATGATTTAACCTTCTTTGAGAGATGATATCATCTCTATTTTACTCGCTGTCGCACTAGAAATCCACGAAGCCGCTAAACTGAGTGCAATTCCTGCAATCACTGCCAGCAGTAGATGCAAAAATGGCAGCTGAAATGAAACAAATCCACCGAGCCAATCAGATTGGCTTGAGACATATAGAAGAATCACACCAAATAAAATGCCGCCAATCACACCTGATAACCCAATGAGCACACCTTCTCCGACGATCATTTTTCTCACCTGCTGCTTTGTCAGTCCAAGCGCACGCATGGTGCCAATCTCAGATGTACGTTCAAGCGTATTCATCAGCAGTGTATTGGCTGTTCCAATGCTCGCGAGCCCCATAATGAAAATGAGCATCATAGAAATTAACTCGTTCATACCAGTTAAAGCCGATGTCGTTGATTCAATCTCATCCTCTACTGTTTTCACCTTTGAAAGCCGCTGCCCAAAGTCTTCCCATAGCTGATCTCGTAAAGACTCACCGGCACCTTTGTCTTTTAACGTAAGCAGGATATCAAGGGGCTGCGTCCACCCTAAATCCTCTTGTAAAAATGTCTGATCGACAAATGCCACATAACCCGAATGATGAGAAGTCTTGACCACATCAATGACTTGTAACTGCTGCCGGCCAGAAGGTGCATTGAGATACACACTCTCTCCAATACGCCCACCCCATTCATCAAACGCACGCTCTCCTAACACGATAGAGGGCTTTTCTGCTAAATGTTGATACAAATCGCCTTTATTGTCATCTTCTATAAAAGACGGTCCCTTTTCCTCTACGCCGATCAGAGAAAATTGTCTTTTCTCTCCATCAGCCGTTTCCCATGTCAAAGGAGCCGCTTCCATCATCGGTTCCACCCGCTCAACAGCCTCATAGGATGACAGCTTTTCTTGATCCGCTTTCGTCCATGGGGCTTCAGAAGTAACCCTGAGATCGCCTCCATACGTTTGACGAATCTCTTTTTCGTAGCCATCTGGAGCCGCTTCAATGACCGCACTTAAAAGCAAGATCACAGCAATCCCAACAGCTAGAATCGCCGCCGTATTGGCATTTCGATTCAGTTGCTGCGTGACATGCTGCGCTGATAGATGACCTGGATAGCCAAAAACAAGCTTCAAAAGGGGCGCCAACAAACGGTTCAAAAAGAGCAGGAAAAATGGGAATAACAGAACCATGCTGGCTAAAATGGCAAGATAAGCAGCCGGATGATCCACCCATACAAATGAAAGCAAGCCTATCCCTATCGCCGCTCTAATGACCGATTGTTTCTTCGGTGCAGAAGGTTGGGTGGTGGATTTTAAAGTCAGCAGCACAGACGTTTTCCCTGCATGATAGATCGGAAATAACGAAAACAGCACAGGGAACACAATACCAACGATCACTGCTATTACAACAGGCACTTGCCAATCTAACGAATACACCATATCAAAAGCAAACACACCAAGCAGTGTTTGCATGAACACATCCCCAAGCCAAACGCCAATCGGCACCCCAATGACGGTTCCAATACAAGCCAAGATCAAAACCTCAATCAACATCAGCTTAGAAACAGAACCCTGTGTATAACCGAAGCTCTTCATAATCGCAAATTCTTTTTTTCGTTCCATCACACTCGTATAAATCATATTAAACACGATAAAACCGCTCATAAACATCGACAGCCCTGCGATGAGGTAAAAGAACGTGTACAACCCGCCAATGTCATTACTTTGCCGGTCATCCGCCACCACAGGCTGGACAAAAACATCGGCATCCTTGAACTCTTTCTGTAAAGATTGAAAGAGCTGTTCCCCGCCTTCATTTGTCTGAAATCTCATATAAGAAAGCTGATCATCCATTCCCGTCCAGTCTCTCAATAAATCAAGCGGCGCCATCACACGAAAGCTCGATGATTCTGCACCCTCCCAGTCACTTGGACTTGAAAGTAGCTGTGTATATTCCACAATGGCAGATACCTTCGCTTCGCCCAAATCAGAAAAACGAATGGTATCTCCCACTTTTTTATTCAGTAGCTTCGCCACAACATCTGGAATGACCAACCCCTGATTATCCAAACGCCCTTCAATCACAGGCAGCTTCAGTAAAGAGCTCGTTTGATCTTGCACCCCGGTAATGCGCACCGCCCGTTGGTTAAGAGAGTGATCACCTTCTACCTCAAAAAACGTCTGTTTATCCAGCGCTAATAATGATCCTGTCACATCAGGATGTTTTAAAATGGAGGAGATCTGTTCCTCATCATACGTATGATCATCACTCAACACCCAATAATCTGCATCAGCGACATACATTTGCTCATAGTAATGAAACACATCATTTGTCGTTCGATCGGCAATGAGCATCGACGTGACAAAAGCGATCCCCACCATGATGCCTAAGACAGAAATGGCGAACCGCTTTTTATGCTGAAGCATGTTACGCCATGAAATTCGCCACATACTGAGCATAATCATCATCCTTTCTAGAAATCACTTGATCAATAACACCGTCTTTAAAAAGGATGATTCGATCCGCAAACCCCGCTGCGAAAATATCATGCGTCACCATAATAATCGTCTGCTTGCTTTCTCGATTGAACTTGCACATTAACGCCAAAATATCCTCCGCTCTATGTCGGTCCAAGTTCCCCGTCGGCTCATCTGCTAACAGCACTGACGGCTGATTGACTAGAGCTCTTGCAATCGCTACACGCTGCTGCTGCCCGCCGCTCAACAAACTAGCCCGTTTCTGCCCAAGCCCATTCAAGCCAACAGCCTCTAACAGCTCTACAACCGTCTGTTGATTCTCCTTTGTTAAACGTCCATCTGCATGCAGCGGAAACGCCACATTTTCTTCGACAGTTAATGTAGGCAGCAGCTGATAATTTTGAAACACAAACCCAATCTGTTTTCTGCGAAAAATCGTTCTCTCTTTCTCATTCATCTCACTTAACTGATGCTCATCTATCAAAATCTCTCCATCAGTAGGCAGATCAAGCCCGCCTAACAGCTGAAGTAATGTACTTTTTCCAGAACCACTCGGTCCCATCACCGCTACAAACTCCCCTTCTTCTACCGTCAAATCAACGCCCCTCAGCACCTCAGTCCGCTCCTGGCCTTGAAAGAATTCCTTCTTCACATTCTTGATCTGAATCATCTGCAAACTCCTCCCATCCCTTTACGAAGTAATTATATACTAAGTATATATTATTTCAACATTTAAATCATGATAATATGTATTTACATCTTATTTATTACTTACTAAATATATAAAAAACCCTTTAGATTTTCATATCCAAAGGGTACATCATGCTATAATTCTTGTTTTCTAAAAAGAAACCATCCGATGAGAAAAAAGAAACCAATCAATACCGATACACCTAGAAAGCTTGTAAGTGCCTGATCCGAATAAGTCCCTCTATGAATCATCTCCTCAGCCGCACTTGTGACACCTTTAGGTGCAAACTTCCCTAATGTATCCTCATAAAACGAAGGAACGGTAAACAGGATGAGGTTGAACAAAAGGGAAACGCCGCCCGCAGTCACTGAACGCTTAAAGAACGCCGATGCACAAATGGTCGACACTACAATGAGCAATAGGTTCGGATAATACAAAAGCGTTCCTTTTAACACATTACCCCAATCCACATGCCCAAATTGAATGTCCACATAATAAACGGAAGCTAACACCGACACTACCAAACTAAACAGGGTTAAACAGGCATAAGCACATATTTTTGAGACATAATAACTCATTCGACTGATCGGTTTCACCATAATCATCGCTGTCACCCCAGAGGCACGCTCTCCAGCAATCGTCCCCATCACAATCATAATCAGGATAAACACGCCGAGCGAATCAAATTTACTCAAAGCACTGGCTAAAGCTTCTCCAGCACTAGGCTCTGGTATATAAAATGTAGACCCTTCAGGTAAATTCGCTGATTTCGACAAAAGATCTGGCAGCATTTTGAGCGTAATAGGCTGTGTGATCATTAAAATCGTAAAAATGATTGGCACAAATAAGATTTTATAACTAGTGAATAACTCCCTAAATTCCTTTTTCAACATCATCATGCCGTCACAACCTTCATGAAAATATCTTCAAGCGTCAGCTTAGATACTCGATAATGGAGAAGAACACCGCCAGTTTCAGTGATGAGAGCCGGCAGCTCAATCAATGCCCTCTGTTGATTGCTCACTCGCACCTGATAAGCGTCTCCTGTCTCCATGCATTCCTCCACCCAATCCCGCTCCTTTAACAAAGCCATTAGTTTCGTATTCTGTTGTTCTAACTGAAATTCAATCACGGGCTGGATATAGTCTTCTTTGAGCTGTTTCATCGAAGAGGACATCTCAATTTTGCCGCTGTTGATCATGATAATATGATCGGCCACCCTTTCAATGTCATCTAAAATATGGGTCGACATAAAGATCAGCATCTCATGCTTTAGACGCTCAATCAAAGTCAGGACGTCTTTTCTCCCCATAGGATCAAGTGCCGACACAGGTTCATCTAGTATGAGGACCTTCGGGCTGTTGATCAGCGCCTGCGCAATGGCAAGTCTCTGCTTCATCCCTCCGCTGTAGCTGCCAATGGCACGATCCTTCGCCTCGTATATGCGGCAAAGCTTCAACAATTCATCTGTTTTGGAACGAATGGTGTGTTTCTCTAAATGAAATAACCCGCCAACCCAATGCATCCATTCCTGCCCCGTCATATCCTGATAAAATGCAGGATGCTGCGGACAGTACCCAATCACCTGACTGATTTGATCCATGTCCTTTTCGACATCAAAACCTGCCACCTTCACAACGCCAGAAGTAGGACGAGCAAGCCCCGTCAAAATTCGGATCGCCGTTGTCTTCCCCGCTCCATTGGCTCCTAAAAAACCAACACATCCAACCTCCCCAACAGAAAACGAAACATCTTTTAACACTTCATGCCGTCCATACGATTTCGTCAGCCCGTGACACTCCAACATATTCAAGCGAATCCCCCCTACTAAGATTGTTTACGACCAAAAATGAAATACGCAATAGGACCAGCACTCGCCACAAACACAATCACCAAAGCCCAAACCCACTTCACTTCTCCCCTAATACTCGATGGATCTCTTTTCAACAAATCAAACAAACCAATCACCATCAAAATCGCTTGCAGCAAAATAAGAGGGAAAATCAACTTCATATCCATCCACACCACTCCCTTTTCAAACGTCAATTTGTTTTGGTATTACTTCTTTTGACGACATGAAGAGCGACTTCGTTCAAATGTATTTTATTTTTATTGGTCGAATGGTCTATAAATATAAAAAAGCCCAGTGAAGGTTATTCACTGGGCTTGCTTGTGATGATCATGACGAATCTCGCAAAATCTTTTCCATTTTCTTTCCCTTGGCTAACTCATCAATCAACTTATCTAGATACCGAATATTTTTCATCGTTTCTTCCTCAATGTCCTCTACTCTAACACCACAGATGACTCCTTTGATTAAGCTGCGGGAAGGATGGAGCTCAGGAGCCACAGCAAAAAAGGCTTCAACGTCTATCTGCTTGTCCAACTGCTCCTGTAACTCTGCTGGACTGTACCCCGTCAACCAACAAATAATCGTATCAACCTCAGCCTTCGTTCGACCCTTTCTCTCTGCCTTTGCGATATAGAGAGGATAGACTTTTGCGAAGCTCATTGTGTAGATTTTAGGTTTGGTCATGTATCTGCTCTCTTTCTTCGTTAAATATTTAAACTGTCACGCTTTCTCAAGGGGACGCTCTCTCATTATGCACTTAGTATAATGTGTTAGAAATACAACTTATAAACGATAATATATGCCTTTATCATTCCTTTCATCTTTTTTGAAAGCTCTATATTTAAGAAATTGAACGATGCAAAATCCAAGGAATACACCAATTGGTCCTCCGCTTGAGACAGGACCGCCAATTAAACAATAAGAAATGATAAACAATGCAATATAACCAATTATGAAAAAAACAATTCCCCATTTTTCTTTTTTTACGTATCGAATAAAAATAATATTTCCCCTAAGAATATTTATCATAATAGCATCATGGAAATAGTATCTATCAATCAAAGTTCAGCTTAGATCTTTCAACTGCTAGTTCTATTGACACAAAAATACCCCTTTAGACAATTATATCTAAAAGGGGTATCAAAAATCCGATTTTATTGAAACCTACTCCACCGTCACACTCTTCGCAAGGTTACGTGGTTTATCCACATCACACCCGCGATGAAGGGCTGCGTAGTAAGCGATTAGCTGTAATGGCACAACAGATGCAAGTGGTGCAAGTGCTGGATGTACAGCTGGAAGGACGAAACGGTCGCCTTCGTCTTCTAGGCCTTTTAGTGAGATGACACATGGGTTTGCGCCGCGTGCAACGACTTCTTTGACGTTACCGCGAATGCTGAGGTTCACGTGCTCTTGCGTTGCAAGGGCAATGACCGGTGTGCCTTCTTCAATTAAAGCAATGGTGCCGTGTTTGAGTTCTCCGCCAGCAAATCCTTCTGCTTGGATGTAAGAGATCTCTTTTAGTTTGAGTGAACCTTCAAGGCACACATAGTAATCAAGTCCTCTTCCGATAAAGAATGCGTTACGTGTCACTGTGAAGAAGTCACGAGCGATTTGTTCCATTTCATCCTTTTGATCGACAAGGGCTTCCATTGCGTTTGCTACAATTCCAAGCTCTTTCACAAGGTCGAAGTCAAGAGATTGACCATTTAATTCAGCTGCAACGGATGCAAGGATCGCAAGAACAGCGATTTGCGCTGTGTAAGCTTTTGTTGAAGCCACTGCGATTTCTGGTCCTGCATGGAGAAGCAATGTGAAGTCCGCTTCACGAGAAAGTGTAGATCCTGGTACGTTTGTGATCGTTAATGCTTTATGACCAAGCTCTTTGACTTGAACAAGTACAGCACGGCTGTCCGCAGTCTCTCCAGATTGAGAAAGGAAGATGAACAACGGTTTTTTCGATAGAAGCGGCATGTTGTAAGAGAATTCACTTGCTACATGGACTTCTACAGGTACTTTTGCCCAGTCTTCAATGTATTGTTTACCGACAAGTCCAGCATGGTAGCTCGTTCCGCAAGCCACGATGTAAATGCGGTCTGCTTCTGCTACTGCGCTTGCGATATCGCCAGCGACTGACAACTTGCCGTTTTCATCTTGATATTCTTGGATGATTTTGCGCATAACAAGCGGCTGTTCATCCGTTTCTTTTAACATGTAGTGAGGATATGTGCCTTTCTCAATGTCGCTTGCATCAAGCTCAGCGATATAAGAAGGACGTGTCATGATATCACCGTCAAGGTTTTTAATGATGACCTCGTCTTTTGTGACAATGACCATTTCTTTATCCATTAATTCCGCATATTCGTTTGTTACTTGAAGCATCGCCATTGCGTCAGAAGCCACAACGTTGAAATCTTCGCCGAAACCAACCAATAATGGGCTTTTGTTTTTCGCCACATAGATTGTTTCTTTGTTTTCGTTATCGAAAAGAGCAATTGCGTAAGAGCCTTTTAGTTGAAGAAGCGTTTGACGGAAAGCTTCCTCTGTATCAAGACCTCTGTTCACAAATTGTTCGATGACTTGAACAACAACCTCTGTATCTGTGTCGCTTTTTAGTGTGACGTCTTGTAAATATTCGCGTGTCAATTGTACATAGTTCTCGATGACACCGTTATGAACAAGCGTAAAACGGCCAGAAGCACTTTGATGCGGATGCGCATTTAGATGGCTTGGTACACCGTGTGTTGCCCAGCGTGTATGTCCAATTCCTGCTGAAGATGCCACGTTTGCATCAACGACTTCACGAAGCTCAGCGATACGTCCTTTTTCTTTGAACACATGCACGCCTTCTTCGTTTGCCACAGCGATACCTGCTGAGTCATACCCACGGTACTCAAGCTTCTCTAAACCTTTTAATAAGATTTCCTTCGCATCATTCTGACCAATATAACCTACGATTCCACACATAAATATTCTTCCTCCCGATCATGTGAAAGGGACAAAGAAAGCCTACTAAAATAGAAGGGACATTTCTTCGTCCCTCTCTACATGTTTATTTTGGGAGATCATGTGTATTCCCTTTGTACAAAGAGTCACCTCTTTGCTTTAAAGAAACACTTACGGCTGTGATCTCTATATTTGATCAGCCGGGAGGCATCCGCCGAAAAATTCGATAACCTCCATCCTCGTCAACTAAGCATCTGTCGTTCGATCGCTTAGTTCGGGCGCTATAATTATAAGAGTGGCTGAACATCTACCCTGCCTTTCCTGCTAGAATAAAAATCCAGTAACACAAGGATGATTGTACTATAAGGTCTGACCTCCGTCAATCACAATTTAGCGGGTGATCCCTTTCATGTTAGAAAGTGAGACCTCCCTACACTATATGCGATGAGGCTTGTCACGTTCTACCTTTGATGTGCTCTCTTATGTATGAAAGCAAGCAGCAAATTGCCCTCGCTTATATCATTCGTATAGAACTTTCCTCTTATGACGTTTATTCGAAAAAAAGCAAACCGCTGCTTAGCGATTTGCTTTACATCAATTACTCAATACCCATTTCTTCTTTGACAACAGCCGTAATGCGAGCCACGTATTCATCACACAGCTCTTTTGTTTTCGCCTCTGCCATGACACGTACAAGCGGCTCTGTTCCTGATGGACGCACAAGGATACGTCCGTCACCGTTCATCTCTTTTTCAACCTCTTGGATCACAGCTTTTACTTTTTCATTTTCTTCCACTTTATACTTATCAGATACCTTTACATTCACTAGAAGTTGCGGGAATTTCTCCATTTCAGCTGCAAGCTCTGATAATGTTTTTCCTGTTGCTTTTAGTGTATTCACCAGCATGATCGCTGAAAGCATGCCGTCACCTGTCGTATTATAATCAAGGAAAATCAAGTGGCCTGACTGCTCGCCTCCGACATTATAGCCATCCTTTTTCATCGCTTCGACCACATAGCGGTCACCAACAGCGGTTTGAATGCTCTTAATGCCTTGCTTCTCAAGCGCTTTATAGAAACCAAGGTTACTCATGACCGTTGACACGACCGTGTCATCCTTCAATCGGCCTTCACCCTTTAGATAACGTGCACATATGTACATAATTTGATCGCCGTCTACAATATCACCTTTTTCATCGACTGCAATTAAGCGGTCGCCGTCGCCATCAAACGCAAGACCAATATCCGCTCCTTTTTCTTTCACAAAAGCAGAAAGTGCCTCTGGATGAGTAGAACCTACGCCATCGTTGATATTCAATCCGTTTGGTGATGTTCCCATTGTTGACACATCTGCATCTAAATCTGCAAATAAATGTGTTGCAAGAGAAGATGTTGCACCATGTGCACAGTCAAGCGCTACGTGAATGCCTGTGAAATCCTCGTCCGCTGTCTGCTTCAAGAATTGCAAGTACTTCTGACCGCCTTCAAAGTAGTCATTTACTGTTCCAAGATCCGCTCCAACTGGGCGTGGCAATTGATCGACCGGCTGATCCATCAGCTGCTCGATTTCATTCTCCTGTTCATCTGACAGTTTAAAACCATCACCGCCGAAAAATTTAATTCCGTTGTCTTGAACTGGGTTATGCGAAGCTGAAATCATGACACCTGCTTCTGCATCCATTGCTTTCGTTAAATAAGACACACCAGGTGTTGAGATCACACCTAAACGCATGACTTCAGCCCCAATTGAAAGTAAGCCTGCTACGAGTGCTCCTTCTAACATATGACCAGATACACGCGTGTCTCGTCCAACGAGTACCTTTGGACGTTCTTTATCCTTCGTGAGCACATAGCCGCCAAATCTCCCAATTTTAAATGCGAGCTCTGGCGTTAATTCGCTATTAGCCACACCCCTTACACCATCAGTTCCAAAGTACTTGCCCATGTTTCAATCGCTCCTTTTTTACCATTCAAGAGGACGCTGCGTCCTCTTTGTTATCTTCTTTAACCCGCTGTCTTTGACTTGATTCTTTTTTTGCTTTATCTTGTGTTGATTCCTTTTGACTCTTCTCTTCCTGATCATCATCGGATGATTGATCTTTTCGATCATTCGTAGAAGCCGGCTGATCTTCTGTATCAGTAGAAGTCAGTTTCACTTTGACCTTCGATCTAGATAATGTCCACGTCACATTTTGAGGGCCATTCACTTGTACTTTGACCTCATGTGTTCCTTCGTTTAAGTCCCCGACATTGATATAGGCTTCAATATCTGAAGCCTTTAGTTTATCAATTGCACTCTTTGATCCTTTTGCTGTTAGTGTGAGACGCCCAGAAGACGGACTCACAAATGCAGAGCTAAGATCCTTGCTCAGACCCACGACAGAAATTGGGACATTATCGATCTTTTTTTCTTCAGCTGTTGCAACCTTCACTTTGATTTTAATAGTTTCAGGCGATACCTTTTTCACACCATCTGGCAGTGGAATGTCGGCATCAATCTCTGTATCATCTTTAATCTTGCTTAGGTCGAGCTTAACGCCGTCAATAAAATCAAGTGCATCCAGCACCTTTTGAGAACCATAGACTGTAACCTCACTTGGGCTTGTCTCGATGCTTGAGATACTGATCCCATCTGGCAAGCTGCCCGTCCGCTCAATCTTAAACGGAACTTTCTTGCTCGGACTCGTAATCGGGACCGTAATATCTACCACAGACGGACTCACTTCGACCGGCAGCTCATTCCCACTGCTATCATACACAGTGAGTTTCGCTTCTTTCTCAATTTGCTGATCGACATCCTCTAAGTTCACAAATGCTTTAATGACAGAAATTTTGTCGATCACGTCTTTTGAGCCAGTAACCGTGACATTTTTCGGATTCACAATAGGCTGCTCTGGTGAATAGCCGTCTTTGATTTTATTTTGATTATAAAATTCAGTTTCAACAGGGAATTCAGCTGTCGTTTTTTCTTGTATCGTCACAGTCGTCACAGACGGATTAATCGTTAACGTGATTCCTTTCGATACATCTCTTGCCTTCAATTCGACTTTATGTGTACCTGTCGTCAGGTTTTGCATATCTGCGTAAATTTCAAAATTTTTCGTTTGTCTTGCTGTTTTCACAGCACTAGTTGATCCTTTAATCGTGACATTGACTGTCTGCGGCACACCAGTGACTACATACTTTTCGTCGTCATAATATGCTTTAACAGGAATGTCCGTTAAGGTTGCTTCGTCTGTTGTCGATGTTGGGAAAAAGGATTCACCGATTTTTTTCGGCGTGGGCGCTTGCGCTGAATTGACTGCACCATACAGCAATAAAGCGAAGACCAATGCAAGAAACTTAACGGCCCAGCGATTATTCAAAATCTTATCCATTTTTCTTGCCCCTCCAATACCATTTGGTCGAGGAAGCATCTTTGCTGTTCTTACTAAACTCAGCAATCAGCATTTCTTCAAGCGCTTCTTCTGTCAATTCTCGATGGAGATCACCATTTCTTGCGACACTAATGCCGCCTGTCTCCTCGGAGACGATGACGGTTAAACTGTCCGTTACTTCACTAATACCAACTGCCGCGCGGTGACGTGTACCGAGCTCCTTAGAAATAAAAGGACTTTCAGACAGCGGTAAATAACACGCCGCAGCTGCAATCTCATCACGCTTCATAATCACAGCGCCGTCATGAAGCGGTGTATTCGGAATGAAAATATTAATCAGCAGCTCAGAACTCACCTTTGCATTTAAAGGAATTCCGGTCTCTATGTAATCATTCATCCCAGTATCGCGCTCAATCGTTAATAGCGCGCCTATTCTTCGTTTTGCCATATAGTTAATTGCTTTTGTAATTGCCTCGATCGTTTTCTGCTGCTGTTCCTCTACAGGTGTTCCGCTTCTAGAGAAGAAACGGCCGCGCCCAAGCTGCTCAAGCGCTCTCCTTAGCTCTGGCTGAAAAATAATAATGATCGCAAGGAACCCCCACGTAATCGCTTGATCCATCAGCCATTGAAGTGTGTTAAGACCGAGATACGCACTTCCCATCCTGACGAGAACAATGACGACAATTCCCTTTAAAAGCTGAACCGCTTTTGTTCCGCGGATGACCATCATTAATTTATATATCACATACCAAACAACGAGAATATCAACAGCATTACCGAGGTACTGCAAAAAAGGAATATCCCCTAAAGCCATTTCCTCGTCCTCCAGAATTTTCAGTTATTCTTCGTTCGATTCATTTTTTATAAAAAAAGAAGCCTATGTGTAAGTACATAGCGTGGCTATTATACCACATTTTGTTTCAGCAAGGAAAATAGTTGCCATATCTGGCTGGCATTCAAGTCTGTCCATCAATAGAAAAAGAGCAGTCCCTTAGAGACTGCTCTCACACTGTTTGATTTACTTTTGTTCCTCTGGCCCAATGACCCGCATCACGTCTTGTGCTGTAGACTTCATTTTGTACCAAACCCAATCAAACACTTCATTAATTTCATTGATTTGACCAGTGACTTGTCCGGCAGAAGCAGTCAGCTGTTCTCCATTGACGACTGTTACGTTTCCATCAACCTTGCCTTCTACAATCAGCTTGCCATTTTTCACAGTGACATCACCTTTGACGGTTTCCCCTTTAGGGACCGTCACTGTATCATTTTCAACCACGAGATTCGGCTGCTTTGACACACTGAAATTATGATCCGTATTCCAGCTAGT
Source organism: Bacillus sp. FSL W8-1141 (assembly GCF_038593205.1). Taxonomy (NCBI): domain Bacteria; kingdom Bacillati; phylum Bacillota; class Bacilli; order Caryophanales; family Bacillaceae; genus Bacillus; species Bacillus sp. FSL W8-1141. The sequence continues at coordinate 185,166 of NZ_CP151973.1, read as the reverse complement.
AAACAGACTGCCTCCCATCAATATGACAAAGAGGGCAGCGGCGACCATTAGCGGATGAGCTTTGATCCATCTTTGAATCGACACACGCTTTTTCTCCTTTGGAAGACCTGCCATCACCTTTGCAGTAAAATCAGATGGTGCTTCTATATGAGATGTACTCTGCACGAGCGCGATGGATTTCTCAATTTGTTGAAAATGAGTACGGCATTCCTCACACGATTGCAGATGGCTCTTTAATTCTTTTTCATCTTCGGGCTCTATATCCCCGTCTAAATACTGATGCATAAGCAGGACGATTTTTTCCTGACAGCTCATCAAAATCACCTCACTCAAAGGTCTCTCAACTGTTTCCGGAGAGCCTCTCTACCCCTGTGTATTCTCGTTTTCACCGTACCAACTGGTATATTCAGAATCTCACTAATTTCTTTTAACGAGAGTTCATCAATATACTTTAATACGATGACCGAGCGATATTTATCGGGTAATCTTAAAATTTTTTGCTGAATGGTGCTCGATAATTCAAGCGACACCACCTCGTCCTCTGGCAAAATGCCGTCAGCCGCAATTTGAGAATACATATTCAGTCCTTCTGTCCCTGCCACCTCTGCATCTAAATAATAATCCGGCTTTTTTTTACGAATACGGTCGATGGTCAGGTTGGTTGCAATGCGGTACAGCCACGTGGAAAACTTACGATTCACATCAAAGCTCTCAATATTCACATAGGCACGAATAAACGCCTCCTGCGCAATATCTTCTGCTTCATGTGCATTCCCAAGCATACGATAGCACAGCTGATAAATTTTGTCTTTATACAGGTCTACGATGTCTGCAAATGCGTTCTGGTCGCCTTTTTTCACTTGCTTAATTCTCTTTTTAATCATTGTTTCCATAGTATATTCAACCTCTGCCTTCACCGGTCTTTATGTATACGAACCTCGTTCCAAAAGGTTTCATTCTCCTCTAAAAAATAGTGTAACAAATTTTTGACAGCATGTTACGCTTATCAGCCGGTAAAAACCTTAACATATCCTTAAATTTCCCCAAAATTAAAAAAAGAACGGGAACAAGTCCCGCTCTATAATAGCTTTTCACCCATTAAAGAACCAATTAATGCAACTGCCGCTTCTGCTGTTTTATTTTTCTCATCTAATACCGGATTCACCTCAACAAACTCAGCAGAAGTCAAAATACCTGCTTCCTCTAAAAGCTCCATTGCTAAATGACTCTCCCTATAACTGATGCCGCCAGCAACCGGCGTTCCCACGCCAGGGCACTCCGCTGGATCAAGGCCGTCTAAATCAAGTGACAAATGAACACCATCTGTTCTTTCTTTTAAATACGCAATGGCTTCCTCCATCACTCTCGTCATCCCTAATCGATCGATTTCATGCATCGTATACACTTTAATGCCTTTTTCTCTAATCAATGCCCGCTCTCCTTCATCTAAAGAACGAGCACCGATCAAGATCACATTCTCAGGCTTTACTTTAGGTGTATAACCGCCAATATTGATTAAATCAGCATGCCCAAAGCCGAGACTGACAGCGAGCGGCATCCCATGAATATTTCCAGAAGGAGAAGTTTCCTCTGTATTTAAATCACCGTGCGCATCATACCAAATGACACCCAAATTTTCATAATGTTTGGCTACACCGGCTAGTGTACCAATTGCAATGCTATGATCCCCGCCTAAAATCAGCGGAAACGAACCTGACTGCACAATACTGCTAACCTTTTCAGCAAGAAGCTGGTTTGCGCCAGCATTCTCCGTTAAGTTTTTCAGTTTTTCACTTGTATAGAGACCTTTCTCATCATCTCTTTGCTCAACGGGAATATCCCCTAAATCCTCGACATCAAATGAAAGCGATTCCAATTTTTCTTTTACACCAGCACAGCGAATGGCACTCGGCCCCATATCGACGCCCCTTCTCATTTGACCGAGATCCATCGGCACCCCAACAATCGTGACCTTCTTTTGATCTCCCATATGTACATCCCCTTTCCGTTCATGCTTATATTTTACTTTCTCGGTGCCTTCTGACTCAACTCAACAATATTTTGAATAGTTATACATTCCAATCGTCAAAATAAAAAAAGACACCTTTTTTAAAAAGGTGTCTTAACTGGGCTAGCTGGATTCGAACCAACGCATGACGGAGTCAAAGTCCGTTGCCTTACCGCTTGGCTATAGCCCAAAAATGGTGGAGGGGGGCGGATTCGAACCGCCGAACCCGGAGGGAGCGGATTTACAGTCCGCCGCGTTTAGCCACTTCGCTACCCCTCCACATATGGAATTGATAAAAGAAAAACAGTGCCGGCAAGAGGACTTGAACCCCCAACCTACTGATTACAAGTCAGTTGCTCTACCAGTTGAGCTACACCGGCATATGGTGGAGGATGACGGGCTCGAACCGCCGACCCTCTGCTTGTAAGGCAGATGCTCTCCCAGCTGAGCTAATCCTCCACATGATGGTGACCCGTACGGGATTCGAACCCGTGTTACCGCCGTGAAAGGGCGGTGTCTTAACCGCTTGACCAACGGGCCAGTTTGTCAAGTTTACTGTTTCCGTGAAGCTGACAAAAGTTATTATATACAGGTTGTCCCCCTTTTGTAAAGGGGATTTTTATTTTTTTTATTTTCTAACTATTCAACCCTCATCAGCACAACATTTCGACTGAAATATAATTTCAGTATTTAAATATAATATTGAAATTTCATGTCATACTCAATATACTGAAAATGAAGAAATAAGGAGGTATGTCACATGCAGCCATCTCAACTGCGTTCTTTGACAACAGAATCAAGAAACCCTAACACCATGAGAATTTCACAAGCAAGCCCGCTAGAAATACTCCAAATGATAAATGCGGAAGATATGAAGGTCGCTCAAGCCGTCAACCGTGTCCTTCCAGACGTAAAGACAGCAAGTGACTTGGCCTTTGAATCCATCTCGAATGGGGGCAGACTCATTTATCTAGGCGCTGGAACAAGCGGCAGAATTGGGGTAATGGATGCGGTCGAATGTCCACCTACCTATAGCATTTCACCTGATGTCATCGTAGGCATCATGGCCGGTGGAGACTCTGCCTTTTCACATGCAGCAGAAGATGTGGAAGACAGTGAAGAAGCTGGTCAAAAAGATTTAGAACACATTCACCTGACATCAAAAGATGCGGTTGTCGGCATCGCGGCGAGCGGTAGAACACCCTATATCATTGGCGCTTTAAACTATGCTAGAACCATTGGAGCAAAAACAGTAGCCCTCAGCTGCAATGAACAAGCAGAGATTAGCGAACTAGCAGACTGCGCCATTGAAGTCGTCGTAGGAGCAGAAGCCATCACTGGGTCAACACGAATGAAAGCCGCATCCGCTCATAAAATGATTTTAAATATGCTTTCCACCTCTGTCATGATCAGACAAGGCAAAGTATATGAAAACCTGATGGTAGATGTAAAAGTAAGCAATCATAAACTGAAAGAACGCGCCATCACCATCATTCAGCATGTGACCAATGCTTCCTACGAACAAGCCGTAAAAGCCCTTGAAGCAGCCGATTTAGAAGTTAAAACAGCCATCGTCATGCTCCAAACCAAAACAGATAAAAAGACAGCCAAAGACCTGCTCAACAAAGCAGATGGTCACATCGACAAAGCCATCTTACGTCATCAATCTTAAAGGAGGAAACTCATGTCAGCAGGCGGACTCACCCTACTACACACAATGAAATCAAAGCTTCCCCAATCTGAAAAAATCATTGCAGACTATATCCTTGCCCATCCTGACAAAGTCATTAAAAGCACAGTGCATGAAATCAGTCAGGCTGCCGGTGCAAGCAGCTCTGCCGTCATCCGCCTCTGTAAGTCTCTCGGGCTGGATGGCTATCACGATTTGAAAATGCGGATCGCTGGAGATTTAATGCACACTGATAAACAAGGCTACCGGGATATCGAACAAGATGAACCACTTCAATCCATTATTCAAAAGACAGCAGGAAACACCATTCAATCGATCAAAGATACAGCCTCTATTTTAAATGTAGAAGCTTTAGAAAAAGCTGTTCAACTGCTGCTGAATGCAAACCAAATCCATTTTATCGGTGTGGGTGCATCTGGCATCGTCGCAGCTGATGCCCAGCAGAAATTTCTCAGAATCAATTATGCAGCTACAGCCTTTACTGACATGCACATCGCATCTACGGTCATCGCAAATGCTGGAAAGAATGACATTGTGTTCGGTATATCCTTTTCTGGAGAAACGTTAGACATCATCCAAGCCCTTCAGCTCGCCAAAGAAAATGAAGTAAAAACCATTGCTTTAACACATCCAGGGCATACAAGCGTTTCTGCATTGTGTGATGTTCATCTATCGACGTCTGGTTCCAATGAAGCACCTTTTCGCAGTGCTGCCACTTCCTCTAGAATGGCACAGCTCTATTTAATCGATGTCTTGTTCCTCAGTTTAGCCTCTCGTCAATATGAACAGACGGCACAATATATTGACAAAACAAGGCATGCCATCCGCTCCATGAAACGAAAAACAAAGGGGGATTCAACATGAGTCATCAAAAGAAATATCAGCAGTTGGCGAAAGACATCCTTTCACTCTGTGGTGGTTCTGAAAACATCTCTTCCCACACACATTGTATGACACGTCTTCGAATTACACCCATTGATCGTGAAAAAGTGCAAACCACCGCGATCAAAGAACTCGATGGCGTCATTGGCGTCGTCGAAGCGGAAACACTGCAAATCATTTTAGGCACAGGTGTTGTCAACCAAGTATCAAGTGCGTTTGAACAGCTACTCAATGCCTCAGGTTCATATGACTTAAACAACGAAGCACAGAAAAACAAACAAGCCATTTCACAAAAGAACCGCACACCATTCAAGCTGTTCTTACGGCGGATCGCCAGCATTTTCATTCCCATTATTCCAGCACTCGTTGCATCGGGTCTTATAACGGGTATTACAAAAGCGGTCGTGCAAGCAGGCTGGCTCGATGAAAAATCTCAAGCTGCGATTATCCTAACCGTTATAGGCTCAGGCTTGTTTGCTTATCTCGGTATATTAGTAGGAACAAACGCCGCAAAAGAATTTGGTGGCTCTCCTGCATTAGGCGCATTAGCAGGTATTCTCATCATTAACCCAGCTGCCGCTGATATTATGTTATTTGGCACTAATATTCTACCAGGTAGAGGCGGACTTATCGGTGTTCTTCTTGCAGCTATTTTTATGGCACTTGTTGAGACCCGGATCAGACGCTTCGTCCCGCAATCACTCGATATCATCGTCACACCAACCATCACACTACTCATTACAGGCATTTTCACGTACGTTATCTTCATGCCAGTCGGCGGATTTATATCTGATGCCATCACCTCTGGACTTACTTATCTATTAAACATTGGCGGTATTTTTGCCGGATTTGTCCTTGGTGCGACCTTCCTTCCCCTTGTTGTCACTGGACTTCACCAAGGCCTAACACCTATTCATATGGAACTGATTAATTCAATTGGAGATGACCCGCTTCTGCCAATCCTCGCTATGGGAGGCGCAGGACAGGTCGGTGCTGCCTTTGCCATTTATATGAAAACAAAAAAGAAAAAGCTGAAAAGAGCCATTGCAGGCGGACTTCCTTCAGGATTGCTTGGAATTGGAGAACCGCTCATTTTCGGTGTCACACTCCCGCTCGGAAGACCCTTCCTCACTGCTTGTCTCGGCGCTGGAATCGGTGGAGCATTTCAAGCCTATTTCCAAATCGCCACTAAAGCAATCGGGGTATCAGGTCTCCCATTAACCTTTATCGTTCACACACATCAAATGCTGCTTTACTTAATAGGTCTCTTCATTGCATATGTCGCTGGATTTATCTTCACATACTTATTTGGATTTCATGATGATATGGCTGTTGAATTCGAGGAAAATAAGCAATAGGAGGTCTAGCTCTTGAAGAAATATTTTCTCATCATCACAACTCTGTTCATGCTCCTAGGGTTACCAGTACAAACATTTGCAACTAGCTCCCATCCTGTATCGTCTTTGTCTAAAACAGCACCTGAAGAATATCCCGTCTTAAAAAAAGCAAAACGACCGGAACAAGTAGGTTTTTCTTCTAGGCAGCTTAGGAAGGTTGATCACATGATTCAAAACGATATCAAAGCAGGGTTTCCAGGGGCAGCACTCATCATTATCAAGGATGGTCAGATCGTCCATCAAAAAGCCTATGGCTACAGACAAAAATATAAAGGGACAACAGAACTCAAATTCTATAAGAAAATGAAAAAGAACACACTGTTCGATTTGGCATCCAATACTAAAATGTATGCCACCAACTATGCCCTGCAAAAGCTAGTATATGAACAAAAACTAGATGTAAATGAAAAAATACAAACCATCCTGCCTGACTTTCAAGATGAACCAGATGCAAAGGTAACCGGCAAAGATCAGCTTCGAGTCAAAGACCTTCTCACCCATTCTGCCGGACTGCCTTCCAGTGTTTTATTTTATAGCAAAGAGCAAGCGGGCTCTTTTTTCTCCCAAGATAGACAAACAACCATGAAATGGCTACCAAAGGTGCCTCTGCAATACAAGCCAGGCACTCAGCATATTTATAGTGATATTGATTACATGCTGTTAGGCATGATCATTGAGAAAAAAACCGGTATGCCACTTGATCAATATGTAGAGTCGACGATTTATCGACCGCTTGGTCTAAAACATACCATGTTCAATCCGCTGAAAAAGGGATTCAAGCCAAAGCATTTTGCAGCAACCGAGCGTCTAGGCAATACACGCGATGGTGTCATTGATTTTGAAAACATTCGCAGGTACACCCTGCTAGGTGAAGTCCACGATGAGAAAGCCTATTACTCAATGGCAGGTGTCTCCGGACATGCTGGACTTTTCTCTAATACATCAGATATGGCCGTACTGCTTCAGCTGATGCTCAATAAAGGAGGCTATGGGAAAACAACCATCTTTGACCAAGCTTCTATCGATCTCTTTACGGAATCATCAGACACGAACCCAACTTACGGGCTAGGCTGGCGGAAAAACGGCAATACTGACATGGAATGGATGTTTGGGAAATACGCAAGTAAAGAAGCGTATGGACACACAGGCTGGACCGGAACGATGACATTGATTGATCCAAAACACAATCTAGGCGTCGTCTTGCTGACAAATAAAAAACATTCACCCGTCGTTTCACCTGAAGTCAACCCAAATCAATTTGAAGGTGACCTTTTCCCAACTGGTACTTATGAAAGCATCATGACTGCAATCTACGAATCTTTTAAGTAAAAGGAGGAATTCGATGTTAAAAGCTCTGTTCCCCGCTGCACTCGTTTTGGCCCTGCTCACCTCTTCCATTCCAACGGAAAAGGTGAGCTCCGCCCCTCTCCCAACTGCCAAACAAATGGTTCAGGACATGTCCTTGGATGAAAAAATTGGCCAAATGCTCATGCCAGACTTTCGCAATTGGCAAGCAGAAGGTGAATCCGCTCCTACAGGCTTCACAAAAATGAATAAAGAAGTTTCTCACCTTGTAGAGAAATATCATTTAGGCGGTGTCATCTTATTTGCAGAAAATGTCGTTGATACGAAACAAACCGTCAAACTCACACATGAATTTCAACAAGCATCACCCAACATTCCTTTACTCATTTCCATTGATCAAGAAGGCGGAATCGTCACAAGACTACAAAAGGGAACACATTTCCCAGGAAATATGTCGATTGGTGCCTCTCGAAGTAAGAAAAATGCTTATGACACTGGAAAAATCATCGGCAAAGAATTAAACGCTCTAGGTATCAATACAAATTTCTCTCCTGTTCTTGATGTAAATAATAACCCGAATAACCCCGTCATCGGTGTCCGTTCCTTTAGCTCTGACCCTGAACTTGTCACGAGACTCGGTCTGCAAACCATGAAAGGACTTCAAAAGGAAAAGACCATTTCCACATTAAAGCATTTCCCGGGACATGGTGATACAGCTGTTGATAGTCACTACGGTCTTCCGCTTGTAGAACATAATCTAGATCGTCTTAAAAAGGTGGAGCTGTATCCATTTCAACAAGCAATCAACGCAGGGGCAGATATGGTCATGACCGCTCATGTTCAATTCCCAGCCATTGATGACACAACGTATAAAAGCAAAAAAGATGGCGAGGACATTATGGTTCCAGCAACCTTATCAAAAAAAGTCATCACAAATTTATTAAAAGAAGACATGGGCTTTCAAGGAGTGGTTGTAACAGACGCCCTCAATATGAAAGCGATTGCAGATAACTTCGGACAGGAAGAAGCTGTGGTAATGGCTATTAAAGCAGGCGTCGACATTGCCCTCATGCCAGCACCTGTCACGTCCTTAAAGACAGAAAAAAACTTAGAGAATGTGTTCAATGCTTTAAAAAGAGCAGTTCTCACAAACGAAATTCCAATGTCCCAGATCAATCAATCTGTCGAAAAAATCCTTCAATTAAAGATCAAACGCGGCGTCATTTCCACCAATAAACCAGTAAGCCTTGAGAAGAAAATCAAAAAAGCCACACAGCTCGTTGGTCAAAAGTCGCACCGAAAAGCAGAACAAAAAATGGCACGCGAAGGAATCACTCTCCTTAAAAACAACGACAAAACCTTGCCTTTTAGGCCTAAAAAGAATGACAAAATCGTACTCATGGCACCGTACGAAGATCAAACAAAAGCAATGTCCGTCACAATTGAATCACTAATCAAGCAAAAAAAGATCAAACCTGTGCGTATCCAATCATACGCATTTGCAGATAAGAGCTTCTCCAAAGAAACAGCCAAACTCATTCAAGATGCTGACTATGTCATTACCGGCTCTTACGTTGTCCAAAATGACCCGGCTGTGAATGATGGCGTCATTGATGACGGTGTACAGGATCCGAAAAAATGGGCAACGGCCTTCCCTCGTGCTGTCATGAAAGAAGCAGCAGCACAAAACAAAAAATTGGTCATCATGAGTCTTAGAAACCCTTATGATGCGGCAAATTTCGAGGAAGCCGATGCCTTACTGGCTGTGTACGGTTTTAAAGGGTACTCAAACGGACAATTCAATCAACCGAATATTCCTGCGGGACTAGAAGTGATTTTTGGAGCGACCTCACCTAAAGGGAAATTACCCGTCGCTATCCCATCAGTCACTCATCCTAATCAAACCCTTTACCCATTTGGCTATGGACTCAATTTAAAAGGAAAACAGATCAAATAGGAGGGATTCTCTTGAAAAAGACAGCAAGCTTGATACTCGCTAGCATTCTCATGATCAGCACATTGACCGCCGCCTCCCCCGCAGATTCAGAACGAACAGATACAAAAGGAAAAAAAGCAACAGTCAAAACAGGTATCGAAACATTACTCTCAAGTAACCTCTCTTGGCTTAAAGGGAAAAAAGTAGGGCTTATTACGAATCCTACAGGCATTGATGCAAACATGAAAAGCAGTGTCGATCTGCTATTTGAACACCCCGATATTAAACTGACTGCCTTGTATGGGCCTGAACATGGCGTCCGCGGTGATGCACAAGCAGGAGAAGGCGTCGAATCGTATACCGACGAAAAAACGGGCCTGCCTGTTTACTCTCTTTATGGAAAAACAAGAAAGCCAACTCCTGAAATGCTCAAAAATGTAGATGTCCTGCTATTTGATATTCAAGACGTTGGTACTCGTTATTACACCTATATTTACACGATGGCGTATGCAATGGAAGCAGCTAAGGAAAACAACATTCCATTTGTTGTCTTAGATCGTCCAAACCCCATAGGCGGGCTAAAAGTAGAAGGACCCGTATTAGAGCCAGAACACGCCTCTTTTGTAGGTCTCTATCCCATCCCATTAAGACATGGGATGACAACTGGAGAACTTGCATACATGTTTAATAAAGAGTTTCATATCAACGCTGATGTAAAAGTGATCAAAATGAAACATTGGAAACGATCCATGACGTTCGATGACACGAAGCTGCCGTTCGTCCTCCCTTCACCTAACATGCCGACCGTTGATAGTACCTTTGTTTACCCAGCAACAGGATTAATCGAAGGCACAAACGTTTCTGAAGGCAGAGGAACGACAAAACCGTTCGAACTCATTGGCGCTCCATATATCAATAGCAACGAGCTAGCAGATCATTTAAATGGGTTAAAACTAAAAGGCGTTCAATTTAGACCTGTTTCATTTACCCCTACCTTTTCAAAACATGCCGGGACTTTGTCTCACGGGGTACAGCTTTATGTCACAGACCGAAAATCATTCGAAGCAGTCAAAACAGGTCTATCCATCATCAAAGCAATACATGACTTGTATCCTAATGACTTTCAATTCCTACAAACAGGCAGCTTTGATAAACTCATCGGGAATAGCTGGATCAAAGAAGAAATCAATAAAGGCACTTCCATCAAACACATCATGAAACAATACCACCATGACCTGAAAACGTTCGAAAAGAAACGGAAGAAATACCTCATCTATTAATCGCAAAAAAGCCTCCATCTTAAAGGATGGAGGTTTTTTCATGATAAAGACTTAGTCACAGCAGGTACTTTCAGCTCGAAACGATGAAGTAAAAAGCCAAACAAGGCTGCAAGCACTTGCTGAAACAGCATGCCAATCACAACAGGAACAGCAACAGCAGGCGGGAAAAAGCTAATGGCAAGCACAGCACCCGCGCTAATGTTCCGCATACCGCCCGTATACACAATCGCCACAATTTCTCCTTGGGTACATTTCATCGCCTTTCCAATCAACCACGCAAACGCATACCCACTCATCGCAATGAAAAAGACAGTCGCTGCTTTGCTAAAAAATGCAGCATCCAGTTCACGCAAATATGGGGCGACAACAGAACTGTTAATCGATACGACAACAAACAAGCCTAATTTTGAAAAAGGAGCCAAGGTCTGACTCATTGCTTTTGTCACCGATGGCTTTGCATACTGACGAACGAGCATCCCTAAAATAGAGGGCAGCACCACCATACCGAATAGTCCTTTCATGATCGCCACCATGTCCATATGGACCTGTGTACCAACGAAGATTGACAAGCTTACTGGTACAATCAATGGCGAAAGCAATGTATCAATTAATATGATAGATAACGTTAACCCCACATTCCCTTTATACATTGCCGCCCATATTAAACTAGACACACCTGTCGGAATCACCATCGCAAGCGTCAAACCGGTGATCGTCATAGAATCGCCCGCAAATATCAAATGCCCCGCTGACCATGCATAAAGGGGCATCAGCACATGCAAAATCATAAACGATAAAATCAAAGGCAATGGATGCATCACCGTATGCTTTAAAGCTGAAAAAGTAGATGACAAGCTCCCTGAAAATGTCATCACAGCAAACACCCAAGGCACCAAAAAGGTGAAATCTTTTAAATACGCCGCCAATAATACACCAAGTAGCACGCTGACAGGCGTAATGAGCGGCATCATCCGGCCGAGCACCTGATTCAAACGGACAAGCATGCCGGCCACCTCCATCCTTCACTTTCTTCCTTGTTCTATTGTAACAAACAGAAAAGTCTTCTTAAGATCCGATCACTTGTTTCATCAGTTTTTGACTAGACGTATCCATTCCAACTACGTCCACCTCTACACCAGCTGTACGATATTTTTCCTTCACACGTTCAATTGCGGCCACACCTGATTCGTCCCATATACGCGCTTCAGACAAATCAATCACAACCGTTTTCAGGTCGTTTCCATGATGGAAGGCTTGAATCAATTCAGTCACGGAAGCAAAGAAAATTTGACCCTTAATTCGGTAAACCCATGTACCAGCTTGGCTTTCTGTAGAGGTAATATGCAGTTTTGATATTTTAGCCACAAAGAATACGGCACTAAGCAGCACTCCTGCAAAAACACCCTTGGATAAATCATGAGTGAACACCACCGTCACGACCGTGACAAGCATCACAAGAGAATCTGTTTTTGGGTTCTTTTTCAGCTGCTGGAATGAACTCCAATCAAAGGTACCAATAGAAACCATGATCATGACAGCCACAAGAGCAGCCATGGGAATTTGAACAACCACATCACCGAGCACAAAAATCAATACCATTAAAAATGCACCAGCCACAAAGGTAGAAAGTCTGCCTCGTCCCCCTGCCTTTGTATTAATCACAGATTGACCAATCATCGCACAGCCAGCCATACCGCCAAAAAATCCTGCCACCACATTGGCAATTCCTTGGCCTCTCGCTTCCTTATTTTTACGACTAGACGTTTCCGTCATATCATCTACAATCTGCGCTGTTAATAAAGATTCAAGTAAACCAACCATCGCAAGTGCTAAGGAATAAGGAAAAATGATAGCAAGTGTTTCCCAGCTAAACGGTACATTGGGAATAAGAAAAGTTGGCAAAGAGCCAGGAAGCTCTCCCATGTCCCCAACCGTTCTGACATCAATATGCCCAAATACAGCAATCATCGTCATCACAATAATTGCAATAAGTGGAGAGGGAATAACTTTTGTGACCATCGGCAATACATAAATGATCAACAATGCTCCACCTGTCATGACATACATAGCCATGGATTCCCCAACGAAATGCGGCAGCTGTGCCATGAAGATCATAATTGCCAACGCATTGACAAAACCAACCATCACAGACCTCGGAATAAATTTCATCAGACGAGAAACACGGCACAATCCAAACACAATTTGAATCAAGCCTGTTAAAATCGTAGCTGCGAACAAATACTGCAATCCATGATCTGCAATCAAATTGACCATGACCAGCGCCATAGCCCCAGTAGCGGCAGAGATCATACCTGGCCGTCCACCAACAAACGAAATCACAATCGCAATACAAAACGAAGCATACAAACCGACCTTAGGATCAACGCCCGCAATAATCGAAAACGCAATCGCCTCAGGAATCAAAGCCAAGGCCACTAAAATACCCGCCAGCACATCCTGACGCACATGTCCAAACCATTCTTGCTTTACAAATAAATCTTTCAAACCATCTACTCCTTTTTATATACATACCGTACAAGGAAAAAGAAGGCGAATAAAACTCGGAGATACAGAAAGGAAAAAACAATAATCATTTTCGGGGAAAAAGAGGAACGTACAGAGTCTTTTGTAAGAGAGGTAGTCATCACTTTAGTAAGGATAAAAGAAATACGCCGAAGAATCAAGAACAAATAGAAGGAGTATATAGAAAGCTAAGGCAAAGCTTCCATCAAAATCGCTCGAGTCATTTTCTATTTTCATGAGCCTGACTAAGATCAATAAACGTCAATTTATTTTAAAACAAACAAAAAAAGCCTTCTCATCAACGAGAAACCTTAACATTTACCATTATCATATAGAGGAAAGCTTCCAAGCGGGCTCGAACCGCTGACCTCTTCCTTACCATGGAAGTGCTCTACCTACTGAGCTATGGAAGCATGGCTCCGCAGGTAGGACTCGAACCTACGACCGATCGGTTAACAGCCGATAGCTCTACCACTGAGCTACTGCGGAATGGATAAAGTAACTTCTTCCATTGGAAGGATATAAACAAAAAGCTTGGCGGCGTCCTACTCTCACAGGGGGAAACCCCCAACTACCATCGGCGCTGAAGAGCTTAACTTCCGTGTTCGGTATGGGAACGGGTGTGACCTCTTCGCTATCGCCACCAAACCTGATGGAGAGAATGTTCTCTCAAAACTAGATAACAATGTTCATTTTTCACATTAGAATATAGGTTAAGTCCTCGATCTATTAGTATCTGTCAGCTCCACGTGTCACCACGCTTCCACCTCAGACCTATCAACCTGATCATCTTTCAGGGATCTTACTTCCTTGCGGAATGGGAAATCTCATCTTGAGGGGGGCTTCATGCTTAGATGCTTTCAGCACTTATCCCGTCCGCACATAGCTACCCAGCGATGCCCTTGGCAGAACAACTGGTACACCAGCGGTGCGTCCATCCCGGTCCTCTCGTACTAAGGACAGCTCCTCTCAAATTTCCTGCGCCCGCGACGGATAGGGACCGAACTGTCTCACGACGTTCTGAACCCAGCTCGCGTACCGCTTTAATGGGCGAACAGCCCAACCCTTGGGACCGACTACAGCCCCAGGATGCGATGAGCCGACATCGAGGTGCCAAACCTCCCCGTCGATGTGGACTCTTGGGGGAGATAAGCCTGTTATCCCCGGGGTAGCTTTTATCCGTTGAGCGATGGCCCTTCCATGCGGAACCACCGGATCACTAAGCCCGACTTTCGTCCCTGCTCGACTTGTAGGTCTCGCAGTCAAGCTCCCTTGTGCCTTTACACTCTGCGAATGATTTCCAACCATTCTGAGGGAACCTTTGGGCGCCTCCGTTACATTTTAGGAGGCGACCGCCCCAGTCAAACTGCCCACCTGACACTGTCTCCCTGCCCGATAAGGGCAGCGGGTTAGAAGGTCAATACAGCCAGGGTAGTATCCCACCGATGCCTCCACCGAAGCTAGCGCTCCGGTTTCCAAGGCTCCTACCTATCCTGTACAAGCTGTACCAACATTCAATATCAGGCTGCAGTAAAGCTCCACGGGGTCTTTCCGTCCTGTCGCGGGTAACCTGCATCTTCACAGGTACTATAATTTCACCGAGTCTCTCGTTGAGACAGTGCCCAGATCGTTGCGCCTTTCGTGCGGGTCGGAACTTACCCGACAAGGAATTTCGCTACCTTAGGACCGTTATAGTTACGGCCGCCGTTTACTGGGGCTTCAATTCGCACCTTCGCTTACGCTAAGCGCTCCTCTTAACCTTCCAGCACCGGGCAGGCGTCAGCCCCTATACTTCGCCTTACGGCTTCGCAGAGACCTGTGTTTTTGCTAAACAGTCGCCTGGGCCTATTCACTGCGGCTTCTCGGGGCTTTAACACCCTAAGAAGCACCCCTTCTCCCGAAGTTACGGGGTCATTTTGCCGAGTTCCTTAACGAGAGTTCTCTCGATCACCTTAGGATTCTCTCCTCGCCTACCTGTGTCGGTTTGCGGTACGGGCACCTCTCACCTCGCTAGAGGCTTTTCTTGGCAGTGTGGAATCAGGAACTTCGCTACTAAATTTCGCTCGCCATCACAGCTCAGCCTTCACGGGAAACGGATTTGCCTATTTCCCAGCCTAACTGCTTGGACGCGGATATCCAATACCGCGCTTACCCTATCCTCCTGCGTCCCCCCATTGCTCAAATGGTGAGGAGGTGGTACAGGAATATCAACCTGTTGTCCATCGCCTACGCCTTTCGGCCTCGGCTTAGGTCCCGACTAACCCTGAGCGGACGAGCCTTCCTCAGGAAACCTTAGGCATTCGGTGGACGGGATTCTCACCCGTCTTTCGCTACTCATACCGGCATTCTCACTTCTAAGCGCTCCACCAGTCCTTCCGGTCTGACTTCACTGCACTTAGAACGCTCTCCTACCACTGTTCGTAAGAACAGTCCGCAGCTTCGGTGATACGTTTAGCCCCGGTACATTTTCGGCGCAGAGTCACTCGACCAGTGAGCTATTACGCACTCTTTAAATGGTGGCTGCTTCTAAGCCAACATCCTGGTTGTCTAAGCAACTCCACATCCTTTTCCACTTAACGTATACTTTGGGACCTTAGCTGGCGGTCTGGGCTGTTTCCCTTTCGACTACGGATCTTATCACTCGCAGTCTGACTCCCAAGGATAAGTCATCGGCATTCGGAGTTTGACTGAATTCGGTAACCCGGTAGGGGCCCCTAGTCCAATCAGTGCTCTACCTCCGAGACTCTTACCTTGAGGCTAGCCCTAAAGCTATTTCGGAGAGAACCAGCTATCTCCAGGTTCGATTGGCATTTCACCCCTACCCACACCTCATCCCCGCACTTTTCAACGTGCGTGGGTTCGGGCCTCCATTCAGTGTTACCTGAACTTCACCCTGGACATGGGTAGATCACCTGGTTTCGGGTCTACGACCACGTACTCATGCGCCCTATTCAGACTCGCTTTCGCTGCGGCTCCGCATCTTCTGCTTAACCTTGCACGGGATCGTAACTCGCCGGTTCATTCTACAAAAGGCACGCCATCACCCGTTAACGGGCTCTGACTACTTGTAGGCACACGGTTTCAGGATCTATTTCACTCCCCTTCCGGGGTGCTTTTCACCTTTCCCTCACGGTACTGGTTCACTATCGGTCACTAGGGAGTATTTAGCCTTGGGAGATGGTCCTCCCGGATTCCGACGGAATTTCACGTGTTCCGCCGTACTCAGGATCCACTCTGGAGAGAACAACATTTCAGTTACAGGGCTGTTACCTTCTTTGGCGGGCCTTTCCAGACCTCTTCGCTTATATCGTTCCTTTGTAACTCCGTATAGAGTGTCCTACAACCCCAAGAGGCAAGCCTCTTGGTTTGGGCTGTTCCCGTTTCGCTCGCCGCTACTCAGGGAATCGCATTTGCTTTCTCTTCCTCCGGGTACTTAGATGTTTCAGTTCCCCGGGTATGCCTTCTCATACTCTATGTATTCAAGTATGGATACTACTCCATTACGAGCAGTGGGTTTCCCCATTCGGAAATCTCCGGATCAAAGCTTGCTTACAGCTCCCCGAAGCATATCGGTGTTCGTCCCGTCCTTCATCGGCTCCTAGTGCCAAGGCATCCACCGTGCGCCCTTTCTAACTTAACCATTTCTTACTTTAGAAAGAATCACTATGTGTGATGAACTTTGCATTGCATTCAATGTGAATGTATTACTTATTGTTATCTAGTTTTCAAAGAACAATCCTGTCTCGCTAGAGACATGTTTGAAGGAATGATCCTTCAAAACTAAACAAGACGAAAAACGTACGCTGCTCCATATATCCTTAGAAAGGAGGTGATCCAGCCGCACCTTCCGATACGGCTACCTTGTTACGACTTCACCCCAATCATCTGCCCCACCTTCGGCGGCTGGCTCCATAAAGGTTACCTCACCGACTTCGGGTGTTGCAAACTCTCGTGGTGTGACGGGCGGTGTGTACAAGGCCCGGGAACGTATTCACCGCGGCATGCTGATCCGCGATTACTAGCGATTCCAGCTTCACGCAGTCGAGTTGCAGACTGCGATCCGAACTGAGAACAGATTTGTGGGATTGGCTAAACCTTGCGGTCTCGCAGCCCTTTGTTCTGTCCATTGTAGCACGTGTGTAGCCCAGGTCATAAGGGGCATGATGATTTGACGTCATCCCCACCTTCCTCCGGTTTGTCACCGGCAGTCACCTTAGAGTGCCCAACTGAATGCTGGCAACTAAGATCAAGGGTTGCGCTCGTTGCGGGACTTAACCCAACATCTCACGACACGAGCTGACGACAACCATGCACCACCTGTCACTCTGTCCCCGAAGGGAAAGCCCTATCTCTAGGGTTGTCAGAGGATGTCAAGACCTGGTAAGGTTCTTCGCGTTGCTTCGAATTAAACCACATGCTCCACCGCTTGTGCGGGCCCCCGTCAATTCCTTTGAGTTTCAGTCTTGCGACCGTACTCCCCAGGCGGAGTGCTTAATGCGTTAGCTGCAGCACTAAGGGGCGGAAACCCCCTAACACTTAGCACTCATCGTTTACGGCGTGGACTACCAGGGTATCTAATCCTGTTCGCTCCCCACGCTTTCGCTCCTCAGCGTCAGTTACAGACCAGAGAGTCGCCTTCGCCACTGGTGTTCCTCCACATCTCTACGCATTTCACCGCTACACGTGGAATTCCACTCTCCTCTTCTGCACTCAAGTTTCCCAGTTTCCAATGACCCTCCCCGGTTGAGCCGGGGGCTTTCACATCAGACTTAAGAAACCGCCTGCGAGCCCTTTACGCCCAATAATTCCGGACAACGCTTGCCACCTACGTATTACCGCGGCTGCTGGCACGTAGTTAGCCGTGGCTTTCTGGTTAGGTACCGTCAAGGTGCAAGCAGTTACTCTTGCACTTGTTCTTCCCTAACAACAGAGCTTTACGATCCGAAAACCTTCATCACTCACGCGGCGTTGCTCCGTCAGACTTTCGTCCATTGCGGAAGATTCCCTACTGCTGCCTCCCGTAGGAGTCTGGGCCGTGTCTCAGTCCCAGTGTGGCCGATCACCCTCTCAGGTCGGCTACGCATCGTCGCCTTGGTGAGCCGTTACCTCACCAACTAGCTAATGCGCCGCGGGTCCATCTGTAAGTGACAGCCGAAACCGTCTTTCATCCTTGAACCATGCGGTTCAAGGAACTATCCGGTATTAGCTCCGGTTTCCCGGAGTTATCCCAGTCTTACAGGCAGGTTACCCACGTGTTACTCACCCGTCCGCCGCTAACATCCGGGAGCAAGCTCCCTTCTGTCCGCTCGACTTGCATGTATTAGGCACGCCGCCAGCGTTCGTCCTGAGCCAGGATCAAACTCTCCGAAAAAGTACAAAACCGAAGTTTTGCTTTTCGCCAGTTTGACTGACTACCTATGATGTATCATAGGATTTTTTATAAAAACTCGAATTAACAGGTACGTTTTGTCTTGTTTAGTTTTCAAAGATCATCTTCGCCGTTCTTAGCGGCTTTAATAATATAACATTTCGCTTCATCTTATGTCAACAACTTTTTTCAAGTTTATTTCCCGAAGCGTTTGTGTTTGTCACTGTGTGTCAGCGACGATTAATAATATATCACGAAAACATTCTGTTGGTCAACGCCTTTTCAGAACTTTTTTTAAAATAGTTTTATCGTGCATGTTAAACCCTTGTCCTGCATACAATCAAGTAACAATCTTGGACAAGGCAGGAGTGTTTGAATTGAGTCGATTATATGTGTTGCCTATTAAACGGCTGAAGCAAGTAGTCATTATTCTTGTAGCAGCCCTTGCAGCTGCAACCTTTTTTTATGTACAAAAGGCACCGCCGCTGTCGGTATTTAAAACAGAACAAGGACCCCGAGCAATTTATAAAGGAGAGACCTCATCAAAATACGCATCCCTTACGTTTAATATTGGCTGGGGAGACGAGAAGGCTGTTCCTATTTTAAATGTCCTCCGAGAGTACGATATAAAGAACGCCACTTTCTTTCTGTCTGCTTCTTGGGCTGAGCGTCACCCGGATATTGTGAAAAGGATTAAAGAGGACGGCCATCAAATCGGCAGCCTTGGCTATGCATATAAAAATTATAGCCAGCTTGAAGAAAACGAAATTAAGCGAGATCTTGTCCGTGCACAAAATACATTCCAAAAGCTTGGACTGGAAGACATTCAATTATTAAGACCGCCAACTGGGCAATTTAATGAAACGGTATTGAAAATTGCAACACAGTATGGCTATACAGTTGTCCATTACAGCATCAATTCTCAAGATTGGCTGAACCCGGGCGTCGACCAGATTGTTCATAATGTAAATGATCGAATGAAAAGCGGAGACATCATTCTCCTTCACGCCTCAGATTCAGCCACCCAAACCGCTCAAGCCTTACCAGCTATTTTAAAACACTTAAAAGATCAAAATTTAAGAAACGTCACGGTTGGCGAGCTTATCTCTAATACAAAAACAAAGTCAACTGAGGTTAAGTAGCTTTTGCTTTTGAAAACCGCGGCATAGCTAATAACTGAAACGCATTACAACCTAATAGCGGGAATAGCATTAAATACAGCCAGTCCTCTTCATTGACTCTAAGCGCCGGAAACCATTCTAACGACGTGATCACGACCATGAGAAACATTGCAGAAATAAATGTTTTCTTAGAGGACTGCTGCTGTTTAAAATAAGACACGATCAATGCAAACACACCGATAAAAACAGGCAGCCACAAGTATGGAAGAAATGATTCATTCTCCCCGAAAAACAAAAATCGCAAATAAGCTAAATCAAACAGCACGAAAATCACAAGGAATAACTGAATGGTATTCCATAAAGAATGCGACCTGAAAATCTCCAGCGCAAACCGGTGCACTGTCAAAAAGACAACAAACCCCATCTGACTGATTACACTAAAGATCATCCCCACACCAATAAACCAAAATAACACAGACGCAATCTCTAAAATCTCAAACGATACAAACAGCTTCTGATATTTCCCCCACTCCAGCGCAAAACCTACCACGCTTGTAATGACCGCTCCAACAGCCAGCACAGAGAAGAAAAAACGAACTAAATCCCGACTTTTCATTGAAATGACCCAACCCCTATTTTTGTTATGTATAAATTCATGTGAAACATTCATATTAAAAGTAAGACATGTAACGAAAGGAGCCACAGTATGTCAAAAGGCATCTTGCGTATAATGAGCTGTTTTCTTCTTTTATCTCTAACAGCTTGTGCTCCCAAAACCCAATCCTCATCTAATATGGACTATGACGAAACGAAAAAAATGGTCGTCGATATTTTGAAAACAGATGACGGTAAAAAGGCCATTCAACAGTTATTAAATGACGAGGCAATGAATGAAGCTTTGGTAATGGATGAACAAACTGTGAAAAAAACAATAGAGAAAACACTAACTTCTGATAAAGGCAAAGAGTTCTGGAAGAAGGTCTTTGAGGATTCTAAATTTGCCGAGACTTTCGCAAAATCCATGCAGCAACAGCATGAAAAGATGTTAAAACAATTGATGAAGGACCCTGACTATCAACAAATGATGATGGATATTCTCAAGGATCCTGAAATGGAAAAGAAATACGGTGAACTGGTCAAAAGCAAAGAGTTCCGAAAGCACTTAGAGAAAGTTATTACAGAAACATTAAGCAGCCCTCTCTATAAGAAGAAATTCGAAGATGAGCTAAAAAAAGCAGTCTCTGAAAGCAGCAATGATTCCGGTTCACAAGGAAGCGGCAGTTAAACATCACCCGAGTGGCACAAGGTCCACTCGGGCTTTCATTATGCTTTCACTGTTAATTGTTCAATGACTTTATTGGCAATGTGTTGATACACTTCCCCTGTCGGATGACTCGCATCATAGACAGAAGGTGCAAAATCGTCCTCACTCCAATCAGGCTGTCTTAAAGGGATTTGACCAAGAACTGATACACGCAGTTCCTCCGCCAGCTTATCCCCGCCGCCCTTACCAAAGACATATTCCTTCTCACCTGTTTTTTTGCTTTCATAGTAACTCATATTCTCAACGACCCCTAGCACCTCGTGATCTGTTTGCAGTGCCATTGCGCCTGCTCTAGCAGCAACGAAAGCCGCTGTTGGATGCGGTGTCGTCACAATGATTTCTTTACAGCTCGGAAGCATCGTATGAATATCAAGTGCCACATCACCTGTTCCAGGCGGAAGGTCTAATAGTAAGTAATCTAATTCTCCCCACTCTACTTCGTGGAAGAAGTTATTTAGCATTTTACCAAGCATCGGTCCTCTCCAAATGACCGGTGCGTTTTCTTCAACAAAAAAGCCCATTGAAATCACTTTGACGCCAAAGCGTTCCACAGGAATAATTTTTTCCCCTTTAACTGTCGGTCTGACGGTGATTCCCATCATATCCGGTACGCTAAAGCCGTAAATATCAGCATCGATCAGTCCCACTTTTTTCCCTAGACGAGCCAGTGCCACAGCCAGGTTAACGGAAACGGTTGATTTCCCAACTCCGCCTTTTCCACTCGCAATCGCTAAGAACACAGGTGGATTTTTAGAGTTGAGCAAATTTTCTTCCTCATCCTGTGACGGCATAAACTTTTCAAGCGTTTCTTGAGGCAGTTCTTCAAAACGAAGTCCTACAGTGTTCGCGCCCGCTGCTTTTAAAGCTTGTACGATGTCTTGCTGCAGCTTCATCTGCTCAGCAGTGCCTGTTTTGGCAATCGCCACTTTTAAGCTCACATGCTCTTTTTCAGGCTTTAGGCTGATTTCCTTGATGGCATCCAGCTCACCAAGCGGTATATGAAGGAAAGGTTCGTCCATCTTCCCAACTAGTTTTCTCACATCATCTTGTCCGATCATAGCAGAACCTCACCCTTTATTGAATTCGTTTACAATCCAAGTATATCATACATATCCTTACAATGTCTGTCCTCTTTGCCTGCGATAAACAGGAAAAAGCCCCTTATTCAGGCGGCTCTTTTTGCTCTGTTAAATATCTTAAAATGCCTTTATAAATCGAAGCAGCAATTTGATCCTGATATTTAGGAGTCGCCAGCTGACCAGCCTCTTTTGGATTCGATAAAAATCCGATTTCGACAAGCGCTCCTGGCTTCGTGACATTTTGCATTAAATAAATCCCATTGATTCGCTTCGCCTTGCGATCTGTGTTTTCAAGGTTGTTGCGCAATTCATCTTGAATGAACTTCGCTGCTTTTTCATTCTCTTCATACTTTCCGTAAAAGAACGTCTGTGCCCCGCTCCATTTGTTCGATGGAATCGCATTTAAATGAATGCTTAAATAGAGATCCGCTTCAGATTCATTGATGACTTTCACACGGTTTCTCAAATCCTCCGCTTTCTTTCGGGCATAACCCTTTGTATTCTTTGATGATAAATCAGTGTCATCCTCCCGGGTCATGAGAACAAGCGCTCCCTGCTCCTGCAAATAGTCTCTTATCTTCATGGACACATCCAGTGCAATCTCTTTTTCGAGCAGCTCTCCTCCTACGGCCCCGCCATCTGGACCGCCGTGACCCGGATCTAAATAGATGATCTTGCCGCTCAAAGGCAAGTTCCACGATTTCCACGAATCATCATTTAGAAACTGAAATCTGAATAAGAATAAGAGGACAATAAACCCGATTAAAAACCCTGTCCATTTCAGCTTTCTTTTCATCCCTGTCCCTCCCATACACCATTATTTTATAGATATGGGACAAGGGCTGGAAATATGCTTAGTGCAGTCGAAGCTTATGCCTTTTTTCTGATTCCCGAAAGCCTTCCTGCCACCACTTACTTAAAAATTCCTTCGCAAATGGATACAGACACGACATCTTACGCTCCATTCGGAACATATTCCCCCATGATTGCAAACACCCTGCTAGCTCCTCAACCAGCTCATCTTCTTCATGAACTGACCGCTTTTTTATATCATCGAAGGATTCACCATACTTACTCGACTCACCGTATCTCCCACCTGCTAAAAAAGCCTCAATGGCGAAATCGATACAGCCATCACTCATAATCCCAGCTGGATCATCTGCAAATGGGAACAGCTTCCTCGTGAATTTCTCGGAAGCGACCGTCACCTGTTGAAGAGACAATGTACGCAACAGCTTCTTTTCAAGCGTGACATCTCGTTTTGTTTTCAATTGATAAAATGAAAGAACTTCTGCCATGGACTGAACTCCTTTTTTTCTTTGTATTGTTCGTTGGTTTGAACAAAACATGCAGTTCAGTAAATGGAAATCAATGCGCTAACGGATTGGGAAATTGTGATAAAATGAACATTTATATATAGAAAGAATAGAAAAGGGGCAAAATTCATGAAGAAGTGGATGTATATCCTGTTGCTACTAACAGTCGTCTTATCTGGATGCGGCAGTCAAGCGACCGAGCAGAAGAGCGACATAAAAGGAATAGAAGACATATCATTAAAACAGCTCTCCAAACACAAAAATTCTTATATTGGAGACAATGGAGCAGTCGGCGCTATTTTATCAGATCTTCCAGGTAACGTGATTCGCGAGTATGAAATCGTAGATGAAAAAGCGCTAAAAGTGACATACGGCGTGAAAGAAAATACCAATGATACAGAAGAACAGTTTGATTCATTTTGGTTTGATAAGAAGGATACCATTGAAAAAAACTACTTATATAATGCATTGGCACTTTTTATTCTTATCGATAATGTGGAGCAAGTGACACTCAAGATGAACGCTAAAGACGAGCCATCCGTCACGTTTAAAAGAAAACAGCTAGAAAAAAAGCTGCCTCACTCTTTTAAAGAGTACAAAGACGATACAGCGCTTTGGCAAAAGGAACTGGTTGATGGAGTTGTGAAGTCAAAAGATAAACGTCAAGATGTATACAAAGCGTTTCCCATCAAGAAATAATAAAAACAGAGGGGCGTCACCCTCTGTTTTTTGATAATTATGTAGTAAAAGCTTGAATCAATCGTTGTCGAAAGTTTTGATCTGCTACTACGGTAAGTATAAATTCATTGAACACTTCCCCCATCCAGTGAGAATTCTCCGCTTTCAGGTCATTGATGAATAGAGAAATCGATATAGTTGATGTATCCGTTTTTCGATATAAGGCAGCAGTGACAACAAACAACGTCGATCCACCTTTATACCAAATATATTGATCTGTTTCCGTCTTCAATGTTTCTCCCAGCACAATTTGGCTAAAAAGACGCTTTTCTTCTGTTGTTAACAGCTCATCCTGTAGACGTTTCATAAAATGTGCATATTGATTCGTTGTAGACCTTGTCATCTTTTTCGTCAGTAATGATTGAATACGCAAGCTTAACAAGTTCTTTTTCATCAATTTTTCTTCTAACGCCTTTTTATGCTCCGTGTCATTTTTCATGATATGAAAAATCTCAATCATCAGAGATTTGTATTGTTCATCAGTTACATCGCTTATTTTCTTTAATGCATCCTGCTCATGATCAGATACATAGGCTGGCCACAACACCATAGGTGTCAGCGGCATGAGTTCATCATGTTCTGTAAGACCTGCTTGTTTCATCTGATTATTGATCTTCTCTAAGCCCAGCAGGTCAATCAAATAATCAGTACAAGCATTCGAACTGAATTGCATCATCCCTTTGGCAACATCTAATAAAGTTGCATGCTCAGAAAAATCGTTGACCTCCAGCCAGTATGTGTGAGCACCGCCATCGGTTCTATCAATATAAAACCGCTCTATATCAGACAATGTCACTTTTTCATCTAGCTTGATGTCATCGCTGGATACAGCTTTAACAAAATGAAACAAAACCATTAATTTCATCGTACTTGCAAGTGGTGTTTTTTGATCACCATTCCAATCTAATACCACATCTTCATTTTCAATAATTGTTACTGATACGTCCTTTTTGTTTTTCGTGACAAATGCCAAAAGATCCTCTTTTGTTTTCTTCAAATGTTTCTCCTTTCCAAACCACTATAGATTCTCGTCTCCAATATAACAAATATTTGAAACAAAGGCACAAAAAAGCAAAGGGCTGTGAATACCTTTGCTTCTTGATGTGTTTATTTACGAAGAAGATGCAGTTTCATCCCATCATGTGTAGCTTCAAATCCCAACTTTTCGTAAAAACGGCGTGCTTCTGGCCTCTGTTTGTCTGTTGTCAGCTGAATCATATGACACCCGCGGTCACTTGCGCGTTGAATAGCCCGTTTGATCAACAATGTGCCAATTCCTCTTCCTCTATGAGTCGAGGCTGTACGAACTCCTTCTATTGAAGCTCTCCATCCTCCTTGATACGTTAGAAATGGGGTCATTGTTAATTGGAGAACACCGACTACCTCGTCCCGATCACAAGCGACGATTAGTTCAATATTGGGATCCGCTTCGATCGAATGAAAGGCATTGAGGTAGCTTTCTAATAATGGACGAGTGTAGCGTTCTCTCTTTTGGCCTAATTTGTCATCTGAAAGCATCAAAACGATGTTGTCGAGGTCTCCTTGGACGGCTTCTCTAAATGTCAATTGATTCAGATTCAATGAACACCCCTCCTATCACGGAATGGAAGCCTTTATTCATTTGCCAAAATACCAATTGATAGCGTTCTCATATAAAATTTTATCCGCCGCTTCCTCATCAAACATCTGTTGAATCAATTTAACATCACCGTATTCAAATGGCCGTTTCGCCCTTGTAGAGGGCAGGTCTGTACCAAACATCAGTGCATCAGGATTCGTTTGATAAATAGACGTCAATGCCTGTTCAACATGTAAATCTACACGTCCAAAGCCAGTCGCTTTCACACGAACCCCTTTATCAACCAGCTTGAGCAAATGCGGCAAGCCTTCTTCAGATAAGCCTAGATGATCAATGGAAACGGACGGCAGCTGTTCAAGCGTTGATGAGATGTCAGGGAGATGCTTAGCGTCTATGTAAATCTCACTATGCCACCCAGCCAGCTCATACACCCTTCTCGCAAAATAGTCGAGCTTTGAAATATCCTCCGAACCGCCCCGCTTCACATTAAAACGTAAAGCCTTTACCCCTTGTTGATCCAAATGAACAATCTCATCGTCAGTTGCTGTAAAAGGTAATTGTGTCACACCGCAAAAAGCTGGTCCCATTTCATCTAGTGATTTCAACAAATAGCCTTGATCAAAGCCCTGAAATGACCCTGATACAATCGCTCCACCTACAATCCCTAAATCAGCCGTCTCTCTCCTATAATCATTCACCGCATAACTCGGCGGTGTATATCCTTGGTTTTCTTGAATAGGAAAATCAAAATCAATGATATGAAAATGTGCATCAAAGATCCTCATGCCCGCGCCCCTCTTCTGCTTATTTGACCTGATTATATCAATAGAGCAAGCCAAGGGATATTTGGAATGACGAATTACTTCATATCATGAAAACTTATCAAGTTTTCCATTCCTCTCGTAAGATGGCATAATAAAACTCATCCCACCACTCATTTCCTTGTGGTATACATTTTTTAAAATATCCCTCTCTTCTCATCCCCATTTTCTCCATCACTCTCCATGACGGCACATTTTCAGGCTGACAAGTGGCAATAATTCGATGTAAATTCATTGTGTGAAAACCATGATGCAGGACAGCATACGCCGCTTCTGATGCATAGCCTTTGTTTTGATATGCAGAATTGAAGACCCAGCCAATTTCATATGTGTGCTCACCAAAGTAAGGATGAAACACGATATGCCCGATGCATGTATGATCTTCTTTTAATAGAACAGCAAAATTCTTGCCCGTCTCAAGACGATTATCTTTGACAAATTGCTGCGCCTCTTCTCTAGAAAAAACACCTTCTGGCATATACCTCATCACCACCGGATCAGATGTATATGCATAGACATCCTGCCAATCATCCTCATTAAACGGTCGAATGAGACATCTTTCTGTTGTTAGATTCATAAATGCCATCCCCCTTTAACATCATTTTTTAAACAGAAACCTGACTATGATCCTATTTTATATGTTTCCAGACAGAAAAAAACACAAATAAAAAAGCACCAGCAGGATGCTGATGCTTTTCATATAGGGTTTGTCTGTACAAACCCTTGTAAAACGTCCATACAATATAATATTGATTAACGTTTTGAGAACTGAGGTGCGCGACGTGCGCCTTTAAGACCGTATTTCTTACGCTCTTTCATACGAGAGTCACGAGTAAGAAGTCCAGCACGTTTAAGTGGTGTACGGTACTCAGGATCTACTTCTAGAAGAGCACGAGAGATACCGTGACGAATTGCTCCAGCTTGACCAGAGAATCCACCACCGTGAACATTTACAAGAACATCGTAGCTGTTAGCTGTTTCTGTGATGTTCAAAGGCTGTTTCACGTCTTCGATTAAAGCAGCGAATGGAATGTATTCAGTAATTTCACGATTATTAACGACGATACGGCCTTCACCTGGAACTAAGCGAACGCGCGCTACAGAACTTTTACGACGACCTGTACCGTAATATTGAACCTGTGCCAAATTGTTAACCTCCCTTATAATTAACCGCGAAGTTCGTAAACTTCAGGTTGTTGTGCTTGATGTGGATGCTCAGAACCACGGTACACATTTAATTTTTTGAACATTTGACGACCTAGTGGACCCTTTGGAAGCATACCTTTGATAGCAAGCTCCAACATTTTTTCAGGGTAGTTTGTACGCATCTCAAGAGCAGTTCTTTGTTTCAAACCACCTGGGTGCATCGTATGACGGTAGTAAATTTTGTCCGTCAATTTCTTACCAGTTAATTCGATTTTCTCAGCATTGATGATGATCACGTGATCACCTGTATCAACGTGTGGTGTATAAGTTGGTTTGTGCTTACCGCGCAAAAGTGATGCTACTTCAGTAGAAAGACGACCTAGAGTCTTGCCTGCCGCATCAACCACTAGCCATTTGCGCTCAATTGTGCTTGCGTTCGCCATTGGTGTTGTACGCATGAGTTTCCCTCCTAAATAAATCAATGAATTTTCCTGAATCAAATGCTACGTTCTATTTCAAAACACAGATAAGTCTTCCGGGGCTTATTTGTGGGGTTGAAATACATACCATATGATATCTTATAACTTTCTGCTTCCTGTGTCAAGAACATGTTACACCTGGTTTAGTTGTCATAGAAAACTTCCCATAAATACAGTCCGTGACTGGGCGCAGTCTTGCCTGCCGCTTCGCGATTTCGGGCGGCAAGCATGGCTTTTATCTCCTCAGGGTGAAATTTACCAGAACCAATTTCAAGTAACGTGCCGGCTATAATTCGCACCATGTTATATAAAAAACCATTCCCTCTCACACGCATTTCAAGCCCGTCTGAGACGTTTTTCCACTCAAGGGTGTAAATCTCCCTCACCTTGTCTTGAACCTCTGTATTGGCCGCACAAAAGCTTGTGAAATCGTGTATGCCAATGAGGTGTCCAGCAGCTTCTCTCATTTTGTCTGCATCCAGCCGGTAAGGAAAGTGGCAGGCATACTGTCTCGTGAACACATTTTGGTGCGTTTCCGTTGAGACCTTATAACGGTACTCCTTCGAAACGACACTAAAACGTGCATGAAACGATTCATCCACTTCCTCAGCCTTTAGAACCCTGATGTCATCAGGCAGGAGGCTATTGAGGGCAAAAGGCCATCTTTCCATCGGGATGGCAAGCGGGGTGTCAAAATGGATGACCTGCCCCTTTGCGTGAACGCCACTGTCTGTCCGGCCAGAAGCCACAATCGGAATCAGTTCATCTTGTTTATGCATTCTAGCAAGAGCAGATTCAATCTCCGTTTGTACAGTACGCTGTCCTGGTTGCACTTGATACCCTTTAAAATGTGTCCCATCGTATGATACGGTACATTTTACTTTCATCTAGGCATCACCTAATTTCTAAGCAGCACAAGGAGTGCTGTTAACAGGATGAATAGAAGCAGCGTGAACGTGTCTTTCATTCCCCAGACAAGCTGACGGTATTTCGTACGCCCTTCTCCCCCGCGGTAGCCTCTCGCTTCCATAGCGGTCGCCAATTCCTCCGCACGCTTAAACGCACTGACGAAAAGCGGGACAAGCAACGGAACAATCGCTTTTAAACGATCTTTCACGGGTCCGCTTGTAAAATCAACACCTCTTGCCATTTGGGCTTTCATGATTTTGTCTGTTTCTTCGAGTAAAGTAGGAATAAATCGAAGAGAAATTGACATCATAAGAGCAAGTTCATGAACAGGTAGCTTGATTTTACGGAAAGGATGCAACAGCTTCTCCATACCGTCTGTTACTTCAATAGGCGTTGTGGTCAACGTCAGAAGTGTTGTCATCATGATGAGATAGACAAAACGGAGTGAAATGAAAATCCCCTGTTTTAGACCTTCTTCATAAATATTCAGAAAATCAAAGTGAAAGAGCAAAGCGCCATCCTTTGTCATGAAGATATGCAGAATAAAGGTAAACAGAACAATCCAAAGGATGGGTTTCATTCCTTTGAGAATAAAGTACAGCGGCACCTGAGACACCATCACCACAAGGATCGTAAAGACCCCTAAAAGCCCGTAAGTGATATAGTTATTCGCAAAAAAGACAATAAAGACAAAAAAGAAAATTGATAACAGCTTTGTCCTTGGATCAAGACGATGGACAAAGGATGTACCTGGCACATATTTGCCGATAATCATACTATCCATCATGACGTCGTGTCCTCCTGATATAAAGCTGTTAACGCTTCTGCCATTTCATCCATGGTCAGAAGCGGTCTTGGAAACGTCATCCCCAGCTTTTCTTCGACAGCCTGCTGGAATTTGATCGTTTCCGGGAGGTCCAGTCCGAAAGAAGACATGTCGGTACGATTGGCAAATAGCTCCCTCGGCGTACCTGTCGCCTTTACTGTTCCTTTATGCATCACAATCATTTGATCCGCATAATGAGCGGCATCTTCCATACTGTGTGTCACAAGGATCGTCGTCAGGTTGGCTTTTTGATGAAGCTCATAGAACATGTCCATGATTTCTTTACGTCCGCGTGGATCTAATCCCGCAGTCGGCTCATCAAGCACAAGCACTTCTGGCTCCATCGCTAGAACACCTGCAATCGCCACACGTCTCATTTGACCACCGCTTAATTCAAAGGGTGATCGAGATAACAAGGATTCAGGAAGGCCTACAAGCTTCAGCATTTCTTTAGCCTTGGCTTCTGCCTTTTCTTTTGGAACACCGAAATTCATCGGACCAAAGCAGATATCCTTCAGAATGGTCTCCTCAAAGAGCTGATGTTCAGGAAACTGAAACACGATGCCGACCTTTTTTCGAAGGGGTTTCATATCCTTCTGCTTTTTATTGGCTTTTAAGACCGTATCTCCAAGCGCAATGCTCCCTTTTGTTGGTTTGAGCAGTCCATTTAAGTGCTGCAGCAATGTCGACTTGCCAGAACCCGTATGACCGATGACAGCCACATAGCTGCCTTCTTTGATGGAAGCATTGACATCATACAAAGCGAGACGCTCAAACGGCGTTTTCATTTGATAACGATGCTCTAATTCTTTGATCGTAATGTCCATAGCTCTTTCACCAATCCTTCTTGTGTCAAATGGGCATTTGCAAGCGGCACACCTTGCTGCTTCAATTGCTTACTCAACCGGTAGGAAAATGGCAGATCAAGTCCAATCTGAACCAGCTGTTCATCTAGTTCAAATACTTCCTCTGGTGTTCCCTCGGCAAATTTCTTCCCACCATTCATCACAATAACGCGGTCTGCCTTCGCAGCCTCGTCTAAATCATGTGTGATGGAAATGACCGTGACCGTTCCTTGTTCCTTCAGCAGTCTGACGGTTTCTAACACTTCTTCACGGCCAATCGGATCAAGCATTGATGTTGCTTCATCCAAGATCATGATGTCAGGGCTTGCGGCAAGTACACCTGCGATTGCTACTCTCTGCTTTTGCCCGCCTGATAGATGGTGCGGCTCTTGATCAAGAAACTCCTGCATATTGACCTGTTTGACAGCCCAATCTACACGCTCTATCATCAATTCCCGCTCAACCCCGTTATTTTCTAAACCAAAAGCCACATCATCACGAACCGTTGAGCCAACGAATTGGTTGTCTGGGTTTTGAAAGACCATGCCGACCTTTTTGCGAATATCCCAAACACTTTCTTCTTTCAGCTCAATCTCACCAACCTTGACCGTTCCTGCATCCGGTAAAATGAGCCCATTCAGTACACGGGCAAGTGTGGATTTACCTGAACCGTTGTGGCCAACAATGGCAAGCCATTCATTTTGATTCACATGCAATGACACTTGGTCTAAAGCGGGCTTGTCCGCATCTTTGTGATAACGAAATACAATGTCTTTTACGTCAATTAATGTCTTCTCCATCTCTACCGGACCTCCTCTCAGCTCAACCTCTACTTTGCCTATTGCTAAAAAGCCGTAGTATCTAAAAAAGGGCATAGATCCAGTTATGAACTGTCCCGCCCTTTCTTAGATACACGATATGTGATTAAACTAATTCAATGACAGCCATTGGTGCGCCATCGCCGCGACGAGGTCCAAGCTTCATGATACGAGTGTATCCACCTTGGCGATCTTCGTAGCGAGTTGCAACGTCAGCGAATAATTTTTGAAGTGCATCTTGGTTTGTTTCAGCGTTAGCTACTTCGTTACGAATGTAAGCTGCAGCTTGACGGCGAGCATGAAGATCTCCGCGTTTGCCAAGAGTGATCATTTTTTCAACTACAGAGCGAAGTTCTTTCGCACGTGTTTCAGTTGTTTCGATGCGTTCGTTGATGATCAAATCAGTCGTTAGGTCACGAAGCATTGCTTTACGTTGTGCACTAGTGCGTCCTAGCTTTCTGTATGCCATGTGATGTCCCCTCCTTAATTAGAGATGCTGTATGAATAAAAAACACACGAAAATCCTAGTTCACAATGAAACTAGTCAATCGTCTTTACGAAGACCCAGTCCAAGTTCTTCTAGTTTCGCTTTCACTTCTTCAAGAGATTTACGTCCAAGGTTACGAACTTTCATCATATCCTCTTCTGTCTTGTTAGCAAGCTCTTGAACAGTGTTAATACCCGCACGCTTCAAACAGTTGTAAGAACGAACAGAAAGATCAAGCTCTTCAATTGTCATTTCAAGCACTTTTTCTTTTTGGTCTTCTTCTTTTTCAACCATGATTTCTGCATGCTGAGCTTCGTCAGTTAACCCAACGAAAATATTTAGGTGTTCAGTTAAAATCTTAGAACCTAGAGCGATCGCTTCTTTCGGTCCTGTGCTTCCATCAGTCCATACATCTAGTGTTAATTTATCATAGTTTGTGATTTGCCCAACACGGGTGTTCTCCACTTGATAAGTTACACGAGATACAGGTGTATAGATTGAGTCGATCGGAATCACGCCGATAGGCTGATCGTCTCTTTTGTTTGCATCAGCAGGATTATACCCGCGACCTCTTTGTGCAGTTAAACGAACACGGAAGCTCGCATTTTTGCCAAGAGTTGCGATGTGGAGATCTGGATTTAAGATTTCAATATCGCTGTCGTGTGTAATATCAGCAGCTGTTACAGTTCCTTCATCTTGTACATCAATTTCAAGCGTCTTCTCTTCTTCAGAGTAGATTTTGAGTGCAAGCTTTTTAATGTTTAAGATAATCGTTGTAACATCTTCAACCACGCCTTCGATCGTTGAGAATTCGTGTAAGACACCATCTATCTGGATCGATGTTACAGCTGCACCAGGAAGTGAGGATAAAAGGATACGACGAAGGGAGTTCCCTAAAGTGGTACCATATCCACGCTCAAGTGGCTCTACGACAAACTTGCCATACTTGGCATCGTCGCTGATTTCAACCGTTTCGATTTTTGGTTTTTCAATTTCGATCATCTAATAAAACCCTCCTTCAAAACGTCGAAACCTCGAATAGAATCATATGAGATTCCATCCGAAATTCCTCATTGTTTAGTCCCGTATGTGCTCAGGCAACGAGTCGTGTATTCGTCTCATAAATAACTGTATCATAACCCATTATTGACAGGGACACAAAATCTATACAAACAAATTACACGCGGCGACGTTTTGGTGGACGGCATCCGTTATGAGGAACTGGAGTTACGTCTCTGATTGCAGTAACTTCAAGACCTGCAGCTTGAAGCGCACGAATTGCAGCTTCACGACCAGAACCAGGACCTTTAACAGTTACTTCAAGTGTTTTAAGACCATGTTCGATAGAACCTTTAGCAGCAGTTTCAGCAGCCATTTGTGCAGCGAAAGGAGTAGATTTACGAGAACCTCTGAATCCTAATGCACCAGCACTTGACCAAGAAATTGCGTTTCCATGAACATCAGTAATCGTTACAATCGTGTTGTTGAAAGTGGAACGGATATGAGCGATTCCAGCTTCAATATTCTTTTTCACGCGACGTTTACGCGTATTTTGTTTACGAGCAGCAGCCATTCTTTAACTACCTCCTTTACTTATTTTTTCTTGTTAGCTACAGTACGACGCGGACCTTTACGAGTACGCGCGTTGTTTTTTGTGTTTTGTCCACGAACAGGAAGTCCTCTACGATGACGGATTCCGCGGTAGCTTCCGATTTCAATTAGACGCTTAATGTTAAGTGAAACTTCACGACGAAGGTCACCTTCTACTTTAAGTTTGTCAATGATATCACGGATTTTACCTAGTTCGTCTTCAGTTAGATCGCGAACGCGAGTGTCTTCAGAAACACCTGCTTCTTTAAGGACTTGTTGAGCCGTCGTACGACCAATTCCAAAAACATATGTTAAAGAAATGACAACACGCTTATCACGTGGAATATCTACACCAGCAATACGAGCCATGATTTGGGCACCTCCTTGTTATTAGCCTTGTTTTTGTTTATGTTTTGGGTTTTCACAGATCACCATTACTTTTCCTTTTCTGCGAATCACTTTACATTTTTCACAGATAGGTTTAACAGATGGTCTCACTTTCATGTGTTTCCAACCTCCTTCTTCCGGAGTTGCTTTATTTGTAACGGTACGTAATTCTACCACGAGTTAAGTCATATGGAGATAATTCTACCGTAACTTTGTCTCCAGGTAAAATGCGAATGAAGTGCATACGGATTTTTCCTGATACATGAGCCAAAACTGTATGACCATTCTCTAGTTCAACTTTGAACATTGCATTTGGCAAAGTTTCTGCTACAGTACCTTCCACTTCAATTACATCGTCTTTCGCCATTCAAGTGTTCTCCCTTCTTCAAATCAGTAACTTGCTCTCTGATAAATGTCCAAATGAGATGTTCTCAATTGTCCATCTATCACCCGACCTGTTTTGAATATACTGTTCTGAACTTCCGGAGATACGCAATCATAAAAGGTTAAATGATTGATATTTTTTCTTAGGAGAATGAATTTACGCTTTTCTCCGTCTGCGATTAGTACATGGCAGCCATCGAACACGCCGATGACAACTGTATACTGATCTTGTTCTTTCCTTGGACTATACAGACAACCTGCCCGATTTGGGCCTGAAAGGCTTCAGTGAAGACCTAAATCTTAGTCAGTATATCAAAACCTGTATCTGTAATCGCAATCGTATGCTCAAAGTGAGCACACTTTTTCCCATCAACCGTTACAACCGTCCAGTTATCAGCCAGTGTTTTCACATATCGGCTGCCTGCGTTCACCATCGGTTCGATGGCCAACACCATTCCAGGTTTGAGCCGTGGGCCTTTGTTCGGTGGACCATAATGAGGAATTTGAGGGTCCTCATGAAGATCCTGTCCGACCCCATGTCCAACATATTCTCTAACAACTGAGAAATTCTCATCTTCAACATACGTTTGTATGGCATGGGAAATGTTTGACAGACGTTCACCTGGCTTTGCTTCCTGTAAGCCCTTATATAGAGATTCCTCTGTGACTTCCAGTAGTTTGCGGTCCTCATCACTGATTACCCCAACTGGATAAGTCCAAGCAGAGTCACCATGATAGCCATTTAACTTTGCGCCGATATCGATACTAATGATGTCTCCATCACGTAAAACCCGTTTACCAGGAATACCGTGAACGAGTTCTTCATTCACCGAAACGCAAATGCTCCCGCGAAAACCATTATACCCTTTAAAAGATGGGATTGCACCCTGCTTTGTAATAAAACGTTCGGCAATTTGATCCAATTCTTTTGTCGAAATACCTGGTTTTATGTGTTTCTTCAGCTCTTCATGAGTCAGTGCGACAATGCGTCCAGCTTCTCTCATAATCTCAAGCTCGCGAGGAGTTTTACAGATAATCATTTATTTAATCCCCCAAGCAGGTCCTTGATATCAGCGTAAACATCGTTAATGTGCTTCGCACCATCAATGTTTGCAAGATATCCTTTTTCTGAATAGAAGTTCAGTAAAGGTTCAGTCTGCTTTAAGTTCACTTCAAGTCTTGTCGAAACGGTTTCTGCATTATCATCTGCACGTTGATAAAGCTCGCCTCCACACTTGTCACAAACATTTTCTTTCGCAGGTGGATTGAATACTAAATGATATGTTGCTCCGCAATCTTTGCAAATTCTTCGGCCAGTCAGACGCTCCATCAAAGCATCTTTATCGACTTTAATATTAATGACATAATCAATCGTTCTGCCAAGGTCCTTTAGAATGTCTTCTAAAGCTTCAGCCTGAGCGACTGTTCGCGGAAATCCGTCCAGAAGAAAACCTTGTTCACAATCATTCTTGCCAAGTCTTTCTCTAACAATACCGATTGTGACCTCATCAGGAACAAGCTCTCCTTTATCGATAAAGGATTTTGCTTCGAGTCCAAGTTGTGTCTCCTCTTTCATAGCAGCACGGAACATATCTCCTGTTGAGATATGAGGGATCCCATAATCATCAACAATTCGTTCTGCCTGAGTGCCTTTACCAGCACCCGGAAGCCCCATTAAGACTAAGTTCATTTCGGATTTCCCCTTCCTTACTTAGAGAGGTTGGGCAGGAGCCCAGCCCTCTGTTTTATTTCATAAATCCACGGTAGTTTCGTTTCACTAATTGGCTTTCAAGCTGTTTCATTGTTTCAAGTGCAACACCTACAACAATGAGAAGACTTGTGCCGCCAATTTGTGCAGCGGAAGGTAATCCAGCGAATTGAATGAAAAAGATAGGAAGTATTGAAATCACGGCTAAGAAAATGGCGCCCACAAACGTGAGTCGGTACAAAATGCTCGTAATTCTATCTTGAGTCATTTTCCCTGGACGAACTCCCGGGATATAGCCACCCTGCTTTTGCAGATTTTCAGCCATTTGTTCAGGGTTTACTTGGACAAAGGCATAAAAATATGTGAAAGCAACAATCAGTGCTACATAAATCGTCATACCGATTGGCTTAGTATAGTCAAAGTTGTTAGTTATCCAGGTTGTCACATTATTTGTTCCGAAGAACGATGCGATCGTCTGCGGAGTAATAATGAACGAAACGGCAAAGATGACTGGAATCACCCCTGCTGGATTCACTTTCAATGGAAGGTGCGTTGCTTGACTAGCAGACATTTGTGCACGGCCAGTTCCCTTTGAATACTGAATCGCAATCTTTCTCACTGCCATTTGAATGTAAATAACACCGATAACAATGACAAGAATAGCAATCACAATAAGGGCAATTTTCAGGATTTGCATGAACAGCTGTCCATCTCCACCTACAAATTGCTGAGCGTACACTTGCTTTAATGTTTGAGGGATACCTGCGATGATACCGGCAAAGATAAT
This sequence comes from Bacillus sp. FSL W8-1141, assembly GCF_038593205.1. NCBI lineage: Bacteria > Bacillati > Bacillota > Bacilli > Caryophanales > Bacillaceae > Bacillus > Bacillus sp. FSL W8-1141. The sequence goes on along the minus strand of NZ_CP151973.1, from coordinate 148,433 downwards.
AATCGAAATACCGTTACCAACACCGTGAGCAGTAATCTGCTCTCCCAGCCACATTAAAAATGCTGTCCCCGCAGTGAGTACGACCGCAATTAAGAGATACGTTGAAACACCTGGGTTTTCAATCAGCATGCCTCCTGCCATATTGTTAAATCCATATGACATTCCTAACGCCTGGATAAATCCTAGAACAATTGTAAAATACCTTGTGAATTGTGCTAATTTTCGGCGGCCAACCTCTCCTTGCTTTGACCACTCAGTAAACTTCGGTACAACATCCATCTGCAAGAGCTGGATGATGATCGAAGCAGTGATATACGGCATAATCCCCATTGCAAGAATGGAGAATTGGAAAAGTGCCCCGCCCCCAAACGTGTTGAGGATTCCGAAAACACTCATTTGATCCTGTGCCTGGAGAACTTCGGCGTTCACATTAGGCACAGGGATGAAAGCACCTATACGAAAGACGACTAACATTAAAAGTGTAAATATAATCTTATTCCGTATATCTTTCACGCGCATAAAATTGGAGATTGTCTTAAACAAGTTAGATCACCTCGGCTGTACCGCCAGCAGCTTCAATCGCTTCTTTAGCAGAAGCAGAGAATTTATTGGCTTTTACAGTTAATTTTTTTTCTAATTTACCGTTGCCAAGAATTTTTACTCCTGCTTTTAACTTGCTTATTGCACCAGTCTCTAGAAGAAGTTCAGGAGTGACTTCCGTTCCTTCGTCAAAACTGTTTAATCTGTCTAAGTTGATTACCGCGTAATCTTTACGGTTGATGTTTGTAAAACCACGTTTTGGAAGGCGTTGGAATAAAGGCATTTGACCACCTTCGAATCCAGGGCGTACACCGCCACCAGAACGAGCGTTTTGACCTTTATGACCTTTACCAGAAGTTTTACCGTTACCTGATCCAATACCACGACCAACACGGTTGCGTACTTTACGTGAACCTTCTGAAGGCTTCAATTCATGAAGTTTCATTTGGGCACCTCCTTATCGATTAAAAATGTTTTATTGTTCTTTAACAGAAACTAAATGAGACACCTTGTTAACCATGCCGCGGATCGCTGCATTGTCTTCATGTACGACTGTTTGGTTTGTTTTCTTTAGACCAAGAGTACGAACAGTGACACGCTGATCTTCCGGGCGACCGATTACACTGCGTTTGAGGGTAATTTCTAATTTATTTGCCATTATTGTTCCCTCCTTATCCTAACAGGTCTTCTACAGATTTTCCACGAAGCTTCGCTACATCTTCAGCACGTTTAAGTTCACTTAAACCTTGAAGTGTTGCGCGGATCATGTTGATCGGTGTATTAGAACCTAGAGATTTAGAAAGGATATCAGCTAGACCAGCAAGCTCAAGTACCGCACGCACTGGGCCTCCAGCGATAACTCCTGTACCTTCTGAAGCAGGCTTCAATAGAACGTTTCCTGCACCGAATCGACCGATGATTTCATGTGGAATTGTAGTTCCAACCATTGGTACTTCAATTAAATTCTTTTTCGCGTCTTCAACAGCTTTGCGGATCGCTTCTGGTACTTCTTGTGCTTTACCAGTACCGAATCCTACATGACCGTTTTTGTCACCGACAACAACTAAAGCTGCAAAACGGAAACGACGTCCACCTTTAACAACTTTCGCTACCCGGTTAACCGTAACTAAGCGTTCTTCTAACTCTAATTTGCTTGGGTCAATACGACTCATTCGGATGTGTCCCTCCTTCTTTTATTAAAATTTAAGTCCAGCCTCACGAGCAGCTTCAGCTAGAGCTTTTACACGTCCATGATATAAGTATCCTCCGCGGTCAAATACCACGTTAGAGATGCCTTTTTCAACAGCACGTTTTGCAACAAGTTCGCCAACTTTAGTAGCAGCTGCAGCGTCAGAACTATTCTCGATCTTTAACTCTTTATCAAGAGTAGAAGCACTTACAAGTGTTACACCGTTAACATCATCAATTACTTGAGCGTAGATGTTCTTGTTAGAACGGAAAACGTTAAGGCGAGGTCTTTCAGCAGTACCTGAAAGTTTCGCACGAACACGAGCGTGTCTTTTAAGACGAGTAGCGTTTTTGCTAGTTTTCGTAATCATCCGAGTCACTCCTTTCTTCACATTAAGCGATCTTACTTACCAGTTTTTCCTTCTTTACGGCGAACGAATTCACCTTCGTAACGAATTCCTTTACCTTTGTAAGGCTCTGGAGCACGGACAGCGCGGATGTTAGAAGCTAGAGCTCCTACACGCTCTTTATCGATACCTTTAACGATTACTTTCGTTTGAGATGGAACTTCTACTTCAACTCCAGCCTCAGGAACGATTTCAACTGGGTGAGAGTATCCAACGTTAAGAACAAGTTTGTTTCCAGATTTAGCTGCACGGTAACCGACACCGATTAGTTCTAAACCTCTTTCGAAACCTTTAGATACACCTTCAACCATGTTTGCAATTAAGCTACGTGTTGTACCATGTAATGCACGGTGTTCTTTATTTTCAGACGGACGGCTTACAGTTAAGACGTTGTCCTCAATTTTAATTTCCATATCAGGGTGAAATGCACGAGTTAGTTCACCTTTTGGTCCCTTTACTGTCACTGTGTTATCGTTGTTTGTCACAGTTACTCCTGAAGGGATCTCGATTAGCTTTTTACCTATACGAGACATACCAAGCACCTCCATTCATCTTAAACTTTTTTTACCATACGTAAGCAAGTACTTCTCCACCAGCTTGTTTAGCACGGGCTTCTTTGTCCGATAAAACACCTTGTGATGTAGAAATAATTGCGATTCCAAGTCCGTTAAGTACACGTGGTACTTCATTTGATTTCGCATATACGCGTAAACCAGGTTTACTGATTCTTTTAAGACCAGTGATAACACGTTCGTTGTTTTGGCCGTATTTAAGGAACAAACGGATAATTCCTTGTTTGCTGTCTTCGACGTACTCAACGTCACGGATAAAACCTTCACGCTTTAAGATTTCAGCAATTTCTCTTTTGATTTTTGAAGCCGGTACTTCTAGCTTCTCATGACGTACCATGTTCGCATTGCGAATACGAGTCAGCAAATCTGCAATCGGATCTGTCATAACCATTATTTAATAACCTCCTTCCCATTTATGGGGATTACCAGCTGGCTTTTTTAACGCCAGGAATTTGTCCTTTATATGCAAGTTCGCGGAAACAAATACGGCAAAGTTTAAACTTGCGAATTACTGAATGTGGACGTCCACAACGTTCGCAGCGCGTATACTCTTGAACTTTAAACTTTTGTTTGCGTTGTTGTTTCGCAATCATAGACTTTTTAGCCACGATTTCGCCTCCCTTTCATTGATTATTTCTGGAACGGCATACCTACTTGAGTTAATAACTCACGTGCTTCTTCATCCGTGTTGGCAGTCGTAACGATAACGATATCCATACCGCGGACTTTTGTTACTTTATCGTAATCAATTTCTGGGAAGATTAACTGTTCTTTAATACCAAGCGTGTAGTTTCCACGACCGTCGAAAGATTTCTTAGAAATCCCGCGGAAGTCACGTACACGTGGTAAAGATACAGAAATAAGTTTATCAAGGAAATCGTACATGCGCTCTCCGCGAAGTGTTACTTTCGCACCGATTGGCATTCCTTCACGTAGACGGAATCCAGCAATAGACTTCTTCGCACGAGTAACGACAGGTTTTTGACCAGCGATAAACGTTAATTCTTCAACAGCAGTATCGATTGCTTTAGCGTTTTGAACGGCGTCACCAACACCCATGTTGATCACGATTTTTTCGATTTTTGGCACTTGCATTACTGATTTGTATTCAAACTTAGAAACTAATGCAGGTGTAATTTCTTTTACATACTTTTCTTTAAGGCGGTTCATGAGAAAGACCTCCCTTCCTTATTTACTATTTATCTAGAACTTGCCCAGATTTTTTCGCTACACGGACTTTCTTTCCGTCCTCAACTTTATATCCAATACGTGTCACTTCACCCGTTTTAGGATCAAGCGGCATTACGTTTGATACGTGGATCGGCGCTTCTTGTTCAGAAATTCCGCCTTGAGGGTTAGCTTGGGTTGGTTTAGAGTGTTTTTTCACAAGGTTAATACCTTCTACTAAAACACGGTCCTTTTTAGGGAAAGCAGCAAGGATGACACCTTGTTTACCTTTATCTTTACCAGAGATAACCACTACTTTATCGCCCTTTTTAACATGCATTTAATCGCACCTCCTTGAGTCGCGGATTGTATTCATTAAAGTACTTCTGGTGCTAAAGAAACAATTTTCATATAGTTGTTTTCACGAAGTTCACGTGCTACTGGTCCGAAGATACGAGTTCCACGTGGGCTCTTGTCGTCACGGATGATGACACATGCATTTTCATCAAAACTGATGTAAGATCCATCGTTTCTGCGAGCTCCGCTCTTAGTACGAACGATAACTGCTTTCACAACTTCACCTTTTTTGACAACGCCTCCTGGTGTTGCTTGTTTAACCGTACAAACAATGACATCACCGATGTTAGCCGTCTTACGTCCAGAGCCACCAAGAACTTTAATCGTTAGTACTTCGCGTGCGCCAGAGTTGTCAGCTACTTTTAAACGAGTCTCCTGTTGAATCATTAATGTTACCTCCCTTCGGAAAAAGAAATCCGAACTTTATTAGATAATAACAGCTTCTTCGACAACTTCAACTAGACGAAAGCGTTTAGTCGCAGATAATGGACGAGTTTCCATGACCTTTACGATGTCTCCGATTTTTGCTTGGTTGTTTTCATCATGTGCTTTGAACTTTTTAGAGTATCTTACACGTTTGCCATAAAGTGAATGCTTTTTGTATGTTTCAACTACAACAGTGATGGTTTTATCCATTTTGTCAGAAACAACACGACCTTGATACACTTTACGTTGGTTACGTTCGCTCATGTTTGCGGGGCCTCCCCTCTAATTATTATTTATTAGCAGCGATTTCTCTTTGACGAATCACAGTTTTCATGCGTGCGATTGATTTACGCACTTCACGAATGCGAGCAGTGTTTTCAAGCTGCCCAGTCGCTAATTGGAAACGAAGATTGAAAAGTTCTTCTTTAAGAGACTTTACTTTTTGTTCAATTTCAGCAGTGGTAAGGTCACGAATTTCATTAGCTTTCATTTGATTCACCACCAATTTCTTCACGTTTTACGAACTTCGTTTTAATTGGCAATTTGTGAGATGCAAGACGAAGAGCTTCACGAGCAACTTCTTCAGACACACCAGAAATTTCAAATAAAACTTTGCCCGGTTTTACTACAGCTACCCAGCCTTCTGGAGCACCTTTACCGGAACCCATGCGGACCTCTAGAGGTTTTGCTGTGTATGGCTTAGAAGGGAAAATTTTGATCCAAACTTTACCGCCACGTTTCATGTAACGAGTCATAGCAATACGAGCAGCTTCGATTTGACGGTTAGTGATCCAAGAAGCTTCAAGAGCTTGGATACCGAACTCACCGAAATGTACTTCAGTGCCGCCTTTTGCACGACCACGCATTTTTCCACGATGTTCTCTGCGATACTTCACGCGTTTTGGCAATAACATATTATTTTCCTCCTTCCGCAGTATTCTTCTTAGTTGGAAGGACTTCTCCACGATAGATCCATACTTTTACGCCAAGCTTACCATAAGTAGTATCAGCTTCAGCAGTAGCATAGTCGATGTCAGCACGAAGTGTGTGCAATGGAACAGTACCTTCACTGTAATATTCAGAACGAGCAATATCTGCACCGCCAAGACGACCAGAAACCATTGTTTTGATTCCTTGTGCTCCAGCACGCATTGTGCGTTGGATTGTTTGTTTTTGTGCACGACGGAATGAAATACGATTTTCAAGTTGACGAGCGATGTTTTCAGCAACTAGCTGAGCATCAAGATCTGCTCTCTTGATTTCAAGAATGTTGATGTGTACACGTTTGCCAGTTAGGCTGTTAAGAGCTTTACGAAGTGCTTCAACTTCAGATCCGCCTTTACCAATTACCATACCTGGTTTAGCCGTGTGGATTGTGATATTTACGCGGTTTGCAGCACGTTCGATTTCTACTTTAGAAACAGACGCGTCAGACAAACGCTTGCTGATGAATTCACGGATTTTCAAGTCTTCATGTAAGAAGTCAGCGTAATCTTTTCCTGCGAACCATTTAGATTCCCAATCACGAATGACGCCAATACGAAGACCTACTGGATTTACCTTTTGACCCACGGATTATCCCTCCTTCTTTTCTGATACAACGATTGTAATGTGGCTAGTACGTTTATTAATTGCGCTCGCACGACCCATAGCACGTGGACGGAATCTCTTAAGTGTTGGACCTTCGTCAACGAATGCTTGAGTAATCACTAGGCTGTTAGCGTCCAACTCGTAGTTGTGCTCAGCATTTGCGATAGCAGATTTTAATACTTTTTCAATAATTGGTGAAGCAGCCTTTGGTGTAAGGTTTAAGATAGAAACTGCTTCTCCTACTTGCTTACCTCGGATCAGGTCCATTACTAGACGTGCTTTACGAGGAGCAATACGGACTGTTCTTGCGACAGCTTTAGCTTGCATTTAAAAGCCTCCTCTCATTAGCGTCTTGTTTTTTTATCGTCACTAGCATGACCTTTGTAAGTACGGCTTGGTGCGAATTCGCCCAATTTGTGACCTACCATATCTTCAGAAATGAAAACAGGTACATGTTTGCGTCCGTCATAGACAGCGATTGTGTGACCGATGAATTGTGGGAAAATTGTAGAACGACGAGACCAAGTTTTTACGACTTGCTTTTTGTCAGTTTCATTCAATTTCTCGACTTTAGCCATCAAATGATCATCAACAAATGGTCCTTTTTTTAAGCTGCGAGCCATTGTGGAACCTCCCTTCGTGATTGAACTACGGTCCTAAATGAACCGTAGACAACCCCGTTACTTGTTTTTACGACGACGTACAATGAATTTATCAGACTTGTTGGTTTTCTTACGAGTCTTGAATCCAAGAGTCGGTTTACCCCATGGAGACATTGGTGATTTACGTCCGATTGGAGCGCGTCCTTCACCACCGCCGTGTGGGTGATCGTTAGGGTTCATTACAGAACCACGAACTGTTGGGCGTACGCCTTTCCAGCGAGAACGTCCAGCTTTACCGATGTTGATTAGTTCGTGTTGTTCGTTTCCAACTTGACCGATAGTCGCACGGCAAGCAGAAAGGATCATGCGTACTTCACCAGAGTTCAAACGTACAAGAACGTATTTACCTTCTTTACCTAGAACTTGAGCAGAAGTACCAGCAGAACGAACTAATTGTCCACCTTTACCTGGTTTTAATTCAATGTTATGCACAACTGTACCAACTGGGATGTTGATAAGTGGAAGAGCATTACCTGGTTTGATGTCAGCTTCTGGTCCAGAAGTAACTTCAGTACCAACTTGGATTCCTTTCGGAGCAAGAATGTAACGTTTCTCACCATCTGCATAGTTTACAAGAGCGATGTTCGCTGAACGGTTTGGATCATACTCGATTGTAGCAACGCGTCCAGGTATACCGTCTTTATCACGCTTAAAGTCGATGATACGGTATTGACGTTTGTGACCGCCACCTTGATGACGAACAGTCAATCTACCTTGGTTGTTACGTCCGCCTTTTCTGTGAAGCGGTGCAAGCAACGATTTTTCTGGTTTGTCAGTCGTGATTTCAGCAAAATCTGAAGTAGTCATGCCACGACGACCATTACTGGTTGGTTTATACTTTTTAATCGCCATTTTGAATTTCCCTCCTTCTTTTTAAGATTTACGCTTCAAAAATTTCGATTTCTTTGCTGTCAGCAGTTAATTTCACGATCGCTTTTCTGCGACGGCTAGTCATACCAGTGTAGCGTCCAACGCGTTTTGATTTACCTTTGTAGTTTTGAACGTTGACTTTCTCAACTTTCACTCCAAAGATTTCTTCAACAGCGTCTTTCACTTCTGTCTTGTTAGCTCTGACATCAACTTCGAACGTGTACTTCTTCTCTGTCATTAGATCAGCAGAACGTTCAGTAATGATAGGGCGCTTTAGAACATCACGAGGATCTTTCATTATGCAAGTCCCTCCTCTACTTTTTCAACCGCTGCTTTAGTGATCAGAAGTTTGTCGTGGTTGACAACGTCAAGAACGTTGATACCGTTAGCTTCAACAACTGTTACTCCAGGGATGTTACGAGCAGATAAAGCAACTGTTTCGTTTGCATCCGCAGTGACGATCAACGCTTTCTTCTCAACAGATAACCCTTTAAGGATGCCTGCGAATTCTTTCGTTTTCACTGCATCAAGAGTAAGATCTTCAAGAACGATGATGTTGTTGTCGATTACTTTAGAAGACAATACTGACTTGATAGCCAAGCGGCGAACTTTTTTAGGTAATTTATAAGAATAGCTGCGTGGTGTTGGACCGAATACGATACCGCCTCCGCGCCATTGTGGTGAACGGATAGAACCTTGACGAGCACGACCTGTACCCTTCTGTCTCCAAGGTTTACGACCTCCGCCACGTACTTCAGAACGAGTTTTTACTTTGTGAGTTCCTTGACGTAAGGAAGCTCTTTGCATAAGAATAGCATCGAATACTACGCTTTCGTTTGGCTCAATTCCAAACACAGACGCGTTTAATTCGATTTCACCGTTAGTAGAACCGTTTTGGTTAAATAATGCTACTTTTGGCATGACTTGTTTCCTCCTTTCCTAAGAGAGTTATTTAGTTTTAACTGCACTCTTTACAGTTACTAGAGATTTTTTAGCTCCTGGTACGTTTCCTTTGATCAAAAGAAGATTGCGTTCTGCATCAACTTTAACGATCTCAAGATTTTGGACAGTGATTTGCTCTCCGCCCATACGTCCTGGAAGAAGTTTACCTTTGAATACTCGGTTTGGATCAACAGGTCCCATTGAACCAGGACGACGGTGGTAACGTGAACCGTGAGTCATTGGTCCGCGTGATTGTCCGTGGCGTTTGATAGCCCCTTGGAATCCTTTACCTTTTGATGTTCCTGTTACATCTACGATATCTCCATTTGCGAAAATATCAACTTTGACTTCCTGACCAACTTCATACGCATCTAACTCCACACCGCGTAATTCTTTTACGAAGCGCTTAGGAGCAGTTTCCGCTTTAGCAACGTGGCCTTTCTCTGGTTTGTTAGAAAGCTTCTCACGTTTGTCGTCAAAACCGATTTGGATTGCTTCATAGCCATCCGTGTCAGTAGTCTTCTTCTGAAGAACAACGTTAGCAGCAGCCTCAACAACAGTTACAGGGATAAGATCACCGTTTTCTGCGAATACTTGCGTCATACCAATTTTTCTACCTAAGATTCCTTTGGTCATTCGTCACACCTCCTATAATATGTGTTTTCTATTTGAATTAAAGTTTGATTTCGATATCTACACCGGATGGTAAATCTAAACGCATAAGTGCATCAACTGTTTGTGGAGTTGGATTCACGATGTCGATTAGACGTTTGTGAGTACGCATCTCAAATTGCTCACGAGAATCTTTGTACTTATGCACCGCACGAAGGATTGTGTAAACTGATTTTTCAGTTGGAAGCGGAATTGGACCAGATACACTAGCACCAGAACGCTTAGCCGTTTCAACAATCTTCTCAGCAGATTGATCAAGAATTCTATGATCATATGCTTTTAAACGAATACGAATTTTTTGTTTTGCCATTATTTTCCCTCCTTTTCGCCTACTTACGTTAGACAGTTCTCCGTGAGAAAAACCTGATCACCTTGCCATGGCAAAGCGGCCGGGTGTGTCAGCAACCTCTCACTTCATCGCAGTCAAAGACCAACATGCACTATTGTACCAAATTGGCCTGCGTGTTGCAATAATAAATCGGATAAATTTATGATTTGCACACTTTTCATATTATACAGGGGTTCAGCCTATAAATCAAGCTTTCCCTGAAGATGATGTGTAGCTGTCTTCCTGACGATACGAATAAATTCTTCTGGCTCTTCAATATGCGGAGAATGCGCAGATTCTTTAAAAGTAAACCACTCTTTTATTGGTGCTGTAAGTTGATCAACATATGGTTTTGATACAGCAGCTGGTGTAATCATGTCATGTTCCCCGATGATAAAGTAGCAAGGTATTAATATAGAAGAAACTCGGTATTGAATGCTTTCGTTCATCAGCTCGTCCCACAGCATATCCTGGCTATACTTCTGTCCCATAAGGAATTTCCACTTATCTTTTAGCTGATAATGCTTACTAACAAGAAATGCATACAGCATTTGAAAAAGTGGCTTCCACCTATGCGTGAGCCCTACTTTTGCGAACTCTTTGTATAGAGAGAACAAAGCATGAGCAGAGGTGCGTTTCCAAGGGGGTGGTGTCAGCAATTTTAGGCATCTAGTGAAGAAATGCTTTCCTTGATATTTTTGCAGAAGAAGTTCGTACGATACAACATCCTCTTTTAATACATCAACCACCTGACTAATTCCATAATAGGCATGATACAAATCTGGTCGTTTATGTACAGCTTGTATCGCAATTAATGATCCCCATGAATAACCCGCAATGTATATTTTCGTTTGATCATTATAAGAAAGCAGTTTTTCTGTAAGCTCAATCGTATCCTCTACGAATTGCCCAATGGTCATAGAAGACTCAGGAATGTTTTTTTGATAAGACAATCCTGCACCGCGCTGGTCCCAATGAACAACAGTGAAGTCTTGATCAAGTTCCTTATGAAAGGAATCGATATAACTCATTTGAGCTGAGCCTGGGCCACCGTGTAAAAATAATAAAACAGGTTTTGTTTTTTCTGCTTGATCTTCTTTTATCATAATCCATTGATCAAGCCCGCCAATCGGCCACTTTTTCAACATTGTCTTCGCCATTCCAGTGATCCTCTCGGTTCCATTTAGATTCTATAGCTTATAGTAGCCGTTATGCACTGGAAAAGCAAAAAAAGAGACCCTTTTGCAAGGAGTCTCTTTTAACTGTTATTACTTAATGATAGTAGAAACGACGCCAGAACCTACAGTACGTCCACCCTCACGGATAGAGAAACGAGTTCCTTCTTCGATAGCGATAGTAGAGATAAGTTCAACTTCCATCTCAGTGTTATCGCCAGGCATTACCATTTCAGTACCTTCTGGAAGATGTACGATACCAGTTACGTCAGTTGTACGGAAGTAGAACTGCGGACGGTAGTTAGTGAAGAATGGAGTGTGACGTCCACCCTCTTCTTTAGAAAGTACATAAACTTCAGCTTTGAAACGGCTATGTGGAGTGATTGTACCTGGTTTAGCAAGTACTTGACCACGTTGGATATCTTCACGAGATACACCACGAAGTAGTGCACCGATGTTGTCACCAGCTTCAGCATAGTCAAGAAGTTTACGGAACATTTCAACACCTGTAACAGTTGTTTTACCGTTTTCTTCTTGAAGACCGATGATTTCAACTTCGTCACCGACTTTAACTTGTCCACGCTCAACACGACCAGTAGCAACTGTTCCACGACCAGTGATTGAGAATACGTCCTCAACTGGCATCATGAATGGCTTCTCAGTGTCACGCTCTGGAGTTGGGATGTACTCATCAACCGCATCCATAAGTTCGAAGATTTTTGCTTCGTAATCAGCATCACCTTCAAGAGCTTTAAGAGCAGAACCTTTGATAACTGGTACATCGTCACCAGGGAAGTCATAGTCAGAAAGAAGGTCACGAACTTCCATTTCAACAAGTTCAAGTAACTCTTCATCGTCAACCATGTCACATTTGTTAAGGAATACTACGATGTAAGGAACACCTACGTTACGAGAAAGTAGGATGTGCTCACGTGTTTGTGGCATTGGACCATCAGCAGCAGATACTACTAAGATCGCGCCGTCCATTTGAGCAGCACCAGTGATCATGTTTTTAACATAGTCAGCGTGTCCTGGGCAGTCTACGTGTGCATAGTGACGAGTTTCAGTTTCATACTCAACGTGTGCAGTTGAGATTGTGATTCCACGCTCGCGCTCTTCTGGAGCACCATCGATTTGGTCATAAGCCATAGCTGTACCTTTACCAGATTTCTTATGAAGAACTGTTGAGATAGCAGCAGTTAGAGTTGTTTTACCATGGTCAACGTGTCCAATTGTACCAATGTTAGCATGCGATTTGGAACGGTCGAATTTTTCTTTAGCCATTCTAAAAATCCTCCTTAAAGGTTCATTGTATTTGGTATGAGTGATAGAAAGTGAAGAGTTACCTCCCACTTTCTGATCTTCAATAGTAGTTATACTTTAGTTTAAAGGCAAAATCAATTATTCACCTTTATTTTTTTTGATGATTTCTTCACTGATGCTCTTAGGCACTTCTTCGTAGTGATCCATGTGCATAGTGAAAGTACCGCGTCCTTGTGTGTTAGAACGGAGTGCAGTTGCATATCCGAACATTTCAGAAAGTGGAACCATAGCGCGAACAACTTGAGCGTTACCGCGAGCTTCCATACCTTCTACACGTCCACGACGAGATGTGATATCACCCATGATGTCTCCCATGTATTCTTCTGGGATAACGACTTCTACTTTCATCATTGGCTCAAGTAGAACTGGGTTACATTTGCTGACAGCATTTTTCAATGCCATAGATGCAGCAATTTTAAACGCCATTTCGTTAGAGTCAACATCGTGGTAAGATCCATCGAATAATTTTGCTTTGATGTCGATTAATGGGAATCCAGCTAATACACCATTTTCTAGTGAATCTTCAAGACCTGCTTGAATTGCTGGAATGTATTCACGTGGAACAACCCCACCGACGATTGCATTTGTGAATTCGAAGCCTGCGCCTTCTTCGTTTGGTTCGAATTCGATCCAAACGTGTCCGAACTGACCGCGTCCACCAGACTGACGTACGAATTTACCTTCAACTTTTGCACTAGAACGGAATGTTTCACGGTACGCAACTTGAGGAGCACCTACGTTAGCTTCAACCTTGAACTCACGCTTCATACGGTCAACAATGATATCAAGGTGAAGCTCACCCATACCAGAGATGATCGTTTGACCAGTTTCAGTGTTTGTTTGTGTACGGAATGTTGGATCCTCTTCAGCTAGTTTAGCTAAAGCGATACCCATTTTATCTTGGTCAGCCTTAGATTTTGGCTCGATAGCTACATCGATAACTGGCTCTGGGAATTCCATAGACTCAAGGATAACAAGATTTTTCTCGTCACAAAGAGTATCACCAGTAGATGTATCTTTAAGACCAACAGCTGCTGCGATATCCCCTGCATATACAGTAGAGATTTCTTCACGGCTGTTTGCGTGCATTTGAAGGATACGTCCAACACGCTCACGCTTGTTCTTAGAAGAGTTCTTCACGTAAGAACCAGAATCAAGTGTTCCAGAGTATACGCGGAAGAAAGTTAGTTTCCCAACATAAGGGTCAGTCATAACTTTAAATGCAAGAGCTGCGAATGGTGCGTCATCAGTAGACTCACGTACAACCTCTTCATTTGTATCTGGCAATGTACCTTTGATTGCAGCAACATCAGTTGGTGCAGGAAGGTAGTCAAGCACAGCGTCAAGTACAAGCTGAACACCTTTGTTTTTGAAAGCAGATCCAACAAGAACTGGGTAGAATTCAACATTCAAAGTTCCTTTACGGATTGCAGCTTTCAATTCAGGAATTGTGATTTCTTCACCCTCAAGGTATTTTTCCATAAGCTCTTCATCAAGCTCAGCGACAGCTTCAATTAAGCTACTGCGAAGCTCTTCAGCTTTGTCTTTATACTCAGCAGGGATTTCTTGTGCATCAGAGCGAGTTCCAAGGTCATCTTCGTAGAAGTATGCTACGTTTTCTACAAGGTCGATGATTCCTTCGAATTGATCTTCAGCGCCGATCGGCAATTGAATTGCATGAGCGTTCGCTTGAAGACGATCTCTTAATGTGCTTACAGAGTAAAGGAAGTCCGCACCGGTTTTATCCATTTTGTTAACGAATACGATACGAGGTACTCCGTAAGTTGTTGCTTGGCGCCAAACTGTTTCAGTTTGAGGCTCTACACCTGATTGTGCATCAAGAACAGCAACCGCACCATCAAGTACACGCAAAGAACGTTCAACTTCAACAGTGAAGTCTACGTGTCCTGGTGTATCAATGATGTTTACACGGTAACCTTTCCATTGTGCTGTAGTAGCAGCAGAAGTGATTGTAATACCACGTTCTTGCTCCTGCTCCATCCAGTCCATTTGTGAAGCTCCTTCGTGAGTTTCACCAATTTTATGGATACGACCAGTGTAGTACAAGATACGCTCAGTCGTTGTCGTTTTACCGGCATCGATGTGAGCCATGATACCAATATTACGAGTTTTGTCTAAGGAGAACTCTCTTGCCATTGGGTAATTTCTCCTTCCTTATTAGGGAATAGTTTTTTTAGTTTGGTATAAATCCTACCAGCGGTAGTGAGCGAATGCTTTGTTCGCTTCTGCCATTTTGTGTGTATCTTCACGTTTCTTAACAGCAGCACCAGTGTTGTTAGCTGCGTCAAGGATTTCGTTAGCAAGACGCTCTTCCATCGTTTTTTCTCCACGAAGACGAGCGTAGTTTACTAACCAGCGAAGACCTAAAGTCGTACGACGATCTGGGCGAACTTCTACAGGAACTTGGTAGTTAGCTCCACCTACACGACGTGCTTTAACTTCAAGAACTGGCATGATGTTTTTCAAGGCTTGTTCGAAAACCTCCATCGCTTCATTACCAGTACGTTCTTTGATGATATCAAATGACTTGTAGAGAATAGTTTGTGACTTTCCTCTTTTACCGTCGATCATCATTTTGTTGATCAAACGAGATACAAGTTTAGAATTGTAAATTGGATCTGGCAAAACGTCTCTTTTTGCTACAGGACCTTTACGTGGCATCTGAATAGCCTCCCTTCTCTTTTAAAAGGATTTCTATCTGTCTTTCATCTCAATTTCATTGTCAGCTGCCTGACTCCACTGATCTGAACTCAACTTCTAAAAACCCTTATGTTTGTTTATATTATTTGCTTTGTTTAGGGCGTTTTGTTCCGTATTTAGAACGTCCTTGCATACGACCGTCAACTCCGGCAGTATCAAGCGCACCACGAACGATGTGGTAACGTACACCCGGTAAGTCTTTTACACGTCCGCCACGGATAAGTACTACACTGTGCTCTTGTAGGTTATGTCCGATACCAGGAATGTAAGCTGTTACCTCAATCAGGTTAGACAAACGTACACGAGCATATTTACGTAGTGCTGAGTTTGGTTTTTTCGGTGTCATTGTACCGACACGAGTACAAACCCCGCGCTTCTGTGGAGATGTTACGTTAGTGTGCTCTTTTTTGAAACTGTTGTATCCTTTGTTAAGTGCAGGAGACTTTGAGTTTTCAACTTTACTCACGCGTCCTTTGCGTATTAGCTGATTAATTGTAGGCATGTTGTTATTCCTCCCTTCATTACTTTTTTTATAACCCACATACCCAGGTGGTTCATCAAAAGGCAAAAAACAATGCTTTTGCATTTTAAGCATGCAAAAACAAAACAAGTACGCTATAACATAATGGCAACAGCTGCTGCCCCAACTTCAATTCCGCAGGCCTTGCCGAGCTTTTTCATGGAATCTACCACTAAAATGTCTACACCCTTCTCTTGCGCTAGTTTCATTACACTAGCGGTTAAAGCAGGATCAGCATCTTTCGCTACGACGATTTCCTTCACTGAATCTCGTTTCAGAGCTTTTACTGTTTGCTTCGTACCAATAATAATGGATTGAGCCTGTGATACTTTATCATAAGACATCGAATATCCTCCAAAGTAACAGGTTTTATTTTGAGCACCTTGGTTATATTATCATCATGGCAGAAGGATGTCAATATCGTTTGACAGATTATCTTGACATCCTTCACCATTTTTTGATGATTTTTATAGAAATCTTAAGAGAAAGATTACTCTACAGGAACCATATCGTCAGACGGCTGCACTTGTGAAACCGGCTTAACTTTACGGTAGTTTGGCATTCCAGTTCCAGCAGGAACAAGTTTACCGATGATGACATTCTCTTTCAAGCCAAGCAGTTCATCACGTTTTCCTTTGATCGCCGCATCTGTTAGGACACGAGTCGTTTCTTGGAAGGATGCTGCAGACAAGAATGAGTCTGTTTCAAGCGATGCTTTTGTAATACCAAGAAGAACTGGACGACCTGTTGCAGGACGTTTGCCTTCGAATAGTACTTTTTTGTTCGCTTCTGTGAATTGGTGTACATCAAGAAGTGTGCCTGGTAATACATCTGTATCCCCTGCATCAGCGACACGCACTTTACGAAGCATTTGGCGAACCATTACTTCTACGTGCTTATCTCCGATTTCTACCCCTTGCATACGGTATACTTTTTGTACTTCATGAAGCAGATATTCTTGAACAGCTGTCATATCAGTCACTTTAAGAAGTTCTTTCGGATCGATTGAACCTTCTGTCAGTACTTGACCACGAGTGACTTTGTCACCTTCAACAACTTTCAGACGTGCATTGTAAGGAGCTGTGTAAGAGCGAGTTTCAACTTCGCCTTGAACCACAATTTCCTGTTGCTTGTCACGAACATCGTTAATTTCAGCAACGACACCATCAATTTCAGAAATGGTTGCCTGCCCTTTCGGATTACGCGCTTCAAATAACTCTTGGATACGAGGTAAACCTTGAGTGATATCGTCTCCTGCTACCCCACCGGTATGGAACGTACGCATTGTAAGCTGTGTTCCTGGCTCACCGATCGATTGTGCAGCGATGATTCCAACTGCTTCACCGACTTCAACGTCAGTACCAGTTGCAAGGTTACGGCCGTAGCATCGTTTACATACACCATGAGGCGTGTTACATGTAAATGCAGAACGGATCCATACTTCTTCGATTCCTGCTTCAACTACTTCAAGTGCTTTATCTTCATCAATTAGTTCGTTTTCGCCAACAATGACTTCGCCCGTTTCAGGGTGAACAATTGGTTTTCTTGCAAAACGTCCGATCAGACGTTCTTCAAGTTTCTCAATAATTTCATTTCCTTCTTTAATGGACTTCGCCAAGATTCCACGGTCTGTACCGCAATCTGTTTCGCGGATGATAACATCCTGCGCAACGTCAACGAGACGACGCGTGAGGTAACCTGAGTCAGCTGTTTTAAGAGCTGTATCGGCAAGACCTTTACGCGCTCCGTGAGTAGAAATAAAGTATTCCAATACGGTTAAACCTTCACGGAAACTAGATTTGATCGGAAGTTCAATGATACGTCCAGCCGGGTTGGCCATCAGACCACGCATACCAGCCAGCTGAGTGAAGTTAGATGCGTTACCACGCGCTCCAGAGTCACTCATCATGTAGATAGGGTTGACTTCATCAAGGGACTTCATCAGTTTACCTTGGATGACATCTTTAGAAGAACTCCAGATCGAAATGACTCTCTCGTAACGCTCTTCTTCAGTAATCAAACCACGTCTGAATTGCTTCATGACGTTATCTACTTTTGCTTGCGCTTCTTCGAGGATCTTCTGTTTATCATCTAATACGACGATATCAGACACCCCAACCGTAATACCCGCTTTAGTAGAGTATTTGAAACCAAGATTTTTCATGCGGTCAAGCATTTTAGATGTCTCAGTGATATGGAATCTCTTAAAGATTTCCGCAATGATTTTACCTAAAATACCTTTTTTGAACGGCGCATTGATTTCTTGTTTCTCGATCGCAGCTTTGACATCTTCACCTTTTTCAAGGAAGAAGCGGTCAGGCGTTTTTTCTTCAATATTGCTCTTTGTCGGCTCATTCATGTAAGGGAATGATTCCGGTAAGATTTCGTTAAAGATTAGTTTTCCAACTGTTGTAATCAACAATTTAGAACGCTGTTCATCAGTGAATGTCACATTCTTCAACGAGTTAGCTGCAACAGCTACACGTGTATGAAGATGCACATACCCATTTTGATAAGCTAGAAGGGCTTCGTTCGTATCTTTGAAGACCATACCTTCTCCGATAGCACCTTTACGCTCAAGTGTAAGGTAGTAGTTACCTAGCACCATATCCTGAGATGGCGTAACAACAGGTTTTCCATCTTTCGGGTTCAAAATGTTTTGAGCAGCAAGCATTAAGATACGAGCTTCAGCTTGAGCTTCAGCAGATAATGGTACGTGAACCGCCATTTGGTCACCATCAAAGTCAGCGTTGTAGGCAGTACATACAAGTGGATGCAGACGAATTGCGCGTCCTTCCACAAGTGTAGGTTCAAACGCTTGAATACCAAGTCTGTGAAGAGTTGGTGCACGGTTTAGTAAGACTGGATGCTCACGAATCACTGATTCTAAAACATCCCAAACTTCCGGCTGCACGCGCTCAATCTTACGTTTCGCGCTCTTAATGTTGTGAGCTAATCCTTTTTCAACAAGCTCCTTCATCACGAATGGTTTGAATAGTTCAAGAGCCATTTCTTTCGGAAGTCCACACTGATACATTTTCAAATGTGGTCCAACGACGATAACGGAACGTCCAGAATAGTCAACACGTTTACCAAGCAAGTTTTGACGGAAACGCCCTTGTTTCCCTTTCAGCATGTGAGAAAGAGATTTCAATGGTCTATTTCCTGGTCCTGTTACTGGTCGGCCTCTACGTCCATTATCAATCAAGGCATCGACAGCTTCTTGAAGCATACGCTTCTCGTTCTGAACGATGATGCTTGGCGCGCCAAGATCTAATAAACGTTTCAGACGATTGTTACGGTTGATGACACGACGATAAAGGTCGTTCAAGTCAGAAGTAGCAAAACGTCCGCCATCAAGCTGAACCATTGGACGTAATTCTGGTGGAATAACCGGAAGTACATCAAGGATCATCCAAGACGGTTTGTTTCCTGAGTTACGGAAAGCTTCCAACACTTCAAGGCGTTTGATCGCACGTGTACGACGCTGTCCTTGAGCTGTTTTTAGCTCTTCTTTGAGTGTATCTACTTCTTTTACAAGATCGATATCTTGAAGAAGTTTGTTAATTGCTTCTGCACCCATAGCTGCTTGGAAGGTGTTACCGTATTTATCTAAATAAGCACGGAATTCTTTCTCAGAAAGAAGTTGTTTCTTCTCAAGCGGTGTGTTGCCCGGATCAGTCACGACGTAAGAAGCGAAGTAAATCACTTCTTCTAACGCACGTGGTGACATATCTAGAACAAGACCCATACGGCTTGGGATACCTTTGAAATACCAAATGTGGGAAACTGGGGCAGCCAGTTCGATATGCCCCATTCTCTCACGACGGACTTTTGCCCGTGTTACTTCTACACCACAACGGTCACATACAACACCCTTATAACGAACGCGTTTATACTTTCCACAATGACATTCCCAGTCTTTTTGCGGTCCGAAGATACGTTCACAA
The DNA here is from genome assembly GCF_038593205.1 of Bacillus sp. FSL W8-1141. Lineage (NCBI taxonomy): Bacteria > Bacillati > Bacillota > Bacilli > Caryophanales > Bacillaceae > Bacillus > Bacillus sp. FSL W8-1141. The sequence goes on along the minus strand of NZ_CP151973.1, from coordinate 129,023 downwards.
AAGAGACCATCTTTTTCCGGTTTCAGTGTACGATAGTTAATCGTTTCAGGCTTTTTCACTTCACCAAAAGACCAAGAACGGATTTTATCAGGTGATGCGAGACCGATGTTCATATACTCAAAATTGTTCACATCTAGCAAGGGGCCTACCTCCCTTTTAATCTTCGGGTTATACCCTAGTCACTTGCTCTAATCGTTTCTGCTATTCTTTTGTGACTGCGTCACGTTCAAGATCGACAGGTGCGAGGTCTGCAGCATCTTCGTCATTAGATAACGCTAATCCGTCTGCTTTCTTCGTTTCCTCATCGTCTTCTAAATCTCTCATTTCTATCTCTTCTTCATCGCCAGATAGGATTTTCACATCCATACCTAAACTTTGAAGTTCTTTAATTAATACTTTGAATGATTCAGGGACACCTGGTTCAGGTACGTTATCCCCTTTGACGATCGCTTCGTATGTTTTCACACGACCCACAACGTCATCCGATTTTACAGTTAAGATTTCTTGAAGTGTATATGCTGCACCGTAAGCTTCAAGTGCCCATACTTCCATCTCTCCGAAACGCTGTCCACCAAACTGTGCTTTACCGCCCAGTGGCTGCTGCGTAACAAGTGAGTATGGTCCAGTTGAACGAGCGTGAAGTTTATCGTCAACCATGTGAGCCAGTTTGATCATGTACATGATTCCGACTGATACACGGTTATCGAATGGTTCACCAGTTCGACCGTCATAAAGGACTGTTTTCGCATCACGGGACATACCTGCTTCTTCAAGCGTTTCCCAAACATCTTCCTCACGAGCACCATCAAATACTGGTGACGCAATGTGGATGCCTAGGTAACGTGCAGCCATACCCATATGAAGCTCAAGTACCTGACCGATATTCATACGAGATGGTACCCCTAGAGGGTTTAACATGATATCAATCGGTGTTCCATCTGGAAGATACGGCATATCTTCTTCTGGAAGGATTTTAGAGATAACACCTTTGTTACCATGTCGTCCGGCCATTTTGTCACCTTCAGAAATTTTACGCTTCTGAACGATGTATACACGGACTAACTGGTTAACACCTGGTGGTAATTCATCTCCATCTTCACGGTTAAAGACTTTGACATCGTGGATGATTCCGCCGCCGCCGTGTGGTACACGTAGAGACGTATCACGTACTTCACGAGCCTTTTCACCAAAGATTGCATGTAATAGACGTTCTTCAGCTGTTAGTTCTGTTACACCTTTAGGCGTTACTTTCCCGACAAGAAGATCTCCGTCTTTTACTTCTGCACCAATACGGATGATTCCACGCTCGTCAAGGTTGCGTAAAGCATCTTCCCCAACGTTTGGAATATCACGCGTAATTTCTTCTGGTCCAAGCTTTGTATCACGAGCTTCTGATTCATATTCTTCAATATGAATAGAAGTGTAGACGTCATCTTTTACAAGGCGCTCACTCATAATGATCGCATCCTCATAGTTGTAACCGTCCCAAGTCATGAAGCCGACCATGACGTTACGTCCTAGAGCCAATTCACCTTTTTCCATAGAAGGACCGTCTGCAAGGATTTCTCCTTTGACGACTTCATCTCCAACACTTACAATTGGGCGCTGGTTGTAGCAAGTCCCTTGGTTAGAGCGGACAAATTTCAGCAAGCTGTATTTGTCTAGGTTTCCTTTGACTTGTTGTCCGTCAACGTCTTCATAACGGCGAACCCAAATATTCTTCGCTTCAACACGTTCTACAACACCTGGGTAACGACAGATCACAGCAGCACCAGAGTCTTTACCTGATACATACTCCATACCTGTACCAACAATCGGTGATTCCGGCTGCATCAAAGGCACAGCCTGACGTTGCATGTTCGCTCCCATTAGAGCACGGTTAGAGTCATCGTTTTCTAAGAATGGGATACATGCTGTCGCTGCAGAAACAACCTGCTTCGGCGAAACGTCCATGTAGTCAACGCGGTTTCGAGGAACAACGGTGTTTTCCCCTCTGAAACGAGCGATAATGTTATCATCGATAAACGAACCATCATCAGCTAGCTGAGCGTTCGCTTGTGCTACAACGTAGTTATCCTCTTCATCAGCGGTTAAGTAATCGATTCTCGGCGTCACTTTACCTGTTTCAGGATCAACCCGACGGTAAGGTGTTTCGATAAATCCGAAGCGGTTCACTTTCGCAAATGAAGATAGAGAGTTGATCAAACCAATGTTTGGACCCTCTGGTGTTTCAATCGGACACATACGACCATAGTGAGAATAGTGAACGTCACGAACTTCCATTCCTGCACGCTCACGTGTCAAACCACCCGGTCCAAGCGCTGATAGACGACGTTTGTGTGTCAATTCAGCAAGCGGGTTTGTTTGATCCATGAACTGAGAAAGCTGAGAGCTACCAAAGAACTCTTTGATAGAAGCGATCACAGGACGGATGTTGATCAGCTGCTGAGGTGTGATCGTGTTCGTGTCTTGAATCGACATTCTTTCACGAACAACACGCTCCATTCTGCTTAAACCAATACGGAATTGATTTTGCAGAAGTTCACCTACAGAACGCAGACGACGGTTACCAAGGTGATCGATATCATCTGTGTCACCTACTCCATGAAGCAGGTTAAAGAAGTAACTGATTGAAGCAATGATGTCAGAAGGCGTGATGTTCTTCACAGCTTCCTCTACATATGCATTACCAATCACGTTGATCACTTGCTCGCCTTCTTGATCAGTTGGTGCATAAATCTTGATAGATTGAAGTTCTACTTCATCCTCTACTACGCCACCATTTGGATAAAGCTTTCTAAATCCGATGCCGTTTTCTAAGTATGGAAGAACTTTATCAAGCACTCTTCTATCTAAAATTTGACCTTTTTCTGCTAGGATTTCACCTGTTTCAGGATCAACTAGCGTTTCAGCCAATTTTTGATTGAATAGTCTATTTTTAATATGAAGCTTCTTATTAATCTTGTAGCGTCCAACATTTGCTAAGTCATATCTCTTCGGATCAAAGAAGCGAGAGTCTAGCAAGCTTTTCGCATTTTCAACAGTTGGCGGCTCTCCGGGACGAAGACGCTCGTAGATTTCGAGAAGTGCTTTATCGGCATTCTCTGTATTGTCCTTTTCCAACGTGTTGCGTAAGTATTCATTCTCGCCAATGAGGTCAAGAATCTCTTGATCAGAGCTGAAGCCGAGAGCACGCAAAAGAACCGTAACCGGCAACTTACGTGTGCGATCGATGCGTACATAGACTACATCCTTCGCATCAGTTTCGTATTCTAACCATGCGCCACGGTTTGGAATGACAGTCGCAGTAAAACCTTTTTTACCGTTTTTGTCTACTTTACCACTGAAATATACACTTGGAGAACGTACTAACTGAGAAACGATTACACGTTCCGCACCATTAATGATAAAAGTACCTGTGTCTGTCATGATTGGGAAATCACCCATAAACACATCTTGGTCTTTTACTTCTCCAGTTTCTTTGTTAATTAAACGAACTTTTACTCTTAGTGGAGCAGAGTAAGTTACATCACGTTCTTTTGATTCTGCTACAGGATACTTAGGATCCCCTAGGCTGTAATCAATGAATTCAAGAGAAAGGTTACCAGTAAAATCCTCAATTGGGGATATATCTTGAAACATCTCTCTAAGACCCTCATCAAGAAACCACTGATAAGAAGAGGTTTGAATTTCAATGAGATTTGGTAATTCTAACACTTCGCTTATGCGTGCGTAGCTTCTGCGCTGGCGGTGTCGTCCATACTGAACTAGTTGACCTGTCAACTGATTCACCCCTCAAATCATGCGTATTATATGTGTAAAAAGTATTTCTGTCTTTCAAATGTCAGTAAAGAAATACTTTTACAAGACAAAAGAAAAAAGGGTTTCTAAAATAAGAAAACCACATCCAAAAACAAATACCGATTTTATTAGTTTTCCCAAGTATGCATAATTTATACAAAATAGTTGTTTTTTAAGCCTATCAAGCAAAATATACACATTGGCATTTTATAATGTTAACACAGCTAGGAAACTGCGTCAAACTTTTTTAGCTTTGATAATATAGTAGCCCTTTTTTTTCATAACGACCGTCACTTCTCCAAAAAGCTGCTCTAATTTCTCAATCGCAGATGGTCCACCTTGTTTTTTCTGAATAACCACCCACAACTCACCTTCCGGCAATAAATGATCAGCACTTTTTTCAAAGATCGCATGTACTACTTTCTTCCCTGCCCGTATTGGGGGATTGGTCAGTATAGAGGCAAAAGCAGCTGATGAATGAACATTCGAGAACAAATCACTTTGATAGATGCGGACATTATCAATGCGATTATGCTTAGCGTTTTCCTTTGAAAGTTCGACTGCTCTTTCGTTCACATCAATCATATGAATGGTGCGGCCTGTCATTTCGTTTGCTAACGATAAGCCGATCGGTCCATAACCGCAACCGACATCTAAGACGTCGCCATCCAAGTCAGGTTCTTCAAAAGCTTCAATTAAAAGCCTCGAACCATAGTCGACTTCTTTCTTAGAAAACACTCCACTGTCACTTGTAAAAGTAAAGCTACGGTTTCTCAAGGTGAAGTCCCATGTCTGTTTATTGCTTTTCACTGATGGCTTTTCCGTATAATAGTGGTCACTCATGGTGAATGGACCTCCTCTGGATTCAATCGTTTCAGGAGATAAGAAAAGAAAAAGCCCGCCAGTAAAAGCGAGCTTTCCCAAAAGATTAGGCGAAGATTACTTAACTTCTACAGAAGCGCCAACTTCTTCAAGCTTAGCTTTAAGTTCTTCAGCTTCTTCTTTAGCAATACCTTCTTTAAGTGGTTTTGGAGTGTTGTCAACAAGTTCTTTAGCTTCTTTCAAGCCAAGACCAGTGATTTCACGAACCACTTTGATAACTTTGATTTTTTGGTCTCCAGCACCAGCAAGTACTAGATCAAAATCAGTTTTTTCTTCAGCAGCAGCACCGCCACCAGCAGCTACAGCTACAGGAGCAGCAGCAGTTACGCCAAATTCTTCTTCGATTGCTTTTACTAAGTCGTTTAACTCAAGTACAGTTGCTTCTTTAACTGAAGCAATGATTTCTTCGATATTTAAAGCCATTTGTAATTCCTCCATTTTAAGTTTTTTTACGTCAAGTACGCATTAAGCGCCTTGTTCTTCTTTTTGATCTGCAACTGCTTTAGTAGCAAGAGCAAGGTTACGAACTGGAGCTTGAAGAACGCTAAGCAACATAGAAAGTAAGCCTTCGCGAGACGGAAGTTCCGCAAGAGCCTTCACTTCTTCTACAGTCGCTACGTTTCCTTCGATAACACCAGCTTTGATTTCTAAAGCTTCGTGGCTTTTCGCAAATTCGTTGATGATTTTCGCAGGTGCGATAACATCTTCGTTACTGAATGCGATAGCGTTTGGACCTGTTAAGAAATCGTTTAAACCCGTTAGTTCAACTTGTTCAACTGCACGGCGAGTCAAAGTATTTTTGTAAACTTTGAATTCTACACCAGCATCACGAAGCTGTTTACGAAGTTCAGTCACTTCAGAAACTGAAAGACCGCGGTAATCTACGATTACAGTAGACATACTGTCTTTAAATTTAGAAGTAATTTCATCAACGACAACTTTTTTAGTATCGATTGCATTGCTCATGGTTACACCTCCTGTACATTCTTTGTGTAACACTTATACCGATCAGGCCATCACGTTCCTAACGAACGGTTCTCCATATAAAAAGCCTCCATTAAGACATGGAGGCTGTATATACAAGCATACGTTAACGTAAGACTGTGACATATACACCTCGGCGGGTTAATTAAGCCATAAGGCCCCTGCTGTCTACGGTATAAATGATTATTCTATTTTACAACATTTTGATATTATCAAAACGGTTGTGATAAGTCAAGATTTATTTTGCAGAGAAAGAAGATGGGTCCACTTTCACGCCAGGGCCCATAGTTGATGTAACAGAAACGTTTTTCACGTATACACCTTTAGCCGCTGCAGGTTTTGCTTTAAGGATTGTGTCATAGATTGTTGCAAAGTTCTCAACAAGCTTTTCGTCCTCGAAAGAAACCTTTCCGATTGGCGCGTGGATGTTACCAGCTTTATCAACGCGGTATTCTACTTTACCAGCTTTGATTTCATTGATTGCTTTTTCTACTTCGAAAGTTACAGTTCCTGTTTTAGGGTTTGGCATAAGACCTTTTGGTCCAAGTACACGACCGATCTTACCAACTTCACCCATCATGTCAGGTGTCGCAACGATTACATCGAATTCGAACCAGCCTTGTTGGATTTTAGTGATGTAATCAGAATCTCCAACGTAGTCTGCTCCAGCAGCTTCTGCTTCTTTTGCTTTTTCGCCTTTAGCGAACACAAGAACGCGTTGAGTTTTACCAGTTCCGTTAGGAAGTACAACTGCACCGCGGATTTGTTGATCGTTTTTACGAGGGTCTACGCCCAAACGAAAAGCAACTTCTACAGTCGCATCAAATTTCGCTGTATTTGCTTTTTTTGTAAGAGAAACAGCTTCAGCAACATCATACGCTTTTGTACGATCGATCAGCTTAGCAGCTTCTACATACTTTTTACCTTTTTTAGCCATTATAAAAATCCTCCTTATGTGGTTTTAGCGGAATAACCTCCCACGAATAAGGGTTGCGAACTTGTCAAAACCAAACTCGCAACCCAACAAGACAAAAAATTAATCTTCGATGACAATACCCATACTGCGTGCAGTACCTTCAACCATGCGCATAGCTGATTCAACGCTAGCAGCGTTTAAGTCAGGCATTTTTGTTTCCGCGATTTCGCGTACTTTATCACGCTTAACAGTTGCCACTTTATTACGGTTAGGTTCACCAGAACCAGACTCAATACCAGCTGCTTTTTTAAGTAATACTGCAGCAGGTGGAGTTTTAGTAATAAATGTAAATGAACGGTCTTCAAAAACCGAAATTTCAACAGGAATGATAAGACCAGCTTGGTCAGCTGTACGAGCGTTAAACTCCTTACAGAATCCCATGATATTAACACCGGCTTGACCTAGTGCAGGTCCAACTGGTGGAGCTGGGTTAGCTTTTCCAGCAGGAATTTGCAATTTAACAACTTTTACTACTTTTTTAGCCACGAGACACACCTCCTTAAAGTCCGTGATGTGGTAATAGGGGAATCCCCCTCCCACTCAACAACTTCATTCTTTATATGAATGACGAAATAACTAACTAGCGATCTTGAGCGAACTCAAGACGTACCTTTGCTATATTACCACTTCTATACACTCATTTCAAGCTCTTTTAAATTACAATTTATCGATCTGTGTGAACTCAAGTTCCACAGGAGTTTCTCTACCAAACATATTAACGAATACTTTGACTTTGCTTTTATCATAATCAATCTCTTCGATAGAGCCTGTGAAGTTAGCAAATGGTCCATCGATGACCTTGACTGTTTCTTTTAGTTCAAAGTCGATTTCTGTCTTGCGCTCTTCAAGTCCCATTCTCTTCAGAATGGTTTCCGCTTCGCCAGGTAATAACGCTGTCGGTTTAGAGCCTGATCCAGCTGATCCAACGAATCCTGTCACACCTGGTGTATTACGAACGACATACCAAGAATCGTCAGTCATGACGATTTCTACTAGCACATATCCAGGGAATACTTTCTTTTTCACTACTTTTTTCTTACCATTTTTAATGTCCGTTTCTTCTTCTTCTGGTACAACAACGCGGAAAATTTTATCCTGCATGCCCATTGATTCAACACGCTTTTCCAAGTTCGCTTTCACTTTGTTCTCATAGCCAGAGTACGTATGCACAACATACCAATTCTTTTCCATTTTCGTTCAGGACTATTTAGTCCTTCCCTCCCCACATTTCGTAATGTCTATTTGACGAATCTCGAGTACCGGTAAATATTTTCAAGCAATTGAAAAAACCCGTAAAACGGGTTTTTTGGCAAGTCATATTATGATCTATTATAGCACGTTCAGCAGACCATTATTCAAGTATTAATGAATTAATTCGATTAATTGTGAGATTCCTATATCAAGAAAAGAGAAAAAGATGGCAAAAAATACGACTGTTAAAATAACAGTGATCGTGTAGCGGACCATTTCGTTTTTCTTTGGCCAGCTGACCTTTTTCATTTCTTTCCCGACACTTTTTAAGAAACTGATAATACGCATGTAAAAGACCTCCACAGATTAAAGAACGCAAATCCTACTTCGTTTCTAAATGTGTTTTATGTGAATTACAAGTCTTGCAATATTTCTTAACTTCTAATCTTTCAGCTGCTGAAGCAACACTTTTCATTGTCGTATAATTGCGGCTTCCGCAGTCTTTACAGGCTAGAGTAATCTTTTTCCTCATATTTACACCTATTTTCTCGACATCATTTCCTTAGTACCTTATCACAGTGTCGAAAAAGCTGTCAATATAGGTTTGATTAGAGACTGATCTCGCGCAGCTCTAAATATTTCTCTAATTTTCTCTTTACTCTTTGGAGTGCGTTATCAATTGATTTCACATGACGGTTTAAATCTTCAGAAATCTCCTGATAGGACCTGCCATCAAGATAAAGCACAAGTACCTTTCTTTCCAGCTCGCTTAGTAATTCACCCATTTTCATTTCAATATCATCAAATTCTTCTTTGCTAATGATTAAATCTTCTGGGTTAAGCGCTTTAGCACCGGAAATGACGTCCAATAATGTTCTGTCCGATTCTTCATCGTATATCGGCTTGTCTAATGATACATAGGAATTTAACGGGATATGTTTTTGGCGAGTAGCTGTTTTAATTGCGGTGATAATTTGGCGGGTAATACATAATTCTGCAAAAGCCTTAAATGAAGTAAGCTTGTCCTCTCTGAAATCGCGGATAGACTTATAAAGTCCGATCATCCCCTCTTGGACAATGTCCTCTCGATCCGCTCCAATCAAGAAATAAGATCTTGCTTTCGCACGTACAAAATTGCGGTATTTCGTTATTAAATAATCTAGCGCATCACTATCTCCGACATGAACCCTTTCAATGACTTGTTCATCTTCCAACTGGCAAAATTGCTCTCTGATGGACTTACCCTTGCTGTTGTTTAGATTCACTTCGATCCCCCCGACCGCACCTAGATAGAAATATTATACAATAATGGTTGAAATATCGTCAAGCTATTCCAAGTTTCCCCGCCGCCATTTTTCAAACGTTTTCAATACATCTTCTGACAATTCAATTTTGGATGCTGGTTTATCAGAAGTAATCTTTTTGACACGTGTTTCAATCTTTCGTTCAATCACTTCTATCTCTCTTAAGAGCTCTCGTGCTGACTTACGAAGTGCACCCTGTCCAAAAATCGCCCATTGTTCTGTGTAATCAGAGGTCGCCACATGAATTTGCGTCCGAATGTTATTTAAGTCTTGTGCCAGTTTTTCAATCCGCTCATCAGCCGTTTCATTTTCTCTTGTAAAGATGACCTCTACTCGGTGGTTTGTCCGCTTCTTTTCGATTCCTTTGACCATATGGGCATCGAATACGACAATGACTCGATACCCTGTATATGCTTGATATTCTGCTAAATGTTGAATCAGCACGTCTCTGGCTTCTTCAAAGCTGTTTTCTTTTAAGTGCTGCAAACGAGGCCATGCACCTATCATGTTGTATCCATCGACTAAGAGGATGTCCATCTCTATTCTCCTAACGGATAACGTTTTCGATACACTTCATACATCAATAGACTAGCGGCAACTGATGCATTTAATGAAGTGACCTTCCCGGCCATTGGCAATTTAATCAAGAAATCACATTTTTCCTTAATCAATCGGCCAATTCCTTTTCCTTCACTGCCAATGACAAGAGCGAGAGGCATCGTGCCATCAAATTGTCTGTAGTCCTGCTTCGCAGATGCATCTGTTCCTGCGACCCAGATTCCTCTTTCTTTCATTTCATCAAGAGCTCTGGAAAGATTGGTTACTTTTGCGACCGGGATATGTTCAATGGCTCCAGTAGATGCTTTCGCAACAGTTGTCGTCAAGCCTACCGCTCGTCGTTTTGGAATGACGATTCCATGTGCACCAACAGCATCGGCCGTACGCATGATCGACCCTAAATTGTGCGGATCTTCAATTTCATCTAAGATGATGAAAAATGGTTGTTCATTCCGCTTTTCAGCAATTTGATACAGATCGTCCAATTCTGCATATTCATATGCTGCTACTTGTGCAACGATTCCCTGGTGCTGACCTGTTACCATCTGATCAAGCTTTTTCCTCGGAACATACTGAATGGTGATATTTTGCTTTTTCGCGAGTTCAATGACCTGCTGGGCTTGTCCTTTTACAGTGTTTTCTGCCATCCAGAGCTTGTATAACTCCCGATCTGACTTCAGTGTTTCAATCACTGCATTTTTCCCAATCACATAATCATGTTGCTGACTCATTTGTCTTCCTCCCTGACGTTCCGATTTCAATCGCCTGACTAATCAACTCTTCTAAGCGTTCGTCCTGCTTCTCAATAAATAAATAACCCATGAGCGCTTCAAACGCTGTACTATAACGATACGTTTGAACGTCTGTGTTTTTAGGCACTGTGCCTGATTTTGCATTTCTTCCTCTTTTCAGCACCGCTTCTTCCGCTTCTGTGAAAAAGCCCTTCTGCTGAAGCTCAAATAAAATAGCGGCCTGAGATTTAGCTGAAACGATTTTACTTGCACGTTTATGAAGCTCATTTGGTTTGGTCGCCCCCGTTTGGAGGAGGTGATGCCTCACGTATACTTCAAAAATGGCATCACCCATATAAGCAAGTGCAAGTCCGTTCAACTGTTTTCCGTCTTTCAGCTTTTCAAAATTCAACATGACCTATTCTCCTCTTTTCCAGCGCGTACCTTGAGGAGTGTCCTCCAATACAATATTCATGCTCTTTAACTGGTCACGAATTTGATCAGACAATGCGAAGTCACGATTCCTTCTAGCTTCATTCCGCTTCTCAATTAATGCTTCTACCTCTTCGTCAAGCGTGTGCTTTTCTTCTAGTGAGAAGCCGAGGACGGATGTGATTTCTTGGAACAAGCCAATAAATGCCTTGATCACTTCCTCGGAAGTATGATCATTTTCCATATAGTAATTCGCTTGTTTCGCTAGTTCAAATAAAACAGAGATGGCATTTGCCGTATTGAAGTCATCATTCATTTCAGAAATAAATGTCGCTCGCTGCTCTTCAATCTTTGTCAACCATTCAGTGTTATCTTCTGTGATATTCGTGCTGCTTTCAAGGCGATGATGTAAATTAGCATACGACGTTTTGAGTCGGTTAAACGCACTCTTTGTACTCTCTAGTAAGTCCATTGAGTAGTTAATTGGATGACGGTAGTGAACCGACAACATAAAGAATCGAAGGACGTCAGGATCTTGTTCTTTCACAATGTCATGCACGAGCACAAAGTTGCCTAGTGATTTTGACATTTTTTCATTCTCAATATTAATATATCCGTTATGCATCCAATACTTTGCAAAAGGTTTGCCTGTCAAAGCCTCAGATTGAGCGATCTCATTCTCGTGATGAGGGAACGTTAAATCCTGTCCGCCAGCATGAATGTCAATCGTATCGCCTAAATACTTTTTGACCATCGCAGAACACTCGATGTGCCAGCCTGGACGCCCTTCGCCCCACGGGCTATCCCAAGAAATCTCCTGATCCTTTGCAGCCTTCCATAAAGCGAAGTCCAGCGCATCTCGTTTCTTCTCACCTACACGAATACGGGCACCTGTCTTTAGTTCATCAATCGATTGGTGAGACAGTTTTCCGTAGCCTTCAAATGAGCGTGTGCTGTAATACACGTCACCATCTGCTTCATAGGCGTAGCCTTTTTCAATCAATGTGGCGATAAACGCAATGATATCATCCATATTTTCTGTCACTCGCGGGTGAAGGTCTGCTTTTTTGCAGCCTAATGCACTGACGTCCTCAAAGTATGCTTGGATAAATCGATCAGCAATCGTTGGGACATCTTCGCCTAATTCATTTGCTGCTTTGATGAGTTTATCATCCACATCAGTAAAGTTGGATACGAAATTCACATCATAGCCGCTATATTCTAAATACTTACGTACCGTGTCATATACAATGGCCGGTCTTGCATTCCCGATATGAATGTAGTTATACACGGTTGGTCCGCATACATACATTTTGACCTTTCCTGGTTCAAGTGGGACAAACTCTTCCTTCTTACGTGTCAATGTATTATAAATATTGATTGTCATGATTGTTCTTCCTTTCTGCTCAATGAAGCCAGCTCACGTTTTAGCTTTTCCATTTCTCGCTCCAATTCTTTGAAACGATCAGAAACTGGATCTGGCAAATCTTGATGATTGAGATCACGATTGATTTTCTTTCCATTTTGAACGACCACTCGCCCAGGTATACCTACAACAGTGGAATGGTCTGGTACGTCTTTTAACACAACAGACCCCGCACCAATCTTGGACCCTTTTCCTACGGTAATGGAACCGAGCACCTTAGCACCAGTCGCAATCAGGGCATCGTCCAAAATAGTTGGATGCCGCTTTCCCTTTTCTTTCCCTGTTCCCCCTAATGTCACGCCTTGGAAAACAGTGACGTTATCGCCAATTTCACATGTTTCCCCAATCACGACGCCCATGCCGTGATCAATAAAGAACCGCCGGCCGATGGTTGCTGCTGGGTGAATCTCAACCCCTGTGAAAAACCGGCTGACCTGAGAAATGATCCGCGCAAGAAAATACAGCTTACGCTTGTAAAATGCATGCGCAACACGATGAGCCCAAATCGCATGAAGCCCTGAATAGGTTAGCACTACTTCAAGATAGCTTCTAGCAGCAGGATCTTGATCAAACACAGTATCAATATCTTCTTTCAGCATTTTGAAAAACACATGCTCCCCCCGTTCTTCCCCATCAATCTCTCTTAGGACTTGCTCTCTTTTTTGGACAAATAAAAAACGCCTCTGCCATATGACAGAGACGTTTTGAAAACGCGGTTCCACTCTGTTTAGAAAGCCCTCATTTCGCAGCCTTCTCAACTTCATCCCATAACGGAGGGTACCGCCCTTGCATACTAACATACGTGTTCCTCAAGGGTCTTGAGGGTGCATTTCCAACGTCTGCCCATAAGTCTCTTTCAGCCGGTGAAGACTCTTTCTGTGATGGACGATAACATTGTACTTCTCCCTCGCAACGATTTTCCTTATATTTGTTTAATGCGGTTTAATACCGTCTCTTTACCTAGTAGTTCAATACTTTGCGGAAGCTCTGGGCCATGCGTTTGTCCAGTGACAGCCACACGAATTGGCATGAATAGTTTCTTACCTTTATGCCCTGTTTCTTTTTGTACCGCTTTAATGGCAGCTTTGATTTCATCAGGTGTGAAAGACTCAAGACGTTCAAGCTGACCTGCAAACGAAGCCATCACTTCTGGTACTTGCTCTTCTGCAAGAACTTCCTTTGCCTCTTGATTATACTCAATTTGTTCCTTAAAGAACAACTCTGTTAACTCAACAATTTCTGCTCCGTAGCTCAATTGCTCGTGGTATAGAGAAATGAGTTTGCGCACCCACGTGTTTTCTTCTTCTGTCAGCTGCTCACTTACCTTGCCTGCCTTTTGAAGATGTGGAAGTGTAAGTGCCACAACTTGATCAAGATCAAGTGCTTTCACGTATTGGTTATTCACCCATTTTAGTTTATGCATATCGAAGAGAGCTGGTGACTTAGAAAGTCGATTGACATCGAAAATATCGATGAACTGCTCTTTTGTAAATAGTTCCTCTTCACCAACTGGAGACCACCCAAGCAGTGCAATGAAGTTAAACAAAGCTTCTGGTAAATAGCCCAAGTTCTTATACTGCTCGATGAACTGGATAATTGATTCATCACGCTTGCTTAATTTCTTGCGGTTCTCGTTTACAATCAGCGTCATATGTCCGAACAGCGGAACATCCCAGCCAAATGCATTGAAGACCATAATTTGTTTAGGTGTATTCGAAATGTGATCCTCACCACGAAGAATGTGAGTCATTTTCATCAAATGATCATCCACCGCTACAGCGAAGTTATACGTTGGCGTACCATCTTTCTTCACAATAACAAAGTCACCGATGCCGTCTGTTTCAAATGAAATCTCGCCTTTGACCATATCGTCAAATTTGATGATTTCTCCTTTAGGCACTCGGAAGCGGATGCTTGGCTCTCTTCCTTCAGCAATCAGCTTGTCCTCTTCTTCTTTTGATAAATGACTGCATTTACCAGAATATCGAGGCATTTCACTGCGGGCAATTTGTGCTTCTCGCTCTTCTTCTAGTTCTTCAGCCGTACAATAGCACTTATATGCCAAATCTTTCGCTAGTAGCTCGTCATAATATTTTTTGTAAATATCATTACGCTCTGATTGTCTGTAAGGACCGTAGCCGCCATCTTTATCAATGCTCTCGTCCCAATCAATCCCGAGCCATTGCAGGTGGCGAAGCTGGCTTTCTTCTCCGCCTTCTACATTACGCTTTTGATCCGTATCCTCGATTCGAATAATAAATTTGCCGCCTTGACTGCGTGCGAACAAATAGTTGAAAAGAGCCGTTCTAGCATTCCCAATATGTAAATGACCAGTTGGACTCGGTGCATAACGAACACGCACTTCATTTCCCATGAGTTTAACTTCCTTTCATCTGCATCATGTTGTCTGACACCAATTTTTTATAAACGTATTTTATCATCAAAACCCATTCTCATCAAAACGGATTTTACTTTTTCTGAAGAAGTACGGTTGCTTGAGAGGCAATTCCTTCGCCTCTTCCTGTAAATCCAAGTTTCTCTGTTGTTGTTGCTTTGACATTCACCTGTGTGACATCTGCCTCAAGGGCTTCTGCGATTTTCTCACACATTGGCTGAATGTATGGTGCCATCTTTGGCTTTTGCGCCATGATCGTGCAATCGATATTCACCAGTGTATAGCCTTTTTCTTTTACAAGTGCCCACACGTGCTGAAGTAATTTAAAAGAGTCTGCATCTTTAAACTCAGGATCCGTGTCTGGGAAATGTCTGCCGATATCTCCTTCTGCAATCGCACCTAGGCAGGCATCCGCCACAGTATGAAGCAGTACATCCGCATCTGAATGCCCAAGTAGACCCTTTTCATAAGGGATCGTCACACCGCCAATAATAAGAGGTCTTCCCTCTGTTAATTGATGCACATCAAAACCTTGTCCTATTCTAAACATGTTCTAGTACCCTCTTTCCGCATCCATAATTGCCTTGGCAACCAATAAATCATCCGGTGTTGTCAGTTTAATATTGGTATAGTCTCCTTGGACAATATACACACTCTCACCGTGTAATTGTTCCACAAGACTGGCGTCATCTGTTCCAAGAAAGCCTGTCCGCTCCGCATGTTCATGCGCTTCTTTTAAAATAGAATGACGAAAAGCTTGTGGGGTCTGGACTGCCCACAAGCTCTGACGTTCAATGGTTTGTTCCACTTTGCCTTCTTGAACGCGTTTGATTGTGTCTTTCACTGGTACCGCTACGACTGCGGAGCCTTTTTCAATCGCTGCTTTAACGAGCAAGTCAATCTGTGTATGCTTAATAAAAGGCCTTGCGCCATCATGAACAAGCACGATGTCCGCATCTTGCACAGCCTTCAATCCTTCATATACACTTTGCTGCCGTTCTTCACCGCCAGTGACAAGTGAAACAGGCGTTTGAAAAGCGTGTACCTTCAGTAGCCTTTCAAAGTCACGACGCTCTTCTTCATTGATCGCTAAGATCATGCGTCTGCATTGTGAATGAGCGTCAAACACCTTCAGTGTGTGGATGATGACCGGCATTCTTTTCAATTCAATAAAAAGTTTATTGCGGCCGGCCTTCATTCGCTTCCCCTGCCCCGCAGCCGGAATAACTACTTCATAATACATGTTCGTTCTCCCTTTAGAGCGCCTTCTCCAGAAGTTTTGGCTTCGCAAAAATCATTCTTCCAGCAGCAGTTTGCAGCACACTCGTGACGAGCACATCAATGTCTTTTCCAATATAATTGCGTCCTTCTTCGACCACAATCATCGTACCGTCATCTAAGTAAGCAACACCTTGGTTATGCTCTTTCCCATCTTTGATGACCTGTACCTTCATTTCTTCCCCAGGCAGTACAACCGGTTTGACTGCATTGGCTAGATCATTGATGTTTAACACTGCTACTTTTTGAAGTTCGCATACTTTATTTAAATTAAAATCATTTGTCACAACAACACCTGAAGTTAACTTAGCGAGTTTCACAAGCTTGCTGTCAACCTCTTGAATATCTTCAAAGTCACCTTCGTAAATTTCAACTTTAATATCCAGTTCTTTTTGGATACGATTTAAAATATCAAGACCTCTTCGGCCTCTATTTCTCTTTAATACATCAGAAGAGTCTGCAATATGCTGTAATTCCTCGAGTACAAATTGAGGAATGACCATCACACCTTCTAGGAATCCAGTTTGACAAATATCTGCGATTCTTCCATCAATGATAACACTTGTGTCTAAAATTTTCAGCTTTTTATCTTCTATTTCAGGTTCATCATCAGCTGCTCCTTTTTTCTTTGTGACCTTTGCAGATCGGGAGAACAGCCCCATCATTTCATCCTTCTTCTTAAACCCTACCTGAAATCCAAGGTATCCTAAAAAGAAAGCCAGGAAAATCGGAATAATGGTACCAAAAATATGATATGGGATATTGTTTAGCGGGATCACGTTTACAATAAGATATGCTAGAATAAGTCCAAATACTAAACCGAAACTTCCAGATATAAGATCAGGAAGAGGCGCCTTCAATAGAGAATCCTCGATCCATTTCACCCAATTAACCACATAGCCTGTGCACCATTTACCAATGATAAAGAACACAGCGGCTCCTATTAGTGCTGAAGAGTAAGCATTTGTTATGAAAGGTATGTCCTTCAAATTTAACAGCAGAAATAACTCTGGAATGATAAAAATCCCTACAACTGCACCGAAAATGATAAAAAACGCCTGAACGATTCTTTTTAACATACCTTCACCTCCTTTATTTTTCATCTGTCAATCCACCTTCATCTGACATTGATATATGCTTAAGTTTCCTATCATCATGAACAGAAAACAAAACCATCATTAATATACCCATATTCATCCATTTTTAACCGTATTTAAGAAAAATTTCTCTTTTTATAGCTGACGGTCGATATAATGTTTTTCTTGCAGTCTTTTTAATCCTTTTTTTATCTTTTTCGCTCTTACTTCTCCAATTCCTTCTACTTCATCCAAATCTTGTACATCTGCTTCCATAATTCGATCTAGCACACCAAATGCTTCGACCACGTTTTCAACGATTGGCATAGGCAGTCTAGGGATTTTATGAAGTAATCTGTATCCTCTAGTGTACACATATTCGTCAATATTTGTAGATGCTGGATAGCCAAGTAACTTGTACAAAATGGAGTCATCTAAAAGTTCAAAGCTCGACATATCTTGGAGCTGTTTCAGCAGCACATATGGATCTTTGATCTTTTCTTTCACGTAATCTTTAATAAATAACGCCGCTTCCTGCTCCATATCTGTAATCAGCTCATTGACTTGCAGACGGATCAAGTGTCCTTCTGTCCCAAGCTCTTTGATATACATATTGATTTCATTTTTGATTCTAAGTACCATTTCATAACGATGTAGCACGGATAATACATCACCAAAGGTCACAAGCTCTTCAAATTCTAAGGCGCTTAACGCAGAAATGGCATGATCTAAAATGGTTTTATATTTCTCAAGTGTTTGTATCGCTTGGTTGGCCTTCGTCAAAATAAAACCAATATCTTTCAGCGTATATCGTCGATTCCCTTGGTATAAGGTAATGACGTTCCGACGTTCAGAAATGGCAATGATTAAGCAACCTGTCTGCTTTGCTACACGTTCAGCCGTTCGGTGTCTCATGCCTGTTTCTGATGAATGAATGGTTGCATCCGGCATGAGCTGTGTATTCGCATACAAGATTTTTTGACCCGAGTCACTTAAAATAATCGCCCCATCCATCTTCGCCAATTCATATAAATGTGCTGGGGAGAAAGCAGAATTAATATGAAATCCTCCATCTACCACACTTTTCACTTTATCATTATAACCAACAACAATGAGCCCTCCAGTATTGGCTCTTAGGACGTTTTCAATCCCTGCCCGCAGGGGTGTCCCCGGTGCCACAAACTGGACAATATCTAAGAGATCGACTTCTCTCGCTCCTTTTTTCTCTTTTTCCATTTCTATGATCCCCCTAGTGAAATACGAAGTGCCTCTGCTACATTTTCTACACCGACTAACTCAATCCCTCTCGGTTTTTTCCATCCATCTATATTCGCCTGAGGAATAAACATTCGCTTAAATCCTAGTTTAGCAGCTTCCTGCACACGCTGTTCAATTCTTGATACTCTTCTGACTTCTCCCGTCAGACCCACTTCTCCTATAAAGCAATCTGCTTGATGCGGCGCTGCATCTTTAAAGCTTGATGCAATACTAACGGCAATAGCCAAGTCAATCGCTGGTTCATCAAGTTTCACACCACCTGCGACCTTTAAATAGGCATCTTGGTTTTGCAGTAGCAGCCCTACCCGTTTTTCTAAAACGGCCATAAGCAATGACACTCGGTTATGATCAAGGCCAGTAGCCATTCTCCGTGGATTCCCAAAGCTCGTCGGTGAAATAAGTGCTTGTATCTCCACTAGAACAGGTCTTGTTCCTTCCATTGAGGCAACAACACACGATCCAGATACACCTGCTGACCGCTCTTCTAAGAAGATTTCTGATGGGTTTAATACCTCTGTGAGCCCTTCCTCTCTCATTTCAAAAATTCCTAATTCATTCGTTGAACCAAAACGGTTTTTCACTGCCCGTAAAATACGAAACGTATGATGGCGCTCCCCTTCAAAATAAAGAACTGTATCTACCATATGCTCTAAAAGGCGCGGCCCAGCAATCGAGCCCTCCTTCGTCACGTGACCAACGATAAAAATAGGAATACCATTCGTCTTGGCAATTTTCATCAGCTGGGCAGTGCATTCCCTCACCTGAGAAACAGATCCAGGAGCTGACGTGATATCGCTTTGATAAACGGTTTGAATTGAATCGACCACAACAAAAGCGGGTTTCATCTCTTGTATAGCAGACGTTATATACTCCATATCGGTTTCAGCCAAAACATGTAAAGAGGCACTTTCAATACCGAGACGGTCCGCCCTAAGCTTCGTTTGTTTGATTGATTCCTCACCAGATATGTATAACACATTCTGATTTTGATCTGATAGCTGTGCTGAAACTTGTAATAATAGTGTGGACTTCCCAATCCCAGGATCACCGCCAATAAGAACGAGTGAACCTTTGACAATTCCACTTCCTAACACTCGGTTAAATTCTTCTAAATTCGTTTTAATTCGGGGTTCTTCGGATGTTTCAATTGCAGATATAGGTGAAGGTTTTTGAATGGTTTGAACAGAATGATTAAACGCACTTCGACGATTTGCCGGCTCTTTACGAACGACCTCTTCTGTCATACTGTTCCATGTGCCGCAGCCGGGACATTTCCCCATCCATTTGGCTGACTCATAACCGCACGATTGGCATATAAATTTTGATTTTGACTTAGCCATAGATTGAAGAATACAACTCCTTATACTGGTCAGAAAATAAGTAAAGGGAGGCATCCAACTTTCTGGTATGCCTCACACTTTTTTCTTACTATATTAGTTCGTAGCAGCCGTTGCTTTTACGACAATTTCTCCATCTTCTACATCTAATACGATATGTTGGCCCTTTTCAATATTGCCTTTCAGCAATTCCTCAGAAAGTCGATCCTCGACGTGCTTTTGAATCGCTCTTCTTAACGGACGAGCACCATACTCAAGATCTACACCTTCGTCGGCAATCTTGGCTTTTGCTGCTTCCGTCAATTCAATTGAAAGGTCCTGCTCTTTTAGTCGTTTTGTCAATTGATCAGACATGAGAGACACAATCTCTTTTAGATGTTTCTTTTCGAGTGAGTGGAAGACAATGATTTCATCAATACGGTTGATGAACTCTGGTCTAAACGCACGTTTCAGCTCACCCATTACTTTGCCTTTCATATCTTTGTAATTTTGACTTTCATCCTGCACGTTAAAGCCAACATATTTATTGCGCTTCAGCTCACTAGCTCCAACGTTTGAAGTCATAATCAAAATCGTATTTCTAAAGTCAACAGTACGACCTTTAGAATCAGTGAGACGACCATCTTCTAACACTTGAAGTAAGATGTTAAACACATCAGGGTGCGCCTTTTCAATCTCATCTAGAAGCACGACAGAATACGGCTTTCTTCTCACTTTTTCAGTCAGCTGACCGCCCTCATCATAGCCCACATAGCCTGGAGGTGATCCAACAAGTCTTGAAGTCGAGTGTTTTTCCATGTACTCAGACATATCAATACGAATCATCGCTTCTTCATCACCGAAGATAGACTCGGCGAGTGCTCTTGCAAGCTCAGTCTTACCAACACCTGTTGGCCCTAAGAAAATAAAGGAGCCAATCGGACGTTTCGGATCTTTTAGTCCAGCACGGGCACGTCTTACAGCTTTTGCAACAGCAACAACTGCTTCATCCTGTCCAATGACGCGAGAGTGGAGCAATTGTTCCATGTTTAGAAGCTTATCTGTTTCTGTTTGAGCAATTTTTGAAACAGGTACTCCCGTCCAGCTAGAAACAACCATTGCGATATCATCCACAGAAACCTCTGAATTCTCTTGTCCCTGCTTTTCTTTCCAAGATTTCTTCGTCACTTCTACCTTTTCACGCAAACGTTGCTCCGTATCACGAAGAGAAGCGGCTTTTTCAAATTCTTGACTTTGAACAGCTGCATCCTTTTCCTTGCGTACTTCATCCAGCTTTTGCTCAAGTTCCTTTAGATTAGGCGGTGTTGTGAAAGAACGTAAGCGAACTTTTGAACCCGCCTCATCAATTAAGTCGATCGCCTTATCTGGAAGGAAACGATCAGAGATATAACGATCAGAAAGCTTTACCGCCGCCTCAATGGCTTCATCTGTAATAGACACACGGTGATGTGCTTCATAACGGTCTCTAAGCCCTCTTAAAATTTGAATACTTTCATCAACAGATGGCTGGTCCACTTGAATTGGCTGGAATCGACGTTCAAGTGCAGCATCTTTTTCAATATATTTACGGTACTCATCTAACGTTGTTGCCCCGATACATTGAAGCTCACCACGTGCTAAAGATGGTTTTAGAATATTAGAGGCATCAATCGCACCCTCTGCTCCTCCTGCACCAATCAGTGTATGAAGCTCATCAATGAAGAGAATGATATTTCCAGCCTGACGGATTTCGTCCATGACTTTTTTCAAACGATCCTCGAATTCACCACGATATTTCGTTCCCGCTACAACGGTTCCCATATCAAGTGTCATGACTCGTTTATCACGCAGAATTTCAGGCACTTCGTTGTGAATAATTTGCTGTGCGAGGCCTTCTGCGATCGCTGTTTTACCAACACCAGGCTCCCCAATCAAGACAGGGTTATTCTTTGTTCTTCTACTTAGGACCTCAATGACACGCTGAATTTCTTTGCTGCGGCCAATCACAGGGTCCAAGCTGTCCTCTTTCGCAATAGCCGTTAAGTCTCTTGCCAAGCTATCTAAAGTTGGTGTATTGGCATTGCTATTAGATCCTGCCGCAGATGCACCCGTTTCATTGCTGCCTAGAAGCTGCAATACTTGCTGGCGTGCTTTATTTAAGCTCACTCCGAGGTTATTTAAGACACGGGCAGCTACACCCTCTCCCTCACGAATAAGACCTAAAAGAATATGTTCTGTCCCTACATAGGAATGACCAAGCTTTCTCGCTTCATCCATAGAAAGCTCCGTAACCTTCTTCGCTCTAGGTGTGTAATGAGGAATAGCTTGAGACACCTCTTGCCCTCTTCCAATCAAGCTCTCGACTTCTTTTTGGATTTTATCTGAAACAAGGCCCAGTGCTTCTAATGCTTTTGCGGCGATGCCCTCACCTTCACGTACAAGACCAAGTAAAATATGCTCTGTACCGATGTTCTTATGGCCTAGGCGAATGGCTTCTTCTTGTGCAAGTGCTAATACCTTTTGAGCTCTTTCAGTGAATCTTCCAAACATCATATCGTTTCATCCTCCTGTCCATTCCTATGCATTTCTAAGCGCAGCCTTTCTCTGATAATTGCTGCTCGTTTTATATCTCTTTCATTTGGTTCCAAGGCTCCTCCTGAATATTGCTGAAGGAAGCCAGGCTGTGTCAAAATCATGAGTTCATTCAGTATATTACTTGAAAGCCCCTTAATGATACCTAAATCAATTCCAAGTCGCACATCTGACAAACACTTAGCCGTTTCCTTAGATTCAATCATGCGACAATTAGCCAAAATTCCCAAGGAACGGTACACTCTGTCTTCAAGTTCAATTTTAGACGTCTGATATAATGCCTTACGTGCAGATCGCTCTTGTTCAATGAGCTGCGCCGTCACACTATTCAAGTCATCTACAATATCTTCTTCTGATTGACCCAGTGTCATTTGATTTGAAATTTGAAAGATGTTCCCTATTGCTTCGCTACCCTCACCATAAATTCCTCTGACCACAAGACCTAATTGATTAATTGCAGGAATAATGCGATTCATTTGTCTTGTCAGGGCTAATGCTGGTAAGTGCATCATGACTGAAGCCCTAATACCTGTACCTACATTGGTCGGACAGCTCGTTAAGTATCCTCGCTTTTCAGAAAACGCATAATCCACTTGCTCTTCAATCCAGTCATCTATTTGGTTAGCTGCTTTTAGTGCATTAGCCAGCTGAAATCCTGGGAACAAGCATTGAATACGAATATGGTCTTCCTCATTCAGCATGACACTGATTTCTTCATTTTCTGAAAGCAAACAGCCGCCAAATCTTGATTCTGCTAAATTGGGGCTAATCAAATGCTTTTCAACAAGTACCCTTTTAGCCAAAGGCTGCGTTTCATTCATTCGAATCAGAACAAAGTTTCCAATGTCCTTCACTTCCTGGCTCGCAAACTTTTGCTCGAATTGCTGAAGAACAGCTTCAGCCTCCTCTTGAGAAAACTGAGTTGGGAAACGAACATGCTCTAGATTGCGTGCCAGCCGAATACGACTGCTTAGAACAATGTCACTTTCTGGTCCTTTCTGTTTCATCCATTGACTTAATGCGTCTTGAATAAAATGCTGGAGCGACATGTCGTTAATCTCCCTCCCTCTGCTGAGATTGCTCATGCTCTAATGCACGAATTTGATCTCGAACTTCCGCTGCTTTTTCAAACTCTTCCTGTTCAATCAGCTGCTTCAGTTCTTGCTGCATTAACTCAAGTTTCCGGCGAACATGCAGACTGCCGGCAATCCGTTTAGGGACTTTTCCATTATGGACTGTATTTCCACTATGGACTTTCCTTAAAACAGGATTTAAATACTGATCAAAGGTTCGATAACATTCTGCACAGCCAAAACGGCCTGTTTTCCTGAATTGCTGAAAAGTTAAGCCACACTTAGGACATTGATCCACTTCTCTTGCCTCTTGAAAAATAGATGATCCTTTATTCGCACTTGTGGTAAAGCTAGGATCAATATTCAATAAGCCTGATAATAAGTTGTGAATCGAGAAACCTTGGTTTCCACTCATAGCATATGAATCACTGTTTTCTTTTGCACATTGTTCACATATGTGCATTTCTTGTTTTTCTCCATTTATTACTTTCGTAAAGTGAAAAGTGGCTGGTCTCTCATTGCATTCTTGACAAATCAATCTTTTCACCCGCTTTACTTTAATTTCAAAGCATTTAACATCGCTTTCATCATCCGAGCCCGCAGTTCATCTCGTTCAGGTAAATCAATGTGTAAAACAGAACGGTCCATGACACTAATCATCATCTTTGCTTCTCTTTCGGATAAAATGTTGTTCTCAACAAGACGCATAATGATATGATCAGATGCAGCCTGTGATAAACGATGATATATTTGGGAAATAATGTTGTTCAATAAATCGACTTCATCATTCATTTTGACTTTAATGATACGGATATAGCCACCGCCGCCACGCTTACTTTCAACGATATAACCTCTTTCGCTCGTAAAGCGTGTATTGATAACATAGTTAATTTGTGAAGGTACGCATTGAAACTTATCTGCAATTTCATTGCGTTTAATTTCTAATATTTCTCGACCATTCTGATCCAAGACTTCCTTCAAATACTGCTCGATGATATCAGAAATATTTTGTGCCACTCCGCCTCCTCCTCCATTGACTTTGACTATATTTGACTTTAATCTTACTATAAATTTTTTCGATCGATTTTTCAAGATAATCGCTCAACTAACAATATTATTTCCACATTTATCTGGTGCCAAACGTCCCAAAAACACAAAAAAGACCAGTTCCGATTGGAACTGATCCTTTGAAAAGCTTGGCGGCGTCCTACTCTCACAGGGGGAAACCCCCAACTACCATCGGCGCTGAAGAGCTTAACTTCCGTGTTCGGTATGGGAACGGGTGTGACCTCTTCGCTATCGCCACCAAACCTGATGGAGAGAATGTTCTCTCAAAACTAGATAACAATGTTCATTTTTCACATTAGAATATAGGTTAAGTCCTCGATCTATTAGTATCTGTCAGCTCCACGTGTCACCACGCTTCCACCTCAGACCTATCAACCTGATCATCTTTCAGGGATCTTACTTCCTTGCGGAATGGGAAATCTCATCTTGAGGGGGGCTTCATGCTTAGATGCTTTCAGCACTTATCCCGTCCGCACATAGCTACCCAGCGATGCCCTTGGCAGAACAACTGGTACACCAGCGGTGCGTCCATCCCGGTCCTCTCGTACTAAGGACAGCTCCTCTCAAATTTCCTGCGCCCGCGACGGATAGGGACCGAACTGTCTCACGACGTTCTGAACCCAGCTCGCGTACCGCTTTAATGGGCGAACAGCCCAACCCTTGGGACCGACTACAGCCCCAGGATGCGATGAGCCGACATCGAGGTGCCAAACCTCCCCGTCGATGTGGACTCTTGGGGGAGATAAGCCTGTTATCCCCGGGGTAGCTTTTATCCGTTGAGCGATGGCCCTTCCATGCGGAACCACCGGATCACTAAGCCCGACTTTCGTCCCTGCTCGACTTGTAGGTCTCGCAGTCAAGCTCCCTTGTGCCTTTACACTCTGCGAATGATTTCCAACCATTCTGAGGGAACCTTTGGGCGCCTCCGTTACATTTTAGGAGGCGACCGCCCCAGTCAAACTGCCCACCTGACACTGTCTCCCTGCCCGATAAGGGCAGCGGGTTAGAAGGTCAATACAGCCAGGGTAGTATCCCACCGATGCCTCCACCGAAGCTAGCGCTCCGGTTTCCAAGGCTCCTACCTATCCTGTACAAGCTGTACCAACATTCAATATCAGGCTGCAGTAAAGCTCCACGGGGTCTTTCCGTCCTGTCGCGGGTAACCTGCATCTTCACAGGTACTATAATTTCACCGAGTCTCTCGTTGAGACAGTGCCCAGATCGTTGCGCCTTTCGTGCGGGTCGGAACTTACCCGACAAGGAATTTCGCTACCTTAGGACCGTTATAGTTACGGCCGCCGTTTACTGGGGCTTCAATTCGCACCTTCGCTTACGCTAAGCGCTCCTCTTAACCTTCCAGCACCGGGCAGGCGTCAGCCCCTATACTTCGCCTTACGGCTTCGCAGAGACCTGTGTTTTTGCTAAACAGTCGCCTGGGCCTATTCACTGCGGCTTCTCGGGGCTTTAACACCCTAAGAAGCACCCCTTCTCCCGAAGTTACGGGGTCATTTTGCCGAGTTCCTTAACGAGAGTTCTCTCGATCACCTTAGGATTCTCTCCTCGCCTACCTGTGTCGGTTTGCGGTACGGGCACCTCTCACCTCGCTAGAGGCTTTTCTTGGCAGTGTGGAATCAGGAACTTCGCTACTAAATTTCGCTCGCCATCACAGCTCAGCCTTCACGGGAAACGGATTTGCCTATTTCCCAGCCTAACTGCTTGGACGCGGATATCCAATACCGCGCTTACCCTATCCTCCTGCGTCCCCCCATTGCTCAAATGGTGAGGAGGTGGTACAGGAATATCAACCTGTTGTCCATCGCCTACGCCTTTCGGCCTCGGCTTAGGTCCCGACTAACCCTGAGCGGACGAGCCTTCCTCAGGAAACCTTAGGCATTCGGTGGACGGGATTCTCACCCGTCTTTCGCTACTCATACCGGCATTCTCACTTCTAAGCGCTCCACCAGTCCTTCCGGTCTGACTTCACTGCACTTAGAACGCTCTCCTACCACTGTTCGTAAGAACAGTCCGCAGCTTCGGTGATACGTTTAGCCCCGGTACATTTTCGGCGCAGAGTCACTCGACCAGTGAGCTATTACGCACTCTTTAAATGGTGGCTGCTTCTAAGCCAACATCCTGGTTGTCTAAGCAACTCCACATCCTTTTCCACTTAACGTATACTTTGGGACCTTAGCTGGCGGTCTGGGCTGTTTCCCTTTCGACTACGGATCTTATCACTCGCAGTCTGACTCCCAAGGATAAGTCATCGGCATTCGGAGTTTGACTGAATTCGGTAACCCGGTAGGGGCCCCTAGTCCAATCAGTGCTCTACCTCCGAGACTCTTACCTTGAGGCTAGCCCTAAAGCTATTTCGGAGAGAACCAGCTATCTCCAGGTTCGATTGGCATTTCACCCCTACCCACACCTCATCCCCGCACTTTTCAACGTGCGTGGGTTCGGGCCTCCATTCAGTGTTACCTGAACTTCACCCTGGACATGGGTAGATCACCTGGTTTCGGGTCTACGACCACGTACTCATGCGCCCTATTCAGACTCGCTTTCGCTGCGGCTCCGCATCTTCTGCTTAACCTTGCACGGGATCGTAACTCGCCGGTTCATTCTACAAAAGGCACGCCATCACCCGTTAACGGGCTCTGACTACTTGTAGGCACACGGTTTCAGGATCTATTTCACTCCCCTTCCGGGGTGCTTTTCACCTTTCCCTCACGGTACTGGTTCACTATCGGTCACTAGGGAGTATTTAGCCTTGGGAGATGGTCCTCCCGGATTCCGACGGAATTTCACGTGTTCCGCCGTACTCAGGATCCACTCTGGAGAGAACAACATTTCAGTTACAGGGCTGTTACCTTCTTTGGCGGGCCTTTCCAGACCTCTTCGCTTATATCGTTCCTTTGTAACTCCGTATAGAGTGTCCTACAACCCCAAGAGGCAAGCCTCTTGGTTTGGGCTGTTCCCGTTTCGCTCGCCGCTACTCAGGGAATCGCATTTGCTTTCTCTTCCTCCGGGTACTTAGATGTTTCAGTTCCCCGGGTATGCCTTCTCATACTCTATGTATTCAAGTATGGATACTACTCCATTACGAGCAGTGGGTTTCCCCATTCGGAAATCTCCGGATCAAAGCTTGCTTACAGCTCCCCGAAGCATATCGGTGTTCGTCCCGTCCTTCATCGGCTCCTAGTGCCAAGGCATCCACCGTGCGCCCTTTCTAACTTAACCATTTCTTACTTTAGAAAGAATCACTATGTGTGATGAACTTTGCATTGCATTCAATGTGAATGTATTACTTATTGTTATCTAGTTTTCAAAGAACAATCCTGTCTCGCTAGAGACATGTTTGAAGGAATGATCCTTCAAAACTAAACAAGACGAAAACGCACACTGCTCCATATATCCTTAGAAAGGAGGTGATCCAGCCGCACCTTCCGATACGGCTACCTTGTTACGACTTCACCCCAATCATCTGCCCCACCTTCGGCGGCTGGCTCCATAAAGGTTACCTCACCGACTTCGGGTGTTGCAAACTCTCGTGGTGTGACGGGCGGTGTGTACAAGGCCCGGGAACGTATTCACCGCGGCATGCTGATCCGCGATTACTAGCGATTCCAGCTTCACGCAGTCGAGTTGCAGACTGCGATCCGAACTGAGAACAGATTTGTGGGATTGGCTAAACCTTGCGGTCTCGCAGCCCTTTGTTCTGTCCATTGTAGCACGTGTGTAGCCCAGGTCATAAGGGGCATGATGATTTGACGTCATCCCCACCTTCCTCCGGTTTGTCACCGGCAGTCACCTTAGAGTGCCCAACTGAATGCTGGCAACTAAGATCAAGGGTTGCGCTCGTTGCGGGACTTAACCCAACATCTCACGACACGAGCTGACGACAACCATGCACCACCTGTCACTCTGTCCCCGAAGGGAAAGCCCTATCTCTAGGGTTGTCAGAGGATGTCAAGACCTGGTAAGGTTCTTCGCGTTGCTTCGAATTAAACCACATGCTCCACCGCTTGTGCGGGCCCCCGTCAATTCCTTTGAGTTTCAGTCTTGCGACCGTACTCCCCAGGCGGAGTGCTTAATGCGTTAGCTGCAGCACTAAGGGGCGGAAACCCCCTAACACTTAGCACTCATCGTTTACGGCGTGGACTACCAGGGTATCTAATCCTGTTCGCTCCCCACGCTTTCGCTCCTCAGCG
The DNA here is from genome assembly GCF_038593205.1 of Bacillus sp. FSL W8-1141. NCBI lineage: Bacteria > Bacillati > Bacillota > Bacilli > Caryophanales > Bacillaceae > Bacillus > Bacillus sp. FSL W8-1141. Next base: position 100,457 of record NZ_CP151973.1, on the reverse strand, counting down.
TCAGTTACAGACCAGAGAGTCGCCTTCGCCACTGGTGTTCCTCCACATCTCTACGCATTTCACCGCTACACGTGGAATTCCACTCTCCTCTTCTGCACTCAAGTTTCCCAGTTTCCAATGACCCTCCCCGGTTGAGCCGGGGGCTTTCACATCAGACTTAAGAAACCGCCTGCGAGCCCTTTACGCCCAATAATTCCGGACAACGCTTGCCACCTACGTATTACCGCGGCTGCTGGCACGTAGTTAGCCGTGGCTTTCTGGTTAGGTACCGTCAAGGTGCAAGCAGTTACTCTTGCACTTGTTCTTCCCTAACAACAGAGCTTTACGATCCGAAAACCTTCATCACTCACGCGGCGTTGCTCCGTCAGACTTTCGTCCATTGCGGAAGATTCCCTACTGCTGCCTCCCGTAGGAGTCTGGGCCGTGTCTCAGTCCCAGTGTGGCCGATCACCCTCTCAGGTCGGCTACGCATCGTCGCCTTGGTGAGCCGTTACCTCACCAACTAGCTAATGCGCCGCGGGTCCATCTGTAAGTGACAGCCGAAACCGTCTTTCATCCTTGAACCATGCGGTTCAAGGAACTATCCGGTATTAGCTCCGGTTTCCCGGAGTTATCCCAGTCTTACAGGCAGGTTACCCACGTGTTACTCACCCGTCCGCCGCTAACATCCGGGAGCAAGCTCCCTTCTGTCCGCTCGACTTGCATGTATTAGGCACGCCGCCAGCGTTCGTCCTGAGCCAGGATCAAACTCTCCGAAAAAGTACAAAACCGAAGTTTTGTTTTTCGTCAGCGTTTGACTGACTACCTATGATGTATCATAGGATTTTTTTATAAAAACTCGAATTAACAGGTACGTTTTGTCTTGTTTAGTTTTCAAAGATCATATTGGTGGAGCCTAGCGGGATCGAACCGCTGACCTCCTGCGTGCAAGGCAGGCGCTCTCCCAGCTGAGCTAAGGCCCCATAAAAGATGGTCGGGAAGACAGGATTCGAACCTGCGACCCCTTGGTCCCAAACCAAGTGCTCTACCAAGCTGAGCTACTTCCCGATCTTAATGGCGCGCCCGAGAGGAGTCGAACCCCTAACCTTTTGATCCGTAGTCAAACGCTCTATCCAATTGAGCTACGGGCGCTTATTTTATAATGCCGAGGGCCGGACTTGAACCGGCACGGTAGTCACCTACCGCAGGATTTTAAGTCCTGTGTGTCTGCCAATTCCACCACCCCGGCGTGGATGGTATAAGCGGAAGACGGGATTCGAACCCGCGACCCCCACCTTGGCAAGGTGGTGTTCTACCACTGAACTACTTCCGCATTACAGGATTTCTTTATGTTGTTTGGCAATGCGGGTGAAGGGACTTGAACCCCCACGTCATAAAGACACTAGATCCTAAGTCTAGCGCGTCTGCCAATTCCGCCACACCCGCATGAAAATGGTGAGCCATGAAGGACTCGAACCTTCGACCCTCTGATTAAAAGTCAGATGCTCTACCAACTGAGCTAATGGCTCGCTTTTAAAGCGACTTGTCTATCTTACCATATGAAAGTGGTGCCGGCAAGAGGACTTGAACCCCCAACCTACTGATTACAAGTCAGTTGCTCTACCAGTTGAGCTACACCGGCTTTATCTATCCTAACATTATGTAAGAATAAATATGGTGGAGGATGACGGGCTCGAACCGCCGACCCTCTGCTTGTAAGGCAGATGCTCTCCCAGCTGAGCTAATCCTCCATATTATGTCGTTTCGATTGTCTCTCGATCTGACAAATAGTATTATATAACGATAAGATATTGTTTGTAAAGACTTTTTTAAAATAATTTTTGAATTTATTTTAAAGCTATTTTTTCACATCTTTTCGTTAAGGCACCTAAAGAAGTTTACCACTTGTCTCTTCATTTTAAAAGTCTTTTTTTCATTTTTTTATGTTTTTTTGTTAAAAAGGGCATTAATAGCGCTTTTTCAATGTAAAAACAGCTCTTTTAAAGCTGAAAAATGTTTGTTTTATTCCTTAAACCCTCAGATAACGTGCATATAGAAACGAATTTTTTTATTATTTTATTTTTCCGAGAAACCATTTTGTATATTTGCTTTATATTAAATTGATTCTGGCCATTTTCCAAAAATTCGTCTCAATGTTCCCTTGCCTCATCAAACATTGTGGTGCTTAACTCAAATCTTCCTCCTCTCTCTCATTAGCAAACAAGATGCCCTTTGCTCTCTTATGTAGGTTTCAATGATCTAGCAGCAAGCGCAGTTCGCTACATATGGTTGCCAGAGGAGAAGATCCTTTTTAGACATGTTTACTCTTTTGATGTTAACTCTTAGCAAGATGAGCGAGCGACGAGATTGGATGATAAGAATATTATAGAATGTCTAAAATTCCAGTGAAGGGGATGAAATGAATGAGTTATTGAGAATGTAGTGAAAGACCACGATTTTCAATATAAATAGATATATCATTTATTAAAACACAAAAAAGACCAGTTCCGATTGGAACTGATCCTTTGAAAAGCTTGGCGGCGTCCTACTCTCACAGGGGGAAACCCCCAACTACCATCGGCGCTGAAGAGCTTAACTTCCGTGTTCGGTATGGGAACGGGTGTGACCTCTTCGCTATCGCCACCAAACCTGATGGAGAGAATGTTCTCTCAAAACTAGATAACAATGTTCATTTTTCACATTAGAATATAGGTTAAGTCCTCGATCTATTAGTATCTGTCAGCTCCACGTGTCACCACGCTTCCACCTCAGACCTATCAACCTGATCATCTTTCAGGGATCTTACTTCCTTGCGGAATGGGAAATCTCATCTTGAGGGGGGCTTCATGCTTAGATGCTTTCAGCACTTATCCCGTCCGCACATAGCTACCCAGCGATGCCCTTGGCAGAACAACTGGTACACCAGCGGTGCGTCCATCCCGGTCCTCTCGTACTAAGGACAGCTCCTCTCAAATTTCCTGCGCCCGCGACGGATAGGGACCGAACTGTCTCACGACGTTCTGAACCCAGCTCGCGTACCGCTTTAATGGGCGAACAGCCCAACCCTTGGGACCGACTACAGCCCCAGGATGCGATGAGCCGACATCGAGGTGCCAAACCTCCCCGTCGATGTGGACTCTTGGGGGAGATAAGCCTGTTATCCCCGGGGTAGCTTTTATCCGTTGAGCGATGGCCCTTCCATGCGGAACCACCGGATCACTAAGCCCGACTTTCGTCCCTGCTCGACTTGTAGGTCTCGCAGTCAAGCTCCCTTGTGCCTTTACACTCTGCGAATGATTTCCAACCATTCTGAGGGAACCTTTGGGCGCCTCCGTTACATTTTAGGAGGCGACCGCCCCAGTCAAACTGCCCACCTGACACTGTCTCCCTGCCCGATAAGGGCAGCGGGTTAGAAGGTCAATACAGCCAGGGTAGTATCCCACCGATGCCTCCACCGAAGCTAGCGCTCCGGTTTCCAAGGCTCCTACCTATCCTGTACAAGCTGTACCAACATTCAATATCAGGCTGCAGTAAAGCTCCACGGGGTCTTTCCGTCCTGTCGCGGGTAACCTGCATCTTCACAGGTACTATAATTTCACCGAGTCTCTCGTTGAGACAGTGCCCAGATCGTTGCGCCTTTCGTGCGGGTCGGAACTTACCCGACAAGGAATTTCGCTACCTTAGGACCGTTATAGTTACGGCCGCCGTTTACTGGGGCTTCAATTCGCACCTTCGCTTACGCTAAGCGCTCCTCTTAACCTTCCAGCACCGGGCAGGCGTCAGCCCCTATACTTCGCCTTACGGCTTCGCAGAGACCTGTGTTTTTGCTAAACAGTCGCCTGGGCCTATTCACTGCGGCTTCTCGGGGCTTTAACACCCTAAGAAGCACCCCTTCTCCCGAAGTTACGGGGTCATTTTGCCGAGTTCCTTAACGAGAGTTCTCTCGATCACCTTAGGATTCTCTCCTCGCCTACCTGTGTCGGTTTGCGGTACGGGCACCTCTCACCTCGCTAGAGGCTTTTCTTGGCAGTGTGGAATCAGGAACTTCGCTACTAAATTTCGCTCGCCATCACAGCTCAGCCTTCACGGGAAACGGATTTGCCTATTTCCCAGCCTAACTGCTTGGACGCGGATATCCAATACCGCGCTTACCCTATCCTCCTGCGTCCCCCCATTGCTCAAATGGTGAGGAGGTGGTACAGGAATATCAACCTGTTGTCCATCGCCTACGCCTTTCGGCCTCGGCTTAGGTCCCGACTAACCCTGAGCGGACGAGCCTTCCTCAGGAAACCTTAGGCATTCGGTGGACGGGATTCTCACCCGTCTTTCGCTACTCATACCGGCATTCTCACTTCTAAGCGCTCCACCAGTCCTTCCGGTCTGACTTCACTGCACTTAGAACGCTCTCCTACCACTGTTCGTAAGAACAGTCCGCAGCTTCGGTGATACGTTTAGCCCCGGTACATTTTCGGCGCAGAGTCACTCGACCAGTGAGCTATTACGCACTCTTTAAATGGTGGCTGCTTCTAAGCCAACATCCTGGTTGTCTAAGCAACTCCACATCCTTTTCCACTTAACGTATACTTTGGGACCTTAGCTGGCGGTCTGGGCTGTTTCCCTTTCGACTACGGATCTTATCACTCGCAGTCTGACTCCCAAGGATAAGTCATCGGCATTCGGAGTTTGACTGAATTCGGTAACCCGGTAGGGGCCCCTAGTCCAATCAGTGCTCTACCTCCGAGACTCTTACCTTGAGGCTAGCCCTAAAGCTATTTCGGAGAGAACCAGCTATCTCCAGGTTCGATTGGCATTTCACCCCTACCCACACCTCATCCCCGCACTTTTCAACGTGCGTGGGTTCGGGCCTCCATTCAGTGTTACCTGAACTTCACCCTGGACATGGGTAGATCACCTGGTTTCGGGTCTACGACCACGTACTCATGCGCCCTATTCAGACTCGCTTTCGCTGCGGCTCCGCATCTTCTGCTTAACCTTGCACGGGATCGTAACTCGCCGGTTCATTCTACAAAAGGCACGCCATCACCCGTTAACGGGCTCTGACTACTTGTAGGCACACGGTTTCAGGATCTATTTCACTCCCCTTCCGGGGTGCTTTTCACCTTTCCCTCACGGTACTGGTTCACTATCGGTCACTAGGGAGTATTTAGCCTTGGGAGATGGTCCTCCCGGATTCCGACGGAATTTCACGTGTTCCGCCGTACTCAGGATCCACTCTGGAGAGAACAACATTTCAGTTACAGGGCTGTTACCTTCTTTGGCGGGCCTTTCCAGACCTCTTCGCTTATATCGTTCCTTTGTAACTCCGTATAGAGTGTCCTACAACCCCAAGAGGCAAGCCTCTTGGTTTGGGCTGTTCCCGTTTCGCTCGCCGCTACTCAGGGAATCGCATTTGCTTTCTCTTCCTCCGGGTACTTAGATGTTTCAGTTCCCCGGGTATGCCTTCTCATACTCTATGTATTCAAGTATGGATACTACTCCATTACGAGCAGTGGGTTTCCCCATTCGGAAATCTCCGGATCAAAGCTTGCTTACAGCTCCCCGAAGCATATCGGTGTTCGTCCCGTCCTTCATCGGCTCCTAGTGCCAAGGCATCCACCGTGCGCCCTTTCTAACTTAACCATTTCTTACTTTAGAAAGAATCACTATGTGTGATGAACTTTGCATTGCATTCAATGTGAATGTATTACTTATTGTTATCTAGTTTTCAAAGAACAATCCTGTCTCGCTAGAGACATGTTTGAAGGAATGATCCTTCAAAACTAAACAAGACGAAAACGCACACTGCTCCATATATCCTTAGAAAGGAGGTGATCCAGCCGCACCTTCCGATACGGCTACCTTGTTACGACTTCACCCCAATCATCTGCCCCACCTTCGGCGGCTGGCTCCATAAAGGTTACCTCACCGACTTCGGGTGTTGCAAACTCTCGTGGTGTGACGGGCGGTGTGTACAAGGCCCGGGAACGTATTCACCGCGGCATGCTGATCCGCGATTACTAGCGATTCCAGCTTCACGCAGTCGAGTTGCAGACTGCGATCCGAACTGAGAACAGATTTGTGGGATTGGCTAAACCTTGCGGTCTCGCAGCCCTTTGTTCTGTCCATTGTAGCACGTGTGTAGCCCAGGTCATAAGGGGCATGATGATTTGACGTCATCCCCACCTTCCTCCGGTTTGTCACCGGCAGTCACCTTAGAGTGCCCAACTGAATGCTGGCAACTAAGATCAAGGGTTGCGCTCGTTGCGGGACTTAACCCAACATCTCACGACACGAGCTGACGACAACCATGCACCACCTGTCACTCTGTCCCCGAAGGGAAAGCCCTATCTCTAGGGTTGTCAGAGGATGTCAAGACCTGGTAAGGTTCTTCGCGTTGCTTCGAATTAAACCACATGCTCCACCGCTTGTGCGGGCCCCCGTCAATTCCTTTGAGTTTCAGTCTTGCGACCGTACTCCCCAGGCGGAGTGCTTAATGCGTTAGCTGCAGCACTAAGGGGCGGAAACCCCCTAACACTTAGCACTCATCGTTTACGGCGTGGACTACCAGGGTATCTAATCCTGTTCGCTCCCCACGCTTTCGCTCCTCAGCGTCAGTTACAGACCAGAGAGTCGCCTTCGCCACTGGTGTTCCTCCACATCTCTACGCATTTCACCGCTACACGTGGAATTCCACTCTCCTCTTCTGCACTCAAGTTTCCCAGTTTCCAATGACCCTCCCCGGTTGAGCCGGGGGCTTTCACATCAGACTTAAGAAACCGCCTGCGAGCCCTTTACGCCCAATAATTCCGGACAACGCTTGCCACCTACGTATTACCGCGGCTGCTGGCACGTAGTTAGCCGTGGCTTTCTGGTTAGGTACCGTCAAGGTGCAAGCAGTTACTCTTGCACTTGTTCTTCCCTAACAACAGAGCTTTACGATCCGAAAACCTTCATCACTCACGCGGCGTTGCTCCGTCAGACTTTCGTCCATTGCGGAAGATTCCCTACTGCTGCCTCCCGTAGGAGTCTGGGCCGTGTCTCAGTCCCAGTGTGGCCGATCACCCTCTCAGGTCGGCTACGCATCGTCGCCTTGGTGAGCCGTTACCTCACCAACTAGCTAATGCGCCGCGGGTCCATCTGTAAGTGACAGCCGAAACCGTCTTTCATCCTTGAACCATGCGGTTCAAGGAACTATCCGGTATTAGCTCCGGTTTCCCGGAGTTATCCCAGTCTTACAGGCAGGTTACCCACGTGTTACTCACCCGTCCGCCGCTAACATCCGGGAGCAAGCTCCCTTCTGTCCGCTCGACTTGCATGTATTAGGCACGCCGCCAGCGTTCGTCCTGAGCCAGGATCAAACTCTCCGAAAAAGTACAAAACCGAAGTTTTGCTTTTCGCCAGTTTGACTGACTACCTATGATGTATCATAGGATTTTTTATAAAAACTCGAATTAACAGGTACGTTTTGTCTTGTTTAGTTTTCAAAGATCATTTTCGTTATCGCTCGTAAGCGACTTTAATATCTTAACATTTCGCTTCGATTGAAGTCAAGAACTTTTTTCATTTTCTTTTTTCAACCTCGTTGCTGTTTTGCGGCAACGAATAATAATATACCATCTGAATTCTTTTCTTGCAATAGTTTTTTTGAAAAAAGTTTCATTTTATGAAAAATAAAAAGCGCCACAGATCAAATGGCGCTTTTGTTGATGTATTAACGGTTTCTCATTTGCGGGAAAAGCAGTACATCTCTGATTGATGGAGAATTTGTTAGCAGCATGATTAATCGGTCGATACCGATTCCTAGTCCGCCTGTTGGCGGCATGCCATATTCTAATGCTTCAACAAAATCGTCATCCATGAGATGCGCTTCGTCATTTCCTTCTTCGCGTTCTTTTAATTGAGCTTCAAAGCGTTCTCTTTGGTCGATTGGATCATTCAGTTCAGTGAATGCATTTGCATGCTCGCGACGCACGATGAATAGTTCAAAGCGGTCCGTGAAGCGCGGGTCTTCAGGATTTTTCTTAGCTAATGGAGAAATCTCAACTGGGTGCCCGTAAATAAAAGTAGGCTGAACCAGTGTTTCTTCTACTTTTTGCTCGAAGAACTCATTGATAATATGACCTACTGTCATGTTTTTTGTGATTTCAACATCGTGATCAGCAGCATGCTGTTTTGCTTCTTCTACAGACATCTCCTGCCAGAAGTCTACACCTGTTGCTTCTTTGACTGCTTCAACCATATGGAGTCTCTTCCATTCAGGTTTTAGATCAATTTGATCTTCTCCATATTGAATTGTTGTTGTTCCCAGCACCTCTTGGGCAATATGAGCAATCAAGTTTTCCGTTAGGTTCATGATGTCTTTATAGTCTGCATATGCTTCATACAGCTCAATCATAGTAAATTCCGGGTTATGACGAGTTGAGACTCCTTCATTACGGAATACGCGACCAATCTCGTATACTTTCTCTAGACCACCGACAATTAGACGTTTTAAATGCAGCTCGATCGCAATACGCATATAAAGTGGCATATCAAGTGCATTGTGATGAGTAATGAAAGGACGAGCTGATGCACCACCAGGGATGCTATGCATTGTTGGTGTTTCAACTTCTAGGTATCCTTTTGAATCTAAGTATCTTCTCATTGATTGAATGATTTTGCTTCGCATGATGAACGTCTGCTTACTTTCTGGATTGACAATCAGGTCAAGGTAACGCTGACGATAGCGTTGTTCTACATCTTTTAGTCCGTGATATTTATCAGGGAGCGGGCGAAGTGCTTTTGTAAGAACCTCAAAGCTAGTCGCTTTAATTGAAAGTTCTCCTACATTCGTTTTAAATACGGTTCCCGTCACACCGATAATATCGCCTAGGTCCGAGCTTTTGAATAATTCGTAAGCTTCTTCTCCTACACTATCTTTACGTACATAGATTTGAATTTGTCCTTCTAAGTCTTGAATGTGCGCAAAGCCAGCTTTCCCTTTTCCGCGTTTTGTCATCATACGGCCAGCAATTGTTACTTGAGCTGCTTTTTCTTCTAAGTCTTCTTTTGAAAACTCGTCATATTCAGCAATAATTTGTGCGGATTGATGAGAACGGTCATATCGTTCACCGAATGGATCGATACCCTCTTCTCTCATTTTATTCATTTTGTCACGTCTTACTTGGAATTGATCATTTAATTCTTCGTTATTAAGCCCTTCATTACTCATTTATATCACTCCAATAATGTATTTTGCAGAGAAAAGCAGAAAAACTGCCAGTACGTGCACTAGCAGTGAGCTACAAAAAGAAAGATAGTCTTATCCTACTTTTATTCTTTGAAGCTCTTTTGCCTCGGCTTCGATCGTAAAGTCATCTAGAACTTTTACAAGCTCCGCTCTCGTTTCACTTTGATTGATTTGGTTTCTTACATCTGCATTGCCTCGGACACCTTTTAAGTACCATGCTGCATGTTTTCTCATTTCTCTGACAGCCACATGCTCACCTTTCAGGTCTATGAGTCTGTCTAAGTGAAGTTTGCACACAGACATTTTCTCACGCACATTAGGCTCTTCTTTTAGTTCACCCGTTTCTAAATAATGAACCGTCCGGTAAATCATCCACGGGTTTCCTAGTGCGGCTCTTCCGATCATGACAGCATCTGCACCCGTTTCATCAAGCATACGTTTTGCATCTTGAGGGGTTTTGACATCTCCATTGCCGATGACTGGAATGGAAACAGATTGTTTGACCTCTTTTATAATATCCCAATTCGCTGTTCCTTCGTACATCTGCACACGTGTCCGTCCGTGAAGCGCAACCGCTTGTCCGCCTGCTCGTTCAACAGCACGGGCATTTTCGATAGCGAAGATATGGTCTTCGTCCCAGCCCATTCTCATTTTCACCGTAACAGGTTTATCTACAGCTTCTACGACTGCGGATACCATTTCGTAAATCTTGTTTGGATCCAGCAGCCATTTCGCTCCTGCGTCACATTTCGTGATCTTTGGTACAGGACATCCCATATTAATATCAATAATGTCCGCCGTTGTATTCTGGTCTACAAACTTGGCCGCTTCTACGAGCGTGTCCTTTTCTCCCCCAAATATCTGAAGGCTCAACGGTTTTTCACGTTCATCAATGTACAGCATGCCCATCGTTCTGGCATTATTAATCAAGATCGCTTTGTCACTGACCATTTCAGCGCAGACTAAGCCCGCTCCAAACTCTTTCACAGTGAGTCTGAAAGCAGAGTTACACACACCAGCCATTGGTGCGAGCACTACTTTGTTTTTAATTTCGATATCTCCGATTTTAAACATCATGTCCCCTCCTTTCTTCTTCAAGTATTGGTGAAAGTTCTTCCACCGTTATATTTAAAGCATCTGCTATTTGACCAACCATTTGGTTTGTTGGTAATCGATTGCCTCGCTCAATTTCCCCTAAGACAGAGACAGAGATGCCCAGTCTTTTGGCGAACCCTTCCTGAGTATACCCTTTTAGCTTTCGGTATGCACGAATTCTTCTACCCCACATGTCTTTTTCCATATGCTTACACCTTCTTGGTCTGTTACGGCGTTTATCTGGGCTTCGCCGATTTCTGGGCAAATCTCACTCATCGGAACAAGAACGAATAAACGTTCGTACATTCTAGGATGCGGTACTACAAGTTGTTCTGTTTCAATATTTTCACGATTATAAAGTAAAATGTCAAGGTCAGCTGTCCGTGGACCCCACCTCACTTCTCTTGTTCTGCCTAACTCCTGCTCAATGTTCTGAGTCAGTGATAGAAGTTCTTCGGGACGAAGCGAGGTGGAAATCTTCACAGCCATGTTCAAGAAGTCATCCTGATTCTCGTAGCCTACAGGTGTTGTCTCATATATAGATGAAATGGATTCAACTTGAACACCTGGATGTTCGTGAAGTTTTTTGACAGCTTCTTTTAAGTAGGTTTCCTTTTTTCCTATGTTTGAGCCTAAAGCGATATATGCTGTATTGTTCATGCGCGTGATCTCGTCATTTCAATGGCAACGGACTGATAGTGTCCTGGAATTGGCGGATCTGGTTTGATTACTTTTACTGTACATTCTTGAACTGTCGGAAAGTCCTTTAACACTTGGTTTGCAATTCTTTCTGTCAGCGTTTCAACGAGGTTCACTGGGTCCCCTTCTACAATATTTTTGCAGATGTTGTAGAGCTCAGCATAGTTGATGGTCTCATTTAGGTCATCCGTTTGTCCTGCCTTACTTAAATCAAGTGAAGCTGTTAGGTCCACACGAAAGCGCTGGCCTAGTTTATTCTCTTCTGCAAATACACCGTGATAGCCGTAAAATTCCATTCCGTTTACATATACTTTATCGATGATAAGCGCCTCCTTTATTCAGCATGGCATCCATCATTTTTGCCATTCTTGCGATTTCTTTTACATCGTGCACTCGGACCATCGCGCTGCCCTTTTGAATCCCAAGACAGACCGTTGCACCCGTTCCTTCAGTACGTTCTTCAGGCGGCAGGTCTAAAACTGCACCGATGAATCGTTTGCGGGATGTTGCTAGAAGCAGCGGATACCCTAGGTGGCAAAAATGTTCAAGTTCATTCATGACCATGAGGTTGTCAGTTTTATTTTTCGCAAATCCTACACCAGGGTCTAATATAATCATGTCATCACGGACACCCGCTTGTTTTACAATTTGAACACTTTCTTTCAGATCTGCAATCATATCTGAAATCAGATGGGTGTAATTCCGCTCTGGTCGATTGTGCATTAAGATGATTGGCACGTTGTGCTTCGCTGCCACATGCGCCATTTGAGGATCAGCTTTCGCCCCCCATACATCATTAATGATTGAGGCTCCCGCTTTCACTGCCTCATCTGCGACATGGGCTTTATACGTATCAATAGAAATAGGTATGTCCAATTCTTTTGTGATCTTCTCAATGACAGGAATGACCCTTGAAAGCTCCTCTTGCTCTGAGACAAGTGCCGCCCCCGGCCGAGTCGATTCACCGCCAATATCAATAATATGCGCCCCATCTTCTATGAGCTGCGTTGCATGAGCCAGCGCTTTATCAATTTGATTGAATTTTCCTCCATCTGAAAAAGAGTCCGGTGTGACATTTAAAATGCCCATGACCAATGTCTTTTCTTCATAACTAAGGGTATGGTGCTTGGCTTGTATGATTTTAGGCTGTTTTATCAATTGTTGTGTCATTGTGTCCACCTACTCTTTATGTTCTAGACGTTCTTTTGTATATTCTGTTCTCAGCTTGGTCGAAATCGTTCGGTTGTGGTTTTGCAGGACGGTGTCTCCGATATTTTTAAAAGGCACAATTCCCTGAACCGAATTGGTCATCCACGCCTCATCAGCTGAGAGCAAGTGTGAGAGTGGATATCTTCCTTCTATTAGTGGGATCCCCGAAGCTTGCAGCGTTTCGATACAATATCGACGGGTAACCCCGTTTAAAATGCCGGTATCAAGTGAAGGTGTATAGATCACATCTTTTTTTCGCCAAAATAGATTTGACGTAATTCCTTCTGCCACATCGTCTTCTTTTGTTAAAAAGATCCCTTCTACCGACGGATCGTTCCCTACTTCTCTTTTCGCCAGCAGGTTGTTCATGTAATGATGCGACTTGAGCCGTCTTGGACCTTCTGGTGTGTTTCTTCTTGTATCAAGAATGATTCCCTGTTTTTCATCTACTATTGATTCAGGCCGGAAGGGGGAGATCATCACAAAAACAACAGGCTCCTCATAAGGGTCTGCAGAAAATCCATTACCTCTGCCCGCAGAAACATTGAAGCGGATCCTCGCATAACCGTCCGTTATTTGGTTTTGATTGAATAATGTATGAATGATGTCGAGTACAAATGGTTTCTCTATTGTGGATTCGATGCAAAGGTCACGCAATGATTGATTGAGCCTTTCAAGATGCCAGTCTAACAAGAAGACTTGTCCTGCTAGAGAGGTAAATGTTTCGAATACACCGATGCCATATAGAAAACCATGATCAAAAGGAGAAAGAGTCGCGTCTTTCTCCTCTATATACTGACCGTTCAGGTAAATGATCATGCGTTTACTTCATTCCCCTTTTTACGATAGGTTTCAATGAAATTTCTGAGCATTTCCTTACCGAAGGATGTCATAATTGATTCTGGATGGAATTGAACACTTTCAATCGGAAGTTCTTTATGGCGAATGGCCATGAGTTCGCCTTCCTTTGTGCTCGCTGTTCTGACAAAGCACTCCGGCAGCGTCTCGTCTTTAACAATTAATGAATGATATCTCGTTGCGACGAGCGGATTTTGGAGTCCCGTGAAGACACCTTTGCCGTCATGTTCAATCTCTGATGTTTTCCCATGCATTAACCGCTCCGCACGAATGACATCTCCACCAAATACTTGTGCAATGGATTGATGACCTAAACAGACACCGAAGATCGGAATCTTCCCAGCAAAATGTTTGATCGCTTCCATACTAATTCCTGCTTCATCCGGACTGCAAGGTCCTGGAGAAATCATCAGAAAGTCTGGCTTGAGCTCTTCGATTTCTTGAATAGTGACTTGATCGTTTCGTTTTACAATCAGTTCTTCCCCAAGCTCACCTAAATACTGGACCAGGTTGTACGTAAATGAATCGTAATTATCAATCATTAATATCATACTCTGCTCACCTCTAACTCAAAATAGTCTCTTCTTTGCTCAACTGTAATGCTTTTTTCACTGCATAGGCTTTTTTAATCGATTCTTTGTATTCGTGCTTTGGTACAGAATCGATGACAATGCCTGCACCTGACTGCATGAAGGCTCTGCCCCCTGTACAATAAGCCGTGCGAATGACGATATTAAAATGCATATCTTGATTGAATCCAAACCAGCCTATAGATCCAGTATAAAGCCCACGCCTTGTCGGCTCAAGCTCTTCTATGATTTCCATTGTTCTCACTTTTGGCGCACCTGTAATTGTGCCGCCTGGGAATACAGCTCTCATGACATCTACTGCATCACAATCATCACGCAGCTCCCCTTGGACATTTGATACAATGTGCATCACGTGTGAATATTTCTCAATGGCCATAAACTCGTTCACCTTGACTGAGCCATAAGTAGACACTCGTCCAAGATCATTCCGCTCAAGATCAACGAGCATCACATGTTCTGCGCGTTCTTTTTCATCTTCAATGAGTTCTTTTGCCAGCGCTTGATCTTCCGCATCATCCTTGCCTCTTGATCTTGTGCCAGCGATCGGTCTTGTTTCGAGCTGAATGCCTTTTTTCTTAATAAGCAGCTCTGGAGATCCACAGACAATTTGGAAATCTGGCGTGTGCAGATATGACATATATGGAGATGGATTCACGTGACGTAATGTTTTGTATAAATGATATGGGTGGGTATGAAGCTGTTCATCTTGTCTAATGGATAGGTTCACTTGGAACACGTCACCGCTGGCGATATATTGTTTAATCGTTTCTACAGCTTCCCCGAAAGCTTCTTCAGTAAAAGGTGCAGCAGGTACACATTCCGAAGAAGACACGTTAACAGGTGAATGTGTTGATTCTTCGGATGTGCTTGTCCAGCTTTGCTTTAATTCTTCGAGTCTTTGATGAACTTCACTGACAGGTTCGTCTCCTTCTGTATGAGTGATCAGCCAGAGGACGTCTTTATTATGATCAAAGACAGCGACATCATTGAATACGAGGAAATACAAATCAGGCGTCTTCAAATCATCGATGGACAGCATTTTAAAATGCTCGATATATCTTGCGTAATCATAGCTTAAAAATCCAATCGCTCCACCTTGGAAGTCAGGATATTCGTCGTTCGTTTCGGTTTGTAGGGTTTGAAACCAATCAGCAAATGCCCTAAAAGGATCTCCCTCTTTGAACAACACCTCATTCTGATAATGGATGGTGGTCATCCCGTCCTTCCCTTTCGCTTTAGCGATCGGATGAATGCCGGCAATACTGTATTCTCCGCCACGTGCACTTTCAAGAAGGACGTGATGTGATTCATGAGCCGTTAATTGTTCGTATCGTTTCAAGAATGCTTCTTTCGTAAAAGGAATTTTGATGCCCATCGGCCTACGTTGTGTCATGTTATCATCCTTTTTCATTTTCATTAATCTTATTGTAATGCAATCCAATTTATTTAGAAAATAGTATTTGCTTTCCATCTTCAGAATTCATGAAAAAACCCCAGCAAATGCTGGGGTGTATTGTTTAATCAAATTGATAAAGCGGCGTACTAAGGTAACGTTCACCGTTACTTGGAATAATCGCTAGAACCTTTTTCCCTTTACCAAGCTTCTTCGCTGTTTGAAGCGCTGCATAAATGGCTGCTCCTGAAGATATACCACCAAGGATTCCTTCTTCTTTCGCTGCCTTTCTTGCAAGTTCAAATGCATCTTCGTTTTTCACTTGGATAATGCCGTCATATACTTCTGTGTTCAAGATAGATGGAACAAACCCTGCTCCGATGCCTTGAATTTTATGCGGACCTGGTTTCCCGCCTGATAGTACAGGAGAATCTGTTGGTTCTACCGCATAAAGCTGAATAGATGGAATGGCTTCTTTCAGGACTTCACCAGCACCTGTAATCGTACCACCCGTACCAACTCCTGCAATAAATGCATCAAGGTCGCCGTCAAACTGTTCAAGAATCTCTTTCCCTGTTGTGCGGCGGTGAATCTCAGCGTTGGCTTCATTGCTAAACTGCTGAGGCATGAAGTATCCGTGCTCTTCTGCTAATTCTTCTGCTTTTTTGATGGCACCTTTCATTCCTTCTGCACCCGGTGTTAAGACAAGCTCTGCACCGTAAGCGCGTAAAAGGTTGCGGCGCTCCTGACTCATTGTATCCGGCATAACTAAAATCGCATTGATTCCTTTTGCAGCTGCGACCATCGCAAGACCGATTCCTGTGTTTCCACTTGTAGGCTCAATGAGTGTGTCGCCAGCTTTTAATGTACCTTTTGCTTCAGCATCTTCGATCATCGCTAACGCAATACGATCTTTTACACTGCTGCCTGGGTTCATATATTCAAGTTTCAAGTAGACATCCGCACTGTCTTCATCTACTAAACGGTTTAATTTAACGACTGGTGTATTTCCTATTAGTTCAAAAACTGAATTTGCAATACGAGCCATCACTAACACCTCTATCTCCGAGTAATTTTATTGTATTAATATTAAATTATCAATTTCGAAAAATTTTGTCAATGCTTTTAGTCCTGCTCTCCATCGTAAAACCATGTGACTTTTGCTTCTTTCCACAGGGTTTTGACATTCGCCTTTTCACCCAGATCTTCCATGGCGATCTGCCTTTTGATCTGATCTTTGACTTCTTCATAAGAGAAGGAGCGGCCATTTAATTTTTCTTTTAATTGTATGATGGCATAACCATTTTTGATCTCGATCGGCTCTTTCGTCCATTCATCTGGCTGAAGCTTTTGGGCTTCTTGTATGTATAGGGCTGGAATGCTTTCTTGCTCTTCTGTGACAAATCCAAGATCTCCGCCGTAAGGAGAGGTATATCGATCGGTGGATCGTTCAGCTGCTACAGCTTCGAAACTAGATCCGCCCTTTAAATCTTTTAATACACTTTGTGCCTCGTCTTTTGTTTTCACAACAATGTGTCGAATTCGGTATGAGTCATCATATTGATACAAGTCTTTGTTTTTTTCATAAAAGGATTTGGCTTCTTTTTCAGAAACGACCGCATCTCTCGTTAGAAGCTGTTCTAATAAAATTTGATAACGAATCTGCTCTTTCCATTCCTTTTCACTTGTATGACCGTCTTCGTAGAAATTATTAGATACCGCTTTCAGCATCAGCAGCTCACGATTGATCTCTTTTGAAGATACCTCCAGCTTGTTTTCTTTCGCAAG
Organism: Bacillus sp. FSL W8-1141; assembly: GCF_038593205.1. Taxonomy (NCBI): domain Bacteria; kingdom Bacillati; phylum Bacillota; class Bacilli; order Caryophanales; family Bacillaceae; genus Bacillus; species Bacillus sp. FSL W8-1141. Next base: position 83,617 of record NZ_CP151973.1, on the reverse strand, counting down.
CTGATTGACTACCTTCTGATTAATCATTTGTTCAAGTGTTGCCTTTCCGTAGCGGTCTTCCATTTTCTTTAACCATTCTTGACGTGTGACTTTCTCTTTCCCAATAGAAGCAATTTCTTCACCGCTCTTCCCATTTGAAGAAGCCTGCGACATTTGTGACTTTGTTAATACATATGCAATGACAACGGCATTAATCATGAGCAGAACGAGAATAAATGTCCATACCACTCTTGCTTTCAGTCTCATCTTTCGTCTCCTTTCCATTCTAAAAAGAAAACCCGCTGCTTAGAGCTTAGCGGGTTATTTCTTCACGTAGCTCTTCTAGCTCTTCTTTTGTAAATACATACGTTTCGTTACAAAAATGGCATTGAGCTTCTGCTTGTCCGTCTTGTTCAATCATATCCTCAATTTCGGCTTTCCCTAGGCTGATAATACCGTTGGCAAACCGTTCTTTTGAGCAGTTACAAGAAAATTCGACAGGTACAGTTTCTAAGATTTGAGGTTTTTCACCGAGCACTTCTTCTAAAATTTCTTCAGGAGTCATCCCTTTTTCAATCAGTTTAGAGATCGGTTCAATGGTTGATAATCTCTTTTCGAGTCTTTCGATGACTGCATCTTCTGTTCCAGGCAGCAATTGAATGATGAAACCGCCTGCTGCAAGGATCGAGTTGTCTGGATTGACAAGAACACCCACACCTACAGAGGATGGCACTTGTTCAGAGGAGACCAGGTAATAAGTAAAGTCATCTCCAATTTCACCTGAGACAATTTCCGTTTGCCCTGTAAAGTGGTCTTTCAGTCCGATATCTTTGACAACACTTAACGTTCCAGATGTTCCAACAGCACGTCTAACGTCCAGCTTCCCATGTTCATTTAAATCAAAGTGAACTTGTGGGTTTGAGACATATCCGCGCACCTGACCTTTTGCGTTTCCATCTGCAATGATGGCTCCGATCGGCCCACCGCCTTCAATTTTGACAGTTAATTTATTCTCGCCTTTCAGCATGGCTCCCATCATGACAGTCGCTGTCATGGTTCTGCCGATTGCAGCTGAAGCAGTTGGCCACGTATGGTGTCTTCTCTGCGCTTCGTTGATTGTATCTGTTGTGTTCGCAGCATACGCACGGACTTTCCCGTCATATGCTAACGCTTTAACTAAATAATCCATTTTGATTAAACCCTCCTATAATACACCGACACGATTGCGTTCATAAATTAATTGAAGTCCTTTTAATGTGAGGAACGGATCGACAATATCAATACAGTCTGATTCATTTCCAATCAATGTAGACAAACCGCCTGTTGCAATGACTTTCGGTGTTTGTTTGGCTTGCTGCTTCATCCGTTTCACTATGCCCTCGACTTGACCAACATATCCATAAAGGATGCCGGATTGCATCGCACTGATGGTATTTTTTCCAACAATGTGATCTGGACGGACAATTTCAATTCTCGGCAGCTTAGCCGCTCTTGTATATAAAGCTTCTGTTGAGATGGTAATACCCGGTGCAATTGCGCCACCCATGTATTGTTTTTGTTCATTGATATAGCAGTAGGTTGTGGCCGTTCCAAAGTCTACCACAATGAGAGGCGCCCCATACAGGTGAATGGCCGCCACTGCGTTCACAATTCGATCAGCGCCGACTTCCTTTGGATTATCACACATAATGTTTAATCCAGTCTTCATGCCAGGCCCAACGATTTGAGGAGTAATGTGAAAATACTTTTCGCACATTCTTTCCAGAGCAAACATCATTGGCGGGACAACAGAAGAAATGATAATCCCTTCTATCTGGTCAAACATCAGCCCTACATAGTCAAATAAGGATCGGATTGCCATACCAAATTCATCTTCTGTTTTATGACGGCTTGTTTCAATCCGCCAATGGTAGTTCAAATCGCCATTATGATAAACACCTAAAACGGTATTTGTGTTTCCTACATCTATCACGAGTAACAACTTCATCACCACTTTGAATAGTGTCTCAAAAAGAGCATTTTTCGACTTTCTATCATACCATACACGAATTGAGTTCCATTTGTAAACAATTCGAAACCGATCCATTCATGAATCGAAATAAAAAAAGCTGCCGGTGAGCCCGACAGCTTTTTATAGAAGGAGATTAGATCTCCTCGTCTTCTTCTTTTTTCTTGATGTTCACTTTCACATCATCGTTTTTCTCTTCGTCATCTGCGTATACACGCTCTGGAAGCTTTCCAGTTTCGTAAAGAGATTTAATTTGTTCAGCATCTAATGTTTCCACTTCTAGAAGAGCCTGTGCGATGATTTCTAGCTTATCTTTATTCTCAGTGAGAATTTGTTTCGCACGTTCGTAGCTTTCTTTGATGAAGCGCTGAACTTCTTGGTCAATTTCATAAGCGATCGCTTCACTATAATTCGGCTCGTTGTTAAAATCACGGCCAAGGAATACTTGACCTCCTTGTGCTTGACCGAATTGTAGAGGACCAAGTTTATCAGACATACCGAATTCTGTGACCATTCTTCTTGCAATACCTGTTGCACGCTGGAAGTCGTTGTGTGCGCCTGTACTTACTTCACCAAACGTAATTTCCTCTGCAACACGGCCGCCGAGCAAGCCGACGATTTTATCAAGAAGCTCTGGCTTCGTTTGGAAATAACGGTCTTCTCTTGGAAGCATGACCGCATATCCGCCTGCCTGACCACGAGGAACGATCGTTACTTTATGCACCATATCCGCTTCGTCTAGGATAAGCCCAATGACGGTATGACCTGCTTCATGGTACGCCACGATATTACGTTCTTTCTTCGAAATGACACGGCTTTTCTTAGCCGGTCCAGCAATGACACGGTCAGTCGCTTCGTCGATATCACGCATATCAATTTTCTTTTTGTTTTGACGGGCAGCAACAAGTGCTGCTTCGTTTAGTAAGTTCTCAAGATCTGCCCCAGAGAACCCTGGTGTTCTGCTTGCAATGGCTTTCAAGTTGACTGTATCATCAAGCGGTTTGTTTTTCGCATGAACCTTCAGTACTTCTTCACGGCCAATGACATCTGGGCGGTCAACCGTAATTTGACGGTCAAAACGTCCCGGACGTAGCAATGCAGGATCTAGGATATCTGCACGGTTCGTTGCAGCAATGATAATAATCCCTTCGTTGGCACTAAAACCATCCATTTCAACAAGAAGCTGGTTAAGCGTTTGTTCACGCTCATCATGACCACCGCCAAGACCTGCTCCACGCTGACGACCCACTGCATCAATCTCATCAATAAAGATTAAGCAAGGTGCATTCTTTTTCGCATTTTCAAACAAATCACGTACACGTGATGCACCGACACCGACGAACATCTCGACGAAGTCAGAACCACTGATGCTGAAGAAAGGAACGCCTGCTTCTCCTGCAGATGCTCTCGCAAGCAATGTTTTACCTGTACCTGGAGGTCCTACTAGTAAAACCCCTTTAGGGATTCTTGCGCCAAGCTCCGCAAATTTACGTGGATCTTTTAAGAATTCAACCACTTCTACGAGCTCTTGTTTTTCTTCATCCGCACCGGCAACATCTTTAAATTTCACACGTTTCTTCTCTTCTGTGTAAAGCTTTGCCTTACTCTTACCAAAGTTCATGACACGGCTTCCACCGCCTTGAGCTTGGTTCAATAAGAAGAAGAACAGGATAAAGATGATGATGAATGGAATGATGGTTGTCAGAACTTGCAGCCATCCATTTGTTTCAGGTGCTGGTTCTACTTTTACATCTGTATTCTTCAGTGCACTGTAAATCTGGTCAACACCTTGACCATCTGGAACATGGGTAATGAAGTATTCATCTTTCTTCGCGCCATCTAATTGACCACGAATTTCATAAACCCCTCTTACAGGCTGGATGGAGATACTCTCCACTTTTCCCGCACTTAAATTTTGCGAAAATTTGCTGTAAGACATGTTCTCAGGCTTTTGATTAGGGGATCCTAACCAACTGACAACCCCTATCACAAGTAATAAAATAAGTATATAAAAAATCGTATTACGAAAAACCCGATTCATTCCTTACCTCCTCCCACAGTAAGCACAACTATGTTCAATAGTATCATAGAAAATCATTCCAACACAACCAATAACCTCATGTAAACGTGTGCTCATTAGCCTTCGTAAACAGATGGTTTTAACACTCCAATATACGGGAGGTTTCGGTAACGTTCGGCAAAATCCAATCCATAGCCAACAACAAATGCATCTGGTACTTCAAACCCAACATAATCTGCTTTGATGTCTGCTTTGCGGCCGCTTGGTTTATCAAGCAATGTCACAATTTTAATGGAGTTTGCTTTACGGTATCGGAAAAGCTCTACCAGATAACTCAAAGTTAACCCACTGTCGATGATATCTTCCATAATTAGAATATCTCTTCCTTCAACAGAAGTATCTAGATCTTTGATGATCTTCACTTCTCCAGAAGATACGGTAGACTTTCCGTAGCTAGATACATCCATAAAATCAAGCTCTAAATATGTATCAATGTGTTTGATCAGGTCTGCCATGAATGGAAGAGCCCCTTTCAAAACACCAATAGCCAGGGGAAATTTACCATCATAATCGCTGGTTAATGTTGCACCCAGTTCCTTCACTTTTAGCTGGATCTCTTCTTCTGAGATCAAAATCTTTTCAATATCTTGTTTCATGCTTTTGCTTGCCCCCTACAAATTTTCGTGCTGTCTATATTGTAATACAATGAGATCGCTGTTTGTCATATCAATTTCTTCAAAAACGGATTTTTTCAGACCTGGGATCCAGATGATTTGATGATCCGAGTCAGTGACGATCGGCCAGCTGTCTCTTTCTGCAAGAGGCACTTTTTTATCAATAAATATATCTTTCACCTTTTTTGATCCATTCATCCCTTTAAGTTTGATTCGATCACCGTTTTTTCGTGAGCGAATGATCAAAGGAAGACGAACATGATCTTTTTGAAGCAAGAAAAAATGGTTTCCGTTCCGTGCATCCTCCGGAACATGATTTGATACTAAGATAGACTGTCCATTCGGGAGAAAAAGTTCCTCGCCAAGCTCACCTTTTAAATGATGAGTATATGACTGATCTATGACAAGCGATCGTTCAAAGGTAAACATACAGTGATCATAAGATTTGACAGCTTGTAAACCTTTTGGCAAATCTAATGATCCAGACGGTTGATCAGTATGAGATAACCAGTCCAAAGTCCCTAGAATATGCTGGTTTGAAAACGCTGATTGAGTGTTTTCATAAAGATAGTTTAATATTAGTTGAATGCCTCTTCTTTGTAAAGGCAAAGGCAGGTCAAGCAAAGGCTTCGTTTTGATCTCAATTTGCTTAGGCATTTGATTCGTAATGACTTGATGCATTTGATCCTTTGTTAATGCCTGCAAGTACTGCTCATCCTCAGTCAGCATGTCACTTACAAACTGAAAGCTTTCATGCACATAAGGTGCCTCTTCTTTTAACACGGGAAGAACGTGTCTTCTGATCCGGTTTCTCAAGTAGTCATCGGTGTGATTGCTTTGATCAATGACATAAGGAACTTGTTCTTTTTCGCAAGCAGTGAGTACATCATCCTTAGAATATCCAATCAGCGGACGAATCAGCCACCCTTCTTGAAAAGGGCGCTTTGCTTGCATACCTGCGAGTCCTATTCCAACAGTCCCTCTTGTCAGCCTCATCACCATTGTTTCTACTTGATCGTCTCCATGATGTGCAAGCGCTATAAATTGAGCGCTGTACTGTTCCATCAATTGACGAAAGAAAGCATATCTGCACTCTCTTGCAGCTGCCTGTTTGTTTAAGCGGTTTTCTTTTGCATATTGGGTGACCTGTATACGAGCCGATTCAAAAAGGATCTCATGCTCTTTACAGTACGCTTCAACAAATGCCAAATCAGCAAAGGATTCTTCTCCTCTGAACATGTGATCTACATGGGCTGCAATCAGCTGAAAGGAACCTTTTCGACGTTTGTTTAGTTCATGCAGCAAGAGCATAGAATCTGGTCCGCCAGAAACCCCGACAATGACTGTCGTATTTTCAAGGAAAACATCATGTTTTTTCAAAAAAGATTCAATTCTATTCACAACTTCCTCCTCACAAAGAGCAGGTAATTTAAAGATATACATATCCTATCACTTTCATTAGCTCCAAGCAAAGAAGAAGCCTGCTTTTTTACAGCTCTATAATAGGAATAAAACCACATAGGCACAGTAAAGAGCGAGCACACTGCATAAGATGAGAATGGTTTCAAAAAGACCGCCTGATTTTTTACGTACTGATGTTCTTTTCGCAGCAGCAACTCTTGATCGTGAAGGTGCGGCCTGTTGATGTTGGGGAACAGCTGGCTTTTGCCTATTTTGCTGTGATGGCTTCTTCTGTCGTGATTTTCTTGAAGCAAGCAATTGTCCTTCTTTCAGCATCGCGCTTTTCATGTCTGCCGCTGATTGATATTTACCTTGGAGAGCCGCTTTTAACACCCTCTCATATCGCTTTAATAAAGGATGTCCTTCAATCGCTCGATAAAGCTGCTTTTCTGGTTCTGCCCCTTTTTTAAATTCTTTTTTATAGGCACAGTTCACCATGACCATACTTAAGGCAAATAGATCATAAGAAGGTTCTGCTTTTCTTGTACCGAAGCCCCAGTAGCCGCGGTCAAAAAACTCGGTGTATTCCTTAATAGCCCTTCCTGCCTTCGTTGTTCCTCCAACATCAATACATCGAATCGTAGCTGGGGGGCCTGAAACGATGAGATTATCAGGCTTCAAGTCACCGAAGATCCAGCCTTCCTTATGTAAGTGAGCAAGGTTAGATAACAGTTGAATCATGAGAACGACGATCCATTCATCGCCTTTTTGCTTCACAAATTCAAGCAGCAATGGCCCTCTGACATACTCCATGACATAAAACGACCGTTTCTCTGACATTCCAGGATAAAGAGCATCATCCATATCATAAAAAGAAGGCCCCATGGTTTTCACAGGAGCCTTTGAAAAGGATTTTAATACATTGACTTCAGATGCAATGAGCATACTGTCATCACTCACTTTAAGGGCCACTTGTCCCTTTGGCGATTCGGCCAGATAAACCACACCGTTCGCCCCTTTTCCCAGCTCTTTTACAATGCGGTAATGTTGATGATGCCACTTTCCTTTTATCATTGTACCTAATGGGATGTTAGAAGCCGAATTCATCATGTTCTTCCTTCGCTTCAAGCAGCCCTTTTCGTGAACGAACTGATTTGAAATGCTGGAGTGCTTCTCGAATTGCTGGTCCTGTCGGTGTAATTCCTCCTGTTGTCAGCTTCGGGAAAATCGATGATAACGAATCGAACCGTGGCGTCCAGTTCAACACAATTTCTGCATCTGAGTTTTTCCCGGGAAATACACACATCCCAAACTGATTTTCACCAATTCTCGAATTTAGACTAATAGAGAGATCGATGAGTGCTTCTTTGACCGTTGGCAACTTCGGTTTCATACTTGCACTCGTATCCACAAGCACAAGCACTTGAAGATGAACAGTCTCACCGAGCTCATCCACAACTTCCATCACTTCTCCACGCTTATCTGGGGGAAGTTCTTCAATTTCAGTATCTTTGCCAAGAATTTGCTGCAATTCTTTATTCACAACACCTTGTAACGTTTGCGTCATCGCCTTTTTTGTAACCATTTGTACGGTTTGAGACAATTGCTGAACGTAGACAACTTGATGAATGCCTCCGCCTGCTAGAGCAATCCCCTCTACTTCTTTCATCGCTTCATGATCGTGTCTGTTCTCTTCCATAATGCCAATGACATTGACTGTGATCCCTTGCTCCTTTGCCAATGCGGCAATCGCAAGTGGGTCTTCCCCATGATTTGAGCAGCCATCTGTAATCAGTAAGATTTGGTTTACGTGACCTTTTCGCATCTTCATTCCTCCTGGGATTGTAACTGAATGCTTATATCCCCATCATCGCCAGAAGAAATTCATATTATACGATATTTCAAGAAATCTCTTGTTTCTGAAGGTAGAATGTACCTGTCGGAATGGATGCCCATTTTGGTGTATTGTGGTCGAGCCTAATAACGACAACCGTCATATCGTCATCGATTTGACCTGCTCTTGTGCGAATGACCTCCTCCATTAATAAATCAGCAATCTCTTGCGGATCTTCTGTTTTAAAGCTCTTCATTTTTCGTTTGACCCACAAATCATGATTTTCGATATGCTTTGGTCCTTCAAAGATACCGTCGCTCATCATGATAAGGAGATCTCCTGCCTTCATCTGTTCACTCACCACTTCTACTTCAAATTCATCAATAATACCAATAGGCAAGTTGCTGGCCTGTACCTTCATCACTTGATCACCACGTTTAATAAAACTTGGGGTGGAGCCAATCTTGAGGAACTTACAGCTCGCATCCTGTAAATCAATGATGGATAAGTCTAATGTGGAATAGACTTCATCTGTTGTCCGTAAAGATAAAATGCTATTAATCGTTTTAATCGCTACTTTTTCATCAATACCAGACGCCAAGATTTTTTCTAACAGCTTGATCGTTTCGTTGCTTTCAAAATGGGCTCTTGCTCCATTTCCCATCCCATCACTAATAGCTGCGGCATATTTACCTGCACCCAGCTCCATCATGCTGTAGCTGTCTCCTGATACTAATCCTCCGCCTTTCGCTGCATGTGCTACACCTGTAGACACTCGATACGATTTTGCAGAACCGAATACAACATGACAATAACCTGTTGGATGCTCCGCACACTGCTCTGCTTTGACTAAAACTTGTTCTTCTAAAATATCCGAGAGCATTGGAGCAATGATTTTTTCGCATTCCCCATGACCTTGGCAATAAGGAATTCTCATCTCTATATCAACATTTCCCTGTTCTAAGCTATAAATTTCAACTTGCTGAATTTCAATTCCAAAGTTCTGAAGTGCTTCTATCATCTGCTCTTCCTGAATAAAATGCTGCTCTCTTTCTCGTTTTATTTCCCGGGAAAAATCCTCCATGACTTGTGAGACACCCATCAGTTGTTCGGCCACAAGGCGCCTGCTGTCTTGGACCTTTTTCTTTAAGGTCTGATTTGCTTTATAGTAAGCTATCTCCTCTTCAATCAATTCTTCTACATGCTTTGATTTTGAGCAGTGCTGACTGAATTTCTTTTTCAACTTCCGGTTATGCTCGTACGTTTTTTCATCAGATTCATGCATAACTTGTTTCATGAGTTCATAGGTTGTATCAAAGTTCTGCACCCAGCATTTATTTTTCTTATAGCACGTTTGACAGGAACGTTCTGTGATCGTACTTAAAAAAAGATCTACATCCTCTTCCTGCTTCTTCTCCTCAGGAATGGATTCGTAAAATGTCGCAAAACTCTCAGACAGCGCATGAAATACATTAGAGAATTGATCTACCTTTTTTGCTGTCACGTCTCGTACTTTTCTGGCATATTGCTGCTGTTCCTGTACATGCTCTACCGTACCAGGAATATATTTTGCCACCTTGGACGTTACTGACTGTGGCGTGAGCAAAAACAGTGCAACTGCGATGAGTGATTCATATAGCGTGGTCATCAGCCCTGCTGACCCTTCACCGTAGAGGGAGATTAGTAAAGAACCCACAATCAAGCCGATGGCGGCTCCTGCTTTTTTCCCCTCTTTTAGTAATCCGCCTAATAAGCCCGAAAAGGCAAGCAGACTCATCTGATAAAGGTTGCCGATGTTGGCGAGACCAAGAATTAATCCAGTTACAACACCCACTGTACAACCAATACTCGCTCCTCCAATAAAGGCAAAGCTCAGCACTACATATCGTGACAAAATATGCTCTGCCTGCATTCCTTGAAATGTGATCCCAGCCAGACCTGTTAAAACTGAAGCAATTAATATCATAAAGCAAATAATTTCTTCAACCTTTAAGGAGTGTTTGATTTTCCTGACTGTAAAAATCGGCAAACTTTGAAGAAAAATCAGTGTCAAAATGAAGGCAAGTCCAGCTTCAACCCCCGCCATCACATAGTCATAGCTTTGAACCGCACCCTGCTCGAGGTATACAAAAGCTCCCCTGGTTATCAGCATGGAGAGCACAATCACAACCGGTAATGTTTTCACTGGGTCTTTGATGATGAATGAAACGACCTTTGACATGAGGAGGAACACGATCAATGACGCAAACACGAATAATGCATTTTGTGGTGATATCGTCATCGCTCCAGCGAGTAAAGCAAGACAAGCAAGCATCGCTTTATCCCTTTTAATGAGCAGCATGGACCCAAAGAAAGGCAATGCAAATGGCATAATTTCAGATAAGATAAAGGCTCGTCCCAATAAAAAGCCCAGAACAACATAAATAAACCCTTTATAGAAAAAAAGAGAATGCGTATGATGAAGAAACAGGTTTTTCATCTTTTTTAACCCTGCACTGATTCTTTCAAACCCGGCTCCCGTTAAATCAGTTCTTCTTTCTAGTTTTTCCATCTTTTCATCCCCCACCTGATATTCGTTGCTTGTCATTATAGCGAAGGTGAAAAAGAAATTTTGTCAAAAGAAGTTGTCGTTTCCATAAAACGTTCGACGCTTTATTTGCCAAAAAGGCATACTTTCTTGAAAGTCGATGTCTTTCATCAGAATTTTACGAAAGCACAAAAAAACAGCTTTCCTATAGAAAGCTGTTTTGAAGATGACCCGTACGGGATTCGAACCCGTGTTACCGCCGTGAAAGGGCGGTGTCTTAACCGCTTGACCAACGGGCCTTGCTTATTGTTCTTTTTAAAAGGATAGCGGCGGAGGGGATCGAACCCCCGACCTCACGGGTATGAACCGTACGCTCTAGCCAGCTGAGCTACACCGCCATAATATAAAATGCGCTAAGAAGCACAAGAACTATAATACAAAGGATTCGCTTGTCCGTCAATAGAAAGTTTTAAATTAAATGGCGAAATCACCAAAAACGTTGAATTTGTATTGAAAAAAAGCACCCGCTAAACAGCAGGTGCTTTGTTGTGAAAGATATATAGAAAGCAGCAACAAGTTAACCTCTTCTTGCTCCGCGTCCCCCACGTTTTGATTCCGTGTTACGTTTTAAAGATGTTAAGCGGTCTTCACTATCTTTTAAGAATTTGTTCATTTTTTGCTCAAACGATTCCTTCGGACGGAAATCATTTCTGCTCGGTCTTGATTGTTGTTGTTGAGGACGATCTTTTGCTTTTTTAATGGACAAGCCGATTTTACCGTCTTTTTCAACGTTAATCACTTTCACTTCAACTTGTTCACCGACTTTTAAATGCTCATTAATATCTTTTACATAGTTATCGGCTACCTCACTGATATGAACGAGACCAGTTGAACCGCCTGGCAACTCCACAAAAGCTCCAAAATTTGTAATGCCCGTAACTTTCCCTTGTAACTTGCTGCCAACTTCAATCGACATAAAAAAAGTGCTCCTCCTTAGACTTATAAAAAAATCTCATTTGTTCAATTATACATAAACTGAATTTTAAGTGTCAACAAGGCTAATCGCTCTTATTGCCCACATCAAAGATTTTTTCGCCTTTTTTAGACATATAATAGTCCCGTCGTGCCAGTTCGAGTACGTATTCTTTGCTTTTCAGCTTTTTGATTTCATCAGAAATATCTTCCTGCTTTGTTTGTAATTGCTTCAATTCTTTTTCAAGCGCAACCTTCTTCTCTTCTTTTTCTTTCAATGCAGACGATTGCGACCAGAGGGCACTTGTTACCAAAACAGCAAACATGAGCACAATGACTCCAAACACGGTAAGCCTTCTAAGGAGTCCCCGGCGTTTGCGTTTTAGGCGCTGCGCTTGCTGTTCCATTTGTTTTTGATAATCATTTTGAATTTGTGCGATATTTCTTTTTCTCTCGTTCAAGGATGAAGGCCTCCTCTCTTACTTTGTCCAGAATTGTTTCCATTTCGTTTTCATGGTACGAGATAATTTCTTGATCCCTTGTAAAATTCCTGCTCCTTTTGAGAAAAACAACCTCATTGATGTTCGCCATTTTTCGGGAATTCGATGAATAATGGTTACATTAAGTAACCAAATAAGCGGATAACAAACAATATACAGCACCTTCCACACGAGTCGAAACGCAAAACGAACAAGGCGTAAGAGCGAGTGGAACAAGAACAGAAGAGCACTTATGATCAAACCAACGATCCAGCGAATGGGCTGGAAAACCATCGACATGATCAGCCTTTTCAGGACGAGAACAGTCTGATAAATACACCTCATCACAAACTTGAGGATGTTCATATACAGCTGTTTCATCAATGCCTGGTACATCGAGAAACCTAAAGCAACAGCTAGAAAAATATAAAGCCTGAATTCTCCCTCATTGGTCAGCAGCAGGACATAAAAGAATAAGAGACCCTGCACCACCCAAAAAAGGAGGTCGTGAATGACCAGCAGCCATTTTGCTGTTTTTTCCCGGTTCACAAACAGCTTGTACGTATCCAGCGATGCGCCCAGCCAGATGCCCATCGCCGCCATCGAAAGCATCGTATAAAACTGGACCGTCAGTGTCATTTAAACAGCTTGCTAAAAAATCCTTTAGCTTTCTCCCCGTGCTGCTCATCTACATAGATTAAGTCAAAGACACGCCCTTTAATGGACACAACGCCCTTTTCTACATCTAAGTTTTTCATTTGCAGATTTTCTCCGCGAATGGCGAGGACTCCCATGACAGTCTCAAGCAGAAATTCTTCATTATCAAAGCTCTCGACTTGTTTGACCCCGGTAATATCTAAATGCTTTCTGTTGCGCATTGTGACATGATGCTCGGCTTCTGATGACAACTTCGTGCCTTGAGGTTGATTATAATATTGATTCATTTATACATCCCCCATATCTCATACTTGCATTGTTACTGCATTGTATGTGACAAGCGGGACATTTAGAACAAGCCCTATTCTGCTGTTTTCTCTTCTTTTAGCACGGTATACATGCCAGCAGCTTCTTCTTTTTTCGTTGTGTCTTTTAACTCGTTGACTTGAACGGTCACAAGCTTTTGGCCGAAGCGGATTTGAAGCTCGTCTCCTTCTTTCACGTCAGAGCTGGCTTTCGCCTGAGTGCCATTAATGGAAATTCTCCCTTGATCGGCTACTTCTTTTGCCAATGTTCTTCTTTTGATTAAACGAGACACTTTTAAGAATTTATCTAGTCTCATGTATGTTCACCTCTTTCTATGCGTTTAGCATCGTTCCACAGATCGTCCATTTCTTCTAGGGTCAAGTCCTCTAGTGAACGTCCCATGTCCTTTGCCTTTTGTTCGATATGCTGAAAGCGCCGCATAAATTTTGTGTTTGCAGAAGAGAGGGCGGTTTCAGGCTCTAGGTGATAAAATCTGCCGATGTTGACGAGAACAAACAAAAGATCCCCAAATTCATCCTTCATCTGCTTTGTTGCACCTTCATCCGTTTTCTCTGCCACTTCCACAAGGAATTCCTGCTTTTCCTCTTCGTATTTGTTCCAAATATCCTCTACTTCTGTCCAATCGAAGCCCACTTTCGCTGCTTTCTTTTGGAGCTTATAAGCTTTTGTTAAAGCTGGAAGTGTCGTTGGAATGGATTGCAAAATAGATGCTGCACGCTCCGGTTTTTCCTGCTGCTTGATTTTTTCCCAGTTGGCGACGACATCTGATGCTTCAGACAAATCCGTATCACCAAACACATGCGGATGTCGTCGAATCATTTTTTCTGTGACATGCTGGATGACGTCATCCATTGAGAAATAACCATCATCTTCACCAATTTGGGCATGGAGTAAAACTTGAAGCAGTACATCTCCGAGTTCTTCAACCATATGATCTGGATCGTCTTCATCTATGGCTTCCAGCAACTCATAACATTCTTCAATTAAATATGGTTTGAGCGACTCATTCGTTTGTTTTTGATCCCAAGGACAGCCGCCAGGACCTCTTAATGTACGAATGACTTCACGGAAAGTGTCAAATTGTTGATAGAGTAGCTTTTCATCTTGGATTGGAGGCACATAAACACTCGTTAAGTTATTTATCGACACATCTCGATCAAGTTCAAATAAAGGAACACCTGTAATCTGTTCCTGACTGCTTCCAGCTGCCGTTACGATAAAGACTTCATAATCGTCAGGTAGCTTTTCCATGAGGGTCAGCTTCACATTCGAGGCTGTCATCTGATCATATACTTGACAGATCAGCACATGCTGGGTCAACTTTAGATCATCCGCTCTCATATCCCCTGCGTCAACGAATTGCAGCCCTTCAATTGGGTCAATCTGTAAGGAATTAAACGTCGCATCCAAAAAGCTTTGTCCACCAGCCACGTACACCTCAACCCCGCGCTCCTTCTGTTGTGAAACAAGAAGCTGCACTGTCTTTTCCGCTACAAACGGGTGACCTGGTACTGCATAAACAATATCTTTCCCCTCAGCCTCTCGGAAGAGAATGTCTGTGATTTCCTCATACACTGCATCAAACTGATCATGCTTTTCATATATCTCATCAAAAAAGGTCAGAGACGGGACTTCCTGCATCAATTCTGCGGTGAGTGGATGATCCTGCGTTCTCATGTATACTTCTTTCGCCTGCTTCAGCTGCTTATATACACCGAGCGTCAGCTGATCCATGTCGCCTGCCCCAAGACCAACGACTGTAATCTTACCTGCCATTTCGATTCCCTCTCATCTGTTTAAAATATAAAATCTTTTCTCCTAATGGAATGAGTCTCCATTCCTCTTCCGTAAATACGTCTAGCTTAAGAATACTATATAAAAAGGCGAAACCACCAATAAAAACTGAAGTCAGGCTCTCTAAAACAGAAAACGGACGTTTCTCAAAGGGAATGACCCAAGAAAACAATGCCTGATATCCAATTAAAACGACGGCCATGAATGCTGCTGATAAAAGAATTTTCACTGGGAATAGCTCTCTTATTGAAATCCACCCTTTATGCTTCAAATACACCGCATTGAGCGCAGCGGCGGCGAGAAACCCACAAACAGTCGACCAAGCAGCTCCATAAATGCCGAATAACGGGACAAGAGCCAGCGTCAGCCCCCATTTCACCAGTACACTGATCAGGACCACAACAGCCGGGTACACGGTATGTCCCAGACCCTGAAGTAAAGCGGTTTGCGTAATCGCCATTGATGTAAAGGCAATGGATATGCAAAATATTTGCAGCGCATCTGTCCCTAAGTCATTACGAAAAAGCATAATGTTCACAGACGATAAAATACATATAAGCCCGACAGCTGAACCAATCCCCAGCACCGATGTTGCCTTAAACGATGTACGTACTTTTTCACGAATTACTTCATGCTGACCTTTTCTTAAGGCCGACGACAAAAACGGAACAAGAGACGTCCCGATACTAATTGCAAACACCGTCCCGAGCTGCAGGAACGGCTGACCTCGGTCATATACGCCTTTTGCCGCCTTTGCAGCTGCTTCACTCAGTCCCTCACCGCGCAGTAGCGCATACAAGTGAAAAGCATCGATCATTTGCATCCATAGGATCAGCAATCCACTCACACAAATCGTCAATGTATACAGCACCAAACTCTTCAGCACATCTTTTTTCCGCAGTGTAGCCTGTTTTAATGTCTTGCTCGCTGACAACCGCTTCCGATAGGTCAGCCAAAGGAAAAGAAGCAAAAGGAGTGAAGCAGCACTTCCAGCTATAGAAGAGAACACCGCACCCGCTCCTGTTTCATAAAGCGAATAGCCATGTCTCACAAAATAGAAAGATAAAACAAGCAGGACGCCTACTCTGATGAGCTGCTCAGCCAATTGAGAGACCGCAGTGGGGAGCATCAGCCCATCACTCTGAAAAACACCCCTCAGCATCACGGTAAGCGGCAGAAATAGAAACACAAACGAACTCATCTGGATGAGAAGCATTAATTGACTGTCTGCCATGAGATTCGCAATTGTGCCTGCTCCTATATATAAACAAAGAAATAAGACCAAGCTCAGCAAAGTGATATACACCAAGGATACCTTTGTAATGATTCGGCGATTCTCCGCACCATGCTCGCTCAGGAGCTTGGACACCATCACAGGAAAACCAGTGGTGCCGAGCATGATCGCAATGCCAAGAAAGGGATAGACCTGCTGATAAATATAAAAACCTGTGTCTCCTACGATATTTTGAAAAGGGACACGATATACGGCACTCAGTACCTTTGATAACAAGCCTGCGATGGTTAAAATCACCGCACCTTGGAAAAGCCAATGCGGCTGATTCACAGCATTTTTCATGGATGACTCCTTTATGTTCAATCAAAAAATATACCTGCATTTAAACGCACTCATTATATCATAAGTGACTGGCAAGCCGTTTCTTTCTAAGGAGTAGACGATACATTCATTATTTTGTTTCATCCCATATAAAAAACGCCGACAAAATCAGATGATTTCATCGGCATTCTTTCTTTTTATCAAGATGATATAGAATTATTAGACCTAATGTTCCATTTGACGGGCTAAGAAGCCAGCTGCCGTTTCTGCCGCTTTATGCTCCACTTCTCCCATTGAACGCTCTTTAGAAAATAAAACGACGGCGCCAATTGGATCTCCGTTTGCAACAATAGGTGCAATGGTATAAGCTGATACATCATCATCAATACCATCCACTAGCTGAATTTCTTTCTTGCTGTCCTCTAATACAGAATTACGCTGATCCATTGTTCGTTCAAGTAAATCACTAATGGATTTGTTTAAGTACTCTTTTTTTGAACTGCCGGATACAGCAATATACGTATCACGATCACAGATGAGGATAGAATGACCCAAACTGTCGAATAAAGCATCAGCATATTCCTTCGCAAAGTCTCCTAGCTCACTAATCGGTGAATACTTCTTCAAAATGACTTCTCCATCGCGGTCGACAAAAATCTCAAGTGGATCTCCTTCCCGGATACGCAATGTTCTGCGAATCTCCTTTGGTATAACCACTCTACCTAGATCATCGATGCGGCGTACAATTCCAGTTGCTTTCATTCACTGCTGCCTCTCTTTCGTTTGATGATGTGTTGGGTGAATGGAACAAAAGCGTCCACTTTATGCAACATTCACCACTTGACCCTGAGATTAGTATCCGTCACATCAAACGTAATATACACGAGAGACCAACAAAATTTTATGAAGATGGAATGGTTTCTTTTTTCACATCTTGAAGACCTCGAAGCATACGAAGAACGACTTCAAGCCACTCCTCCGTTTTCTTACCTTTTGTTTGGACAGAAATAATCAGCTTGCTGCCTTCCATGCCAAGACCGATATCACGTCCATATTGACTGCCAAGCTCAAATAATTTTTGACCATCGATGTCGCTGCTTGCTTTTTCATCGAGAGTGAGTCTGACAATGCCTTTCTCCATCTTGATCAACTCGACACGTTCCTGCACAGCGTACACCTTCATCGTCGCAATCGTGAACAAATCAGCCACTTCTTGCGGATATTCTCCGAATCGGTCAATCATTTCATCTTGAAGCTCTTTCCGCTCTTCTATTGATCCAATCGCTCTAAACTGTTTATACATCTCGATCTTTTGTTTGCCATCAGAAATATAGCTATCTGGAATGTAGGCATCAATTTGGAGATCAATTTCCGGCTCAAATTTTTCTTGAGCAGTCGTATCGCCTCTTCTTTCTTCAATGGCTTCTTTCAGCATTTGAGAGTAAAGGTCGAATCCAACAGAATCAATAAATCCATGCTGCTGTGCACCAAGTAAATTTCCTGCTCCTCGAATCGTTAAGTCACGCATCGCAATCTTAAAGCCTGATCCGAGCTCAGTGAATTCTTTAATAGCTTGAAGTCTTTTCTCTGCTACTTCAGAAAGCACTTTATCTTTTCGATAAGTGAAATAAGCATAGGCCACACGATTCGAGCGCCCAACTCGTCCTCTTAACTGGTACAGTTGCGAAAGCCCCATTTTATCAGCATCGTGAACAATGAGCGTGTTCACATTTGGTATGTCTACGCCCGTTTCAATAATGGTTGTACTGACGAGTACATCCGATTCACCTTCTAGGAAATTAATCATCACGGATTCCAGCTCGTTCTCACTCATTTTCCCATGTGCGTAGCTTACTTTTGCGTCTGGAACAAGCATCGAGATTTCATCTGCTTTTCGTTCAATATCCTCCACTCGGTTATAAAGGAAGTACACTTGACCGCCTCTTGCCAGTTCTCGCTCAATGGCTTCTCTAACTAACGCACCATTGTACTCGACAACATAGGTTTGAACTGGGAAACGGTTCTCAGGTGGCGTTTCAATAACAGATAAGTCACGTACGCCAAGCATCGACATATGAAGCGTACGAGGAATTGGCGTTGCCGTTAACGTCAGCACATCAATATTGGCTTTCATTTGTTTAATTTTCTCTTTATGCGTCACACCGAAGCGCTGCTCTTCATCGATAATTAACAGTCCTAAATCCTTGTACACAATGTCTTTTGAAAGAAGACGATGCGTCCCAATGACCATATCAATCGTTCCGTTTTTCAGCCCTTTTAAGGTTTCTGTTGTTTCTTTTCGTGTACGGAAGCGGCTAAGCTGAGCGATTTTAACAGGATAGTCTTGGAATCTGTCCATAATCGTGTCAAAATGCTGCTGCGCTAAGATCGTTGTTGGTACAAGCAGTGCCACCTGTTTCCCGTCAGCAATGGCTTTGAAGGCCGCTCGAATCGCCACCTCTGTTTTTCCATAGCCCACATCTCCACAAAGCAGACGATCCATCGGGCGCTCCCGCTCCATGTCTTGCTTGATTTCATGAATCGAGCGAATTTGATCATCTGTTTCTTGGTAAGGGAATGCCGATTCAAACTGGCGCTGCATCTCATGGTCAGGCGAGAAGGCATACCCTTTGCTTGCTTCACGTTCTGCGTACAGCTTAATCAGATCATCTGCAATGTCCTGCACAGATGATTCTACTTTTTTCTTCACGCGTTTCCAGTCGCTACCGCCTAGTTTGTATAGCTTTGGTTCTTTTCCTTCTGACCCTACATACTTCTGCACCTGATCAATTTGTTCAACAGGGACATAAAGCTTGTCGCTTCCTTGATAATGAATATTTAAATAATCTTTATGAATGCCGCCAATTTCAAGCGTTTCAATTCCTAAATACTTACCGATCCCGTGGTTAATGTGCACCACATAATCGCCCACTTGCAGCTCTGAATAGCTTTTGATTCGCTCTGCGTTCGTCAGCTTTTGCTTACGTGCCTGCTTCTTCACACGTTTCTTGAAAAGTTCACCCTCTGTAATGACAGCAATTTTGGATAAAGGCAGTTCAAAACCGGTTTGCAGCTCACCTTGTAAAATATATACTTGCCCGCTGACAAGCTCAGCATCAGGTTTAGCAAGAGCTGCTTCAATGTCATAATCATGCAAGACAGATGACAGCTTCTCTGTCCGCTCTTCATCCGCACCTAAAAAGACTACCGTATAATTCTGCTTTTTGTAGCGTTCAATTTCACTTGCAAGCACATTCATCTGCCCATGGAAATTCTGCATTTGCTTACTAGATACATTGACGATATTTTGCGGATTGGTCTGCTGAACATGTCTCAAAAATAAGGAATAGTACAGAATCGATCTCGATTGCTGATTGAATAGCTCTTGAAATGGGAAGGAAAGGGCTAGATCATGCAGGATATTCCCTTCTTCCAGCAGACTAATTGTCCAATCTGCTTCTTCCTGTTCAAGCTGTTCTTCCATCTCCTGAATTCTGCTGATTTCATCTAGAATGATAATCGTATCCTGCGATGTATAATCTAGCAAACTAGCAGGCTTTTCATAGAAATAGGACAGATACTTCGTCATTTCTTGTGTCACAATACCTTCTAGCAGCTTCTCACGATCAGCAGAAATATTCTGATGGAGCAGTTCTTTTTGTTTATCCGAGTTGAATTTCTTTAAGCTACTGGCAAGACCTTCGTCAAGCTGTTCAATCGCTCTCACTCGTTCAGGCCCTCTTACAATCAGCTCTTTCGCCGGGCCAATCTTGATTTCTTGAAGTGTTTCCAATGAACGCTGCGTGTCAGAGTGGAAGGACCGAATAGAATCCACTTCTGTATCAAACAGCTCAATACGGATCGGGTGGTCTTCCGTTAACGCATAAATGTCAATGATTCCTCCGCGCACACTAAAGTCTCCGGGCGCAGCGACCATGGACGTCCGGTCATAACCGATTTGCACGAGTTGTTTTGAAAACGCCTCCAAATCAATTTCTTCACCAACCTTTAAATGGATCTGACTCTCCTTCCAGAGCTCTACAGGAGGAAGCATTCTACGCACTGCAGCTGCTGGGGTCACGACAATCGGATTTTCTCCATTCGCGAGACGATTCAATACATCAAGACGCTGCGCTCTAAGCTCCGGGCTTGCCACAGCAATTTCAGATGCAATGAGTTCATTGACAGGATAAAGAAGGACCGAGCGATCTGGCATCACACTTGCTAGATCATCTGTGACCTTCTGCGCTTGATATAAGTTGTGTGTCACAATAAACATCGGCCGCTTTAATTCGTCTGATATGGCGGCTGTAAATAAAGATCTGACGGAGCCTGATAGTCCGGCGAGCAGTTGTTCTTTTAAACCTTCCTTTAGCCCATTAAAAATGGACTGAAAATCATCACTTTGTTTGATAAATGATTGTATATTTTTCATTTGGCTCCTCCTCCCTGCTTGTTTAAAACAGAAAAACGCTTTGGTCTATTATCTACACCAAAGCTTTTTATTGAATAAAGGTATGATACTGATGGTAATCAGGATTTCTTTCGAGCGCCTCTTGGCAATCCTCACAAATGGTTTGTACATGTAAATCACCATTTTCCCTATAAGAAATCATATCGTTTCTTTCCTCATTTGTTAAGTGATGAAATCCAAGTGCTTCACTTTGGACAGCGGATTCATCTAGACTGCCAACCTTTACACCACAGTGCCGGCAGTAATAGTGCAAAGCCATACGTGATCCTCCCATGCTGAGATTTTATGATCAGTATGTGCTTTGCTTATCATTCTTATACCTTCTTGTTAAAATCATTCATCACTTCTAAAAATGGCTTTGTTAAAGCCGCTTCACAAGCTTCAACAGATGATTGAATAGCAGATGAGATATCAGGCTGTTCTTCCTCTGAGAAGCGTCCTAGTACGTAATCGACGATCTTCATGCCGTTTTGTGGACGGCCAATGCCGATACGAAATCGGTCAAACTCTGGTGAACCTAAATGCTGAATCAACGATTTGATTCCGTTATGTCCGCCTGCACTTCCTTTAGTACGCAAACGAATCCGGCCCGTTGGCAAATCAAGATCATCATAGATGACCTTCAAATGTTCAAGGGGAATATCATAGTAATCCATCAGCGGACGCACACATTCCCCTGATAAGTTCATATATGTAAGAGGCTTCACAAGTAGAACCTTTTGCCCCGAAACAAACCCAGTTCCATATTGTCCATGGAATTTTGATTGATTTAATGGGATGTCCCATTTTTTTGATAGTTCATCTATTGTCATAAACCCGACGTTATGTCTTGTTTTTTCATATTCTTTTCCTGGATTACCCAATCCAACGAACGCAATCATGAAACCAATAACCTCCTTTGTCGCACATGCACACGCCTAAAAAATGAGCCAATGTGATTGCCTCATGCAAAACGTATGAATTCTTTTCATTCTAGCACAAAAGACGTAACCGCGGGAGGGTTACGTCTCTAATTGACCAGTTATTCTTCGCTGTCATCTTTTTCTTTAATGGCCTCAGGCTCTTGCGTTTCCTCTTCACTATCTGGCTCTGGAACCTCTGATTGCTGAGGCGGTAAGATCGAAGCAACAACTTCTTCTGGATCATTATTAATTTGATACGTAGACTGAACAGACAGATCACCAACTGTTAGTACGTCATTTACTTCTAAGTTTGTAATATCAGCTTCAATATTTTGTGGGATATCCTTTGGTTTTGCTGTAATGGATAGCTCAAATAGTGGCTGCTGAAGCACACCGCCATCCTTTACACCTTTGGATTCACCAATGAGTTGTACAGGTACATCTGCGTCAATTTCTCGCTGTAAGTCGACCACTTGGAAATCAGCGTGGACAAGCTCATTTTTCAACGGATCTGTTTGCAGTTCTGTTACCATCACAGATTTTGTTTCACCGCCAACGTCTAATGTGATGATTGTGTTTTTTCCTTCATCACGTAATGTCTTTAATAAATCAATACTGTCTAATGAAACAGCAAGGTTGTCTGTATTTTTTCCGTATATGACACCAGGAACGTGTCCTGAATGACGGATTTTTTGCAGTGTGGAACGTTTGAAATCAGTTCTTTTATTTGCTTTTAAAGTTGCCATATTCAGCACCATCCTATTTCTTTTTTGTCACTACTTTCATAAATACCCATAACTGAATCATTTTAAACATGTTTGCCTTTCATTTATCACAGCAAAAAGACCCCAAGCTGATGCCTAGGGCCTTTTCCAATCAGAAAATTAGCTGAAAAGGTAGCTCACAGATTCTTCTTCATGTACACGGATGATGGCTTCTGCAAGCAAAGGCCCAACTGAAAGCGGAATGAATTTTCCAACTTTCTTGTCATCTGTTAAGTGAATACTGTTTGTCACAACTAATTCTTTAATTTTAGAGTTTGTAATACGTTCTACTGCTGGTCCAGACAATACTGGGTGAGTACAACAAGCATAGACTTCAGCCGCTCCATTTTCCACAAGTGCATTTGCAGCAAGTGTAATCGTACCAGCTGTATCAATGATATCATCGATGAGAATCGCCGTTTTGCCTTCAATGTTCCCAATGATGTTCATCACTTCAGCCACGTTCGGCTTCGGACGACGTTTGTCGATAATTGCGATTGGTGCTTTCAGGCGGTCCGCCATTTTTCGCGCACGCGTAACACCACCGTGGTCAGGAGACACAACAACGATATCATTCAAGTTTTTCTGTTCAAAATAGTTTGTTAAGATTGGCACAGCCATTAAGTTATCGATTGGAATATCAAAGAAACCTTGGATTTGCGGCGCATGAAGGTCAAGTGCAATGACACGAGTAGCACCTGCTGTTTCAAGTAAGTTCGCAAAAAGCTTCGCCGTGATTGGCTCACGAGGTTTCGCCTTACGATCTTGACGTGCATATCCGTAATAAGGGATGACAATATTGACCGTTTTCGCAGAAGCGCGTTTTAGTGCATCTACCATAATGAGTAGCTCCATAATGTGCTCATTTACTGGCGCACTAGTAGATTGAATAACATAACAATCACAGCCACGGATACTTTCTTCAATATTGATTTGGACTTCACCGTCACTAAAACGTTTAACAGAGCTCTTTCCTACATCAACTCCGATACGATCGGCAATTTCTTTGGCAAGTTCAGGGTTTGAATTCAAAGAGAATATCTTTAAATTCGCATCAGCATAACGATTAGACATGGTAAACCTCCGGGTATTTGGATTATTTTTTATGAATATTTTTCACATAATCTTCTTTATTGACTTGTCTTGCTCTAGCAATAGACAATGCATCCTGCGGTACATCTTCTGTAACCGTTGAACCGGCTGCAACATATGCCCCTTTTCCGACAGTGACTGGTGCAACGAGATTTGAATTGCAGCCAATAAATGCGCCATCTTCAATCTTCGTTAAGAATTTGTTCTTCCCATCATAATTAACTGTAATGGATCCACAACCAAGGTTTACATCCGCTCCGACCTCTGCATCTCCAATATAGCTAAGATGAGACGCTTTGCTTCGGTCACCGAAAACTGTTTTCTTGATTTCGACAAAATTTCCGATCTTCACTTCATCGCCAATTTTCGACAACGGGCGAATATGAGCAAACGGTCCAATTGTCACATCTACCCCAACTTCACTATCACAGACAACAGACTGCTTAATGACTGTCCGATCTCCAATTACGCTATCAACAATTTCAGTGTTCGGACCGATTGTGGCATCTGCACCAATCTTTACATTCCCTTTGATGACCGTCCCAGGATAAATCATTGTATCTTCACCGATGACTGCATCTGGCGAGATATACGTGTTCTCAGGATCAATCAAGGTTACACCATTCTTCATATGCTGATGATTAATACGTCGCTTCATGAATTGCTCTGCTTGTGATAGAGCGATACGATCATTGACTCCAAGTGTTTCTTCAAAATGAGGTGTTTGATACGCTGCAACCGTCTGTCCTTCATTCTTTAGAATTTCAATGACATCCGGCAAATAGTATTCACCTTGTGCATTTTCATTTGACACTTGCTCAATCACACGGAAGAGATCTTCATTTGAAAAGCAATAGGTTCCAGTATTAATTTCATTCACTTGACGTTCAGCATCATTTGCATCTTTATGCTCGACGATCTTTACTACAGCACCTGTTTCATCACGAAGAATACGTCCATAACCTGTTGGATCATCCGCGTGTGCTGTCAAAATCGTGACTTTCGCTTGTTGTTTTTGATGCTCGCTTAACATGGCTTCCATTGTTTCCGCTGTCAATAATGGTGTATCTCCACAAATGACAATGGTTGTTCCCTTTTCCTGCGCGAGGAACGATTTAGCTTGTTTGACGGCATGTGCTGTTCCCAGCTGTTCTTCTTGAAGTGCATATTCACTTCTGTCCCCAAGCTGCTTCTTGACGTCCTCTGCTCCATGACCGACAATCGTCACAAGCTTGGCTAAAGATAGCTTTAACGCTTGATCTGCCACATGCTCGACCATTGGCTTTCCGCAAACTGGATGAAGTACTTTGTATAACTTTGACTTCATTCTTGTTCCTTTTCCCGCTGCTAAAATCACTGCGAACCGCTTATCCATTGATTGGCCTCCAATATCCCTATTATCCATAGAAAAATATATCCTAAATAAGGACTGATTTCAAGGATACAAGAGGAAGTGCATTAATTTTCTAATGAACGGGAGACATAAGGAACAAGAGAAAAAACGCAAAAAAGACAGCATTTAAAAGAAAACATTCATTTTCTCTTAAAGCTGTCTTTTTAGGTTCACATATCTTTAAGAAGCTCCAGCTTCTTCATATTCAATTGTCTCTTCCTCTTCGCCTAAGCGATGATACTCATTTAAAACAGCATCTTGGATTTTACCCCGAGTGCTTGAATTAATTGGATGTGCAATGTCGCGAAACTCTCCATCAGGCGTGCGTTTGCTAGGCATTGCAACAAACAAGCCATTGTTTCCATCAATCACACGAATATCATGAACAACAAATTCGTGGTCCAGCGTGATGGATGCAATCGCCCTCATGCGACCATCGGTATTCACGCGGCGTAATCTTACGTCAGTAACTTCCACAGTAGTTCACCACCTTTTCCCAATATAAAAGCATTAATTAGGTATTCAACGATTGTGGTGATTCTCCTGCTCTTTTTTTAAACTTTTTTTGAAATATCGGGATATTTATACATTTTTTGTCATTTTAATGACGACGCTTACATCGGTTGCGTGAAAAAAGACATCATGACGATGCCTTTTCATACATATAATGAAACCAAACGGTCTCCAAAGAGATGGCCTGTTTATTTCACTAATGCCACAACTTCAATTTCTACAAGTGCATCTTTTGGAAGTCTGGCTACTTCTACACATGAACGAGCTGGCTTATGTGTATGGAAGTATTCACCGTACACTTCATTCACTTCAGCGAATTGTTCCATATCTTTAATGAAAACCGTTGCTTTCACGACTGTTTCAAAGGAAGCACCCGCTGCTTCAAGGACGGCTTTAAGATTATGAAACACTTGATGTGTTTGTTCTTTAATATCTCCATTCACAAAATCTCCAGCTGGCGTTAACGGAATCTGCCCTGAGCTGTAAAACATGTTATTGACGATAATCCCTTGAGAGTAAGGTCCAATGGCTGCTGGCGCGTTTTTGGTTTGAACAACTTTTGTCATATCAATCTCTCCCATTCAAATACATGTTTGATCAAAGCTTAAGCTTTCGAATGAAAAAACTCGTGGAAATTACCTTCATTAATCTCAATGATTTTCTGCTTCATATCAATGGTTGAAAGCTTTAAAAGTGATACATATTCATCGACAAGACGTTCATCTACGCCTTCATCTTCTAATAAAACACCGATCCCTGCAACATTTGCATTAAATTCCTCTAGCAAATTCATCATGCCATTAATGGTTCCGCCTGCTTTCATAAAGTCATCAATAATCAACACATTGGATCCTTTATCTAAGCTCCGCTTTGCAAGTGACATGGTTTGAATTCGGTTAGAAGAACCTGATGCATAATTAATACTCACAGTTGATCCTTCAGTTACCTTATTATCTTTTCTAACGATCACAACAGGCACATTTAAATAACCTGCAACAGAATAGGCAATCGGAATACCTTTCGTCGCAACAGTCATGACAACATCAATCGGTCGATCCGAAAAAATGGTCGCAAAAAGCTTACCGATTTTCGCAAGAATCGATGGATTGCCTAAAACATCAGTTAAATATAAATAACCGCCAGGAAGCACACGTTCAGGAGTTGATAATGCCTCTCCGATATCGTTGACGACTTCGTCTGCTTCTTTTAGATGAATCTTTGGAATATATTTCACTCCGCCAGCAGCGCCAGGTACAGTAAGTAAAGTCCCTATTCCCTGCTGTTCGAAGGTCTGTTTGATAATCGTTAAGTCTTCACTAATAGAGGACTTCGCAGATTGATATCGCTCTGCAAAAAAAGTTAAAGGTACTAGTACGTGCGGGTGGGTTAACAAATAATTTGTTAAGTCCACCAATCTGCCGCTTCGACGAAACTTCATGAACTTACCCCCAGAACCCGAATAATTTATGAATAATATAACTTAATATACGGATTTAATCAAGGGTATTTTGTTCGCCGATCATGCGGACAGCGTAAACCTGATCACAAAATCCTCTCAGTCCGTTATATATTCTTTGTACCTTCGATTCATATTGAATCAAGCCAAATACAGTTGGCCCGCTGCCGCTCATTAATACAGCATCTGCTCCGAAACGCTTCATCTGTCTCTTAATCATATCGACTTCCGGATACATCTTTAATGTCACAGATTCCAACACGTTACCGAGTGAGCCGCACATCTCTTTATAATCTTTTGCTTCAATTGCTTCAATCATACGCTGTACATTTGGGTGTTCTACTTTGCTTGCGTCATATTGTCTGTAGACCTCAGCTGTAGATACCCCAATCACCGGCTTCGCTAAAATCACCCAGCAATGCGGCGGTGTCGCAATATGCTTTAGTTTCTCTCCACGTCCTGTCGCTAGCGCTGTCCCTCCGTGTACACAAAAAGAGACATCTGAGCCGATCTCCGCTCCAAGCTCAGCTAGTTCATCTAACGTGAGATTTAACTTCCACAAACGGTTTAAGCCGCGAAGCGCTGCTGCGGCATCACTGCTGCCTCCAGCTAAACCTGCTGCGACGGGAATTGCTTTTGTGATGACAATCGATACGCCTTTTTGAATACCGAATCTTGTTTTTAATAATTTAGCTGCCTGATAAGCCAAATTCCGTTGATCATCTGGCACAAAACGATTATGAGATGATACACGGATTTCGTCTTTGTCCAGCTCCGTCAGCTCTAGTCGATCTGCAAGATCTATTGTTGTCATCACCATCTCCACTTCGTGATATCCATCCGGTCTTTTTCCATGAACATCAAGTGAGAGATTAATTTTTGCCGGTGCTTTTTCTAAAATACGCAAACATTTCACCTACTTCTCCATCTAAACATAAGTATCAATATTGTATCACATTTGATGGATCTGATGAATATTGGCTTTTGCCCCCAGCACACTCACTTTTTCAAGCAAAAAAGACCAGAGACACCCGAGGTATCCCTGATCATTTCTTTATCGTTGATTCTCTTCTTGAGCCATGTGCTGTTGAGCTAATTCAATGGCACGTTTGACCATATTTCCTGCGTCACGCGCACGAATCTCTCCCCAGCCTCCATTTTTGACGGTATCATAAAATCCAAGATCCTTCGCCAGCTCGTATTTGAACTCATCTGACATAATGCCTCGGCGTCTACCCAAACGAAACAGCCCCTTTGGTCGAGAATTCGAATCATCGCCACTCATTTGTGGCTTTCTTATTTTGCATCGATTCCTGCCTTTTACCCCTTTCAAATAATGGACAGCCTCCCATACAGAAAAAAAGGCAAAACAAAAAGCAGTAAACAAAAAGTTCACTGCCCATTAATAGGCGACTGAGCTAGCGGTATCATCGAACGTTAATTCGACCGTCTCAGTCAGTATATCTGCATAACTGTAAGAAACTCTTTCAAACGAATTCTCATCTTGATCTAATTGAATCACAAAAACAGAAGGGTACGTTTCAGCTAAAATGCCCGAACGCTCAATTGTTTTTCGGCGGCCTCCGTTAGCCTTTAACGTCAAACGTTTACCTAAGTTACCATCAAGCGATCTTTTGATGTCGGACAAAGTCTTCGCCATTGCATCCACCTCACTGAGATAATTATACAACAACGGCCCATTTTTGTCAAATAAAAATTAAATTATATCAACCAACACGAGCCATTGTCAACAAAATAATTTTGACAAACTTCTACCTTTTCTCCTCCCTATTTTTCTCAAATTCCGGTGAATTATGTATTCATATGAAATTTCTTTTTGAGCATAAAAAAAACCAGACTGAAATCAGTCGGGTTATGTCGATTCATGGTCTCTTTTATATGGCATACCTACCCTTAAAACACCCCTTGTTTCAATCCCTCCGAGACCTTTTTCTCTCGTCAGCGTATTTCGGAGCACATCCCACACGTTGATTCGATCTACAAATGGAGTGAAGCTGATCTTGGCAACAATATAGACGGGGTCAAGTGCATGAATGTTGACACGTGAGGGTGAGCTTGCAAAATTAGCACCTGCTTGAATTAATGATTCAAAATGAGATTGGCAGGCACCTGCAAAGATCACGAGCTGATCTAAATGCGGAACCTTCCTTCTTGCCTTTTGAACCGTTTCAACGAAATGACGAGAATGACGATATGCACCGATATCGTGTACACCCCCCTTTTGTTTAGAATACGCATCATGTCCTGTGATGACCAAAATATCAGGCCGGTATTGATCAATTAATGAATCAATCATGCTTGGCATTTTCTTCTCGTGGCAATGCACACCATACACAGGTACACCGATTCTTTCATATACATCTAAGCATTTCTTTAAGTATGAAGCATCTCCATCTAAATGCAGAACCTTTCCGGGCATATGAAAATACTGCTCCTGATGCTGATATTGTCCAGACGTATAATACTCTTGTTTTTCACGAAGCAGCTGATAATCTTGCCTGAGTAAGTCGAGCGATTCGTTAATTTTCCGTTCATCGTCCTTCTCTCTTGTCAGCTGCTCCTCTTTTTGAATCAAGACCAAATCTGACATCTTCGCATCGGCGATCAGCCTCACTTCATTCCCATGCAAAATGGCGGTGGCTTCGTGCTGGTCTGTCTCATCAATTCGAATGATACGAAACATAATATCCATCTGATAGGATGCCCTCGTCACCATATCTCCTATTTGAAATTGCATGCTTTTCACTCCACAATCAGGCTCTTATCCTGTTGGTATCGTCTTACGCTACACTTGTTCTTCTTTCAGGTGTGTTGTTCTTTCTAGCCTATGCCTGAACAGGTGAAGTGGTGAAAACCAAAAGAAAAAAGCCCTTATGAAAGGGCTTTGTCTTCTTTTCAGCGTGATAGAAAACCTTTGCAGTCTAGGAAGGACGAGTACTGGCGCGGAGCGAATTTGACATTTGTGAGCACCAGCGCGCAGGACTGACACCGAATGCGAGGGTTTGTCTACACGCTGAAAAGCCCTTATGAGAGGGCTTTGTGTAAAACATTGGACAAACGGGCAAATTCATCGATTGACAATGATTCACCGCGGCGTTTCCCATCAACCTCAGCTGTTACAAGGGCTTCTTCAATGATGGCTTTATGTTTCTTGCCATCTGGCAGATTGTTCATCAAGTTATTCATCAATGTCTTCCGGCGCTGGCCAAAACTCGCACGAATCAGTTGAAAGAAAAACGTATCATTGTCTACTGAGACTGCAGGTGTTTCACGAACAGTTAGTTTGATCACCGCTGAATCCACATTCGGTTGTGGGACGAAAACCGTTTTCGGCACAACCATGACCGTCTTCGCTTCTGTATAAAATTGCACTGCAATCGACAAAGAGTTGTATTCTTTTGATGAAGGAGCAGCGGCCATGCGATCTGCTACTTCTTTTTGCAGCATGACAACGATTCCTTTCAATGGAAGGTTTTCTTCAAGCAATTTCATAATAATTGGTGTCGTCACATAATAAGGAAGGTTTGCTACGACCATTACTTCTTTACAGTCAGCAAATTGTTCTTCAATCACCTTTCTTACATCTGCTTTTAATACGTCTTGATGAATAATGGTGACATTATCATATGGAGAAAGCGTATCGTTTAAAATCGGCAATAAGCGCTGGTCGATTTCAAAAGCCGTGACTTTCTTTGCCCGTTTGGCGAGCTGTTCAGTCAACGCACCGATACCAGGGCCAATTTCAATCACACCTGTCTCATCCGTAATCTCTGCATGATCGACAATGCGATCTAAAATATTCGTATCAATTAAAAAGTTTTGCCCTAAGCTCTTTTTAAAAGAGAAACCGTACTTCTTCAGTATTTCCTTCGTTCTGATGGGCGTCGCAATATCTTTATTCATCGGCTTCCTCCTGCATGACGGTCTTTAAGGCCGCAATAAAATCCTCTTTCGTTATTTGGAACATGTGAAGGCGCTTTTGCAGCTGCTTCGCATTTGTATATCCTATATTTAAAAGCACACCTAATCGTTCGCGGCGGCGTTTTGATGCTTCGCCTCCGATAAGGCCTGCGTCAAATAAATCGTCTAACGTAATCTCGCTTTCTGATTCTTCCATTTCCTCATGGACATGTGCAAGGCATTCTCGAATACTATCCAAGGAAGCATGCTCGACACCAATTCCTTTGTCCCGCTTCGCTTTCGCAAGGTGTTTTGGTAAAAAGGCGTGCTTACAGCCAGGGACAGCCTCTGCGATGGTTTTACGGATCTTTTCCCCAGGGAAATCAGGATCAGTTAAAATGATAACCCCCCTCGTCTCCTGAGCAAGACGCACTTGTTGAATGACTGTATCGCCAATGGCAGATCCATTCGTTTCAATCGTATCTGCATCAACTGCCATCTTTACTCTAGCAGTGTCGTCACGACCCTCCACCACAATGATTTCTTTGATTTTCATGTATTCCTCCGCTTGCAAAAACAATCTACATTTTTTTGTCAAAAAATGAAACCTTCCATGCTGTTTTTGCGTCTAATTAATTAGAAAACAGTGCTTCTATTATAACCAAAAAAACAGAGGGTGCGCAAAGCCCTCTGTTCATATAAATGATTTGATGTGTTTATTTG
The DNA here is from genome assembly GCF_038593205.1 of Bacillus sp. FSL W8-1141. Classification (NCBI taxonomy): domain Bacteria; kingdom Bacillati; phylum Bacillota; class Bacilli; order Caryophanales; family Bacillaceae; genus Bacillus; species Bacillus sp. FSL W8-1141. Next base: position 52,152 of record NZ_CP151973.1, on the reverse strand, counting down.
AGCACTCTAATTTTCACTCGTTTATTCCCCCATTGATAAGCTGCCGACTTACTTGGGACGAACACATCAATTTTATTCCCTTTTATAGCAGATCCAGTGTCTGATGCAACGGCATACCCATAGCCTTCCACATACACTTTAGAGCCCAGCGGAATGACACTCGGATCAACTGCTATGACCTTTGCACCTGGATTTGCTTTTAAATTAAAGCCTGTAGACGTTCTGCCCGTACATCCAGCACAGCCCGCTGTATAGGCTGTGGACGTCACATAGAACTCTTTTCCTGACGATTCATTACTTCTTGAAACCGCAGGGGACGCTTTAGGTTCTTTCTTGGACACTTGTGTACCAACGGCCACTAAACGATCCTTACTGTCTTTTGCAGTAACCTCTTTAATTAATTCTTTAGACACCACTTTGCCGTTTTCTTTCACAATGGCATAGTGCTTCTTCAATTTACCTTCTTCACCTTTTTCAAGCACCTTCTCTTTTCCTTTTTCAAGAGATCGATCCTTTTTATGTTTGGTATCAAAAGCAATTTTCTCTTCCACTACATCGGTGACTTTTTCCACCCGAGTGATCTTCACATCTGCGCTTTTTTTAGAAAGGTGACTATGTAACGCAGGTTTGATCTTATCGTGCTTCTTGAGCTTCAGCTCTTGTTGCTTTAAAAAGTCAGCGACCGTAGTCGAAGTGGTCCACACTTTCTTATCCTTTCCTCCATCGTTTAAGCTGACCTGAAAGGCCTGCTGAACCACAAGATCCATATTCTTTTTAATCTTGTCATTCTTTCCTGGAGTGACTTGATCGTGCTTCCCAATATCTATCTTCTCATTCTTCAATAATGCTCCAACCGTCTGATCTGTTGTCCATATCGTTTTCTCTTTCCCATCTAGGGTGAGATGAACCGGTATAGCCGCATCATACACAATGTTCATGTTGTCTTGAATCTTTGTATTTAGACTTGGAGAGATATGATCCTCCGCCCTGGTCCTTATTCCAAGGTCTGAAAGCAGCTGTGCTACTGTCTCTTCATGTGTACGAATTGTCTTCTCTTTGCCATTGATTGAAATGGTAATAGACTGCTTAGTGAGCTCATGCGCACCGTAAGCCGTCCCAGTTCCAGCTAAAAGCAAGCAAGCGACTAGAAATAAAACCTTGCCTTTTCCTAGCTTGACAGAAAACAGATTTTTCATTTTTTGTACGATGAAAAACGCCTCCTTCTCCTCGGAGAGATTATATAGAGTATCTCAAAACCTGTCAACCCTTCCACCCACTGTACAAAAATGCTCGATTGTAAACCTATTATGGGAGATTTTTGGAAGGAAGGGAAGAAAGACTTATCGACAACTTATCCTATGAGGAGGCGCAAACGTGTAGAACTTTTTCGTTATGTTTCACAATTGGACAAGCTTAAACAAGGATTGACATCATATACTGTCAGTTTATACGGAAAACTTTTTTCGCATTTTCTGTTGTCAATGCAGCAAGCTCTTCAAAGCTTATTTCTCGCAATTCAGCAATTTGTTCTGCGATATATTTCACATAGCTCGGCTCATTTCGTTTCCCTCTAAATGGCGCTGGAGTTAAATACGGGCAGTCTGTCTCAATCAGAAGACGATCACTTGGAATATCCTTTACAACTTCTTTCGGTTTTTTCGCATTTTTAAATGTCACAGGTCCACCGAATGAGATATAAAAGTTCATTTCCATACACGCTTTTGCAATTTCGAGGCTGCCAGTAAAGCAGTGCATAATTCCTCCGACTTCTGCCGCTCCTTCTTCTTTTAAGATCGTCACTACATCTTCCGTAGCGTCACGGTTATGAATGATAATTGGCAGATTCACTTCTTTTGCAAGAGCAATTTGACGTCTAAAGACTTCTTTTTGCACATCTTTTGGCGACTTGTCCCAATAGTAATCTAGACCCATTTCTCCAATGGCAACAACCTTTTCATGCTGAGATAATTCTTTGATCCAAGCCAAATCTTCATCTGTCATATCAATGGCATCAACAGGATGCCAGCCGATGGCTGCATACATAAAATCATATGCTTCAATTAGCTCCATCGCTCTCGTAATGGTTGGACGATCAAACCCGACCACCACAATCTTCTCTACCTTTTCACTTTTGGCTCTTTCAATCACCTGCTCTAAGTCTTCATTATATTGTTCAGCATTTAAGTGGGCATGTGTGTCAAATAACATGGTTGATTGCTCCTTTCGACAATTCTTCTGAAAAACAAAAGGTGTTCGACGAAATGTTACACGTGGAACACCTTTGTTAAATTATAAAATTTTCGTTCCATTTGCTAGAGATTGATCTACTTCAAGAACCTGCAATTTACCACTAGTTTCTCCAGTTAAAATCATCCCCTGGGAAATTTCCCCTCTTAGTTTAACTGGTGTGAGATTCGCTACGCAGACGAGCTTCTTCCCTACCAATTCTTCTGGTTGATAATGCTTGGCAATCCCTGAGACAATTTGTCTCTTTTCAAATCCAAAATCAAGCTGAAGCTTTAAGAGACGGTCAGCTTTTTTCACTGGTGCTGCTTCCAATACTTGTGCTACACGAAGGTCAACTTTCGAAAAATCATCGAAGGCAATTTCGGCACCCAGTTCAGGTAATTCAGTTTCTTCTATTTGAACTGACTCTTCTTCTACCTTAGGCGCACTTTCTTGCATCTTCTCTTTAATGTATGCCACTTCTTCTTCAACCTCTAAACGAGGGAACAACGGCTCACCTTTTTGTACCGTCGCTTTTTGAATCGCACCGAAAGAAAGAATGCTTTCCCAGCTTTTGAGTTTCTCTTCTTCAATTCCAAGCTGGAAGAAGATTTTCTCAGGTGTTTTTGTTAAGAATGGTGTTAACAATACAGCTGTGATTCGAAGTGATTCTGCTAAATGGTACATCACAGAATGCAGTTCTTTTCGTTTTGTTTCATCCTTCGCTAATACCCAAGGAGCTGTTTGATCAATATATTTATTCGTTCTGCTGATTAATGTCCAAACATTTGAAAGAGCCACCGAGAATTCGAGGTTCTCCATCGCTTCTTCATAAGCTTTCACTGTTTGTTCAGCTACAGCTTTTAGTTCCTCATCAAACTCATTGACTGGTCCCTTATAGCTGCTTAATGTACCGTCGAAGTATTTTTGCACCATCGCCACTGTACGGTTAAGTAAGTTCCCTAAATCATTGGCAAGGTCATAGTTTACACGTTCCACGAATCCTTCTGGTGTAAACACACCGTCTGCACCAAATGGTACTTCGCGTAGCAGGTAATAACGAAGAGCATCAAGACCATAGCGATCAATTAACGTAACAGGATCTACTACGTTCCCTTTTGATTTAGACATTTTGCCATCTTTCATGAGCAGCCAGCCATGTGCAAAAATTTGTTTTGGCAACGGCAGATCAAGTGCCATCAGCATAATTGGCCAGTAAATTGTATGGAATCGTACAATTTCTTTCCCGACTAGGTGTACGTTGGCAGGCCAATATTTTTTATATTTTTCATCTTGATCGGTTCCGTAGCCAATCGCTGTTAAGTAGTTGAATAACGCATCAATCCATACATAGATGACGTGCTTCGGATTATTAGGTACTTTAATGCCCCAATCAAAGGTTGTTCTTGATACAGCTAAATCCTCTAACCCCGGTTTAATGAAGTTATTAATCATTTCATTCTTTCTTGATTCAGGCTGAATGAACGACGGGTTCTTTTCGTAATAGTCTAGTAAGCGATCTGCATACTTACTCATACGGAAGAAATATGATTCCTCTTTAATCAATTCAACAGGGTGTCCACTGTCTGGGCTTTTCCCTCCAATGACTTCCCCTTTCTCATTTCGCTCAACATCAACAAGCTGTGTTTCCGTATAGAATGTTTCATCAGGAATACTGTACCAGCCCTCATATTGATCTAAATAAATATCTCCTTGATCAAGCAACTTTTGGAAGACTTGCTCAATGATTTTCGTATGTCTTTTTTCCGTTGTACGAATGAAATCATCGTTTGAAATGTCGAGTTTCTTCCATAATGATTTAATGTCAGCAACGACCGGATCTAAATACTCTATCGGTGTAATATTTTGTTCTTCAGCTTTTTGCTGAATTTTTTGTCCGTGCTCATCAGTACCCGTTAAATACATCACATCATAGCCTTGCAGACGTTTATATCGAGCCATGGCATCCCCTGCCACTGTTGTATAAGCATGTCCAATATGTAATTTTCCGCTCGGATAGTAAATTGGTGTAGTCAGATAAAACGTTTTTTTCTTTTCCGGCATGTCGGAACCTCCTGCTTGTGTGTAAATGTCAAAAACTCCCGCCCAATGGACGAGAGCGGTCATCATACTTCATTAAAATGTGTCAGATCATTTCATTATGTTTTGCACTTGTGCTTTCTCTATGATACCATCTTAGCCTTTAAGATCAAGCATATATACATAGAACAGATTGAAATGAACGAAAAAGATGAGTTTTTCGAAAAAAACGACAAACCGCTCGACATTTTGTCGAATATTGTCGTATGAAATCTATTTCCAGATTTACAATTGGCTAAATTAGGGCAAAAGTCTTGTTAATCTGTTATCGTCATTTTTCATATTTTTATAGATAAATTCTGAAAAATCCTTATACACCGGTAGTTTCAAGGTCCTTTGACTTTAAGAGTCATATTTTACAAACAATAGTAAACAAAATGATTGACGATTTATGGAAACCTTGTTATGCTAGGAATGTAAGGAATTTGTCGAATAATGACGAAGATAATATTATATTAAGAATAAGAACTTTTTGGGAGGAGAATGAAGATGAAATCTACAGGTATTGTACGTAAAGTTGACGAATTAGGACGCGTGGTGATTCCAATCGAGCTTCGCCGTACGTTAGGAATCGCAGAAAAAGACGCTTTGGAAATTTATGTTGATGATGAAAAAATTATCCTAAAAAAATATAAACCAAACATGACTTGCCAAGTAACAGGTGAAGTATCAGACGATAACCTTAAACTTGCTAATGGTAAATTAGTTCTTAGCCGTGAAGGTGCAGAGCAAATCATTAACGAAATCCAAAACCAACTTCAATCACAAAAATAAGTTTTATATAAAAAGGTTCTTGCACCGTTTGCAAGAACCTTTCTTTATTGTTCAATATGATACGCATCATAGATCGTCCGCTTTGGCACACCACGTTCAACCGCAGTACGTTTAATAGCCTCTTTTGACGTTAACCCTTCCTCTATGTAATGGATCACGTGCTCTTTTTCAGATAAAGAATTCCACCAAGCTTCTTCATTCAGTTCTTCTTCATCCTGATCATTTCCTTGTACAACGAGACAGAACTCACCACGGATTTGTTGTTCTGTCACCCAGGTCAGCGCGTATTCTAAATCTCCACGAATAAACTCTTCAAATTTCTTTGTCAGTTCTCTCGTAATGGCAATATTCCGGTTCCCCCACACTTCTTTCATCACAGTCAGCGTTTCTTTTAACCGATGGGGCGCTTCATAGAAAACAATTGTTTCTTGGCGTTTCTTCAATGCTTCCAGCTGTTTTTTCTTTTCCTTTTTTTGACGATCAAGAAAACCGTAAAAGAAAAATGGCTGAGGTGCGATTCCTGACGCAATGAGCGCCGTAAGTGCTGCATTTGCACCAGGTAACGGAATGACATAGCCTCCGATGTTCGTAAAGTCGCGAACCACTTCGGCTCCTGGATCAGAGATCGTCGGTAAACCGGCATCGCTCACGAGTGCAATGTTCTTTCCTTCTTTTAACCATTCGATTAACTTATGACCACTGCTATCTTTGTTATGTTCATGATAACTCGTTAATGGGGTATCAATTTCATAGACATGACAAAGCTTTTTCGTTTGTCTCGTATCTTCTGCGGCAATATAGTCTACATCTTTTAACGTTTGTATCGCTCGAAACGTCATATCTTCTAAGTTTCCAATCGGGGTTGGTACGAGATAAAGAATACCCATTTCTGATTGACCATCAAAGCTTTTCTGTGTCTTTTTCATGTGCCGCCTCCTTTTTGATTCGCTTTTCTTCTATATACATGTCCTTTTTTCGACGTGTCCACGTTTTGAAACGATATTCCTGTTGCATGGCTTCTCTTTTGGTTAAAAAGCATTCGTGGTAATAGAGTTCCACCGGCCGTCTAGCTCTCGTATACTTTGCACCCTTCCCACTATTATGGGCAGTCAGCCTTTTTTGTAAGTCATTTGTATACCCAGCGTACAAACTGCCATCTGCACATTTCAATACATAGAAATAATGACTATGCTTCTCCATACAGTATCGTCCTGATTTCTTTTGTATACTCTTGGTCTTCTCCATAAACAAAAAGCGGCGGGAGGATTTTCAAATCCGGCTTTCCATCTTTCATCCCTTCCACTAAAATGGTATTCGCTTCTTTTCCCTGTTTCGGATATACAAATTGAATTCGTTTTGGCTCAATTCGGTATTTCTTCATCATTTCAACAATCTCAAGCAGCCGTCCAGGGCGATGAACCATTGCCAGTTTGCCTCCTTGCTTTAGCAAAGTGGAAGAAACACGAATGACATCTTCTAATGTACAATGAATCTCATGACGTGCAATCGCCAAATACTCATTTTCATTGATTTCATCCTTAGAAGGAGTCTTAAAATATGGCGGATTACAAGTAATCACGTCTACTTTGTGGTTTCCGTACCGTTTAGGCATATCATTTAAATCACCATGGATCAACTCAATCTGCTGCTCCAGTTGATTATGCGCCACACTTCTCTTTGCCATATCAAACAGACGTTCTTGAATTTCAACCCCTGTAATAGAGGCTTTAGATCTCGTCGAAAGCAGCAATGGAACAATGCCATTTCCCGTACAAAGATCAATAATCTCCCCTTTTTGAATCGGCACATACGCAAATTTTGCTAATAACACTGCATCCAATGAAAAGGCGAACACCGTTTTACTTTGAATAATTTTCATATCTTCTGCAAGCAAGTAGTCTAAACGTTCATCTTCTCTTAACGAAACCATGATGTATCCTTTCTTTTCCTGTGAAAAAGGCTCCCGATTCAGCGGAAGCCTTTTCTCATTTTTTATTTAAAAATGACAGACAGAACAAACAGTCTCCCTCTTTCCGAATGCTCCCATAATGTACATTACAAATATGGAAGCCCTCCTGATATAAACGAGCGAGGTTATCATGACCTTCTCCTATATCAGAATGACTTGGCTTCTGGGCAGAATCATGCTCTGCCTCAGACGATTTATCTCGATCGGATTGATCCAGACGTTCACGCAAGTGCTGATTCTCCATCTGCAGCTGATGATTTTCTTCAATCACTTCACCAATATGATTTTTCAAATCACCTAGCTGGCGATAAAGAGAACCGATTTGTTCTTCTAAATTAATCACCGTATCAAATAGTTCCTTTTTATCCAAGGTGGCACACCTCGTTACTCAGTTGTTTGTGCAGATACAACGCCTTCTTGTATTAATTCTTCCCAAGTATATTCTATCACTTTTTCTTGCCCGGTTAATTCAACTTGCAAAATTCGTTCTAAAATATTAAGCCCTACTACCTTTGCAGAGCCATTAGACGTCTGAATCGTTTCACCGATGTCCGGTAATTGTTCTTTTGCTGTTTCGTACTCATCATTCTCATATTTCAAGCAGCACATTAAACGGCCGCAAAGCCCTGAAATTTTGGTAGGGTTTAACGAGAGGTTTTGATCTTTTGCCATTTTAATGGACACAGGTTCAAAATCTCCTAAGAAAGTTGAACAGCAAAGCATACGTCCACACGGACCAATGCCGCCTAGCATTTTCGCCTCGTCTCTTACACCGATTTGACGAAGTTCAATTCTCGTCTTGAAGATAGATGCAAGATCCTTGACCAGCTCACGGAAATCTACTCTGCCATCCGCTGTAAAATAGAAGATGACCTTGTTGCGGTCGAATGTAAATTCGACATCGACCAGTTTCATTTCCAGGCCGTGTTCACTTACTTTCTGAAGACATGTGTCAAAGGCTGCCATCGCTGCTTCTTTGTTCTCCTCAACGATGAGCCGGTCTCGTTCGTCTGCGACGCGAATCACCTTACGCAAAGGGAGAACCACATCGTGTTCATCTACTTTTTTATTGGCGATGACCACTTGCCCGTACTCAACACCTCTAACCGTTTCTACAATGACACAACTATCATTTTCTATATGAAATCCATTAGGATCGAAATAATAGATTTTGCCCGCTTTTTTAAAGCGAACACCAATTACGTTGTACAAGCTTATCCCTCCTGCAACATCAACACCAATTGCTCCATTAGCCCTTGGGCATTCACGTTGGATTGAAGTCTCTTTTTCGCTTCTAATACAGCAAGGATCTGATTCGTCACCATTTGCTGTGTGGAATGCAGCGCGTGCTGCTTCATTGTCTGGAATAAGTCTTGATAAATGACTTTATCTTCATTTCCTATTTGAATCGACAATACATCACGATATATAAATAAAAGCATATCAAGACCAGTTTCTTGAAGGTCTTTCTCTTTGAAAAAAGGCATCCATTGATCTTGTATATAAAAAAATGCATGTTCTTTTCGCTGGTGTAAGACTTCATACAATTTTATCACTTTCGCTCTAGACTCTGCAAACTGATCATTTCGACTTAATTCGAGTGCTTCTGCTAAATTATTGGTTAAATTCGACAAAAGCCTTGCGAGATCCTGAGACACGCCTTCTTGTAAAAGCTGCTGCTCCAAAGATTGCGGCTGCAGCGGCTGAAAGCTAAGCATCTGACATCTTGAAATAATCGTATCCAGCATTTTATGCGATTGTTCAGTGATTAAAACTGCCATCGTTTCCCGGTTGGGCTCCTCTAGGAACTTTAATAAACTGTTCGCAGCATTGACCGTCATTTTGTCCGCATGGAGAATGATATACATTTTCCGATGCGATTCTACGCCTGCTTTTGTAAATTCCTCCTGCAAAGCCTGCACTTGCGCCTTCTTAATTGATTGACCGTCAGGCTGCACTAGATGTAAATCTGGATGGTTGCCAGACTGAATTCTTTTGCAGTTTTGACAGGACTCGCATGGTTTCACTCCTGTTTCCAAACAAAAAAAGCTCTTCGCTAAAAGCATCGCAGCATCTAGCTTTCCTGTCCCTTTTTTTCCTTCAAATAAGTAAGCATGAGCCAGTCTGTCTTTATCAATACTATTAAAAATCAGCCGCATGACGCGCGGCTGTAGATCATTCATGTCATCCCAGCTAATTGCCATGTTATCACTCTCTATGTGTAAAGGTTAATCAATAAACCTTTTATTTCTCCAATACGTTCAAGCAAATCAATCGAGGGTTTCTCTTGATTCATCATATCCTCTGTTAACTCAATCAGTTTTTCATCTAATGCTTTGACTAAAGCGAGTGTTCGTGTGTTGCCATAAATGTCAAAGCTCCTTGATGTCTCTATATTTAATCCATTATCGACTGTTTCTTTTACAAAGCGTTTCACAAGTCCTTTAAATCTAGCCAAATCTTTAAGGTTTCGTGACTTTGTCAGTTTTTTGCCGAAGACTTCGATATCGCTCAGCATGACTGTCAGCTGCTCTAAACGCATTTTACCGCTTTGTGTCTCCATCGATGATTTAAACGATGCTGAAGTTTGGCTTCCTTTCATCGCTTGAAGTTCACGCTTTTCTAAAAGCAGCCGCATATCTTGATTAATTTTCACAGCAACCCATCCTTAAAATTGATGAAATTGTTCAACTGGCAGAATAAAGACGGTAGCTCCACCAACTTCAACCTCAACAGGGTATGGTACATATGAATCTGCATTTCCACCCATTGGTGATACAGGCGCGATCATTTGATCACGTTTACGGCAATTTTCCTTGATTAGCTGTAACGCTTTATCCACTCGGACATCATCACAACCAATGATAAAAGTCGTATTCCCAGACTTTAGAAATCCACCAGTCGAAGCTAATTTTGTCACGCCGAATTGATGTTCGGTCAATATTTTCAATAACTTGCTGCTATCTTGATCCTGTACAACGGCAACAATTAATTTCATTTGATTGGCCTCCTTCATTTTAGGCACAGGTGACATGCCGATGTCTTCCTCTATATTATAACAACGATTGGGAATGAGGTCATATTTGATTTTTCTTTAATGTGTCCTGAATCAGCTGAAACACTTCATTAAAGACATCCTGAACAGGCTGAGACGCATCTACTACACGGAATCGTTCTGGTGATTGCGCAATCAGCAGCTCATATCCTTCTCTGACCATTTGATGAAAATTCAGTGTTTCCATGTCTAATCGATTTTTTTCTCTTCCTTGATTGGCATCAATTCGCTTTAGACCTTCCTCTGGTGTAATGGAAAAGTAAATGGTCATTTGCGGCATCGTGCCATCAATGGCAAAATCATTAATGGATTTGACTTCTTCAATCCCAAGCCCTCTCGCATAGCCCTGATAAGCAAGGGAGCTGTCGACAAAACGATCACATAAAACAGTTTCCCCCCGCTTCAATGCCGGTTCTACTTTTTCAGCCAAATGCTGCCTTCTAGCTGCTGCATAAAGCAATGCCTCTGTTTTTGCGTCCATTTTTTTATTTTTTTCATTTAAAATGACTTCACGAATTTGCTCTGCAATGTCGATACCCCCCGGCTCACGTGTCGCCATCACTGCATAGCCTTGACGTTCCATTTCTTCGTACACTTTTCGAATCACTGTCGTTTTTCCAGCACCCTCAGGCCCTTCAAACGTAATAAACATACCGCTCATAGTGTCTCCTCTTCTATATAAACATATAATTTTCTCTGGTGAATCACCTGACTTGCTTGCACATGAACTTGATGCCCAAGTAAACGGCTTAACGTCGCAATTTGATCTGATTCAATCGGTTCTCCTTTAATCATCAAAGGAATGCCAGGCGGATAGGGAATGACCGATTCTGCACTAATCCGGCCAACTGCTTTTTCGAATGGAACAGCTTCTACATCTCGCTTTTGCTGATCGTCCTCTAAGAAGAGCGATCCCGTTTGAGACTCTTTTTTTACAAGCAATGAATCACTTTGCTGAAGAGCCTGCTCTATAGCTGTAAAAGGAATGTCCTTTGTCTGCCTTAGACCAAAAACGAGTAAGACTTGATGTTCATCCGCAAGTTCTGGGTGAACCTCCACCGACTCAAGCACCTTTTTGAGTTCATAGCCTGTCAGCCCTTTTGTTGAACGAATGATACATTTTAATGGATCCATAGGTAAAGAGTCAGACTCAACCACTTCGAGATTGGAGATCATATTGAACTGTGCTTTCAGCTTTGCCAAGTCTCTCATGATTTCGTCCATTAACCCTTTTCCCTTCAACTCCTCCACATAAGCTCTCGCCACATCTAACGAAGCCATAATTGGATAGGAAGGTGAACTGCTTTGAAGCATCGTTAATAAAGTCTTCATCCGCTTCACATCAATTCGGTCTCCTTGAAGATGGAGATAAGACCCCATCGTCATTGCCGGAAGGGTTTTATGTGCTGATTGTACCACCACGTCTGCTCCATAGGAAAGGGCAGAAGGAGGAAAGGCACCGCCTAATACAAAATGAGCACCATGTGCCTCATCAACTAATACAATGATGCCAGCTTCATGACACATTTGAATGAGCCCTGATAAATCAGCTGCATGTCCGTAGTAGTTCGGATATGTCAAAACGATTGCCCGGCAGTTAGGATGTGTCGCCATAGCTTGTTTGACTGTTTCCTCCGTCACATGAGTTGGGACGTGCAAGTGCGGATCACTCTCAGTTTCTAACATAATAGGCGTCGCTCCCGCAAGCTCAATCGCATGGAACACAGACTTATGACAATTTCGCTGAACGAAAATGCCCTCCCCAGCCTGACACGCAGACATCACCATCGCCAAATTGCCAACGGTTGTGCCATTCACAAGGAAAAAACTTTGTTTAGCTCCATATAGCTTTGCCAATAAATCCTCTGCCTCTTGAATCACCCCAGTCGGATGGTGAAGATCATCTAGACCTTCAAGTTCTGTCACATCGAGCTGAAGAATGGATGCATAATAGGACCGTGCCTCATCAAAAAAGACATCTCCATTGTGATGTCCCGGAACGTGAAAAGAATAGGGCTTCTTTTCCGCATGTTGTGATAATGCTGTATATAAAGGTGTTTTCAAACAAATCGACCCTTTTCACTTAAACGATATCTTATATCTATTATAACGTTCAAACAAGTGAACTGAAAGATGGATTCTCATTCCTTTATTGGTTTATGATTCACCAGCTTCTGCTCTGCCTCATGAATGCTACTTTTTAAATGAGCTCGTTCTTGGCTCCCATGTTCTTTTACCTGCAACGTTTCCTGCAATGTTTCGGCAAATTGGCGCTGAACCTTTTTCAACGTATCTATAGGCGTTAAGGATGCATCTTCAAGCAACCGTCCTTGCTGCTTCGATACCTGTTCATATGTTTGCTGGATACGCTGCTCAAGCGCTGAATTGGCTCGCTGCTGAATATGATTGAACGCAATCGACATTTGGTTAATCCATAAAGGAATTGATGCGGAAACAGTTGATTGAATATGATTGGCTAATGTATGGTTTGTATGCTGAATCATTCGAATTTGGGCATTACATTGCAGTGCGATTTGACGGCTCAACAACAAATCATACTTCCGTTCTTTTAATCTCTCCATATATTCTTCTTCATCGACTTCCCGACTCATCAATTGTTCCTCTAATGTCCGATCATGTGACTGTGATTCTGTTAGGGCATGTTGCTCTAACAGCGTCAATTTTGCTTCAACTGCTGCAACCTGTAACGTCATCTCTTGAAAGTATGATTGATTTTCTTCAAATAAACGCTCCAATAACTTATGGTCCGAAATTAACACGCCTCTTGCGTAACGAAGCCTTGCTGACAATCTCTCTATCTGTGCTTCTGCTTGTTTAAAACGAGATATGATCTCCTGAGTAGAACGCTTTTCTCGCTGAAATAACCTTAAAAAAAAGCCTCGCTTCTTTGGCAATAAATCCTCTGGCTCCACTAAATGCAGTTGCTGTAAAAAAGCTTCTAGAACGTCTCCGATTTGGTCAATATCTTTTTTCTCCACATATTGCATCATTTGTTTTGATTGTTCTAACAATCGTTCCTGCACACGTGTGCCATAGAAAAGAAGTTTTTGTGGATGGTCAGGGATCTTCTCAGTTCGTTGTAGCGCCTCCTGCTTTTCCTCATCAGATAAGGTATCAAACACCCGAAACGGAAGATCTGTAGTAGATGGGGCTGGTGGTATGACTGGATCTTCTGGTTTCATCGAGTTTGACTCCTTTCATATCTATTTTTTAATCATTTTATCGGCCACTTCCAGTTCAATATGAAGTGCTTCTATATCTCTTCCTAAAACTTGCTGTAAATCATTCGTTAATTGCTTTTGCAGTTCAGTCAGCGTGACTCGAGTTTGGCTTAATGTCATTTCAAGCTCATGGCTACGATTCGGCTGATTATACAGCAGTGCATATTTCTCAGTTAATTCAACAACAGAATCCAAACTCTCAAAATAAAACCGCTGTGCATCATAAAACCGGTTCGGTTCCTTTTTTGTTATCGTATAGATGCGTCGTGCAAGCCGAAGAATTTCATAATTATGCTTGATCGTCTGTACGTTCTTCACAGCAAATAAAGCTTTCTTCAAACGAACCAGCTTTTGCCCAGCTTCTTTTAAGTGCTGTTTAATATATACATAATCACTGCGAGACAGTCCGTGTTTCTTCAAAAACAACTGGAAGGCAGCCCATCGGCTTCCTGCAAACATCACACCCCACCCAATCATCGCATACAGTATCGATAATCCAACATGATGATGGAAAACACCAATACTGACAGTTAAAATCACCAGCGAAAAAAGAGTAGAGAGAACGGCCCATGCAAATGTGTAAAAAATTGATTTCATGTTCATCGACTCCTATGAATAATCAGGCTCTCTGTTTATCTTATTATTTATTACGGTTGATGTCCAAACTAAGTTCCAAAAAACAGGCCCAATCCCCGATTGCCCATAAAAAAAGACCATCTAATGGTCTATGAATACAAAGGCGGCGTATGAAGATTTTTAAGCTTTCTTACATAATCAGCATAACTAGGATCCGAGGTTGATGTAGAAATTAACTTCCGTTCACAATCTCGGCATAAAAACTGATGATATAAATAAATTCCCTTTGTTTTTTTCTCTTCACAAATCAAACAAATTGCTTCTCGCTCTTTTTTGCTCATTGTGACACCTCCACTTATAGCTTCAGTATGCCCTAGCGCTTTCAATTGTATACAAAATTAAGAATGTTTTAGATGATAGTTTAGTATATGTATCCATGCCAGATCGAGTGTTTGTTCCTTTTTTAAAACACAAAAAAGACCAGTTCCGACTGGAACTGATCCTTTGAAAAGCTTGGCGGCGTCCTACTCTCACAGGGGGAAACCCCCAACTACCATCGGCGCTGAAGAGCTTAACTTCCGTGTTCGGTATGGGAACGGGTGTGACCTCTTCGCTATCGCCACCAAACCTGATGGAGAGAATGTTCTCTCAAAACTAGATAACAATGTTCATTTTTCACATTAGAATATAGGTTAAGTCCTCGATCTATTAGTATCTGTCAGCTCCACGTGTCACCACGCTTCCACCTCAGACCTATCAACCTGATCATCTTTCAGGGATCTTACTTCCTTGCGGAATGGGAAATCTCATCTTGAGGGGGGCTTCATGCTTAGATGCTTTCAGCACTTATCCCGTCCGCACATAGCTACCCAGCGATGCCCTTGGCAGAACAACTGGTACACCAGCGGTGCGTCCATCCCGGTCCTCTCGTACTAAGGACAGCTCCTCTCAAATTTCCTGCGCCCGCGACGGATAGGGACCGAACTGTCTCACGACGTTCTGAACCCAGCTCGCGTACCGCTTTAATGGGCGAACAGCCCAACCCTTGGGACCGACTACAGCCCCAGGATGCGATGAGCCGACATCGAGGTGCCAAACCTCCCCGTCGATGTGGACTCTTGGGGGAGATAAGCCTGTTATCCCCGGGGTAGCTTTTATCCGTTGAGCGATGGCCCTTCCATGCGGAACCACCGGATCACTAAGCCCGACTTTCGTCCCTGCTCGACTTGTAGGTCTCGCAGTCAAGCTCCCTTGTGCCTTTACACTCTGCGAATGATTTCCAACCATTCTGAGGGAACCTTTGGGCGCCTCCGTTACATTTTAGGAGGCGACCGCCCCAGTCAAACTGCCCACCTGACACTGTCTCCCTGCCCGATAAGGGCAGCGGGTTAGAAGGTCAATACAGCCAGGGTAGTATCCCACCGATGCCTCCACCGAAGCTAGCGCTCCGGTTTCCAAGGCTCCTACCTATCCTGTACAAGCTGTACCAACATTCAATATCAGGCTGCAGTAAAGCTCCACGGGGTCTTTCCGTCCTGTCGCGGGTAACCTGCATCTTCACAGGTACTATAATTTCACCGAGTCTCTCGTTGAGACAGTGCCCAGATCGTTGCGCCTTTCGTGCGGGTCGGAACTTACCCGACAAGGAATTTCGCTACCTTAGGACCGTTATAGTTACGGCCGCCGTTTACTGGGGCTTCAATTCGCACCTTCGCTTACGCTAAGCGCTCCTCTTAACCTTCCAGCACCGGGCAGGCGTCAGCCCCTATACTTCGCCTTACGGCTTCGCAGAGACCTGTGTTTTTGCTAAACAGTCGCCTGGGCCTATTCACTGCGGCTTCTCGG
The DNA here is from genome assembly GCF_038593205.1 of Bacillus sp. FSL W8-1141. Classification (NCBI taxonomy): domain Bacteria; kingdom Bacillati; phylum Bacillota; class Bacilli; order Caryophanales; family Bacillaceae; genus Bacillus; species Bacillus sp. FSL W8-1141. The sequence goes on along the minus strand of NZ_CP151973.1, from coordinate 36,365 downwards.
GGCTTTAACACCCTAAGAAGCACCCCTTCTCCCGAAGTTACGGGGTCATTTTGCCGAGTTCCTTAACGAGAGTTCTCTCGATCACCTTAGGATTCTCTCCTCGCCTACCTGTGTCGGTTTGCGGTACGGGCACCTCTCACCTCGCTAGAGGCTTTTCTTGGCAGTGTGGAATCAGGAACTTCGCTACTAAATTTCGCTCGCCATCACAGCTCAGCCTTCACGGGAAACGGATTTGCCTATTTCCCAGCCTAACTGCTTGGACGCGGATATCCAATACCGCGCTTACCCTATCCTCCTGCGTCCCCCCATTGCTCAAATGGTGAGGAGGTGGTACAGGAATATCAACCTGTTGTCCATCGCCTACGCCTTTCGGCCTCGGCTTAGGTCCCGACTAACCCTGAGCGGACGAGCCTTCCTCAGGAAACCTTAGGCATTCGGTGGACGGGATTCTCACCCGTCTTTCGCTACTCATACCGGCATTCTCACTTCTAAGCGCTCCACCAGTCCTTCCGGTCTGACTTCACTGCACTTAGAACGCTCTCCTACCACTGTTCGTAAGAACAGTCCGCAGCTTCGGTGATACGTTTAGCCCCGGTACATTTTCGGCGCAGAGTCACTCGACCAGTGAGCTATTACGCACTCTTTAAATGGTGGCTGCTTCTAAGCCAACATCCTGGTTGTCTAAGCAACTCCACATCCTTTTCCACTTAACGTATACTTTGGGACCTTAGCTGGCGGTCTGGGCTGTTTCCCTTTCGACTACGGATCTTATCACTCGCAGTCTGACTCCCAAGGATAAGTCATCGGCATTCGGAGTTTGACTGAATTCGGTAACCCGGTAGGGGCCCCTAGTCCAATCAGTGCTCTACCTCCGAGACTCTTACCTTGAGGCTAGCCCTAAAGCTATTTCGGAGAGAACCAGCTATCTCCAGGTTCGATTGGCATTTCACCCCTACCCACACCTCATCCCCGCACTTTTCAACGTGCGTGGGTTCGGGCCTCCATTCAGTGTTACCTGAACTTCACCCTGGACATGGGTAGATCACCTGGTTTCGGGTCTACGACCACGTACTCATGCGCCCTATTCAGACTCGCTTTCGCTGCGGCTCCGCATCTTCTGCTTAACCTTGCACGGGATCGTAACTCGCCGGTTCATTCTACAAAAGGCACGCCATCACCCGTTAACGGGCTCTGACTACTTGTAGGCACACGGTTTCAGGATCTATTTCACTCCCCTTCCGGGGTGCTTTTCACCTTTCCCTCACGGTACTGGTTCACTATCGGTCACTAGGGAGTATTTAGCCTTGGGAGATGGTCCTCCCGGATTCCGACGGAATTTCACGTGTTCCGCCGTACTCAGGATCCACTCTGGAGAGAACAACATTTCAGTTACAGGGCTGTTACCTTCTTTGGCGGGCCTTTCCAGACCTCTTCGCTTATATCGTTCCTTTGTAACTCCGTATAGAGTGTCCTACAACCCCAAGAGGCAAGCCTCTTGGTTTGGGCTGTTCCCGTTTCGCTCGCCGCTACTCAGGGAATCGCATTTGCTTTCTCTTCCTCCGGGTACTTAGATGTTTCAGTTCCCCGGGTATGCCTTCTCATACTCTATGTATTCAAGTATGGATACTACTCCATTACGAGCAGTGGGTTTCCCCATTCGGAAATCTCCGGATCAAAGCTTGCTTACAGCTCCCCGAAGCATATCGGTGTTCGTCCCGTCCTTCATCGGCTCCTAGTGCCAAGGCATCCACCGTGCGCCCTTTCTAACTTAACCATTTCTTACTTTAGAAAGAATCACTATGTGTGATGAACTTTGCATTGCATTCAATGTGAATGTATTACTTATTGTTATCTAGTTTTCAAAGAACACGTTGGTGGAGCCTAGCGGGATCGAACCGCTGACCTCCTGCGTGCAAGGCAGGCGCTCTCCCAGCTGAGCTAAGGCCCCGATTTAATAGAAGATGGTGGGCCTGAGTGGACTCGAACCACCGACCTCACGCTTATCAGGCGTGCGCTCTAACCAGCTGAGCTACAGGCCCATCTTTCATATCGAAGATATGATGTTGTAGGATCTTTTGCAAGTTCCTTCAAAACTAAACAAGACGAAAAACGTACGCTGCTCCATATATCCTTAGAAAGGAGGTGATCCAGCCGCACCTTCCGATACGGCTACCTTGTTACGACTTCACCCCAATCATCTGCCCCACCTTCGGCGGCTGGCTCCATAAAGGTTACCTCACCGACTTCGGGTGTTGCAAACTCTCGTGGTGTGACGGGCGGTGTGTACAAGGCCCGGGAACGTATTCACCGCGGCATGCTGATCCGCGATTACTAGCGATTCCAGCTTCACGCAGTCGAGTTGCAGACTGCGATCCGAACTGAGAACAGATTTGTGGGATTGGCTAAACCTTGCGGTCTCGCAGCCCTTTGTTCTGTCCATTGTAGCACGTGTGTAGCCCAGGTCATAAGGGGCATGATGATTTGACGTCATCCCCACCTTCCTCCGGTTTGTCACCGGCAGTCACCTTAGAGTGCCCAACTGAATGCTGGCAACTAAGATCAAGGGTTGCGCTCGTTGCGGGACTTAACCCAACATCTCACGACACGAGCTGACGACAACCATGCACCACCTGTCACTCTGTCCCCGAAGGGAAAGCCCTATCTCTAGGGTTGTCAGAGGATGTCAAGACCTGGTAAGGTTCTTCGCGTTGCTTCGAATTAAACCACATGCTCCACCGCTTGTGCGGGCCCCCGTCAATTCCTTTGAGTTTCAGTCTTGCGACCGTACTCCCCAGGCGGAGTGCTTAATGCGTTAGCTGCAGCACTAAGGGGCGGAAACCCCCTAACACTTAGCACTCATCGTTTACGGCGTGGACTACCAGGGTATCTAATCCTGTTCGCTCCCCACGCTTTCGCTCCTCAGCGTCAGTTACAGACCAGAGAGTCGCCTTCGCCACTGGTGTTCCTCCACATCTCTACGCATTTCACCGCTACACGTGGAATTCCACTCTCCTCTTCTGCACTCAAGTTTCCCAGTTTCCAATGACCCTCCCCGGTTGAGCCGGGGGCTTTCACATCAGACTTAAGAAACCGCCTGCGAGCCCTTTACGCCCAATAATTCCGGACAACGCTTGCCACCTACGTATTACCGCGGCTGCTGGCACGTAGTTAGCCGTGGCTTTCTGGTTAGGTACCGTCAAGGTGCAAGCAGTTACTCTTGCACTTGTTCTTCCCTAACAACAGAGCTTTACGATCCGAAAACCTTCATCACTCACGCGGCGTTGCTCCGTCAGACTTTCGTCCATTGCGGAAGATTCCCTACTGCTGCCTCCCGTAGGAGTCTGGGCCGTGTCTCAGTCCCAGTGTGGCCGATCACCCTCTCAGGTCGGCTACGCATCGTCGCCTTGGTGAGCCGTTACCTCACCAACTAGCTAATGCGCCGCGGGTCCATCTGTAAGTGACAGCCGAAACCGTCTTTCATCCTTGAACCATGCGGTTCAAGGAACTATCCGGTATTAGCTCCGGTTTCCCGGAGTTATCCCAGTCTTACAGGCAGGTTACCCACGTGTTACTCACCCGTCCGCCGCTAACATCCGGGAGCAAGCTCCCTTCTGTCCGCTCGACTTGCATGTATTAGGCACGCCGCCAGCGTTCGTCCTGAGCCAGGATCAAACTCTCCGAAAAAGTACAAAACCGAAGTTTTGCTTTTCGCCAGTTTGACTGACTACCTATGATATATCATAGGATTTTTTTATAAAAACTCGAATTAACAGGTACGTTTTGTCTTGTTTAGTTTTCAAAGAACTTGTTTACCGCTTCAGAAGCGACTAGAACATCTTATCACATCCAAGTTGTTAGTGTCAACAACTTTTTTGTTATTATGTTTTTTCGTTTCTTCGTCATCAGCGACGTATATTAATTTACCACCATATATAATCAAAGTCAACAATATTTTGCATTAAATAATAAACTTTTCAATTACGACTAAAGCTGCTACACCTGGAATGCCCAACAAACCACTAATTCCGCTCGTTACAGGGTTAATGGAAACATGAAGCCCTAAACTCTCGCCGAATAAATTGAGACAAAATAAAAAAAGAGCGCCTGCGACAAATTTTATTCCGATAAGCCCTAACCATTTGAATGGATTCGCTTGAACACCCGACATAAACAACAATAAAACAGCTAACAAAATTGAACCAATCACAATAACAGGTTCCATAATCCTCTCATCTCCTCTTCATATGAATAGTACAAGCATATGAGAGGATTATGGAAAATAGACCTGCTATCTCCAGTTGTTTAAACGTAAATTTCTCTTTTTCGCTTCTCTCAGATAGAAAAAGTACTTCGCTTGAGCAAGCTTTAATTCGAATAGAATGTCCGGTGAAGGCTCAACGCTATTTGCGACAAGCTTTTTTTGTCTGTTCCATTCTTCCTTTTGCTTAAAAAGCTGTTGAATTAATATCTCATCGAATTCTTTTCGAATTGATTTTCTGCGAAGAAAACCCATGTACCGTACTTCTCCTTCCTACATCTCACGTCTGCCTTCTAGAGCCTTAGAAAGTGTGACTTCATCCGCATACTCTAAATCTCCACCTACTGGGAGTCCGTGAGCAATGCGAGAGAGTTTAATTCCTGATGGTTTCAACAATCTAGAGATATACATGGCTGTCGCTTCTCCCTCAATGTTTGGATTGGTTGCAAGAATGACCTCTGTGACTTGATCGTCTTGCAATCTTTTTAATAGGTCAGGAATTTTAATATCCTCTGGCCCAATTCCGTCCATTGGTGAAATAGCACCATGAAGCACATGATATAAGCCGTTGTATTCTTTCATTTTTTCCATTGCGATCACATCTTTTGGATCCTGCACGACACAGATCACAGATTGATCTCTTCTTGTATCTTCACAAATATAGCAAGGATCCTGGTCGGTGATATGTCCGCAAACAGAACAATAAGTTAAATTACGCTTTGCATTAACAAGTGCCTTCGCAAAATCCAGCACGACATCTTCTTGCATACTAAGAACAAAAAAAGCCAGACGGACCGCAGTTTTAGGTCCGATTCCTGGCAATTTCATAAAGCTATCAATCAGCTTTGATATTGGTTCAGGATATTGCATCTTCAGTTATTCCTCCTAGAATAAACCTGGCATGTTCATTCCTTTTGTGAATTGACCCATTGTTTCATTCGTTAGTTCATCAACTTTTTTCAATGCATCATTTGTTGCTGCAAGTACAAGGTCTTGAAGCATATCGATGTCTTCAGGATCAACAACTTCTTCATTAATCGCCACATCAACGACTTCTTTTTGTCCATTTACTTTTACAGTGACCATGCCGCCACCTGCCGTACCTTCAAGGACTTTTTCTGCAAGCTCTTCTTGAGCCTTAGCCATATCCTTCTGCATTTTTTGCATTTGTTTCATCATTTTTTGCATATTTCCCATTCCACCGCGCATATGAACACCACTCTCTTTCAAATTGTTAATCTTTAATTTCAATTAAATCGGTTCCTACTAACTTCTTTGCTTCTGCAATTAATGGATCTTCTTCAGCAGAAGCTGCCTGACCATCTGCTTGTTCTTCAGGCTGATGATCTCTTAAAAATTCTTCTCTTATTTTACCCCATTGAGCGTCAGGAACGCCAACTAATTCCACTCTTTTTCCTAGCATAGATTCTAGCAGTTGCTCAAGATTGGTTCGAACACCACTTTTATCTTCGGCCACCATCTTACAATGTATTTCAAATTTGAATTTTAAAACAAAGGCATGAGTTGCCGCCGCAACTGGTTCACTATCTGTTAATAGCGCAGCGTGAGATACCTTATTTTGCTGTTTTAATTGAGCAAGAAGCTCTCCCCATTTGCCTTTTATTTTTTCTAGTTCCGGTCGCTTCGCTTCTTTTAAAATCTCATGAATTCGACCGACAGGTGCACGATAACCATTTTTATTACTCGTTTGAGGTCGAGGTGCTTCCGTTTTTGCTTGAGGACTCTGAGACTGAGTCATTGGAACACCCTCAGCTTTTAGCCTAGATAGCTCCTGTTCCAGCCTGTCTATTTTATTCGTTAACGCTGTTAGGTCGGAATCAGCCGGAGATGATACAGCACCAGCCGTTGACTGACAGAGCTTAACCACAGCTACTTCAAAGAAAATTCTAGGGTGGTTTGTCCATTTCATTTCCTGATGGCTTTTATTCAGCACTTCAATCGTTTCATAAAGAAACTGAGGTGCCACACGTTCTGAAAGAGCCACAAACTTATCGTCGACTTTGACTTTTTCAAGGACACCTTCAAGATCCGGTGCTGTTTTGTAAAGAAGCATATCTCTAAAGTAGAAGATCATATCCTCTATTAATTTCGCGGCATCTTTCCCCTGTTGAAGCAATTCATTTAACGTATCCAGCGCTATCGCAATATTTTGCTCAAAAATGGCTTCAGCAAGCTGACTAATGAAATGCTGAGATACAGCACCTGTAATGAGCAGTGCATCATCAATTGTGAGCTGTTCACCACTAAATGAGATCGCTTGGTCAAGGAGACTGAGTGCGTCACGCATGCCTCCATCTGCCGCACTAGCAATAATCTCGAGTGAACCCTCTTGTATATTTAGGCTTTCTGCATCTACAATTTTCTCCATTCGTCCAACTATATCTTTTGTCGTGATCCGTTTAAAATCAAATCTCTGACATCTTGATATGATGGTAAGAGGAATCTTATGAGGCTCTGTGGTAGCCAAAATAAAGATACAATGAGCAGGTGGTTCCTCTAGCGTTTTAAGAAGTGCATTAAATGCCCCGATAGAGAGCATATGTACCTCATCTATAATATAAACCTTATATGTAACCGCTGAAGGAGCAAATTTCACTTTATCACGTATATCCCGAATTTCATCTACCCCGTTATTTGAGGCAGCATCTATTTCAATCACGTCTGAAATCGAACCGGTCGTAATCCCTCTACAGGCATCACACTCATTACACGGCTCACTAACAGGTGACTTTTCACAGTTCACTGCTTTCGCAAAAATCTTGGCAGCACTTGTTTTACCTGTTCCTCTAGGACCTGAAAATAAGTAAGCATGAGAAAACTTTTTCTGCAAAAGGGCATTTTGCAACGTTTTTGTGATGTGTTCTTGTCCAACAACATCCTCAAAAACTTGAGGTCTGAACACTCGGTATAAAGCTTGATAACTCACAAATACGCCCTCCTCCATTTATCATCATGTTCATTATACATGATGCAACGATCAATTCAAAAGTACACCTTTATTTTCTAATAAACGAAAAAGAGCATTTCCTTTAAAGACTTTTTACTTTTCTTGATTTAAAAACGTGTTTTCTTGCTTTCTGAAAATGTCTGTCAGATCAACAAGAACATTCGTTCCCTTTATGAATTGCTCCAAAAATACCTCACCCGAAAATGGCTTTTTTACTATTTGTATAAACAAAACAACTGATATATTCTTTCAATAGCAACAAAAAACTCACCTAGATAAACTAGATGAGTTACATTTAATATTGATTTACCGTGCACCTTCTGTCGATTCGCTACCCCAAGCGTTACTTAAACAGTTAGCTCGGCCCAGGCAACCCTGCGGCACATGAGAGGTTTCACTTAATGCTGCTTCCTTCCGGACCTGACATGGTTCATGAATTCCCATTGCGCAGGACCCAGACGTCAACACCACTTATTTAAGGCAGACCTTGAAGTAAACGAACCTTGAGAAGGGATTCGGCCTCGCTAGAGCGGATTGCGAGTACAGGGCACCGCTACCTCCCCGCTTAGCACGGCAAAATGAATATTAAATTGTTGGTGACGCAGACATAAGTATACCTTCTAAGTGATAAAATTGCAAACGACATCCATTCATTTACTTTTCGCCTGCTTCTTACGCTGACGGAGGTCTCGAAAGAACTGACTTAACAGCTCACCACACTCATTTTCAAGCACACCGCCAATGACTTCAGACTGATGATTGAACCGCTCATCGTCCAATAAATTCATTAAAGTACCAGCACATCCACCTTTAGGATCATAGGCACCAAAAACGACCTTTTTCACTCTTGAAAGTACAATAGCGCCTGCACACATTGGGCACGGTTCGAGTGTAACATAAAGTACAGCATCTTCTAAACGCCAGCTACCAGTCATTTTACACGCTTCATCAATAGCAAGTAATTCCGCATGAGCAATTGATCGCTGTTCACTTTCCCTTAAATTGTGAGCACGGCTTACAATTTGATCATCAACAACGATGACGGCACCGATTGGAACTTCTCCTATTTGTTTTGCTTTCAAAGCTTCAGAAATAGCTTCTTGCATAAACTGTTCATCTTTCGTCATAGCACGGCTCTCTTTTCATGTTTTTTTAAAGGATATTGAGGTTAACATATTATCACAATCTTTTAAAGGGGGTCTTGATTTGCCAAAACAACAAAAGGCACTGCTTATTATTGACATGATCAATAATTTTGATTTCGAAATGGGACATGTGCTCGCTGAAAAAACAGAGCAAATGACCAATAAAATTTTAGCCCTTAAACAACACGCTTTCAAGAAAAATTGGCCAATTATCTATATCAACGACCACTATGGACTCTGGAAGGCTGATATCAAAGCTGTTATGGAAACATGTAAAAACGAAAGAAGTGCCCCTATTTTAGAGCAAATGGCACCATCTAAAGATGATTACTTCTTAATTAAACCTAAGCACTCTGCCTTTTACGGAACAGCACTAGAGACACTCCTAAATGAATTAGGTGTGCAAGAACTTATTTTAACTGGAATTGCCGGAAACATCTGTGTCCTGTTCACTGCAAATGACGCTTACATGCGAGAGTACAACCTCACTGTACCTAAAGATTGTATTGCTTCAAATGATGATAGGGACAACGAGTACGCTTTAACGATGATGGAGAACGTTCTTCTCGCCAAAATCACAACCACTAAAGAGATCACGGATGAAAATCAAACATGATTTATCCATCACCCTCATAAATTGTTAGCAATAACAAAGGGGGCGTTGACCATTCAAATTTATGTTGTCAAAAGAGGAGATACGTTAAATGAGATTGCCATGCGTTTTAAAACAACGGTAAATGAAATCATTCGGACCAACGACATCGAAACACCAAATCAACTAGTCGTTGGACAAACAATTGTCATCCCTATTAGAGGTCAATTTTATGAGGTCAAACAAAATGATACACTTTATCAAATTGGAAGAAGATTTCAAATTTCGGTAGAAGAATTGGCACGTGTGAATCGGATTCGACCTGAAGCTATATTGCCTATTCGCTTCTTGCTTTATATTCCACAAAGACCGAAAAGAAATATTAATTCTAATGCTTATATAGAACCACGCGGAAACCAAGTCAGCGAAAATTTAAAGCAAGCAGCCAGAGAGGCATCTCCATACTTAACACATCTCGGCGCTTTTAGTTTTCAAGCGCAAAGAGACGGAACACTTCGCGAGCCACCATTAGATCAATTGCCTCAAATTGCCGCTCAAAGCAGAACGGTTTTATCCATGGTAGTCACAAATCTAGAGAATGATAAATTTAGTGATGAACTCGGGCGAATCCTTTTAACAAATCAATCTGTCAAAACGACATTATTAAATGAAATCGTCCGCGTTGCTCAAAAGTATCAATTAAAAGAAATCCATTTTGACTTTGAATATTTACGCCCTGTTGATAAAGAAGCCTACCTTCAATTTTTAAGAGAAGCAACAACTCGTTTTCATCAACAGGGTTGGACTATTTCTGTGGCACTCGCTCCTAAAACAAGCAGTGAACAGAAAGGAAAATGGTATGAGGCGCATGACTATGAAGCAATTGGAAAGATTGTTGATCATGTTGTGCTAATGACTTATGAGTGGGGCTACAGCGGCGGGCCTGCACAAGCCGTCTCTCCGATCGGCCCTGTCCGCCAAGTCATTGAATATGCACTGACTGTCATACCTGCCAATAAAATTGTGATGGGGCAGAATTTATATGGATATGATTGGACACTACCTTATGTTCAAGGAGGCCCTATCGCCAAAGCCGTCAGCCCTCAACAAGCGATCGCCATTGCTAGAGAGAATAATGTATCCATTTTATATGACGAAACAGCACAAGCACCTTATTTCCGTTATACAGATGCTAACAACAAAGAACATGAGGTTTGGTTTGAAGATGCAAGATCCATTCAAGCCAAATTTAATCTCATTAAAGAGTTAAACCTAAATGGAATTGCTTACTGGAAATTAGGTCTATCCTTCCCACAAAACTGGTTATTGTTATCAGATCAATTTAATATTGAAAAAAGAACGACATCGTAATTCATACGCTCTATCTCTCAGAAGGGGTATGGTACAATATACATTGGTTTGACAACTTTATAGATAGAGGAGAACGCCTATGTATCCTGCCCCTTTTATTGCAGTGGAAGGCCCAATTGGAGCCGGAAAAACAACCTTGGCTACAATGCTTTCAAAGGAATTTCAATTTCCTTTAGTAAAAGAAATTGTAGAAGAAAATCCATTCTTAGATAAATTTTATGAAGATATGGAACAATGGAGCTTTCAGCTTGAGATGTTCTTTCTATGCAATCGGTTTAAACAGTTAGAATCTATTGAAGAGAACTATGTCAAAAAACAGCAGCCGATTGTCACTGATTATCATGTCTATAAAAATATGATCTTTGCAGAAAGAACCTTATCTAAAAAGCACATGGATAAATACAGAAAGATCTATCACTTGCTGACAGATGATCTTCCTAAACCAAATGCCATGATCTATATAAAAGCCAGCCTTCCCACCTTACTTGATAGAATAAAGATGAGAGGCCGATCTTTTGAAGAAGACATTGATCCAGCTTATTTAAAAACCCTGATTGAAGATTATGAGTTAGCCATCGAGCATTTAAAACAAACTGACCCAGGTCTTCCTATCATTACAATTGAAGGCGATCATACAGACTTCGTTTCCTCACAGCAAGATTACCAGCAAATTGTACAGAACATAAAGGAGCAAGTACTATGAAAAATATTGAAATACCAAAGGATGCTGTCATTACAATTGCAGGGACAGTTGGTGTCGGAAAATCGACCATGACGAAAACAATAGCGGACAAGCTAGGATTTCAAACTTCTCTCGAAAAAGTAGATGATAATCCATACTTAGAGCCTTTTTATTCAGATTTCCAAAGATGGAGCTTTCATTTACAGGTCTATTTTCTAGCTGAACGTTTTAAGGAGCAGAAACGAATCTTCGAGTCTGGTGGAGGTTATGTACAAGATCGGTCCATTTATGAGGACACTGGTATTTTTGCTAAAATGCACGCAGACAAAGGTACCATGTCAGAGGTAGACTATGAAACGTATACGAGTCTATTTGAGGCGATGGTGATGACACCTTACTTCCCTCACCCAGATGTCCTTATCTACTTACATGGGGATTTAGATCATATATTACATCGTATTGAAGAGCGCGGGAGAGAGATGGAAACTCAAACCGATCGAGCATATTGGGAAGAAATGTACACTCGATATACAGAATGGATTGAACAATTTGATCTGTGCCCTGTGATTAAAATTAATATTGAAGATTATGACTTACTTCATGATGAAAGCTCACTTGATCCAATTCTTCATGAAATTGCTTCTGTTATTCAAAAAAATCGCTCTAACACAAAATAAAAAAAACCGCTGCATTTCTCGAATGCAGCGGTTTGACAATTTCCAATTTTTATGCGTTTCAATTCAACTAAGGTAAAATCAATATGGCGGAGGAAGAGGGATTCGAACCCCCGCGGGCTTTGACACCCCTGTCGGTTTTCAAGACCGATCCCTTCAGCCGGACTTGGGTATTCCTCCGTATCGACAAGAATTAATATATCATATCATCTTATTTTAAGTCAACATCTTTTCGAAAAAAAATTCAACATTTGATTTTGGCATGATGTTTAGCCTATAAAAAGCAGCCGATTATCGGCTGCTCTTCATCTATTACGTATCCTGTCTAATTTCTTCTATAAAAAGATTCATCTCTTCTTTAAAATCATTTAATGACTCAATTATCTTTGTAAAGTCTGTCACTTGTTTAGCTTGTTCGTTTGTTGAACTGCTGATTTGTGAGATATTTTCAGATAAAGTACCAATGCTGTCTTGGATTTCTTTTAAAAATGCATTAATGGTTTCAGCTGCTTCCTTTGATCCATCTGATAACTTACGTACCTCGTCTGCAACAACAGCAAAGCCTTTTCCATTTTCACCTGCTCTTGCCGCTTCAATTGCAGCATTGAGTCCTAACAGGTTTGTTTGTCTCGCAATACCGCCAATGGTTTTGACGACTTCTTCAATGTTTGCGGATTTCTCTTCTGCTCTTCCGGCCTGCTCGCTAATTTCTAAGCTTGTCGCAGCCAGTTCTTGAGAATGAGCAGCAATTTGCTCAATTCCACCTTGTAACTCTTTCGCTACTTTATTGATATGTTCCATATAGCCGCTTAATTTCTTCTCACGATGATGTGAAAAAGCCACTAAAAAAGAGCCAATCACTTTTCTATCTTCATCAAAAATCGGATAACCTTTTACAGCAATTTCATAACCATATAAAGACTCTGGCAAATGCCCATCATATTCTTGTCCTCTTAATGTCGTCGCCACGTTTTGGTCCTCTGGGTTTAAAGCGTCCCCTACTTTAATGCCAAAATCTACTGTGGTCGATGGATAATAGCAAAGTACCTTTTCTGTATCAGTGATGCCGAAAAGAACACTTTCATCTAGAACTTTTCTGAGTAATTGAGCCATTTCAACATAATAGTCAAGCCTATTCAAGGTTATTCCTTCTTTCCTAGATGCTTTTAGTTCTTTTATCGGCTTATTTTAGAAAAGCTGTAGAAGTTTAGGTAAAAAGAATAAGATGCCATGACGGCATCTTATTTTATCACTTCTTTATTTCCCATATAAGGACGTAACACCTCAGGAATAATCACTGTTCCATCCTCTTGTTGATAGTTTTCTAAAATGGCTGCAACAGTTCTTCCTACTGCTAAACCAGATCCATTTAATGTGTGGACGTGTTCTGGCTTTGCTTTAGGCTCAGGGCGGAAACGAATGTTTGCTCGTCTCGCTTGGAACGCTTCAAAGTTACTGCAAGAAGAAATTTCACGATACGTATTTTGGCTTGGAATCCATACTTCGATATCGTATTTCTTCGCAGCCGTAAAGCCTAAATCTCCTGTACACATGCTCATGACACGGTATGGCAGGTTCAATAATTGAAGAACTTTTTCTGCTTGGTTTGTTAGTTTTTCTAATTCTTCATAAGAATCTTCTGGTCTGACAAATTTCACAAGCTCTACTTTGTTAAATTGGTGCTGACGGATGAGTCCGCGCGTATCTCTGCCAGCAGAACCAGCTTCTGATCTAAAGCAAGCACTAAACGCTGCATAATTGATTGGCAGTTGCTCTCCTTCAAGAATTTCGTCACGGTGCATATTCGTAATTGGCACTTCAGCCGTTGGAATGAGGAAATAATCTTCTTCTCGAATTTTAAAAGCATCCTCTTCAAACTTTGGAAGCTGTCCGGTTCCTGTCATGCTTGCTCTGTTGACCATATAAGGTGGTAGTACTTCAGTAAAACCAAATTCATCTACGTGTAAATCCAGCATAAAGTTATAAAGTGCACGCTCTAACCGTGCGCCTAGCCCTTTATAAAAAACGAAACGGCTTCCTGTCACTTTTCCTGCACGTTCAAAATCCAAAATTTTCAGCTCATCCGCTACATCCCAATGCGGCTTTGGTTCAAATGAGAAGGCTGGCTGTTCGCCCCATTTTCTCACTTCAATGTTGTCATCTTCTGTTTCACCGACTGGTACAGAGTCATGAGGGATGTTTGGAATTGAGAATAGGATGGTTTGCAGGCTTTCCTCTACTGTTCTTAATTCATCATCTAACTTCTTAATCTCATCGCCTACCTCACGCATTTCTTGAATAATGTGATCGGCGTCTTTCTTTTCTCTTTTTAGAACAGCCACTTTCTGTGATACTTCATTTCTTCGGCTCTTTAATACTTCTGTTTTGCCGATTAATTCTCTTCTTTTTTGATCCAGTTCACCAAACTTATCAAAATCCGCTAAATCTTCGCCTCGATGGGCTAATTTTTCTTTGATTTGATCAAAATCCGTGCGCAGTTGTTTAATATCCAGCATGTGTAACACTCCTTTTTATCGAAAAATAAAAAGAGCCCTCATCCCATGAAAGGGACGAGAGCTCTCGCGTTGCCACCCTGATTGAAAACACGCCAAAAGCATGCTTTCCTCTTTCCTCTGTAACGGCATCACCGTAAATGCTTACTTCGTGTTTCGGCATTTCGCTCAAGGATGGATTCAGAATGCATCTTTCACCGATTCTCACCAACCATCGGCTCTCTGAGAAAGAGGGGCTTCTTACTATTTCCCGTCAACGCTTTTTCGATCTTTGATTGTGATTTTAATGTACTATAAGTTTTATCTCTTTTCAACCGTTTTATACAGCAAGCTTCGTTTTATAGGACTCCACCATCTCAACAAACAGCTGTGTTAACCGATGGTCGTCTGTCAGCTCTGGATGAAAAGAACAACCTAAGATATTGTTTTCTTTCGCCATCACAATCCTGCCGTCATACTCAGCCATGACCTCTACGCTCTCATCTGCGCTGATGATATGAGGCGCACGGATGAACACTCCTGTAAATGGCGTATCCAGTCCTTTCACTTCTACATCTGCTTCAAAGCTGTCTACCTGTCTGCCAAACGAATTACGTGCAACAGATACATTTAACAGTCCAAGATGAGCATCTTCTCGATCTTCTATATGCTTTGCCAGCATAATTAAACCGGCACAAGTCCCAAATATCGGTTTACCTTGAGCAGCGAACGCTTTAATCGGTTCAATGAATTGGTACGTATCCATGAGTCTTCTCATCGTCGTACTTTCACCACCAGGGATAATGAGACCGTCAACAATTTCTAACTCCTCTACCCGCTTGATGATCTTTCCCGCTGCGCCACAAGCTTCAATTGATTGAATATGCTCTCTCACCGCTCCTTGAAGCCCTAGTACACCAATTGTTAGCATGTTCGTTTGCGCTCCCTTAATTACCAGCCACGCTCTTGCATACGCTCTTCTGGCAATAGATTTGAAATTTCAATTCCTTTCATCGCTGTTCCAAGCTCTTTAGAAAGCTCTGCAATTAGACGGTAATCTGTGAAATGAGTCGTTGCTTCTACAATCGCTTTTGCAAATTTAGCTGGATTGTCTGATTTGAAGATACCAGAGCCGACAAATACACCATCTGCTCCAAGCTGCATCATTAATGCTGCATCTGCTGGTGTTGCAACACCTCCAGCAGCAAAGTTTACAACCGGCAATTTGCCGTCTTTTTTAATTTGAAGCAATAATTCATAAGGTGCGCCTAAATTTTTGGCTTCTGTCATCAATTCATCTTCACTCATTGCCGCCACTTTACGAATTTGAGCATTGACCTTTCTCATATGACGAACAGCTTCTACAATATTTCCTGTACCCGGCTCACCTTTTGTACGCAACATAGATGCACCTTCTGCAATACGACGAGTCGCCTCACCTAAATCACGGCAGCCACATACGAAAGGTACTGTGTATTCATTTTTATTTAAATGGAATTCCTCATCTGCGGGCGTCAGCACTTCACTCTCATCAATATAATCAACACCAAGTGCTTCAAGAACACGAGCTTCCACGATGTGGCCGATACGTGCTTTTGCCATGACTGGAATCGTTACTGCATTTTGTACTTCTTCCACGATTCTTGGGTCTGCCATACGGGCAACACCGCCTGCTGCACGGATATCAGCTGGTACCCGTTCTAGTGCCATTACTGCCACTGCGCCTGCTTCTTCTGCGATTTTTGCCTGCTCAGCATTGACGACATCCATAATGACGCCACCTTTTTGCATTTCTGCCATTCCACGTTTTACTCGTTCAGTTCCCTTATTGCTCACAATTGTTTCCTCCCATTTGTCTATTCGATTGATTCAACACCTTTATCATACAAGCGACAGAGTATAACAATAAAGAGAATAGTATAACAATTCAATTAGCTCATAAAAAAGAAGAAACCCTTATATATCAAGGTTTCATAGTTAAAAAGGCATCATTTCCTCTTTTAAGTGTTATTAACATGTTATAATGTATCTATAACAATTCGAAACCATCTATAACAATTCCACACCCATTGGAGGATTTTCATGCATATTGATATCCATCGACATTCAGATACATCTCTTTCAAATCAGATTTACTTTTCCATCGTTGATCACATTCAATCAGGTCTGCTTCAGCAAGGCGATAAACTGCCGACTGTACGTGATCTAGCGAAACAGCTGAATGTGAGTCTTGTCACAGCAGCAAAAGCATATACACGGCTTAAAGACGACGGATTTTTAACGACTGTACAAGGGAAAGGTACGTTTGTGAATGAGCAGCATGAGCAAACCGACATCCCGGTTCAATCATCTACTTCTTTCGATTGGCAGTTATCGATCCCAGATTATTTACCAAGGTCTCAATTCGCTCAGTATCACTATGTCGAAGAAGCCATTAATCTTTCTTCCTCTATGATTGATCCTGGTCTTTTACCTAACCGGTATTTAGAAAAAGAAATGCAGCATGTCCTAGCCCGGCATCCTCAAATCATGTCAAAATACGGTGAAATACAAGGTGACCTTCAGCTTCGTCAGGTCATTCAATCATTTCTAGAAAAATTAGATGTTCCTTCTACTCCTGAAAATATCCTTGTCACTAGCGGTTCTCAGCAAGGACTTGATTTAGTGGCACGTACATTTATCGGGCCGGATGATGTAGTTGTCATGGAGGCGCCCACTTATCCAGGCGCAATTGATGTCTTTATGGGGAGAGGGGCACGAATTATTACGGTTCCTGTCGATCATGAAGGAATGAACATGAAACAGCTTCAAAGCATTTGTGATAAATATAAACCAAAGCTCATCTATACCATTCCTACTTTTCACAGTCCTACAGGCGCCAGTATGTCGATGAAACGAAGAAAACAGCTGCTTTTACTGGCACAAAGCATTGATTGTCTCATTGTAGAGGATGATCCTTATCGTGAGCTTTATTTTGAAAAGAAACCGCCGGCACCCATTAAAAGCCTAGATCACGATGGACACGTCATTTATTTACGAGGATTAAGCAAGACACTGGCTCCAGGATGCAGAATTGGAATTATTACAGCGTCAGGCTCTATATTTAACCGTTTATTAGCTGCAAAAGCCAATAATGATTTAGGGAGCCCGCTTCTCACCCAAAAGGCGATCTTACCGTTTCTCACTTCCAAGAAAATGATCGATCATACGAAAAAATTAAGAACTGCCTTGAAGGTGAGACGCGATTTGATGATGGATGTGTTGACAAAGCATGCGCCAAAGGACGTCACGTGGCAAATCCCACAGGGCGGGCTCAATTTGTGGCTTAGCTTTCCTTCCTGGGTCGATACACGTGCCCTATTACATGAGGCACGGAAGCAGCAAATCACCTTCCTGCCTGGCTCTGTCTGCTATCCTGGGGAGCCGAAGCAGAATTATATACGTCTCAGTTTTTCTTATGTGAATGAAAAGGCACTGACGGAAGGTATGGAAAAGTTATGTGGTATTTTTCAGCAGGCCTTGTCTACACCTCAAAACCACAAACAATCTCTTTTCTTTTAACGATAAAAAAACTGCTCTCATATATAGAGAGCAGTTTTTTTATTAGAACCAACCTTTTACTGTGTCGACGATTCCGCCCCAAATGCCAGCGAAGAATCCACCTACACCACGCATTGCAAGGATGAACCAGTTTGCTTTTTCATCACCTGTTTTCGTCACAAGCTCAACACCTGATTGGTCTTTACTCAAATAGCCGTAGTCCTTCTCATCACCAGAATAAGAAGTCGTCAGCATGCCAACCTTTGTTCCTTTTTTAATAGGAGCTTCTAGGTTCTTTTTATCAATATTTACTTTCGCTTTATAGCTCTTCTCGTCACCATTTTTAACCGGTACAGAGAAAGCTTCTTTCGTCACGACGGGTACTTCTTTATCTTTCCCTTTATCGACTTCGATGTTTTCATGTCCCTTGATTTGTTGGCCTTTTTTGTACATTTCTTTCATCGTGAAGTTTTTAAAGGCATAATCGAACAATTTTTTCGCCACATCAAAACGAGCTGTATGAAGATTCCCTTTAGCATTCAGGATAACTGCGATCACACGCATGTCACCACGTTTTGCTGTACCTGTGAAGCTAGAACCAGCTGAATCAGTAGAGCCCGTTTTCAGACCGTCTACGCCTTCATATTCTTTCACAAGTCCTTTAAGCATAAAGTTCCAGTTTGGCATGTCCATTTCGTCATCTGTGCCTTCTCTGAACTTTGTTTTCGCGATGCTTGCTGTTTCAAGAATTTCTGGATGATCTTTGATGAGATGCTGTGCAAGCAAAGCCATATCCTTTGCGGAAACTTCGCTTTCTTCATCAGGTCCCGTACCTTTTGGCTGTTTGCCATGTAAGTCTTTATTTTCTAATCCAGTTGCATTCACGAATTTGTAATTGGTTAAACCAAGTTCTTTTGCTTTTGCATTCATTTTTTCAACAAACTTTGATTCTGATCCAGCGATTACCTCTGCTAGACCAATTGCTGCTGCATTTGCTGAATAAATAGCCGTTGCTTGATAAAGTTCTTTGACAGTATACGAACCATCTTTTCTCAATGGAACATTGGATAAACTGCGGTCCTGAGAAATTTCGTACACGTAATCATCTGGCGTATATGTTTGATCCCATTTCACTTTGCCTTCAGCAATTGCCTCTAGTAATAGATACTCTGTCATCATCTTTGCCATACTTGCAATAGGCAGTCTTTGTTCTGCGTTTTTACTATAAAGAATTTTACCTGTAGAAGCTTCAATAAGGATGGCTGCTTTCGCATTCACATTGAATGGATCTTCAGCCGCTTTTACTTTGGACATTGGGGTAAATGCAGTAACAATCAATGCCAATGCAAGGATAGAGACCATAAGCTGTTTCAACATCTTGCTGTTCAATCGTCATACCTCCGTATTCATCTTTTTTCGACGTTTTTCATATATATTTAATCCACAAGGGCTTATTTCGACACAACAGTATAAATTTTATCACAATAAAGACAAAAAAAATAGACAGAGTCATAGACCCTGTCAAATGTAATTTGATTGTCACAATTTATCAAGAAATTGTGTAGTTTGGTGATTCTTTTGTAATTTGTACATCATGTGGATGGCTCTCACGAAGACCTGCACCTGTCATGCGAATGAATTGTGCTTCTTCTCTAAGAGTACGTAAGTCCTGTGTTCCACAGTAGCCCATACCAGAGCGAATACCGCCAACAAGTTGGTAAACAGTGTCAACAACTGGTCCTTTATACGGTGTACGTCCTTCGATACCTTCTGGAACGAATTTTTTATTATCTTCTTGGAAGTAACGATCTTTACTTCCTTTTTCCATTGCAGCAACAGAACCCATACCACGATATACTTTGAAACGTCTGCCTTGGAAAATTTCTGTTTCTCCTGGGCTTTCAGATGTACCAGCAAGAAGGCTTCCTAGCATAACAGCATGTCCACCAGAAGCTAATGCTTTCACGATATCACCTGAATATTTAATTCCACCATCTGCAATAATAGATTTACCATGCTTTCTTGCTTCTGTTGCACAGTCATAAATCGCTGTGATTTGTGGTACACCGACCCCTGCAACAACACGTGTTGTACAAATCGATCCTGGTCCAATACCCACTTTTACAATATCTGCTCCAGCTTCAAACAATGCTTTTGTTGCTTCAGCTGTTGCAACGTTACCAGCAATGATGTTAAGAGAAGGATACGTTTCACGGATTTTCGATACAGTGTCTAGAACACCTTGAGAATGACCGTGTGCTGTATCAATGACGATCACATCAACATTGGCTTCTACTAATTTTTTCACACGAGTCATTGTATCGCCAGTGACACCTACAGCGGCACCAACAATTAAACGGCCATGTGCATCTTTAGAGGAGTTAGGGAATTCAATCACTTTTTCAATATCTTTGATGGTGATGAGACCTTTTAATGTTCCTTCGTCATCTAAAAGAGGTAATTTTTCAATTTTATATTGCTGAAGGATTTTTTCAGCTTCTTCTAATGTTGTTCCAACAGAAGCTGTCACAAGTTCCTCTTTTGTCATCACGTCGCTAATCTTCATTGAATAATCCGAAATAAAACGAAGGTCACGGTTCGTAATAATCCCAACAAGCTTTTGATCTTGTTCGTTATTAACAATCGGTACACCAGAAATACGATATTTACCCATTAAATGTTCTGCATCGAATACTTGATGATCCGGTGTTAAGAAAAATGGATTTGTAATAACACCACGCTCTGAACGTTTTACTTTGTCCACTTGTTCAGCTTGCTGCTCAATAGACATGTTCTTATGGATAATTCCAAGACCACCTTGACGTGCCATTGCAATCGCCATTTGTGATTCCGTCACAGTATCCATTCCTGCACTAATAATTGGAATGTTCAGCTTTAAAGTGCTTGTTAACTCAACTGATAAATTGACATCACGCGGAAGCACCTCAGACTTTGCTGGAACAAGCAACACATCGTCAAACGTCAAACCTTCTTTTGAAAATTTACTTTCCCACATTAGTAAATCCCCCTCTTTTCGGCAAAATATTATATGTAGATTATCAACTAGGAAACAGCATGTCAAGGAAGCAACAAACAGTTGCAATTTTTAGAAAATATAAAGAGAGTTGAGGAAGAAGATGAAAAGTTCAGGATGGAAGGATTTAAAACGTTTTTACTCACTTGAAACTTCCCAAAAGTTTCTATTTCAACAGTACGAGAAACGGAATATTCAGGATGCAAACCAACAAGCCTATAAAAACTGTGAACGATTTATTTACTTTTTAAAGCACGGTCATACATTTTATGACCAAGCCGCATCAGCTCCACTTGAACTAAAACCGATTTTATTGTTTTATGGAATGGCACAGCTGTTAAAGGCATGTTTGCTGACAGTGGATCCCGACTATCCTTCTCAAACCTCTGTCTTAGCTCATGGTGTCACCTCAAGAAAAAGAAAGAAGCAGCATTATCGTTTTAGTGAGGATGAAGTCAAGATTCAGCGAAACGGATTATGTATGCATGTATTAAAGCACTTATTTCATTTAAATGGTCTTGAAGATGAACGATTTACGATGATCAATCTCCTTTCAAAAATACCTGAAATGGGTCATATTCTGGAGTTTCAAAAACAGCCCGCGACTTTAGTGAAAGTAGAGCAAGCAAATGGCATATTGATTCAAGATCATATTCCCTTGCTCTATAATATGTCTGCCGAACGTTTTATTGAATATTTTGAGTTCCATACAACTTGGAAGCTTAAGCAACGAGAAGCTAAAAAACTAACATTTGATGTATTTTCAGAAGAAAACCCTGCTCTTGCTACTCATCTTCATTATGATTTAGAAATGAATCAATGGTTCATTCCATCAACGCGAGATGCCTTTTTAGGGATTCCTGAGATCATCAGCCATTACTTGTTAATGTATAATCTCAGTATGATTGCCCGCTACGAAACAGAATGGTGGTACGAGCTTTTATCTCAATACATTAGTGATGATTATGTCATGATTGAACGTTATATGGAGATTGCCGAGGACAAGTTTCCGGCTTATATCATGATGCTGCTAGAAGAAAACACAAAAAAGACCAGTTCCGATTGGAACTGATCCTTTGAAAAGCTTGGCGGCGTCCTACTCTCACAGGGGGAAACCCCCAACTACCATCGGCGCTGAAGAGCTTAACTTCCGTGTTCGGTATGGGAACGGGTGTGACCTCTTCGCTATCGCCACCAAACCTGATGGAGAGAATGTTCTCTCAAAACTAGATAACAATGTTCATTTTTCACATTAGAATATAGGTTAAGTCCTCGATCTATTAGTATCTGTCAGCTCCACGTGTCACCACGCTTCCACCTCAGACCTATCAACCTGATCATCTTTCAGGGATCTTACTTCCTTGCGGAATGGGAAATCTCATCTTGAGGGGGGCTTCATGCTTAGATGCTTTCAGCACTTATCCCGTCCGCACATAGCTACCCAGCGATGCCCTTGGCAGAACAACTGGTACACCAGCGGTGCGTCCATCCCGGTCCTCTCGTACTAAGGACAGCTCCTCTCAAATTTCCTGCGCCCGCGACGGATAGGGACCGAACTGTCTCACGACGTTCTGAACCCAGCTCGCGTACCGCTTTAATGGGCGAACAGCCCAACCCTTGGGACCGACTACAGCCCCAGGATGCGATGAGCCGACATCGAGGTGCCAAACCTCCCCGTCGATGTGGACTCTTGGGGGAGATAAGCCTGTTATCCCCGGGGTAGCTTTTATCCGTTGAGCGATGGCCCTTCCATGCGGAACCACCGGATCACTAAGCCCGACTTTCGTCCCTGCTCGACTTGTAGGTCTCGCAGTCAAGCTCCCTTGTGCCTTTACACTCTGCGAATGATTTCCAACCATTCTGAGGGAACCTTTGGGCGCCTCCGTTACATTTTAGGAGGCGACCGCCCCAGTCAAACTGCCCACCTGACACTGTCTCCCTGCCCGATAAGGGCAGCGGGTTAGAAGGTCAATACAGCCAGGGTAGTATCCCACCGATGCCTCCACCGAAGCTAGCGCTCCGGTTTCCAAGGCTCCTACCTATCCTGTACAAGCTGTACCAACATTCAATATCAGGCTGCAGTAAAGCTCCACGGGGTCTTTCCGTCCTGTCGCGGGTAACCTGCATCTTCACAGGTACTATAATTTCACCGAGTCTCTCGTTGAGACAGTGCCCAGATCGTTGCGCCTTTCGTGCGGGTCGGAACTTACCCGACAAGGAATTTCGCTACCTTAGGACCGTTATAGTTACGGCCGCCGTTTACTGGGGCTTCAATTCGCACCTTCGCTTACGCTAAGCGCTCCTCTTAACCTTCCAGCACCGGGCAGGCGTCAGCCCCTATACTTCGCCTTACGGCTTCGCAGAGACCTGTGTTTTTGCTAAACAGTCGCCTGGGCCTATTCACTGCGGCTTCTCGGGGCTTTAACACCCTAAGAAGCACCCCTTCTCCCGAAGTTACGGGGTCATTTTGCCGAGTTCCTTAACGAGAGTTCTCTCGATCACCTTAGGATTCTCTCCTCGCCTACCTGTGTCGGTTTGCGGTACGGGCACCTCTCACCTCGCTAGAGGCTTTTCTTGGCAGTGTGGAATCAGGAACTTCGCTACTAAATTTCGCTCGCCATCACAGCTCAGCCTTCACGGGAAACGGATTTGCCTATTTCCCAGCCTAACTGCTTGGACGCGGATATCCAATACCGCGCTTACCCTATCCTCCTGCGTCCCCCCATTGCTCAAATGGTGAGGAGGTGGTACAGGAATATCAACCTGTTGTCCATCGCCTACGCCTTTCGGCCTCGGCTTAGGTCCCGACTAACCCTGAGCGGACGAGCCTTCCTCAGGAAACCTTAGGCATTCGGTGGACGGGATTCTCACCCGTCTTTCGCTACTCATACCGGCATTCTCACTTCTAAGCGCTCCACCAGTCCTTCCGGTCTGACTTCACTGCACTTAGAACGCTCTCCTACCACTGTTCGTAAGAACAGTCCGCAGCTTCGGTGATACGTTTAGCCCCGGTACATTTTCGGCGCAGAGTCACTCGACCAGTGAGCTATTACGCACTCTTTAAATGGTGGCTGCTTCTAAGCCAACATCCTGGTTGTCTAAGCAACTCCACATCCTTTTCCACTTAACGTATACTTTGGGACCTTAGCTGGCGGTCTGGGCTGTTTCCCTTTCGACTACGGATCTTATCACTCGCAGTCTGACTCCCAAGGATAAGTCATCGGCATTCGGAGTTTGACTGAATTCGGTAACCCGGTAGGGGCCCCTAGTCCAATCAGTGCTCTACCTCCGAGACTCTTACCTTGAGGCTAGCCCTAAAGCTATTTCGGAGAGAACCAGCTATCTCCAGGTTCGATTGGCATTTCACCCCTACCCACACCTCATCCCCGCACTTTTCAACGTGCGTGGGTTCGGGCCTCCATTCAGTGTTACCTGAACTTCACCCTGGACATGGGTAGATCACCTGGTTTCGGGTCTACGACCACGTACTCATGCGCCCTATTCAGACTCGCTTTCGCTGCGGCTCCGCATCTTCTGCTTAACCTTGCACGGGATCGTAACTCGCCGGTTCATTCTACAAAAGGCACGCCATCACCCGTTAACGGGCTCTGACTACTTGTAGGCACACGGTTTCAGGATCTATTTCACTCCCCTTCCGGGGTGCTTTTCACCTTTCCCTCACGGTACTGGTTCACTATCGGTCACTAGGGAGTATTTAGCCTTGGGAGATGGTCCTCCCGGATTCCGACGGAATTTCACGTGTTCCGCCGTACTCAGGATCCACTCTGGAGAGAACAACATTTCAGTTACAGGGCTGTTACCTTCTTTGGCGGGCCTTTCCAGACCTCTTCGCTTATATCGTTCCTTTGTAACTCCGTATAGAGTGTCCTACAACCCCAAGAGGCAAGCCTCTTGGTTTGGGCTGTTCCCGTTTCGCTCGCCGCTACTCAGGGAATCGCATTTGCTTTCTCTTCCTCCGGGTACTTAGATGTTTCAGTTCCCCGGGTATGCCTTCTCATACTCTATGTATTCAAGTATGGATACTACTCCATTACGAGCAGTGGGTTTCCCCATTCGGAAATCTCCGGATCAAAGCTTGCTTACAGCTCCCCGAAGCATATCGGTGTTCGTCCCGTCCTTCATCGGCTCCTAGTGCCAAGGCATCCACCGTGCGCCCTTTCTAACTTAACCATTTCTTACTTTAGAAAGAATCACTATGTGTGATGAACTTTGCATTGCATTCAATGTGAATGTATTACTTATTGTTATCTAGTTTTCAAAGAACACGTTGGTGGAGCCTAGCGGGATCGAACCGCTGACCTCCTGCGTGCAAGGCAGGCGCTCTCCCAGCTGAGCTAAGGCCCCGATTTAATAGAAGATGGTGGGCCTGAGTGGACTCGAACCACCGACCTCACGCTTATCAGGCGTGCGCTCTAACCAGCTGAGCTACAGGCCCATCTTTCATATCGAAGATATGATGTTGTAGGATCTTTTGCAAGTTCCTTCAAAACTAAACAAGACGAAAAACGTACGCTGCTCCATATATCCTTAGAAAGGAGGTGATCCAGCCGCACCTTCCGATACGGCTACCTTGTTACGACTTCACCCCAATCATCTGCCCCACCTTCGGCGGCTGGCTCCATAAAGGTTACCTCACCGACTTCGGGTGTTGCAAACTCTCGTGGTGTGACGGGCGGTGTGTACAAGGCCCGGGAACGTATTCACCGCGGCATGCTGATCCGCGATTACTAGCGATTCCAGCTTCACGCAGTCGAGTTGCAGACTGCGATCCGAACTGAGAACAGATTTGTGGGATTGGCTAAACCTTGCGGTCTCGCAGCCCTTTGTTCTGTCCATTGTAGCACGTGTGTAGCCCAGGTCATAAGGGGCATGATGATTTGACGTCATCCCCACCTTCCTCCGGTTTGTCACCGGCAGTCACCTTAGAGTGCCCAACTGAATGCTGGCAACTAAGATCAAGGGTTGCGCTCGTTGCGGGACTTAACCCAACATCTCACGACACGAGCTGACGACAACCATGCACCACCTGTCACTCTGTCCCCGAAGGGAAAGCCCTATCTCTAGGGTTGTCAGAGGATGTCAAGACCTGGTAAGGTTCTTCGCGTTGCTTCGAATTAAACCACATGCTCCACCGCTTGTGCGGGCCCCCGTCAATTCCTTTGAGTTTCAGTCTTGCGACCGTACTCCCCAGGCGGAGTGCTTAATGCGTTAGCTGCAGCACTAAGGGGCGGAAACCCCCTAACACTTAGCACTCATCGTTTACGGCGTGGACTACCAGGGTATCTAATCCTGTTCGCTCCCCACGCTTTCGCTCCTCAGCGTCAGTTACAGACCAGAGAGTCGCCTTCGCCACTGGTGTTCCTCCACATCTCTACGCATTTCACCGCTACACGTGGAATTCCACTCTCCTCTTCTGCACTCAAGTTTCCCAGTTTCCAATGACCCTCCCCGGTTGAGCCGGGGGCTTTCACATCAGACTTAAGAAACCGCCTGCGAGCCCTTTACGCCCAATAATTCCGGACAACGCTTGCCACCTACGTATTACCGCGGCTGCTGGCACGTAGTTAGCCGTGGCTTTCTGGTTAGGTACCGTCAAGGTGCAAGCAGTTACTCTTGCACTTGTTCTTCCCTAACAACAGAGCTTTACGATCCGAAAACCTTCATCACTCACGCGGCGTTGCTCCGTCAGACTTTCGTCCATTGCGGAAGATTCCCTACTGCTGCCTCCCGTAGGAGTCTGGGCCGTGTCTCAGTCCCAGTGTGGCCGATCACCCTCTCAGGTCGGCTACGCATCGTCGCCTTGGTGAGCCGTTACCTCACCAACTAGCTAATGCGCCGCGGGTCCATCTGTAAGTGACAGCCGAAACCGTCTTTCATCCTTGAACCATGCGGTTCAAGGAACTATCCGGTATTAGCTCCGGTTTCCCGGAGTTATCCCAGTCTTACAGGCAGGTTACCCACGTGTTACTCACCCGTCCGCCGCTAACATCCGGGAGCAAGCTCCCTTCTGTCCGCTCGACTTGCATGTATTAGGCACGCCGCCAGCGTTCGTCCTGAGCCAGGATCAAACTCTCCGAAAAAGTACAAAACCGAAGTTTTGCTTTTCGCCAGTTTGACTGACTACCTATGATGTATCATAGGATTTTTTTATAAAAACTCGAATTAACAGGTACGTTTTGTCTTGTTTAGTTTTCAAAGAACTTGTTTGTCACTCTCTCAAAGCGACCACTTAAATATATCATATATCTCTATCAATAGTCAACATTTTTCTTGAAAAACATTTTATTTTTTTAAGAAGTTTTTGTTATGAAAGAGATAAAAAATAGAGCCTCTTTTTGCTCCTTTGAAAGATTAACACATATCTATGAAAAAAGCATTATAAACTTCAAAAAAAATCATGTTTTTTCAAAAAAAAATAAAGCCGGTGAAAAACCGGCTTTATTTTTACTCAGATTGCTCTTGATCTGACTCTACATTTTCTACGTTTTCTTCACTATTCTCTTCATCGTCTTCTGGTGATTGTTCTACTAATGCCACTGTAGCGACATGTTCATCATCACCTAGACGGATCAGACGGACACCTTGAGTGACTCGGCCTGTTGTGGAGATATCTGAAACGGCCATACGAATGATGACACCACTGCCTGTGATAATCATCAAGTCTTCTTCAGCTTCAGCGTTAGTCGCCTTCACTGCAACAAGCGGACCGTTGTTGTCAGTGATCTTGCACGTTTTCAGACCTTTACCACCACGGCTTTGGACACGATATTCTTTTTCAGGCGTTAATTTACCATAACCTTTTTCAGTTACGATCAATACATTTGCATCTGGCTCAAGGATTTCCATTCCAACGACGATGTCATCCTCAGAAAGTGTGATCCCTTTAACTCCAGCTGCTGTACGTCCCATTTCACGAACATCTGTCTCGTCGAAACGAATGAGCATTCCTTTTTTCGTTCCGATGATGATTTGTTTTTCACCATTGGTTAAACGAACAGCCATCAATTCATCTTCATCACGCAGGCTGAGTGCAATCAAACCGTTGTTACGGATGTTTGCAAATTGAGACAATGACGTTCGTTTTGATACACCGTGTCTTGTTGTAAAGAAGAGATACGAATCTTCATCAAATTCGCTGACTGGAATAATGGCGTTTATCCACTCTCCCTTTTCTACTTCAAGAAGGTTAATAATCGGAATCCCTTTCGCTGTTCGTCCGAATTCAGGGATCTCATAGCCCTTCGCTCGATAGACCTTCCCTTTATTAGAGAAGAAGAGAATCGTATCGTGCGTAGATGTTGAGATCAGCTGTTCAACGAAATCATCTTCGTTGGTTCCCATTCCTTGTACACCTTTACCGCCTCTTTTTTGACTGCGGTATGTTGATGCAGGCAGGCGCTTAATATAACCATTATGAGTCAGTGTGATCACAATATTTTCAACAGGAATCAAATCTTCGTCTTCGATTGTTTCTATACCCGCTGTCACAATTTCTGTGCGACGCGTATCATTGAAGCGTTCTTTGATTTCTGTTAATTCTTCTCTAATGATTTCTAGAACTTTCTCATTGTCTGCTAGAATGGCTTTCAATTCAGCAATCAATTCAACAAGCCCTTTGTATTCATCTTCTATTTTCTCTCTTTCTAAACCAGTCAAACGCTGGAGTCGCATATCGAGAATGGCCTGTGCTTGTTTTTCAGACAAGCTATAGTTTTCCATCAAACCATTTCTTGCAATTTCAGCAGTTTGAGAGCCTCTAATTAAGGCAATGACCTCATCTAAGTGATCAAGCGCAATTCTTAAGCCTTCTAAAATATGAGCTCTTGCTTCCGCTTTACGCAATTCATACGCCGTTCTTCGACGAATGATCACTTTCTGATGCTCAAGGTAATATTCAAGACATTGTTTGAGAGACAACACTTTCGGCTGTCCATCAACAAGTGCAAGCAAGTTAATACCGAAGGACGTTTGAAGTGTCGTTTGTTTATAAAGATTGTTTAATAGAACATGGACGTTTGCGTCTCTTCGTAGTTCAATGACAATTCTCATTCCATTACGGTCAGATTCATCACGAAGATCTGTAATGCCATCAATCTTTTTATCACGGACAAGATCAGCGATTTTTTCGATCAAACGAGCTTTGTTAACCTGGTAAGGAATCTCATTGATGATAATGCGCTGCTTACCACTAGATGTTTCTTCGATATTTGACTTTGCACGTAATGTAATAGAGCCGCGTCCTGTTTCATACGCTTTACGAATACCGCTTCGGCCAATGATTTGTCCAGCAGTTGGGAAGTCTGGACCTGGAATGATGTCCATTAGTTCCTGTGTCGTCATTTCAGGATTTTGACTAATTGCCAATACCCCATCAATCACTTCACCTAGTTGGTGAGGCGGGATATTCGTTGCCATCCCTACAGCAATTCCAGTTGCCCCGTTCACTAATAAGTTTGGGAACCTAGCAGGCATAACGACTGGCTCTCTTTCACTGCCATCGTAGTTATCTTGATAATCAATGGTGTCCTTTGTGATATCACGCAGGATCTCCATCGAAATTTTAGAAAGACGTGCCTCGGTATAACGCATGGCTGCTGCACCGTCTCCATCGACAGAACCAAAGTTCCCGTGCCCTTCAACCAGCATATTACGATAGTTGAAATCTTGCGCCATCCGAACCATCGCTTCATATACAGCGCTATCACCGTGAGGGTGGTACTTACCGATAACTTCCCCAACGATACGTGCAGATTTCTTAAATGGTTTATCACTTGTCATACCTAGGTCATTCATCGCATACAAAATTCTTCGATGCACGGGCTTCAATCCGTCTCGCACATCTGGTAATGCACGCGAAACAATAACACTCATTGCATAATCTAAAAAGGACGTACGCATTTCATGGCTAATATTCACTTCGCGTACATTTGGTGTATGTTGTTCACTCACTATAAGAACCTCCCTTTACGTATCACATGAAATAAATTATGTGGGAGTAAATATGTATTTATCTTCACAAGACTATTCTCCATTATATCAATAATCTTGCCTTTATACACATTTATTTACTAGAAAATCAACGAAACGCAGAAAACCAGGACATTCGTTTCACGCCCCTGTTTCTTGAAAAACAACCTTATTCCAAACAAGAAATAAGGTTGCTCTCAAGGGGGGATACCTATCTAAATATCAAGATTTTTTACGTATTGTGCATTTTCTTCGATAAAGTTACGTCTCGGCTCTACTTTATCTCCCATTAGCATTTCAAAAGTCTCATCAGCATCGATTGCATCCTCAAGTGTAACTTGAAGAAGTGTTCTCGCATCAGGATCCATTGTTGTTTCCCAAAGCTGAGTAGCATTCATCTCTCCAAGACCTTTATAACGCTGAAGTCCAGGTTTCGGTGTTTGAGGCAGTGTTTTTAACAGTTCATCTAGCTGTTTATCGTTATACACGTATTCAACACGCTTTCCTTGCTGCACTTTATATAAAGGCGGCTGTGCAATATACACATAACCGTTTTCAATGATTTCACGCATGTAGCGATAGAAGAATGTTAGGAGTAGCGTCCGAATATGCGCTCCATCAACATCAGCATCAGTCATGATCACAATTTTGTGATAACGTGCTTTCTCTAAAGTGAAGTCTTCTCCGATTCCGGTCCCTAGCGCTGTAATCATTGAACGAACCTCGTTGTTAGATAAAATTTTATCTAGTCGTGCTTTTTCAACGTTTAGGATCTTCCCTCTTAACGGTAAGATCGCTTGGAAATGTCGATCACGACCTTGCTTAGCAGATCCGCCCGCAGAATCTCCCTCTACGATATAAAGCTCAGAGATGGATGGATCTTTAGAAGAACAGTCTGCCAGTTTCCCAGGCAAGCTAGAGACTTCCAGTGCACTTTTACGTCTTGTCAGCTCACGTGCCTTTTTGGCAGCCATTCTTGCACGAGCTGCCATCACACCTTTCTCCACAATTTTCTTTGCAGCATCAGGGTTCTCTAAGAGGAATTTCTCAAGTGCTTCGGAGAAGAGGGAGTCGGTAATGGTTCTTGCTTCTGAGTTACCGAGCTTTGTCTTCGTTTGCCCTTCGAATTGAGGGTCTGGATGTTTGATAGAGATAATGGCTGTCAAGCCTTCTCGTACATCTTCTCCGCTCAAATTCGAGTCTCCATCTTTGAATACGCCATTTTTACGAGCATAATCATTGATGACACGCGTCAGACCGGTTTTAAAGCCAGCTTCGTGTGATCCGCCTTCATATGTGTTGATGTTGTTGGCGAAAGAATAAATATTGCTTGTATAGGAATCGTTGTATTGCAGTGCAACTTCAACTGTGATTCCGTCTTTTTCACCCTCGATGTAAACTGGTTCTTCATGAACGACTTCCTTCGAGCGATTCAAATGTTCTACATAGCTCTTAATACCGCCTTCATAGCAGTATTCGTTTCTTCGCTCTTTGCCATCACGTAAGTCTTCAATGATGATGTTGACGCCTTTTGTTAAGAAAGCTAACTCACGTACACGGTTAGCAAGTGTGTCGTAATCAAATTCAATGGTTTCAGTGAAAATTTCTGGATCTGGCACAAAATGAGTGGTTGTCCCTGTTACATCTGTTTCACCAATGATCTCTAAATCTCCAACTGGAACACCGCGTTTGAATTGTTGATAATGAATTTTTCCATCACGGTATACAGTCACGTCTAAGGTCGTAGATAACGCATTAACAACAGATGCCCCTACACCGTGCAGACCGCCAGATACTTTATAACCGCTGCCGTCAAATTTACCACCAGCGTGAAGAACCGTCATAATCACTTCTACAGCAGGACGTCCCATTTTTTCGTGAATCCCAACAGGAATTCCGCGGCCGTTATCTTTCACTGTGATGCTATTATCTTTTTCAATTTGCACTGTAATGTCTGTACAATAACCAGCTAAAGCCTCATCAATACTGTTGTCGACAATTTCCCATACAAGATGGTGAAGTCCTTTTGCACTAGTTGACCCAATGTACATTCCTGGACGTTTTCTAACCGCTTCTAGTCCTTCGAGCACCTGTATCTGATTTTCATCATAACTATTATGTTGCTGTTCCATTGCCACGTACATTCACCTACACTTTTCTTAAACGATATATTTATATGAATTGAGCTTTTAGACTTCAATTTCAATCACAAATGAAGCACGTTTTTTGAGCGTGCTTGAGGAAAGAGGAGAGTAATACACGGATTCAGTTGTGACGACGATGGATTTGGGTGTCCCTTGTGACAACGAAATGATTTGTTCTTCTTGTTTTTGAAGAAATTCCTCTACAACAGAAGAT
Source organism: Bacillus sp. FSL W8-1141 (assembly GCF_038593205.1). Lineage (NCBI taxonomy): Bacteria > Bacillati > Bacillota > Bacilli > Caryophanales > Bacillaceae > Bacillus > Bacillus sp. FSL W8-1141. Next base: position 4,263 of record NZ_CP151973.1, on the reverse strand, counting down.
GACCTCATTTTGTAATCAACAATTGCGACAATCTCTCGTGTAGAAACAACACAATCATCACCTAAATGAATATACAAGACTCACACCTCATTTATCAGTCAATTACTTTTCCACTGGCTACTCTGAAAATTTCCGCTTCTTTCAGGGTGGCGTGGTCGATGCCTTCAACACTCGTAGTGGTGACAAAGGTCTGTACACGTCCCTGAATGGTATGGAGCAAATGAGACTGTCTGTAATCATCAAGTTCAGATAAAACATCATCGAGCAGAAGAATTGGGTATTCACCGATTTCTTCATGAATCAGATCAATTTCTGCCAGCTTTAGTGAAAGAGCTGTTGTTCTTTGCTGCCCTTGAGAGCCATATGTCTGAACATCCCGACCATTCACAAAGAAAAGAAGATCATCTCTGTGAGGCCCCCATAGCGTCACCCCTCGGTCTATTTCTCTGTCTCTTAGTTTCTGAAACGATTCTTCATAGCTATTTTTTATTTTCGACAAGTCTGACGCTTCTGATACCTCTATGGCCGTCTGGTATTGGAGCGTGAGCGTTTCCAGCTCTCTTGAAATCCCAAAATGCAGCGGCTGCGCCCATTTTTCGAGCTGTTTCGTAAAAGTCAGTCGTCTTTTGACAACCTTCGCTGCCGCATCAATCAACTGCTCTGTTAAAATCTCTAGCATCGCTTGATCCGTTTGCTTTCTTGTTTGCAATTGTTTCAAGTAATGATTTCGCTGAGTGAGGATTTTTTGATAGAGCGATAAATCATGCAAGTAGACAGCAGACACTTGTCCAATCTCCATGTCGAGGAATCTTCTGCGGATTTGCGGGCTACCTTTCACAAGGCTGAGATCCTCTGGTGCAAACATGATGGTGTTCAAGGCACCAACATAATGACTGAGTTTCTGTTGTTCAATGTGATTGACCTTGCCCTTTTTTCCTTTTTTTGAGATCACGAGCTGCATGGGGAGTGGACCATTTTTTTTGATGACTCTACCTTCTATTTTAGCATAGTCTTCGTCCCATCGGATAAGTTCTTTATCATTTGACGTACGATGAGACTTTGCCATCGACAATACATAGATCGCTTCCATCAGGTTCGTTTTACCTTGGGCGTTCTCACCAATCATCACATTCACCTTATTGTCGAATTGAAGCTCGGTGTGTTCATAGTTTCGGTATGAAGTTAACGCCAGACTTTGAATGTACATGTATTGTCACCCGTTTCTAATTCACAACTTGAAATGTGCCGTGACCTTCTATCTCGACAACATCACCTGGGTATAATTTGCGTCCCCGTCTATTATCTGGCTCTTGATTGATGAACACCTCATGTTCACTTAAAAACCACTTCGCCATTCCACCAGATTGAATGACTTCCGCTAATTTCAAAAACTGCCCTAATGTAATCATTTCTGTTTCAATCGTTATCAGATTAGGCATTGTATCGACCTCTTTCAATATCACTAATATCTAATTGTACTAAAAAACAAGACAAGAAGGAAAGGGGGAAAGCGAACTGGGATGAAAGAAAGCTGAGGAAACGAGGAAAAAAGCTGCTGTGCGCTCACACAGCAGCCATTTTAGACCAAATTAATACGTTCTAACTGGAAGAATCAATTGCAAAATGGAATCATCATTTGGCGTGCGTAATAGGAATGGTCTCATTGCGCCAGTGAAACTGACATGAATCTCTGTTCCCTCTAATACTTTTAAAGCATCAAGCATATATTTCGGACTGAAAGAGATTTTGAGATCCTCCCCTTTAATGTCATCTGCTTGCACCGTTTCAACTACTTTACCGATTTCAGGCGAGTTAGAAGAGATTTCAAGGCTTTGCGCAGGATCAGCAGAAAGCTTCACCACGTTGTTACGCCCTTCTCTTGCTAAAAGTGATGCGCGATCAATCGCTTGAAGGAATTCTTTCGTATTCACCACTACATCTGTTTTACTTTCTTGCGGAATGAGGCGAGCTGTATCTGGGTAATTACCATCCAGCAACCTTGAGAAGAATAGCACGTTCTGTGCTTTAAAGAGAACCTGTGTCTCCGTAATGACGATGCTCACAAGATCTTGTCCATCATCAAGAATTTTACTTAGCTCTGTTAAACTCTTTCCTGGAATGACCACATTGTACGAGCTTTCCTCGTTAATATCCAACTTCGCTTTTCTTAAAGCAAGACGATGGCTATCCGTTGCTGTGCATATTAATTCACCTTTTTCAACCTTCCAGTTTACACCTGTCAAGATAGGTCGTGTTTCTGAGGTGGACACTGCGAAAACCGTTTGACGGATAAGGTTTTTAAGCAAATCTGTTGGAATTTGAAAAGCATGATGCTCTTCAATTTGTGGCAGATGCGGATATTCTTCAGCATCTAAGCCGTTTAAATTAAATTCTGCTGAACCAGAGCGGATGATGGTCAGATGATTTTGTTCTACCTCAATTTCGACTGTAGACATAGGCAGTTTCTTAACGATTTCGCTAAAGAAGCGGGCTTGCAGCACAATACTTCCTGGTCGATCAATTGTAATGACTTCTAAGTCTCCATCTCTTTGAGGAATAAAAGATTCGATTGAGATATCAGAATCGCTCCCTGTGAGAGAAACCCCTTCATCAGATGCAACAATTTTAATCCCTGTCAAAATAGGAATCGTTGTTCTAGAGGATACGGCCTTTAATACATCTTGGACACTTTCAACAAGACGATCTTTTTGAATCGTGAATTTCATAGTGGTCCTCCTAATTTTTCTTAATGACATGTATATATATTTATTTAATAAAAATCGTAGAAGTACTAGTAGGGCTTGTGAATATGTGGATAAGTCAGTAGAAAGAAAGGAAAGACAGCCTATCCACATGTGGACAGACTGTGTATGACTATGCTCTAGTTATTCACATTTTCCCGTACTTATTATATCAGCTAGGTTATTTTAATTGTTCTTTTATTTCTTTGACATGCTGCTGAAGCTGTTCATCCTCAACCATTAATTTCGAAATCTTCTCATGAGCATGAATGACAGTCGTATGATCACGACCTCCAAATTCTTCTCCTATTTTAGGCAGAGAGGAGTCGGTCATTTCTCTAGAGAGATACATGGCAATTTGTCTTGGATAAGCAACTGACTTCGTACGTTTCTTCGCTTTGAAATCCTCTAAACGAATATTAAATTGCTGCCCTACAATTCTTTGAATATCTTTAATTGTAATGACCCTTGGCTTCGACGATGGAATGATGTCCTTTAGCGCCTCAGCTGCTAGATCTGCATTGATGTCTTTATTGATTAAAGAAGAGTAAGCAACAACACGAATCAAAGCACCTTCCAGTTCCCGAATGTTGCTGTCAATTTGATTGGCAATATAAAGCATGACTTCATTCGGAATGTCTAAACCTTCTGCTTTTGCTTTTTTACGTAAGATCGCAATACGCGTTTCTAGATCTGGTGGGGTAATGTCTGTAATTAAGCCCCATTCGAATCGAGAGCGTAATCTGTCTTCAAGTGTCGGAATTTCCTTTGGCGGCCGGTCACTAGAAATGACGATTTGCTTACTTTCTTCGTGAAGTGTGTTGAATGTATGGAAAAACTCTTCTTGTGTTTGTTCTTTTCCTGCTAAAAATTGAATATCATCTATCAAAAGCACATCTACATTCCGATAGCGATTACGGAAATCGACTGCTTTGTTGTCCCGGATTGAGTTGATAAATTCATTTGTAAATTTTTCAGATGATAGATAGACCACTTTGGCTGATGGATTATGGTCGATGACGTAATGACCGATCGCATGCATTAAGTGAGTCTTTCCTAAACCAACGCCCCCATAAATAAAAAGCGGGTTATATGCTTTTGCTGGTGCTTCTGCGACTGCAAGTGAAGCTGCATGAGCAAAACGGTTGCCTGAACCAATAACAAAAGTATCAAATGTATATTTTGGATTCAGCATATTTTGTGGAATTTCAACGGGTTCTTCTTTCGACATTTTTTTGATTGGAGATTTTGGCATGGCTACCTCTTCGTCCTGATTTTGAGGAATGATAAATTTGATGCTGAGCTCTTCGCCTGTCAGTTCATAGATGGTATCTGCAATTAAGTGAAGGTATCTTGACTCGAGCCAGTCCCTCGCAAATTCATTAGGTGCAGTAATAGTCAGCGTATCTCCTTGAAGAGAATGGGCTTTAGTGGACTTCATCCATGTTTCAAAACTAGGTTTGCTCAATTTTGTCTCTATTTTTTGAAGTGCTTTATTCCACAGATCCAAAATATTTTCCAT